>JAABRL010000039.1:0-4200 GCA_011390935.1 Gemmatimonas sp.
TTCACGCGAATCCCGCGTTCGATCAGCGCCTGTGACAGTGATTTGGTGAAGGCATGAATGGCGCCCTTGGTACTCGAGTAGTCGAGCAGCTCCTTGCTGCCCTCGAGCCCCGTGATCGAACCGGTGTTCAGAATCACGGCGCCCTTCTGCAAGTACGGCAGCGCCGCATGCACCATGTAGAAGTAGCCGTGAATGTTCACCTCGAAGGTGCGACGCCACGCCTCGGATGTGAGCTCCTCCACCTGCTCGCGATGCTGCTGAATGGCCGCATTGTTCACGAGAATTGTGAGTGATCCGAGTTCCTGCACGCAGCGCGCCACGGCCTCTGCACAGAATGACTCATCCGACACGTCTCCCGGCAGCAGCAACGCGCGTCGGCCCTCCGCTTCGATGGCCTCTTTGGTGGTCTGCGCGTCACTCTCCTCGACCGGGAGGTAGACGATCGCGACATCTGCCCCCTCACGCGCAAACAGCACGGCAACGCTGCGGCCGATGCCGGAGTCGCCACCGGTGATCAGCGCGACGCTGCCGTGCAGTTTGTCGGCGGCGCGGTAGTGCGGCGCACTGTACTTCGGCGCCGGGTCCATGTCGCGCTCCAGACCGGGCGGACCGATCGGTTGCGGCGGAAACGGAGGCTGTGGCGTGCGATCGACTGTCGTGGGCATCACGCGCTCGGCTCAAGTGGTCGCGGAGGGACCGCGGTTCGATGGACATGGAACGATACGGAGACAGCGCGTGCGGATCGCACGCGCGCAGGCGGGAGACTGCAGTGGCTAAAGCGGCTGCCCGACGAATTCTTCGACCTCCTCCTCATCCTCGGATTCGGAATGCGAACACCGTCGGGGCGTCGACCGGAATCTTTTGCATCGTATCCTTCAGCATCACGCTCCGTACGTGGGTCGGCGACACGATCGCACGCCACCTGCCCGGGGCTCGTGTCGCATCACCGAGTGGCTTGGGAAGGCGCAGGTTGCGGATGCGTCTGCAATCTCTTGCGACCTCCGTGGGCTGACCATATGCCTCAGGTGGCGAACTCTCGTCTCCCGTAGTGGAGGAGCGCGCCGTCGTCGCGAGACTCCAGCGAACCGCGACCCGTCGACGCTCCGCATGCGAACCGCCCCATGCCCCGCCCATGGTGATTCCGGAACCACCGCCGACGCGCATCACCGCCGAGCGCGCGCCGTAGACCGTCCCGCGCCACGCTTCCCCTGCGGCCGACCGCACCGTATCGTCGGCCATGTTCTCCTCCCCGCTCATCACCGGTGACGCCGCGGTCCTCGGCCTGCTGGCCGCCACGCTCGGGCTGATCTTCTACACGAGCAGCCATCCGCACCCGGCGTTCCGGCGCTTCTACACGTACGTACCATCGCTGCTGCTCTGCTACTTCGTGCCGTCGGTGTACCACAGCATCGGCCTCATCGACGGCACGGCATCGCAGCTGTACACCGTGGCGTCGCGGTACCTGCTGCCGGCCACACTTATTCTGCTCACGCTGAGCATCGACTTTCCGGCCATCCGGCGACTCGGCCCCAAGGCACTCGTGATGTTTCTCACCGGCACGGTCGGCATCGTGATCGGCGGTCCGCTCGCGGTACTCGCCATGAGCGTGATCAGCCCCGACACGGTCGGTGGCGTGGGGCCGGATGCGGTGTGGCGCGGGCTTGCCACGATTGCCGGCTCGTGGATCGGTGGCGGCGCGAATCAGGCGGCGATGAAGGAAGTGTTCGGCGTGAGCGACGCGCTCTTCTCCACCATGATCGCAGTCGACGTGCTCACCGCCAATGTGTGGTTGGCGGTACTGCTCTTCTTCGCGAGCCGCGCCGAGGGGATCGACAAGCGACTTGGCGCCGATACGTCGGCGATCGATGCGCTCATCGAACGCGTGCGCGAGTTTCGCGAAAAACACGCACGCATTCCCACGCTCCCCGATCTCATGATCGTGCTGGCGATCGGCTTCGGTGGCATGGGGCTGTCGCACGTGCTGGCCACACCGATCGCGGCGTGGATCGCACGCACGTCGCCGGAACTCGAGCGATTGAGTCTCACCAGCAGCTTCTTCTGGCTGGTGCTGTTCGCCACCACGTTCGGGTTGCTGCTGTCGTTCACGCGCGCACGAGCGCTCGAAGGCGTGGGGGCGTCGACCGTGGGATCGGCCATGCTGTACGTGCTCGTGGCCACGATCGGCATGACGATGGACCTCTCGGCGGTGGTGCAGCGGCCCGGCCTGTTTCTGCTCGGCATGCTCTGGATGACGTTTCATGCCGGCACGATGCTGCTGGTGGGGCGACTGATTCGCGCGCCGCTGTTCTTCGTCGCGGTGGGCAGTCAGGCGAATGTGGGTGGTGCGGCGTCAGCGCCGGTGGTGGCGTCGGCGTTCTCGCCCACGCTCGCCCCGGTGGGTGTGCTGCTCGCCGTGGTGGGCTACGCGGTGGGCACGTACGGTGCATGGATGTCGGCGCAGCTCATGCGCATTGCGTCGGGGGAGTGAACGTGTCTTCAATCGGATTCAACACGATCATGCGTCGAATCAGTCAATCCCTCGCACTGCTCGCGTCGCTCGGGATGGGCGCGACAGCACTGCACGCACAAGCGGCCGCATCCGCCCACCCCAACATCGTGCTCATCATCACCGACGACATGGGATGGGCCGACCTCGGCAGCTACGGCGCCACGGACATACGCACGCCCAATATCGACGCACTCGCCGCCGCCGGCGCGCGCTTCACCGACTTCTACGCCAACGGCGTGCTGTGTACGCCCACGCGCGCCGGGCTCATCTCCGGCCGCTATCAGCAGCGCTACGGTGTGGAAGTGGCGCTGTCGTCGGCTGCACCCGCCGGCGACGCCGGACTCAAGGCCTCGCCGTATTCGCTGCCGGCGCTGTTGCGCACCAACGGCTACCGCACCGCGCTCGTGGGCAAGTGGCACCTGGGCTACACGCCCGCGCACAGTCCGAACGCGCACGGCTTCGACTACTTCTTCGGGCTCAAGAGCGGCTATCACGACTTCTACACGCATCATGGGCGCGACGGGAAGCCCGACCTGTGGGAGAATGAGCAGCCGATTCAGCGCACCGGGTACATGACCGATCTCATCACGGCGCAGTCGATCGCGTTCATTCGGGAGCATGCCACGCAGCCGTTCTTCATCGACGTGGCGTACAACGCGCCGCACTGGCCGTACCAGCCGCCCGATCGCCCCACAGCGGCGCGTGACAGTGCGTCGCATCTCATGCCCTCCGACTCGGCCACCAGCACACGCGCCGACTACGTGGCCATGGTGGAGCGTGTGGATCAGGGCGTGGGCGAGATTCTGCGCACGCTCGATTCACTCGGTATTGCACACAACACGCTCGTGATCTTCACGAATGACAACGGCGGCGAGTGGCTCGCGAACAACGCCCCGCTGTTCCATCGCAAGTGGACGGTGTGGGAGGGCGGCATTCGGGTGCCCACGATCGTGCGCTGGCCGGGGCGCATTGCCCCGGGGCTGGTGACGGATCAGGTGGGGATCACGATGGACCTCACCGCCACGGTGCTTGCGGCGAGCGGCACGACGGTGCCGGCGGCGGCGCGGCTCGAAGGCGTGAACCTGCTGCCGGTGCTGGAGGGGCGCACTCCCGAGATGACGCGCACGCTGTTCTGGCGCACGACGGCTGGCGGGCAGAACCAGAAGGCGGTGCGCCGCGGCGACTGGAAGCTGGTGGTGGATGGCACGCACGAGTTCGTGTTCAACGTGCGCACCGATCTCGGCGAGCGACACGATCTCGCGAATCATCGCCAGGATGTGGCGCGCGAGTTGCGGGAGTTGCTGAGGGCGTGGGAACGCGACGTGGAGGCGGAGGCGCAGGGTGGCGGGCGGTAACTTCCCATGGTCCGCCGATGCGGTTCGTGCCCTGCCGCACGAACCGGGTAAGCGCTTCGAATGTGTGGATGGGGAGCTGCTCGTGAGCCCCGGTCCGCGACTGGTGCAGCAATCCGCGGTGACGATCCTGGTGCGAATGCTCGATGCGTACTGCGAGGCGCACCGCGCGGGGGCGGTGTTCACGTCGCCCGGAGAGCTCGAGCTCGATGCGTTCACGCTGGTACAGCCGGACGTGTATGTGCTGCCCCTCGTGCAGGGGCGCCGTCCGCGCACCGCCGACGAGGTGGCCCAGCCGTTGCTGCTCGTCGAAGTGCTGTCGCCCAACACGGCGCGCGT
>JAABRL010000039.1:4271-40449 GCA_011390935.1 Gemmatimonas sp.
GTGTGGTGGAGCGGTGGTTGCCGGCCGATACGCGCCCCGAGGTGAGCACCGACACGCTCGTCTGGGCCACGTCGCCCGCGTCCGTCCCCTGCGTGGTCGATCTGACTCGTCTCTTTGACGAGGTACTCGGCGCGCCCTGAGCGACGCCGTCCGATGCATTCGCTGCGCGGCCGGACCAAAGAGCGCCTTCTTTGGCGGGTGGCCGCCTTGGCGCCGGGACGACTTTTGTGTCTAACAAGTGTTGCCTATAGAAGGTTGAAAGCAATACTGTTTCGCCAGATGAACTCTCGATCCGTTGCGCTCCTCGCCTTCACGCTGCTGCTCGTGACCGCGTGCGTCGACGCGCCGCCATCCGCCGAGTCAGCGCGCGATGCCACGTTTGAACTCCGCGCACAGATCGGCGCCGACGGTGCCTACAACTTCACCACCATCAAGCAGCTGATTGCGACGCCGACGTATCTCTACGTCAGTCAGCGCGGTGAACCGTATATCATGGTGTTTCGCACCGACGGCAGCTACGTGAAGACGATCGGACGGGCCGGTGGTGGGCCCGGCGAAATCCGCGAGCTGGCCAGATTCGGCCTGCTCGGCGATACGCTCTGGACCAGCGACTGGGCGCAGCGCCGGCTCACGTTCTTCAGCGACACCGGTGCCGTGCTGGGTCTCTCCACGATCGGTAGCGATGCGGTGATGCCGACCGACACGGATCCCGGCTTCGGCATGGTCGCGGAAACGCTGACGCCAGACGGCTTTGCACTCGGCTGGGGGGGACTGTATGGCATGGCATTGACCGGAGGCCTGGTGGACTCCCTTCCCGTACTGCGCTCCACGAGGAAGGGCGGGGCGGCTGATACCATCGGTCGCTACGCGGTCGAGTTCCGGGATCTCATCATCAAAGGACGCGGCCGCCTTCAGTTCGCGCCGCAGCCGATCGCTGTCTACGATTTCGTGATCTTCGATGGTCCGGGTGGCAAGGCGTGTGTGGTAGACCGGAACCAGCCCGCGACTTCCACGGAAGCGACCGCGAGCGTGACGTGTATCGCGACATCCGGCGACACGCTCTGGCAGCGCACACTGACGTTCGCGCCGGTGCCCGTGTCGGCGCAGGTGGCCGACAGCGTGCGTCGTCGTGAGCGAAACCTGTGGCGTCCGCAGGGATTTCTCGAATCGGAGATCGACGCGGCGGTGCACATTCCGTCGCACTGGCCGCCCGTGACGGAAGGGGTGGCCGGTGCCGATGGGTCACTCTGGCTCCGCGGTCATGTCGGGAACGACAGCGTCACGTACTCCGTGTTGTCCGCTGACGGAACACTGCGCACGCGCATTCGTGCGCCGAGCAGGGTGCGCGTGCTGTGGGCGAGCGACGCGTTCGTGTGGGCGGAAGAGCTGGACGATGATGACGTGCCGACGCTCTCACGATACGAGGTCGTCAGCGCGCGGTAGCGGGGCGCAGGGCGTGCGCGTGCATGCGGACGTCCTACCACCGGGCTGCGCGCGAACGCCGCGCCGCTACTCCACCGCCGCACCGAACGCCGGCGCCGACAGTCGCTCGGCATGCGCGCGCACATCGGCGGGCCACATGGCGATGCGTTCGAGAAACCGTTCGCGCTCGCCCGCGAACAGGGCGCGCGTCGCTTCCTCGAAGCCGATCTCATTGCCGGCGAGGTGCATGAGGAAGCGATAGGTGGCGTCGGTCGCAGCACGCGCCCGATCGCGCTTCATACTGCCGGCGCGCGCCTGCTCCACGAGTCGTCGCAGCGTCACCGACGAACCGCCCGGCTGATTGGCCAGCCAGTCCCAGTGCCGAGGCAGGAGCGTGATTTCGCGCGCGACCACGCCGAGCCGGGGGCGACCGGGGCCGCGCGGTTCGGGGGTGGCGTCGGGGTCTTCGGCCGGTTCGTCGCTCGGCGCGTACCGCGCCGCCACCTGGTCTGCGGTACCGCGCAGGTCGAGGTCGATGGCGGCGCTGGTGGTGGCGTCGAGCACGAGGGCCGGCTGCAGCGGCTCGGATGCCGCATGGTGGTGCACAGCGACTGCCACCTCCTGCAGCGAGCCGGCGGCGAGCAGACGTGAGCCTACGAAGGCGACGGTGGACGGACTGGACATGGCGGGCGGGATCGGGGAGCCGTTGACGCGAGCGCCGAGAATATTACCCGTATGAAACTGCGTGTCAATATCGTCCGGGTGAAATAAGCGCGGTACGTCATTTTCTACGTCATGCACCCGATATTGGCGGGCGAGCGGACGGGCGATCATGAGCGCAACACTCTCGACCTGGAGATCTCATGCGACCGACTGCTGCGCTGCTGCTCGCCTTGCCCATGCTCGTCAGTGCCTGCACCCCGTACGCGGTGGCCACGACCGCTCGTCCGCTCGCCCGGGGAGAGCGGTCCGAATCCCAGATCTTCACTGTCGTCCCCGGCGGCGCCCGCTCGCCGGACGACAGCAGTAGCGTGGCCATGCCCGGCATCGACCTCGAGCAACGATTCGGCCTCGACGAGCGCTCCGACCTTGGTGTTCGCGTTCCGACCTTCAGTGGCGTTGTAGTGACGTATAAACGCAGGCTTGATGGCATCACAGACGAGCCCGGTGCCGCCACGGGTCTCATGGTCGGGGGCGGCTTCGTGAACTACGGGCAGCATGCGCACCTCGAGGCCACACTCATCCGATCGGGCAGCGATACCGGGCGCACCGTGCCGTACGGGGGCATTCGTGCGCTGCAGGTGATCCCGCTCAGCTCGACCGCCCCGCACGATTCACCCACGATCGGGGGCTTTGGCGGAATGCGCTTCGGGGATCGCGACGGAGGGATCTCGGCCGAGCTCGGGGTCTTCTACGATCGCTCCGCCCTCAAGCTGCGGCGCGGGGATCTGGTGGTGGTGCCGTCGATCACGGTGCACGGCGGGGCACTGCGGAGGTTGGTGCCGGGGGGGCGGGGGTGGGGTGCTCGATGGGCTGGGCGAGGGGGTCAGCAACGAACTCCTGAGGGGTGAGGGTCTCGCCGAACCGATCCCAACCGGGGCCGGCATCGGTCGCGATCCGGCCGACCGCTCATCTCACCCCTCACGATTTGGTTGCCGACCCCTTTGCCCAGCCCAACGAGCCGAGAAGTTCAGTGCTCGATGGGCCGGGCGAAGGGGACCGCAACGAACTCCTGAGGGGTGAGGGTCTCGCCGAGCAGATCCCAACCAGGGCCGGCCTCACTCGCGATCCGGCCGACCGCTCATCTCACCCCTCACGATTTGGTTGCGGTCCCCTTCGCCCAGCCCAGCGAGCCGGACCCTGCTCGCCAGACCACGCTCCGCTCACGGTACGACCCCCCGGGCCGGTACCGCAATCACCCCCAACTCCAGCTCCCGCGCCGCGGCATTAAGCGCCGGCACATCCACGCGCAGAATCTCCTCCCAGAGCGTGCGCAGCCGCCCCCAGCGCACATTCAGCTCCGTGAGCCGCTCCCCCGCACCCCGCGTGGGCCGACCTTCCGGTCCGCCCGAGATGTAGCCGTTGCTGCCGGTGAGGTTGCCGTAGAGCTCGGCCCACTGGTTGTCGAGCTGGCCGGCAAACCGAATCGGGTCCTGCCCGCTCTTGCTCTGCACCTGCGTGAGCTGCACCTCCAGTCGCTCCAGCTTCGCACCCAGCGTGTCGGCCGGCATCTGCAGCGCCGCCTCGGCACCAGCTCGCTTCGCCGATGCCATCAGCTGCTCACTTTGCCCGCGCACATCGCGCAGATCGCGCAGCGTGCGCGTGACGGTGTTCATCGAATCGCGCACCTGACTCGCCACACGGAACTGCTCTGCGTAGTCTGCCGCGGTGAGATGCGTGAGCCGAGGATCCGCAAGCACCGCAAACGAACGCCGCACGCTCACGCCGTTGGCGGTGAGCACCGCTTCGTACTGGCCCGGCGGCGCCTTCACGCCACCCACATACCCCCACACCACCACGCCGTCGATGCGATCGGGGCCGGGATACGTGAGGTCCCACACCACGCGGTGCAGTCCGCGCGCGTTCGGCAGTCGCGCAAGCTGCGCCGAACGCGCGGCCGCACTGTCCGACGTGAAGCGACGCACCGTGCGACCCTGCACATCCCGGATCTCCAACGTGATCGCGCTCGTGTCGGCGCTGCCCAACCAGTAGTGCAGCGAGGCGCCCGCATCCGGCTGGTCGGGGAGCTCCGGGATCGGGTCGAACGGCGATACACCACGCTGCACACGGACCGCATTGCTCGGCGTGAACAGATGCGCCGCGGAGGCGAGCACCGGCGCCGAGAACTCGCGCAGTGCAGCGAGGTCGTCGATGATCCAGAGCGAACGACCCTGCGTGGACATCACGAGATCGTCGTCACGCGCTTCAAGATCCATGATGGGCGTGATCGGCAACCGCCCGGGCATGCGCTGCCAGCCGCGCCCGCCGTCGAACGACACGTACAGGCCGTACTCGGTGCCGGCGTACAGCAGCGTGGGCACCTTGGGATCTTCGGCCACGGCGCGCAGCGGATGATCGGCAGGGATGCCGTTGCTGCCGTCGGTGAGCCGAGTCCACGTGCGGCCGTAGTCGTCGGTGCGGAAGAGATACGGACGGAAATCGTCGAGACGGAACGCCTGCACCGCCACGTACGCGCGCCCCGGCTGGTGTGCCGAGAGCGCGATCTCCTCCACGGTGCCGAAGCGCGGCATGCCGGGCGGCGTGATGTCCGTCCAGTTCGCACCGGCATCGCGCGTGATGTGCACGCGACCATCGTCGCTGCCGGCCCACAGCGTCTTTGCATCACCACGATCTTCGGCGAGTGCAAAGATCGTGTTGAAGATCTCCACGCCGGTGATGTCGTTGTTGATCGGTCCGCCGCTGGCGACCTGATGTTCGGGCGTGTTGGTGGTGAGATCGGGCGAGATGCGCTCCCAGCTCATGCCACCATCGCGTGTGCGCAGCACGTACTGCGACGCGTGGTACACGGTGTTCTTGTCGTGCCGCGAGACGAGAATGGGCGACACCCACTGGAAGCGATACTGCAGGTCCTTGGCGGCCTGCCCGAGCTGCAGTTCGGGGTACACCACCACGTTGCGCCGATCATCGGTGCGTGTGTCCCAGCGGTTGATCGCACCGCCGTAGCAGCCGCCCCAGATCACGCTCGGATCGTCGGGGTGCAGCGCGACCGGTCCCGTTTCACACCCCGAGGCATACTCGTACTCGGTGAACGGGTGCAGCGAGTTGGACGACGACCAGCTCGGCACGCTGAACGTGGTGTTGTCCTGCTGCGCCGAGTAGATGCGATACGGGAAGGCGTTGTCGGTGATGACGTCGTAGAGCTCGGCGGTGGGCTGGTTCCAGTACGTGGACCAGGTGCGCCCGCGATTGAGCGATACCTGCGCGCCGCCATCATTCGCGACGATCATGATGTTCTTGTCGCCCGGATTGATCCACAGGTCGTGCACGTCGCCGTGCGGCACGCTGATGGGTGTGAACGTCACGCCACCATCGATGGAGCGATAGAGCGATGTGTTGAGCGCGTACACCACGTGCTCTTCGACCGGATCGGCGCGCACATGCGTGTAGTACCACGCGCGCTGCCGCAGCTTGTTCTCGCTGTTGGTGCGCGTCCACGTATCGCCACCGTTGTCGCTGCGGTACACGCCGCCTTCCGGCTCGGCTTCGATGATGGCCCACAGCCGGCGCGGGTTGGCGGGGGACACGGTGAGCCCGATCTTGCCGGTAAGCTTGGCCGGCAGTCCGCCGCCGAGTTTGGTCCACGTGTCGCCACCATCGGTGGAGCGCCAGATGCCACCCTCGGCGGAGCCCGAGATCATGGTCCACGGCTTGCGCTCGGCGCGCCACATGGCGGCGTAGAGAATGCGCGGATTGCTCGGGTCCATGGCGAGATCCACGGCGCCGGTGGAGTCGTTCAGGAAGAGCACGCGCTCCCAGTTGCTGCCGCCGTCGCGCGAGCGGTAAATGCCGCGCTCCGGATTGCGACCGAACGGGCGGCCGAGCACGGCGGCGTAGACGAGATCGGCGTTGGTGGGGTGCACGTGGATGCGTCCGATCTGTCCGCCGTTCTTCAGGCCGATGGATCGCCAGGTGCGTCCGCCGTCGGTGGAGCGCCACGCGCCGCGTCCCTGCGACGTGTTGCCGCGAATGTCGATGGAGCCTTCGCCCACGTACACCACGTTGGGATCGTTGGGGGCCACGGCGATCGCGCCGATGGAGCCGCCGAAGAATCCGTCGGAGACGTTGCGCCACGTGGCGCCGGCGTCGTCGGTGTGCCACACGCCGCCGCCGGTGCTGCCCATGAAGAAGGCGTGCGGCTGGCCGGGTACGCCCGCGGCCGAGGTGGAGCGGCCGCCACGGAAGGGTCCGAGTGAGCGTACCTTCACGCTGGCGAGTGCGCTGGAGTCGAGCGGTGCGGTGCGCGGCTGGGCGTGGAGGGGGAGGGACGCGGCGATCAGGACGCCGGTCAGTGTGAGCCGACGGGCGCGAGAGGTGAGGCGCATGCGAGAGTCGGTGAAAGTAGCCGAAGCCTGAGGCGTGAATCGCTGGCGGGTCAGGCGCGCGAGGAACTTCCGTCGAATCTCGTGCGAAGCGACGTACCACGCCAGCGTGGTCGGAATCGCGCGATGGACGCAATCACGTGAGGCGCTACCCCAACCACTGGGGCCGCAGCAGCAGCACCAGACCGAGCGCGCCGAGCACCACACCGCTCAGCAGTTTGAGCCAGCGGCCGGCGCGCTCCTGCAGCCGCTTCTGCGACAGCGTGATCACCCCGATCGCCAGCACGAAGAGGTCGTCCACCACGAATGCGCCCACGTAGAGCACGAGATTGCCGTAGTAGGCCCAGCGCGGCAGGTCGCGGGCCGTGAGGATCTGCGTGTACACGGCCGGCAGCCCGGCGGTGCAGAGCAGCTCCACCATGTTCACCAGCAGCGAGAGGACGGCGACCGCCGCGAGGGCGCCGAGCAGGTTGTCGGCGGTGACGATGCGACGTGCGCGCCGATAGATCCCCGGTTTGGCGGCGTCGGGAATGCTGAGTGATGGGCCGCGTCCGAACGCCACGAAATCCTTCACGTGCACCGAGGCCGCGAGCACGGCCATGCTGCCGAGCACGACCTGCACGGTGCGAGAGAGGCCGATGAGCAGGAACACTTCAAGCCACGCGGCGAGCATCGCGAAGTAGAGCAGGCCGCCCACCCCGACGAAGGTGGCACCGAGCAGGAACATGCGTCGCCGGTCGCGCAGTGGCGCCAGCAGCGTGAGGAGGTAGAGCAGCGCCCACATGGCGCAGGGATTGAGGCCGTCCACGAACCCGACGGCCAGGCTGAACAGTGGCAGGCCGAGCTGGCCGGCACTTACGACGCCAAGCAGGGGGAGTGTGATCGCGCCCGCGGCCGGTGGGGACGGCGCGCGGGCGGCGGGGGCGGTGAGCGCGACAACAGTTGGCGCGTCGGTTGGCTGGGTGCGCTCCGGCGCGGCACCATCCGGCGCGACGCCATCGGGCGGCGCGCGAGGCGGCAGCCATCCGCGCACCCGGGCTTCCGTGGCGCCCGACGCGTCGAAGCCGATGGTCAGCGAATCGCCCACCACGAAGGCGGGCACGCCCACGCCGGTAATGCCACGCGCTCGTGCGAGCGCCATGAGGCGATCGCGCGCTGTCGGATCGTCGGCCACATCGGTGAGCACGATGCGCAGGTCCGGGCGCTCGCGCTGCAGGCGGGCCACGAACGGCTTGGCCGCTTCGCAGTGCGGGCACCCCCACGACACGAACACCTCCATGTCCGGCGGAGGCGCCGAGCGCGGTGCGTCGACGCGCTGGGCCGCCAAAGGCGCTCCGGCCAAGAGCCAGAGCACGCCGCTCAGTGTCGTGAGCAGCGCAACGCGCGATCGATGGCGCAACAGAGAGCGCATGGAACCGGTTGTGGACGACACCGGCATGGACGCGCCTGATCGGCGACGCGTCTGCAGCAGCCGCTGAACGCAAAGATGCGCCAGTCGGCGGTCGCGTGCCAGCACCCCGTGGGACGTCGCCGTAGCATTGACGAGTCCCGTCGCAGTTCCGCCCGTTTCCCGCCTCCGAGAGCGTCCGCATGCGCATCGTTCGCCCGACACTCCTCGCCGCGCTCTCTGCGGCTTTGCTGGCCAGCGCGTGCGATACACCGTCCGAGCGCTACGACGTACTCATCGTGGGCGGCAGCGTGCTCGATGGTACCGGCAGCGAGGCCCGCGCACTCGACGTGGCGATCGTGGGCGATCGCATCGTAGCCATGGCCCCGTCGCTCGACCGCGCCAATGCCGAACGGGTGATCGACGCGTCGGGACGCACCGTGTCGCCCGGGTTCATCGACTTGCACGCGCACCTGGAGCCGCTGCTCGAGCTGCCGCTCATGGAGAGCGCGATGCGGCAGGGCGTCACCTTCGCACTCGGCGGACCCGACGGCGGCTCGCCGCTGCCGCTTGGACCGTACATGGATTCGGTGCGCACGGCCACGGTGGGCATCAACGTGGGCTACCAGGTGGGGCACAACGCGATCCGTCGCACCGTGATGGGCATGGAGGCGCGCGCCCCCTCGGCCGACGAGCTCGCACAGATGCAGCAGCTGGTAGCCGAGGCGATGGGGCAGGGCGCGTTCGGCCTGAGCACGGGACTGCTCTACCTGCCCGGCACCTACTCGAACGTGGACGAGGTCGTGGCACTCGCGCAGGTGGCGAGCGACAGCGGTGGCATGTACACGTCGCACCTGCGCAAGGAAGGGATCGGCCTGCTCGACGGCGTGGGCGAAGCGCTCGAGATCGGGCGTCGCGCGAAGATCCCGGTGGTGCTCACGCACCACAAAGCCGTAGGGCAGCAGATGTGGGGGAAGAGCACGCTCACGCTCGCCATGGTGGACAGCGCGCGCGCCGCCGGCACCGACGTGATGATCGATCAGTATCCGTACACCGCCACGCACACGGGCATCGGGGTGCTGGTGCCGAGCTGGGCGATGGCGGGTGGGAACGACGAGTTCCGCAAGCGCGTGGCGGCGCCATCGCTGAAGGACAGCATCCTGCGCGGCATCGTGGACAACATCCTCAACGATCGGGGCGGCGGTGATCTGTCACGCGTGCAGTTCTCGCGCGTATCATGGGATCGCGCGCTCGAAGGGAAGACGCTGCGCGACTGGGCCGATCGTCGCGCGCTCGCACCCACGCCCGAGAACGGTGCGATGCTCGTGCTCGAAGCGATGATGAACGGTGGCGGCAACGCGATCTATCACGTGCTCGACGAAGGGGATGTGAAGCGCATCATGGCGCACCCCATGACGATGATCGCCAGCGACGGGCGACTCTCCACGCCCGGTGAAGGGCATCCGCATCCGCGCGCGTACGGCACGTTTCCGCGCGTGCTCGGCGAGTACGTGCGCGAACAGGGCGTGCTCACGCTCGCGCAGGCGGTGCACAAGATGACGCAGATGCCGGCCACGCGACTCGGTCTCACCGATCGTGGTGTACTGCGCGAGGGGGCGATCGCCGATGTGGTGGTGTTCGATGCGGCCACCGTGAAGGACGGCAGCACTTTCACCGAGCCGCATCAGTATCCGGTGGGTGTGGAGACGGTGCTGGTGAACGGCCAGGTGGCGGTGGAGAACGGTGTGGCCACTGGTGTGCGGGCCGGCCGCGTGATCACGCGGCCGTAGGACCGCACTCGCGAAGCATTGCACCGCGCCGCCGTCGCGACATCGGCCGATCGGTGAGAACCAGCGTGCGGGCCGCGCCGTGAGAACCAGCGCGCGGGCCCCGCGGTGCGAATCAGCGCGCGGGCCTCGGGGTGACGTTGCGGGTGGCCACGAGCGTCGCCACACTGCCGAGCACCGCAATACCGGCCAGCACGACAAACGCCGCCGCCGACGAGTCGGTGGCGGTGCGCACGCGGCCAATGAGATCGGGGCCGAAGTGGCCGCCGAGATTGCCCACCGAGTTGATCCACGCAATGCCGGCGGCGGCGGCCGACGCGCGCAGGAACGTGGCCGGCACGGCCCAGAAGGTGGCGAGGAACGACAGCACGCCGGTGGTGATCATGGAAAGCGCGATCATGGCCGGCACGGGCTGCGCACCCACCAGCGCGAGTGTGGCGAGGCCGGCCGCCGTGAGCAGCAGCGAACCGGCCACATGCCAGCGCCGCTCCCCCGTGCGATCGGAGTGCGCACCCACGCGCACCATGATCACGCCGGCAATGCCCCACGGGATCATCGTCACGAGCCCCACGCGGAAGTAGTCGCTCTTGTCGATGCCCAGCTCCTGGATAATGGTGGGCATCCAGAAGTTCACGCCGTACAGCGCCAGCGTGCCGGCGAGATACACGAGACTGAGCGCCCACACGCGCGGATCGCTGAACGCGCCCCGCGCGGAGTGGGCCGTGCGCGTCGTGCCGCGCACGCCCGCTGCTTCGGCGCTTTCCGCGACACGCGTGGCCACGAGCGTGCGCTGTGCGTCGGTGAGCCATTTGGCCGCCTT
The DNA here is from genome assembly GCA_011390935.1 of Gemmatimonas sp. Classification (GTDB taxonomy): domain Bacteria; phylum Gemmatimonadota; class Gemmatimonadetes; order Gemmatimonadales; family Gemmatimonadaceae; genus JAABRT01. The sequence goes on from JAABRL010000039.1 coordinate 14,748, forward strand.
GGGGCCATCGGGGAGCCACCAGAGCACGACCAGTCCCAGCAGCACGGCCGGCGCCGCTTCGAGCACGAACAGCCACCGCCATCCGGCCCAGCCGCTCGCGCCGTCGAACCCCTGCATGAGCGCGCCGGAGACCGGTGCACCTATGACATTCGCTACCGCAATCGCCGTCATGAACCACGCCACGGTGCTCGCCAGCCGTTCGCGCGGAAACCAGTACGTGAGATAGAGAATGATGCCGGGAAAGAAGCCGGCTTCAGCCACGCCGAGCAGCAGACGCAGCGCGTAGAAGCTGAACTCCACGGGCGGCACACCGAACAGCGCGGGCAGCGGTCCCCACGGAATCACATCGACAAATGCAAAGGCACCGGAGACGATGCCCCATGTCACCATGATGCGCGCGATCCAGCGCCGTGCGCCCACGCGCTCGAGGATGAGATTGCTCGGCACCTCGAACAGGAAATACCCGATGAAGAAGATGCCGGCGCCGAAGCCGTACACCGCATCGGAATACGCGAGATCGGCCGCCATCTGCAACTTGGCGAAGCCGATGTTCACGCGATCGAGGTACGCGACGATGTAGCAGCCGAAGAGCAGCGGCAGCAGCCGGCGCGCGACGATGCGGAAGGTGGCCGCATCGTCGAGCGCCTGACTCATGAACCGCCGTGCACGAGGTAGGCCTCAACGGAGAGCAGGTTGCGCTCGCCGGCCATGCGAATCACTTCGAGCAGGCGCTGCATCTTGGTGACTTCCTCGAGCTGCTCGTCCACGAACCACTGCAGGAACCCCTGCGCGAGGTAGTCGCCTTCGCCCGCGGCGATGTCCATGAGCCCCTTGATCTGCCCCGTGACTTCGAGCTCCCAGTTGAGCGCGGCCTGCACGGCGGCTTCGGCGCTCGGAAACGTCGCCACTGGCGCGCGCACCGCGGGAATCTGCAGCTCGGCACCGGTCTCGAGCACGTAATGCAACAACTTCTCGGCGTGTTCGCGCTCCTCGCTGGCCTGCGCGAAGAAGAGCTTCGCGAGCTGCTGCAGGTGCGTGCGATGAAAGTGCGCAGCGATCGTGTAGTACTGCAGACTGGCGGCGAACTCGTTGCCGATCTGCGTGTTGATGGCTTGTGCGAGTGGGGCGCTGATCAACATGCGGTAAAGCTCCGGTCGGAGGTGATGCCGCAGAAGATAGCGTGCGGTCATCACCTCCGCGCCTGCCCGATTGGCGTTACGCCAGCACCGGCAGCCCGCGCCCGATCTTCTCCTGCCAGTCGCGCGGACCGGTCTCGTGCACGTTCAGTCCGCTCGCGTCCACGGCCACGGTCACCGGCATGTCCTGCACCTCGAACTCGTAGATCGCTTCCATGCCGAGATCTTCGAAGGCGACCACGCGCGAACTGCGAATGGCCTTGGACACGAGATACGCCGCGCCACCCACGGCCATGAGATACGCGGCCTTGTGCTTGCGAATGGCTTCGATACCCGACGGACCACGCTCGGCCTTGCCGATCATGGCAATGAGCCCCGTCTTCGCGAGCATCATCTCGGTGAACTTGTCCATGCGCGTGGCGGTGGTCGGGCCAGCCGGACCCACCGCTTCTTCGCGCACCGGGTCCACCGGGCCCACGTAGTAGATCACGCGGTTGGTGAAGTCCACGCCCTCGGGCAGGCCGGCGCCGCTGGCGAACAGATCGGCAATGCGCTTGTGCGCCGCGTCGCGCCCGGTGAGCATGCGCCCGTTCAGCAGCAGGCGATCGCCGGCCTTCCAGGTGGCCACGATCTCCGGCGTGAGCGCGTCGAGATCCACACGCTTGGCGTTCACATCGGGGCGCCAGGTGATGTCGGGCCAATCGGAGAGACTTGGCACCGGCAGCTGGGCCACGCCGCTGCCGTCGAGCACGAAGTGTGCATGCCGCGTGGCTGCGCAGTTGGGGATCATGGCGATCGGCTTGGACGCCGCGTGTGTGGGATAATCCCAGATCTTCACGTCGAGCACGGTGCTCAGCCCGCCGAGTCCCTGTGCACCGATGCCGAGCGCGTTGATCTTGTCGTGCAGTTCGATGCGCAGCTCTTCGATGCGGTTCTGCGGACCGCGCTCCTTGAGCTGAGCCATGTCGATGTGCTCCATGAGCGATTCCTTCGCCATGAGCATGGCCTTCTCGGCGCTACCGCCGATGCCGATGCCGAGCATGCCTGGCGGGCACCAGCCGGCGCCCATCTTGGGCACGGTCTCGAGCACCCAGTCCACGATGGAGTCGCTGGGGTTGAGCATGGCGAACTTGGACTTGTTCTCCGAGCCGCCCCCCTTGGCGCCGAGCTTCACGTCCACGGTGTTGCCGGGCACGAGTTCGGTGTGCACCACGGCCGGCGTATTGTCGCGCGTGTTCTTGCGCGAGAAGGCCGGGTCGGCCACGATGGACGCGCGCAGGATGTTCTCGGGGAGCAGATAGGCGCGCCGCACGCCTTCGTCCACCATTTCCTGCAGCGACATCGTGGCGTCCCACCGCACGTCCATGCCCACCTTCACGAACACCACCACGCTGCCGGTGTCCTGGCAGATGGGGCGGTGTCCCTCGGCGCAGAGGCGCGAGTTGGTGAGGATCTGCGCGATCGCGTCCTTGGCCGCCGGTCCCTGTTCGCGCTCGTAGGCGTCGGCGAGGGCGTGGATGTAGTCCAGCGGGTGGAAGTACGAGATGTGCTGGAGTGCGTCGGCGATCGACTGGATGAAGTCGGATTGGCGGATGGTCGTCATGGCTGAAAAATAACGCGGCGGCGGGAGGGCGGCGCTGCAGCCGCCTCGTCCCAGCCTGGTGATGTGACGCACTGCGTCGCACATCGTCCTTGACGAAACCGCTCATTCATCGCACACTGGTACGCATGTTCCGCTCCCCCAGCCTCCTTCTTAGCATCGCTCTTGGCCTCGTAGTAGGCCGGGAGCTTTTGTGCGAGGGAGGCCGGCCGCAGTAGCGCGCCGATGTGAGCCACACGGCCCCTCCCGCACACGTTGCGCGAGGGGCCGTTCTGTTTGGCGGCACGTCGCGTTCGAGGCTGGAGGGGGCGGTGACTGCACGCCGCGCCTGCGATCGTTCCTCACACCCTCCGCAGGTGACCCCCATGTCCGACGCTTTCATGTCCTCGCTGTTCTCGTCTTCGTTCCGCGCCCGTTCGTCGGGTGACGCCTCACCGTATCCGCGCCAGCCGCAGGATGCGGACGCCACCGGCGCGCCCGGCAGCGTGCGCTACACCGACGACACGCCCATGGCCATGCCGCAGGCCGACGGGTGCCCGTGAGTCGTCGCGTATGACGGCGGCCGAGGAGCTCATTCGCCGCCTGCGCACCGCCTCGAACGCCGCGATTGCCGCACGCGATGCCGATGCGGTGGCCGGCTTCATGGCGCCCGACGTGATCGTGCGGGTGTCCGGCGGCCCCGTGCTGCGCGGGCGTGCAGCCAACCGTGCCGCGTTCGCTGCGCAGATGGCGGAGCCGGCCTTCCGAGGATACGTACGTACTACGGAGCGTGTGGAGCCGCACGCCGATCCGCTCGTGCTCACGGAACGCGGACGCTGGGTTGGGCGCTGGCAGGCCGCCGCCGGCATGCACGAGCAGCTCGGCACCTATGTGGCCGAATGGCGTCACGACGGCGTGGGTTGGCTCATTCACGCCGAGACCTACGTCTCGGGCCGCTGAGGCAGCCCGAGACGATGGTGCTCAGCCGCCGCAGCGCGCGGCGGGGTCCTGCTGTTCGCGCGGCAGCACCGGCAACCGCTCCGGTCGATTGGCCGCGGTGAGTGCGACGTCGTGCACGAACCGCGCAACACGCGCGCTGAGATCGTAGTTGATGTACTGCGGCTCGTCGGTGGGCATGTGATAGTCGCGCGAGTATCCCGTGCTGAAGTACGTGGTCGGGATGCCCTTGCGGATATAGCTCACCTGGTCGCTGCGGCAGAAGCGATTGAGACGATTCGTGCGGTCCCACGAGTAGTCGATCACCATGGGTTCGTCACGCACAGCGTTGAGCGAGTCGATCATGTCGCCGAACTCGGGCGAGACGCGGCGCGATCCGAGCATCTGCACGGTGTGCGGTCCGCCGAACTTCACATCGGTCACGCGCCCCTTGCCGAGCATGTCCATGTTGTGCGCGGCCACCACGGAATCAAGCGGCACGGTGGGGTGCGCCGTCCACCATGCGGAGCCGAGCAGCCCCTTCTCTTCGGCGGCGTGCGAATGGAAGATGATCGAACGCGCGGGGCGCGGGCCGGTGGCCATGCGCTCGGCGATCTCGAGCATCACCACCGTGCCGCTGCCATCGTCATCGGCGCCGTTGTTCACGGTGTCGGGGCGCGGCGGGCGAATACTGCGCGCCTTGGCAATGAGCGCATTGATCTCGCCCCACTGCGCCGGTGTGACCGCGTCGATGGAGACCCGATCGTTCGCGCCCTGCGGACGCATCACGGTGTTGAAGGCGCGCAGTGAATCGTGTTCCGGCGGATTCGTGCCGCGCACCATGCCCACGTGGTCGCTGTGTGCGCCGATGAGCACGTACTGACCCTTACGCTCCGGATCGGCGCCGCGCAGGATCGCGAGCACGTTGCGCACGGGGTGTTCGAGCGCCGTGTAGGTGTAGGCCCACGTGCCGCTGAGCGTCTGCCCAACGGTGCCGGCCGACACGCTGGCGATAGGGGCGCCGAAGAGCGCGACGGCCGCGCTCGGCGTCACCGCGGCCCCTCCCATCGTGCTGTTCACCGTGGCGCGCATGCCGAGGCGCTCGGCGAACGCGTTGCCGGGCAGCTGCTCCACCACGAAGACGATGGCGACGGCCCCTGCTTCCTGCGTGGCGATCACGGTGCGCGGCGCCGGGCCGTTGGCGGGCTGGCCGCTGAACACGACCACACGACCGCGCATCTGGTCGGCTGTGAGGGCGGGAGCCGTGCTGGCCACGTCACCGCCGAACACGGAGGCGACGGCGTTGAGTGTGACGTTCGCGCCAATCCGCAACGCGGCATTGGGCGCCAGCGGCGCCCATTCGGTCTCGGCCGTGAGGCGACGACGCCCCGCCTGCAGTCGAACGCGATTGGTCGCGAACTGCTGGCGCCCGTAGTCGAGCACCTGGAAATACGTGCCGTTCTCGCCTGCGGGCTCGAGCCCGAGGCGCTTGAACTCGGCGGCGATATAGTCGGTGCCCTTGATGTTGCCGAGCGTGCCGGCTTCACGACCCATCATGGAATCGTCGGCGAACTGATAGAGCCGCGTGCGCAGGTCGTCGGCGGTGATGGCTGCTTCGGTGGGGCGCGGGGCCCAGGTGCGCGGGCCTTCATCGGGCCACACGGTGGGTTGGGCATCGAGCGCGGTGACGGCGAGCAGCAGGAGAGCGGCCAGCGAGGGTGCGCGGAGGGCGAAAGACGTCATGGCGACAGGGGGCGAGTGGGGAGGGACTGCTGCAATCTGTCGCGGTGCCATGGCGCGCACCATGCAACACCCCGCGAACGCCGTGCTAGGCATCGGCGACGCGCGGGGCCGACACGGGATCTCCGGTCAGCCACCGAGCGAGATCCGCGCCCAGGTCGCTCACGGTCGCATAGCGCTGCGCCGGGACCGGCTGCAACGCCTGCACGACGATCGCGTCGAGATCACCGCGCAGCAGTGGTGCGATTTCGCTGCTCACACGCATAGACGGCGGCGCCGGTGGGCCGGCGGACACACGGCGCGCGACCTCGAGCGGGGCACACCGTGCGATGTCGTACGGCGGCTGCTGCGTGAGCAGGCGGTACGCGATCACGCCGAGTGACCAGATGTCGGACTGGTGCGTGACCGTGAGTCCTTGCAGCTGCTCCGGACTCGCATACGCGAACGTCATGGCCTGCATGCGCGAGGGTTCCGTGTGCGCGGTGTTGTCGGGGTCGAGCAGCTTGGCGATGCCGAAGTCGAGCAGCACGGGCGCGCCGTCGCGCGTGACGAGAATGTTTTCCGGCTTGAGATCGCGATGCACCACAAAGGCCTCGTGCGCGTGTTGCACCACATCGCAGATGGCGTGCAGCAGAGCGACGCGCCGTGCGACCGACAGCTGCTGCTCGTTGCACCACCGATCGAGCGGCACACCGTTCACGAAATCCATCACGAGATAGGGGGTGCCATCGTCTGTCGTGCCGCTGTCGAGCAGCCGGGCGATGAGCGGATGCTGCAGGCGTTCGAGGATGCGGCGTTCTCGGCGGAAGCGCCGCTGGAGTTCGTGTCCGTCATGCGGTGTGTGCAGCAGCTTCACGGCCACTCGTGCGTCACCGTCCTCGCCGTCGCGTGCCGCGAGGAACACGGTGCCCATGCCTCCCTGGCCGAGCACGCGCAGCAGGCGCCACTCGCCAGCGAGCGCGCCGGTGGTAAGGGCGCTTGGCAAGTGCGGTGCCGTGCGCGCGGTGGCGGAGATCACCTCGGCGGCGGCGTCGGCGATGACACTGGCGAGCGCCTGATCAGCGGCGGTATCGGCCACGAGCAGTGCGCGCACCTGCCTGACGATGTCCGCAGGTGCACCGCTCGACTGCAGCGCCTGTTCGCGAGCCGCACTCGGCAGGGCGACGACTTGATCGAACAGCGCTTCGACCTGCTGCAGCGAAAACGACGGCATGCGGACGCAGTGAAGTGAATGGGTACGGCGCTCTCTCGAAGCTCCCGTGTGGGCCAGCAGTTCGCAAGCGTGGGTGTATGTCTGGCGCACGCTCCATCAACACGCGAAGTTCGCCACTGCCCAATACCCACCGATCGTTTCGCGCCCGCAGGTCGCCTTGGCACCGTCCGCGCTCCCCCCATCGTCGCCATGTCTCAGATCGATTCCTCGCCATCGACCACCTCGCGATTCCCGCACCCCATGGTGCTGTTGCTCGGTGGTGTGCTCGTGGCGGCCCTGCTCACGTGGCTGCTCCCGGCGGGCGTCTACGAGCGCACGCTGAATGCGGAGACGGCGCGCGAGGTGGTAGTGCCTGGGACGTGGCATCGTGTGGAGGCCTCGCCCGTTGGATTCGCACACGCGGTGCTGGCCGTGCCGCGCGGTCTGGTGCTCGGTGCCGATGTGATGGTGGTGATTCTGCTCGTCGGCGGCGCGTTCGTGCTGCTCGAGCAGACGGGCTCGCTGGGGCGCCTCGTCGGCACGCTGGTGGGACGGACGACCAGCCCGCGTCTCGTGGTGGTCGCGGTATCGATCCTCTTTGCGCTGCTCGGATCACTCGTGAACGTGCACGAGGAGATCATTGCGCTGGTGCCGGTGCTGCTGGTGCTCAGTCGAGGGCTCGGATTCGGTCCGATCACGGCGCTGGCGATGAGCGTGGGGGCCGCGGTGGTCGGGTCGGCGTTCGGTCCCACCAATCCATTCGCGTCGGGGATCGCCAACCGGTTTTCGGAGCTGCCGTTGTCTTCGGGAGTGGGCGTACGACTGATGGTTACGATCGTGGCGGTAGCCGTCTGGATCCTCTGGACGCTGTCGCAGCTGCGCCGCGATGATTCCTCCGCTGACGCGTCGTCCATACCGGTCGCGACGGCGCCCGCCAGCACACGTGATGTCGTGCTGCTCCTGCTCTCGCTGCTGCCCTTTGCGCCCTACATCTTCGGCGTGCTGCGCTTCGACTGGGGCTTCAACGAACTGTCCGCGTTCTTTTTCGCTGCGGCCTATGCGATCGGTATCGTGGCAGGACTTGGTGTGCGCGGCACAACCGTGCGCTACCTCGCCGGCATGGAGACGATGCTCTCCGCCGCGCTGTTCATCGGCGTGGCGCGCGCCATTTCGGTGGTACTCACCGATGGCCAGGTGATCGACACGATCGTGCACGGCCTCGCCGCGCCGCTCGCGTTGCTGCCGCCCCTGCTCGCTGCGGGACTCATGGTGCCGATTCACGCCGTGCTGCATGTGCCCGTGGCCTCCAACAGCGGTCACGCGGCGTTGGTGATGCCGATCATGGCGCCGCTCGCCGACCTGCTGGGCCTCTCGCGCAACGTGGCGGTGATGGCGTTTCAGACGGGCGGTCCACCGATGGATCTGCTCACCCCCACCAACGGCGCGCTCCTCGCGATGCTGCTGGCCGCGCGCGTGTCGTATCCGCGCTGGCTGCGGTTCGCCGTGCCGGGCATGCTGCTGGTGATGCTGGTGGGGCTGGCCGGGATGGCGTTCGCGTTGTAGTGCGCGCCACCCCGACGATCGCGCGGCGATTCAGCGCTGCGCGCCGCCGCGCAGGAAATCCACCGTCAGCTCGGCCAGCGACCGAACGCCAGGTTCGAGCGCGCCTTCGTCGGCGAAGAAGAACGGCGAATGATTGGGCGGGGCAGCGGCCGGATCCTGCCCCTTGGGCACGATGCCGAGGAAGAAGAACACGCCGGGAATGTCGCGCGTGAACTCGGGAAAATCTTCGGACGCCATGATCGGGTTGATGAACTGCACACCGGCCTCGCCGGCGGCGCGACGCAGCGTGGGCAGCATGCGCTCGGTGAGCGACGTGTCATTGGCGAGCACGAGGCCGCTGGGGTCCACCGTCACGGTGGCCGTCGCCCCCGCGGAGCGTGCGATCTGCTCGGCGGTGCGCGTGATGCGCGCCGCAATGTCGCGCCGCATCGCGTCGTCGAAGGTGCGCAACGTGCCCACCATCACCACGCTGTCGGGAATGATGTTGCTGCGATTGCCGCCCTGGATCTGTCCTACCGTGAGCACCGCGGGCAGCGTGCTGATGTTCACCTGCCGCGACACGATCGTCTGCAGCCCCATGATCACCTGCGACGACACCACGATCGGATCGATGCCGGACCACGGCTGCGAGCCGTGTGTCTGCCGACCCTTCACCACGATGGTGAAGTTGCCGGCCGCGGCCATGAGCGGGCCGGCGCGCAGACCGATCGAGCCCACCGGCGACGGCCACACGTGCAGCCCGAACACGGCGTCGGGCACCGGGTCGCGCAGCACACCGTCGTCGATCATCGCCTTCGCGCCACCGAGCCCTTCTTCGGCGGGCTGGAAGATGAACTTCACGGTACCGGGCAGCTGGGCCTTCATGCCGGCCAGCACCTCGGCCACTCCCATGAGAATGGCCACGTGATTGTCATGGCCGCAGGCGTGCATCACGCCCACCGTGGCGCCCTGCCACTGCGCGGTCGCGCGACTCCTGAAGGGCAGGTCCACCTGTTCGGTGACGGGCAGTCCGTCCATGTCGGCACGCAGCGCCACCACGGGACCGGGCCGACCACCGCGCAGAATTCCTACCACGCCCGTCTTGCCGACCTCCGTCTGCACTTCGATGCCGAGCCCGCGCAGATGCTCGGCCACGAGCGCGGCCGTGCGCGTTTCCTCGAAGCTGAGTTCGGGGTGCTCGTGAATGTCGCGGCGCCACGCCACCACCTTGGGCATCACGGCCGGCAGGCGCGCGTCGATGGCGCGCACCAGGTCGGACGATGGGGCGACCTGCGCATGCGCGATCCGCGCGTGGGCAGGGGCGAGAACGAGCGGGACCGCGAGGGCGGTCAGCAGCAACGGACGAAGGCGCATCGGGACGGGCTCCGGAAAGCGTGAAACGAGAGCTGCAAATGTACAGGTCCCGTCTCTCCATGGCGCCCCCTCCTTCACGGCGGCCCCACAATGTCGGTACATTCGCGAAGATCGCGTCGTACGCGTGCTCACCCCAGCGGCGTTCGTCCGTCCCTCCCACCCGCACGGAGATCCCGCATGTCCTTGATCCGTCCGATGGCCCCCGGCGTGCGGGCGGTGGCCGGCTACGTGCACAGCATCTCACGCGGCACACGGTAACCTCCCATGGCCAGTGGCAGCCTGCTCGCGTTGCTGGACGACATCACGACGCTGTTGGACGATGTGGCGGTACTCAGCAAGGTCGCAGCCAAGCAGACAGGCGGCGTGGTGGGCGACGACCTCGCTCTCAATGCCGAGCAGGTGGTGGGGTTCAAGCCCGACCGCGAGTTGCCGGTGGTGTGGGCGGTGGCCAAGGGGTCGGTGCTCAACAAGGTGATCCTGGTGCCCGCGGCGCTTGTGATCAGCGCGTTCCTGCCCGCTGCCATCACGCCGCTGCTCATGCTCGGTGGCCTGTTCCTGGTGTACGAGGGGTTCGAGAAGGTCGCGCACAAGGTCTTCGCGCACGAGGACGAGGCGGCCCGGGCAGCACGGGTGGCCGCCATCGCCAATCCTTCGGTGGACCTGGTCGCGTTGGAGAAGCGTCGCATCAAGGGCGCCATCCGCACCGATTTCATTCTCTCGGCCGAGATCGTGGTGATCGCGCTGGGCACGATGGCCACGGCGCCGATGAGCCGGCAGATCGCCGCGCTGAGCCTGATCGCGTTCGGGGTCACGGTGCTCGTGTATGGGCTGGTCGCAGGGATCGTGAAGCTCGACGACCTCGGGTTGCGGCTGCATCGGTCCGAAACGGGCGGGGCGGCGCTCCGTTCGCTGGGCGCGGGCATTCTGGTCGCCGCGCCGCTGCTCATGAAGACGCTGTCGATCGTGGGGACGGCGGCGATGTTTCTGGTGGGCGGCAGCATTCTCTCGCACGGCATCCCGCCGGTGGAACACCTGGTGAGCGGCGCCGCCGCGGCCGCAGGCGCGAGTGCGCCGTGGCTGGGCACGGTGGTCAAGCTGCTGCTCGAAGCGGTGGTGGGCATCGTGGCGGGTGGGCTGGTGGTCGGTGTCGTCACGCTCGGCAAGCGTCTGGGGGGCGGCTCCTCGTCGGACGACGCGACGGAACGCGCGGCCGTCTAGCCAGGGCATGGCGTCACTCGCGGTGCTGCTGCGCCTGCTGTGGGCAGCGCCGAACTCGTTGGTCGGCGTGCTGGCGGCGCTGCCGGTACTCTGGCGCGGCGGCTTCGCCAGAGCGATCGACGGCACGATCGAAGTGTCGTGGCACGGCGACCGAGTGCCCGCGAGCTCGTGGACGCACCGCCTGCCATTCGTGGCGATCACGCTGGGCCATGTGATCCTCGGCGTCAGCGACGGTGAGCTGGCGCGACTGCGCAGCCACGAACAGGTGCATGTGCGGCAGTACGAGCGCTGGGGGCCGCTCTTCCTGCCGGCCTACGCACTCGCGAGCCTCGTGGCGCTGGGGCGAGGTCGGCACGCCTACGTCGACAACGTGTTCGAAGTGGAGGCGCGGCGCGTGGCGGAGGGGGCGGCGCGGGCGGCCGCCACCGAGCACGACGATGCGCGGGGGGCAGATCGGACATAACTTTCAGGGATCCGGAGCCCTTCGCGTCCCCAGCCGCCCTCGCCGTCATGCGCCGAGTCCGTTCAATCGCCCTGTTGCCCATTGCCGTGAGCGCGCTGGCCGCCTGTGGAGCGGCTCGCTCGCCGGCTACGTCATCCGCGCCCTTCGTGATGGGACAGGAGGGCGCCACCGCGCGGGCGCGCGCCGATAGCGTGCGTTATCCCTATACGCAGGCCGACATCGACTTCATGTCGGGGATGATCCATCACCACGCGCAGGCGATTCAGATTTCGCGCTGGGTGCCCACGCATGAGGCCAGTCCGTCGGTGCAGCGGCTCGCCGAGCGCATCATCAATGCGCAGACCGACGAGATCAACCTCATGCGCACCTGGTTGATCGATCGCAATCAGACGCCCCCCGCGGTGGACTCGATGGGCACGGTCACGATGCCGCCCATGGCCGGCATGTCGCACGACGCGCATGCGGGGCACGGTGGTCATGGTGGCATGGGCGACATGCCGGGCATGCTCTCCGATGCGCAGCTCAAGGAGCTCGACGCGGCGCGCGGCAGCGAGTTCGATCGCCTCTTTCTCAGCTACATGATGGCGCATCACCGCGGCGCCGTGACGATGGTGTCCACGCTGTTCGCGAGCCCGGGCGCCGGTCAGGATGAAACCGTGTTCAAGTTCGCGGCCGACGTCGAGGTGGATCAGTCCACCGAGATCAAACGCATGCTCACCATGCTGCTCGAGATGGGCTTCGCGCCCCCTTCGCGCTGAGTTGACCAACGGCGGCGCGCACTGAGCGCCGCCTCGCAGTGTCCCACCGCGCCTTCGGCGCCCTTTGTTCGCTTTTCTCGAGGATTTGCCATGCCCCCCGCTTCACCCCGCGCTCGCACCGGGCGCGCGCGACTTGGTCATGTCGCGCTGGCCGCGACGCTGTTCGGCGTCTCGGCTTGCGCCGGCAGCAAGCCGTCCACCACGCCGACGCCGCGCTACACGCCCGCCACCGATCCGCGGGTCGGCCTCAAGGCCGGCCTGCTCGACGCCGAAGAAGCGGTGTCGAATCTTCGCGTGACCGGCAAGGCCGTCTCGCCCGAAGGATTTCTCGGCGTCACCAACTCCGACCTCGCGTTTACCGGTAACTACGCGATTCAGGGCAACTACAACGGCCCGGTGATCTGGGATATCTCCAATCCCAATCGACCGTCGCTCGTGACGGCGTTTTCGTGCCCCGCGTCGCAGAACGACATCTCCGTGTATCGCAACCTGATGTTCATGTCGGCCGAAGCGCAGAACGGTCGCGTGGACTGCATGCCCGGTGGCGTGCGCGAAGCGGTGAGCGATCAGCGCATGCGTGGTGTGCGCATCTTCGACATCAGCGACATCAAGACGCCCAAGCTGATTGCCAACGTGCAGACGTGCCGCGGGTCGCACACGCACACGGTGCTCGAAGATCCGAAGGACAAGGAGAACGTGTACATCTACGTGTCGGGCTCGTCGGGCATTCGACCGGCCGCCGAACTCGCCGGCTGCGCGGGTGATGTCGATGCGAGCGATCCGTCGTCGTCGCGGCTGCGCATCGAGATCATCAAGGTGCCGCTCGCCAATCCGGCGAGTGCATCGGTGGTGGGTCGTGCGAACATCTTTGCCGGTTTGAGTGCGCCGCCGCGTCACGGCCTGTCCGAGGCCGACATTGCGGCGGAGAATGAGCAGGCGGCTCGTGCGCGCGCCTCAGGCGGCTTCGTGGCACGCAATCCGCAGTCGGGGCGCGACATGGCCATGCCCGCGCGCATGGTGGCCCCGATCCTCGACAGCATCGTGCGCACGCGTGGCGGCACCGGTGCACCGACGGCGGCCGACAGCGCGCAGCTGCGTCGCGACGCGCAGGCGGTGATGAATCGCGTGTTCGCGACCGCCGCCGCGCCGACGAGCGGCGAGGTGAGCGAGCGGTCGCAGTGCCACGACATCACGGTGTACCCCGCGCTCGGCCTCGCCGGTGGCGCGTGTGAAGGACACGGCCTGCTGCTCGACATCAGCGACCCGGTGAATCCGGTGCGCCTCGATGCCGTGGCCGACTCGAACTTCGCGTACTGGCACTCGGCCACGTTCAACAACGATGGCACGAAGCTGCTCTTCTCCGACGAGTGGGGCGGTGGTGGCGCGCCCAAGTGCCGCGAGGGGGACAAGCCCGAGTGGGGCGCGAACGCGATCTTCACGATCGAGAACCGCAAGCTCAAGTTCCAGAGCTACTACAAGCTGCCCGCGTACCAGAGCGCGAACGAAAACTGCGTGGCGCACAACGGTTCGCTGATTCCGATTCCGGGCCGCGACATCATGGTGCAGGCCTGGTATCAGGGCGGCATCTCGGTGTTCGACTGGTCGGACCCGGCGAAGCCGTTCGAGATTGCGTCGTTCGATCGTGGTCCGGTGGACTCGACGCGCATGGTGTCGGGTGGCTCGTGGTCGGTGTACTGGTACAACGGTGCGATCGTGAGCTCTGAGATTGCGCGCGGTCTCGATGTGGCGGAGATGATCCCCAGCGAGTTCGTCACGCAGAATGAAATCGATGCGGCGAACACGGTGAAGTGGGACTACCTCAACGCGCAGGGACAGCCGAAGATCGAGTGGCCGCCCAGCTTCCCGCTGGCCAAGGCGTTCACCGATCAGCTCGAGCGCAAGGGCTGCGTGAACAGCACGCGCATCGGCGCGATTCGGACGCAGATCAGCGCGGCCGAGCGGGCCTCGGGTGCGGCGCGCAACACGGCGCTCAATGCGCTCGTGAAGGAGCTCGACGGTGATCGGTCGTGTGATCCGAACAAGGTCGACATGCTCAAGAAGGCCCTGCAGGATCTGCAGATCACGGTGATGTAATCCGCTGGGGCTCAGCGCATCGCGTATTGCGGTGTGCTGAGCCCCTCGCGGTACCGCGCGACGGTGACGTGCTCGTGATCGCGTCTAGTCGATCGGAATGAACCCGCCGTCCGGCAGCGGCATCATCGAACCCGCTGGACGCGCGCGCCCCGTGGGCGGCGCCTCGCCAAAGATGTCGTACGCGCGAATCGACGCGTCGATCGCCGAGAGCGTGCGTTCGAGCTCCGCACTCGTCTTGCGAATCTCCCAGCGATAGACGGGCCCGGAACACACGAACGCGCCCATGCCGAGCAGCGCGGCCGTGCCGACCACCGGCAACGCGAGGGTCGCGCCGGCCAACGCCAATGCCTTGGCGCCAACGGCGAGTCCCACGCCGCCCCCTGCCACGGCGGCGCCACCAATGCCGATGCCGAAGCCGCCGAAGTTGGCTTTCAGCCCGGGGCGCAGGTCGAGGTGCATGGTCACTTCGCAGCCACGTGCGTCGCCTGCCAGGGGCGCGATCGTGACGCGCACCTCGGGGGCATACAGACCGTAGCGCGTCCACGTCCAGCGGTAGTCGGCACCCACCATGTCGGGGATCTTGAACACGAGCACACCGCCGTCGAGCGGATGCCCGCCCACCGTGTCGAGCAGTTCGAGTCCGTAGGGATGCGCCTGCAGCACGCGCCCGAGCGCCGCCAGCACGATACGTGGCGCGAAGCGGAACGGGCGACTTACCGAGAGCGAGCGCTGCGTGGTGCCGAACAGTCGCGTGGCCAGGCGATCCTGCCACGGTGGAATGCTCGCGGCGCGTGCGCCCACCTCCGCCGGCCCCTGCATCTCGGCCATGGCGAGCGCGACGTAGCGCTGCGAGATACCCGCCTCGAGCGCGGCCGCTTCGACATCGTGAGCGCGATAGCCATCGGTGCGCACCGTCTCTGCATCCGATTCCTCGCCCGCCGCGGGGAGCGCGCGGGAGTCGGCCGAGAGCGCGCCATCACGCACACGCATTTCAAGGCGCGTCGCGGCTTCGGCCTGCAGCTGCGCCGCGCGTCGCCAGATCACCAGCGCTTCGTCGGTGGACAGCACGCGTGCGTTGGGGCCGGTCCGTGAGTCGGGTGTAGCCGATTCGAGCGCCTTCGTGAGGGCGTCGGCGAGCTCCTCGCCCGTGGCGTACCGATGCGCCGGATCCTTGCGCAGGCACAGATCGATCACGTCGGCGAGCGCGGCCGGCACGTCGGGTGCGATCGAGCGCAGCGCCGGCGGGTGGCGCGTGGCGTGCGCCACGATGATGGCCTGCGGTGATTCCTCTTCGAAGGGCAAGCGCCCGCTCAGTGCATAGAAGCCGGCCACGCCGAGTGCGTACAGGTCGCTGCGTCCGTCGAGCGTGTCGCCCGCACACTGTTCCGGGCTCATGTAGTGCACGGTGCCGAGCACGTAGCCGTCTGCGGTCAGCGATGGATCGAACTCCGAGCGCGCGATGCCGAAGTCGGACACGAGGGCGCGGCCACTCGCCCGGTCGAGCAGAATGTTCTCCGGCTTGATGTCGCGGTGCACGATGCCGCGTGCGTGCGCGTAGGCCAGTGCCCACGCGACTTCGCGCAGTACGCGGACCGTGTCCGCGGCGGTGAGCGGCGCACGATCCCGAATGCGATCGGCAAACGTCTCCCCGTCCACGTACCCCATGGCGAAGAAGGCCAGGTCATCGATCTCGTCGGCGCGATACACGGGCACGATGTGCGGATGCGACAGCTGGGCGGCGGTGCGCGCTTCGCGCAGGAAGCGTTCACGGGTTTCGACGCGCGCCGCCAGCTCTCGCGGCAGCACCTTCAGTGCGACCGGCCGGTCGAGGCGCTCGTCGCGCGCGAGAAACACGACCCCCATGCCGCCGCGTCCGAGTTCGCGCTCGATGCTGTACTGACCGCGCAGGGCGGATCGGAGTCCGGTCAGGTCGCCGGTGGAGAAGGTGGCCATGTTCCCAACCTACGGCGGCGAACGCCTGTCGGTTGCAGGATCGGCGTACGCATGCCGTGAATGTCAGCTTGTGACGGTGCGGCAGTGGCGATTCCGCGCTCGCTCTGCCACGTTTCCACTATCGCCCGCCTGCTGTGCCAACCGCTGCCACCCCGTCTGCGTGTCACGCACCCGAACTTTCACTCCCTCGCCGTTGTCTCGCTCCCTGTCGCCAGCGTATGAGAGCGGACTCGGCGTCCCCGACGCTCGGGCAGTGGCCGTGGCGGCCTGGAGTCAGGACGGGCGCATTCTCGACGCGAACGAGGCGTTCCTCGATCTCGTGGGCGCGACGCAGGATGCGCTGCTCGCGGGCGACCTGAGCTGGGAATCGCTCGAGGACCCGATTGCGGCAGCCTCAACCCGTGTGATGCGCGCGCTCGTGGAAGAAGCGGGCATGGCGCCGCCATATGAGACGGTATTGCGGCATCGTGACGGCAGCAATGTGCCAGTGCTCGTGGTCGTCACGACGCTCGACCGGGTGCGCGGTGTCGGCTGGTGCTTCGCGCTCGATCTGCGGGCGCAGAAGCAGACGGAAGCGGCGCTGCGCTCATCGGAAGAGCGGTATCGGTTGGTCACGAGCGCGGCAGGCGGCGCGATCTGGGAGTGGGACCTCTCCGATGACACCATCACCTATCTCGACGGCATGACCGATCGGTTCGGGTGGGATGTGCGGGGGACGAAGCTGCCGATCGGCTGGTGGCATGAGCGCGTGCATCCCGATGACGTGGGGGCGCTGCTGGCGACGTCGGAAGAGGTGTATGCGAGTCGCATCGGCAACGCCACGCATGCCTATCGCTTTCGCCGAGCAGATGACACGTACGCCATGGTGCACGATCATTTCCACGTCGTGCGCGATGCGCAGGGACGCGCGGAGCGTGTGCTGGGCGTCATGCTGGACACCACGGAGCGACACGCGCTCGAAGAGCAGCTGCGACAGGCGCAGAAGATGGACGCCGTGGGGCGCCTCGCGGGGGGGGTGGCGCACGACTTCAACAATCTGCTCACCGTGATTCGTGGTAACGCCGCGCTGATTCTCGAACGCATGCCGGCGGACAGCGAGCAGCGGGGCGAGTTGCAGGAGATCGAACGCGCGGCGGCTCGCGCGAGTGATCTCACGCGGCAGCTGTTGGCGTTCGGTCGCAAGCAGGTGCTGCAGCCGCAGGATCTCGATCTCAATGCGGTGGTGGCGCAGCTCACGCGCATGCTCGACCGGCTCATTCCGAAAACGATCGATGTGGTACTCACGCCCGCGAGCCATGTCGGGTTGGTGCGCGTCGATCGCGGTCAGCTCGAGCAGGTGATCATCAACCTCGTGATCAATGCGCGCGATGCCATGCCGGAAGGCGGGCGTCTCGAGCTGCGCACCGGCGAGATCGGCGTGGGCCATGCACACGGCGGCTGGCAGGGCGATGGTCCGGTCGCGCCGCCCGACGTGCCCATTCGCCCCGGTCGGTACACGTATCTGTCGGTCACCGATAGCGGCGCCGGTATGGATGAGAACACCAAGGCGCGTGCGTTCGAACCGTTCTTCACCACGAAGGGCGTGGGGGAAGGGACGGGTCTTGGGCTCGCCACGGTGTACGGCATCGTGAAGCAGAGCGATGGGTACGTGTGGATCGAGAGCGTACCGCAGCGTGGGACCACGGTGCATGTGTGTCTGCCGCGCGTGGACGGCGAGGTGCGCATTCAGCGACCAACGCCGAGCGCAATGCCGGTAGTGACGGGTCCACGCTCGGTCCTGCTGGTGGAAGACGAAGATGGTGTGCGCGATCTCACGCAGCGCGTTCTCGAGCGACAGGGCTATGTGGTGTTCGTGGCGCGCGACGGCGTGGAGGCACTCGCGCTCTACGAAATGCATCGACAGGAAATCGACGTGCTCGTCACCGACGTGGTCATGCCGCGGCTCGGTGGCAGTGAGCTGGTGAACAAGATTCGCACCGAGCGCGCCGACCTGCCGGTGCTGTTCATGTCGGGGTACGCACGCAATGCGGCGATCCGTGGTGCGCCCGGCGATCGCCGTACGCGATTTCTGCAGAAGCCGTTTACCGTGCCCGCGTTCCAGCAGGCGGTCGCCGAGCTGCTCGCTCACGCGTCGACGCGTCGCGCTCGCTGAAGGCGGGCGCCGCGCGCGACGGTCGGTGAGGTACGCTGAACGCGGGCGCCGCGCGTGACTTTACGGCGCGATGCGTTCCAGTACCC
Source organism: Gemmatimonas sp. (assembly GCA_011390935.1). Lineage (GTDB taxonomy): Bacteria > Gemmatimonadota > Gemmatimonadetes > Gemmatimonadales > Gemmatimonadaceae > JAABRT01. The sequence goes on from JAABRL010000039.1 coordinate 32,971, forward strand.
AGTCCGTCACGAGCCCAAGCGTCTCACGCGTGACGCGGCGGTCGGGGAGCGCCCCGTAACCGCCGGGCGTTCCGGACGGATCGCGCTGAAAGAGGTGGTTCGTGGTGCGGAGCCGATGCATGGTGACGCGACTGTTGCCACCACGCCGCAGTGCCGCCGCCAACGTGTCGGCCTGCTCCGGCGTGACCTGCATGTCCTTCTCGCCCTGCAGAATGAGCACGGGCACATCTACGCGCGCGATCGTTGGCAGCGGATCGTAGCTGAGGAACTCGCGCATCCAGGCATCGCTGCGTGCGAGACTATCCACCTGCTGCTGGGCCGCACGAAACATGGAGTCGCGCACGGAGGCGAACGCGGACGGATAACTCTCGCGAATGGCGGAACGCTGCTGGAACGCCACGATCTGCGCGCCGGTGTATGCGGGCCCCGCGAGCAGGGCGATGCCGGCGAGGCGCGTATCGTCGGCCGCTACCAGCGGGGCGATCAAGCCACCCTCGCTGTGGCCGAGCAGCATGATGTGATCGCCGTCGAGATCGTCGCGCGTGCGCGCCCAGGCCACGAGTGCGCGCACATCGTCGGCGAAGTCGCGACTCGTGGCGCCGCGGTGTGTACCGCCACTTTCACCGGTGCCGCGGTCATCGAAGCGCAGCACGGCAACGCCGCGTCGACCGAGCGTGTCGGCGATTTCCCGAAAGGGACGATATCCCTCCACCCCGGGAATCGCTTCGTCACGCTCCTGCGCGCCGCTGCCGGAGATCGTGATCACGAGCGGCACGCGCGTGGTGGTGCGTGGGCGTGTGAGCGTGGCCGCCAACTCGTGTCCCATCGGGGTGGCGATGCGCACGTGTTCGGCCGTGTAGGGCGCGCCGGCTGGTGCGTCGTAGGAGATGCGCAGCGCGTCAGGTGCGCGCGCGACGGAACCGCGCACGACGATACCGGAGAAGCGTTGCGATGGTACACGGACTGAACGCGGCGTGCCATCGTTGCCAAGCAGGTACTGGCTCTCGACACCCGCGATGGTGAGTGAGAGCGTGTCGCCGTTCGCCGCGAACGCACCGGGAAAAAGCTGCGCGCCGCTGGCGAGCATGACCCAGGCGGTGTCGCGCCCCGCTCGCGCGGTGCGATGTGCGAGCCACGCGCTGTGCGAGAGTGATTGATTCACCAGCCACGCGCCGCCGCGTCGCGCGGGCAGGGTGGCGACGGGCGCGCCCAGCGGCGCACCGTCCGCGGGCGTGGCGAACACATAGGCGCTATCGCCGCGTGTGCGCAGCGTCAGTCGCTGCATCGGTGCCTCGGTTGCGGCCGCGCCTGGGCGCCACGCGTCGATTGTCAGCGTGCTGGTACCGTCCGGCTCGTTGAGCGACTGCGTCCATCGCATGCGCGGTTGCCCGCGCATCTGCAGATCGCCGGTCCACGCCGACGCGGAGATGGCGACCTGTTCGATGCCGAGCGTGTCACTGCCCACGAGGTAGAACATGGTGAAGTCGTTCGATGACACCGGTTGCGCTACCACGGGCTCGGCGCCGACGACACCTGTCACGAGAGCGAGACCGATCAGGGCGCGAGTGCGCCGCGCGATGCGAGAGCTGGTCCGAACGGGCATGAGATGTCTCGGGTCAAAGGTCATCCGCTGCCGAGTCGTCGGCCGATCGGTCGGTGGTGTCAATGGCGGGTGCGTCACTCGCCGTACGCGGGCGCGCACGGCCGGCGCGCCTGAGCGCATCGCGCAGCAGGAACTCGATCTGCCCGTTCAGGCTGCGCAGATCATCGTTCGCCCATCGTTGCACCGCGTCAAGGACGTGGCGATCGATGCGCAGCAGGAACGGCTTGCGTTCAGCCACGGGCGGAGGCGGTCAGGGCGCGCACGGTCCTGGCACTCAATGGTGGATGGAGCCGGTGTTGACGACGGGCGTGACGGACCGATCGGCGCACAGCACCACGAGCAGGTTGCTCACCATGGCCGCCTTGCGATCGTCGTCGAACTCCACAATGCCATCGCGGGCAATGTGTTCGAGCGCCATCTGCACCATGCCGACGGCGCCTTCCACGATCGTCTGACGCGCGGCGACGACGGCACTCGCCTGCTGCCGCTGCAGCATGGCCGCCGCGATTTCCTGGGCGTACGCCAAGTGGCTGATGCGTGCTTCCATGACTTCGACGCCGGCCTTCGCGAGCCGCTCAATGAGGGCTTCGAGCAGGCTGTGCGACACTTCATCGGTGTGCGTGGAGAGCGAGATGTCGGCCTCGCCGTGCGTGTCGTACGGGTACTTGCTCGCCAGCGCACGCAGCGCCGATTCGCTCTGCATGTGCACGTATTCCTCGTAGTTGTTCACTTCGAAGATCGCCTCGGCGGTATCCGTGACGCGCCACACCACGACGGCGGCGATGTCGACCGGGTTGGAGCGTGCGTCATTCACCTTGAGCTTGCCGGTTTCGAAGTTGCGGACGCGCAGGGAGACCGCCGCCTTGGTCATGAACGGGTTGGTGAACCAGAGCCCGGGCTGCTTGGTGGTGCCTTTGTAGTTGCCGAAGAGCGTGAGCACCTTGCCCTCATTGGGGGCGACGACGAAAAGGCCGGGGGTGAGGCTGATGCCGATGACGAGCGTGACCAGCGCGCCAATCACCCGCGCGCCGTCCTGCGCACGTGCCGACACGGCGAACATCCAGATGCCGGCCGCGATGGCGGCGAAGAGCAGCAGAGCGATCGGGATGCCAGCCAAGGGCCGAACTTCAGTCTCACGGAACGTCATTGTGTCCTCGGACGCGAAGCGGTGTGTGTGAAGTGACTTCATAATGATATCACTTTAGTAGCAGTTCGGGCAAGGTCTTCGGTGGTAGACGTCGTGTGCGCGGCGGTGGATACTTCGCGCGTGCCCCTCGACTCGCCGGTCTCCGATTCCGATCCCTCTCGCTGGCGTCTCCTGACGCTGCTGGCCATCGCCGAACTCTTCGGGATGGCGCTGTGGTTTGCAGGAAGCGCATCGGCGCCACAATTGGCTCTCAAGTGGTCGCTAGATGGCTCTCAAGTGGCACTACTCACGAACGCCGTGCAGATCGGCTTCGTGCTCGGCACCGCAAGCAGCGCCCTGCTGAACCTGGCCGACGTCATCCCCACGCGACGCCTCTTCGCGGGCGCGGCCGTGGCAGGAGCACTCGCGAATCTGCCGCTCGCATTCAGCGATTCCTTCGCCGTGGTGCTCGTGTCCCGATTCACCACCGGCGCCTGTCTGGCGGGGGTCTACCCGCCGGCCATGAAAATGGCGGCCACCTGGTTTCGGACGCGCCGCGGATTGGCGGTGGGCACGATCGTGGGAGCGCTCACCGTCGGCAAAGCGCTCCCATACCTCGCGCAGGCCATCCCCGGGCTCTCCGTGCGCGCTATCGCATTGGCGGCGAGCGCCTCCGCGCTGCTGGCGGCCGCGCTGGTCTGGCTCGGCTACCGCGACGGTCCCTACGCCTTTCCGGCTCGCCCCTTCGCCTGGTCACGTCTGGCCGACGTGCTGGGCTCGCGCCGCTACCGACTCGCGCTCGGCGGCTACCTCGGGCACATGGCCGAACTCTACAGCTTCTGGACGTGGATCCCCGCGTTCCTCGCAGCGAGTGAGGTGACTCGCCTGACGCGCAGTGCTGAGGCTGCGGCGCCCCCGTGGCTGGTCGGGGTGCTCGCCTTCGGTGTGATCGCCGTGGGTGGCATTGGCTGCGTGTGGGGCGGCCTCGTGGCTGATCGCATCGGGCGCGAGCGGCTCGTGATCTGGGCCATGGCGATCAGTGGGAGCTGCGCGTTGCTCATCGGGCTCACCTTCGGGCGCAGCTGGTGGGTGCTGGCGCCGGTCGCACTGGTGTGGGGCTTCTTCGTGATCGCGGACAGCGCGCAGTTCAGCGTGCTCGCGACCGAGCATGCGCCGGCGGACGCGGTCGGGACAGCGCTCACGCTGCAGGTGTCACTCGGCTTCCTGCTCACCACGATCACGATTCAGGTGGTGCCGATGCTGGTGGACACGATCGGCTGGGCGTGGGCCTTCCCGTTGCTGGCGATGGGGCCGATGCTGGGGATCGTGAGCATTCGACGACTCGCGCGCCTTCGCTGACGCCGCCACGACGTGCTGCCGAGGGGGCCACGTCATGCCGCGCGTCCTCAGTGCGGATCGACGGCCCGGCGAAGGTCGGTGAGCATCTCGCGGACGGTATCGTCCGCGGTCCACAGATAGCGAAACACGAACCGTGCAATCGGATTGGCCAGTGTGCACCGCTCGGTGTACGTCACGGTGGTGCCGTCGGCGTCGGGGCGCAGCAGGAACTCACGTTCCGGACGACGTGCGACGTCATCATCGACGGCGATGGCTACCAGATGTTCGGGCGGTGCGTCGGTCGTGACCTCGAACGCGAACGAGCCTTCGGCGCCAAACTCGCGCCACCGCAGCGGTGCCGTGCCGAGCAGCTCAACGGACGAGGTGTGCGTACGCCACGTCGGGTAGTCGGCCGGATTCGCGATGCGGCCCCACACGATGTCCGGCGTGGCATGTACACGAACGGTGCGCGACACCGCCTGCTGGCGCGGCAGCATCAGGCCCCCGGCCAGCACGGCGATGAAGGCGGAGCTCACCGCGAAGAGCACCAGCAGGACCACGATCATGTGCGTCGCGCGAAGCCTCAGGTCGAACGCGTGAGCGGGACGACCGGTGCATCGAGCACCTCGCGCACGCGCCGAACCAGCTGTGCAGGGGTGAAGGGCTTCTGCAGGAACGGTACTTCATCGACCCGGATTCCGCGCAGCAGCACATCGTCATCGGTATATCCGGACGCGAAGAGCACGCGCAGCGCGCTTCGCTCCGCGAGGAGCGCTTCGGCCAACTGTCGTCCGTGAATGCCGGGCATGACCACGTCGGACACCAGCAGGTCGATGCGGCCTTCGAAGGCCCGCGCCGTGGCGAGCGCCGCTTCTCCATCGGCAGCGGTGAGCACGCGGTACCCGCAACGTTCCAGTGCCGCACTGGCCACCATGCGTACCGACTCCTCGTCTTCGGCGAGCAGAATGGTTTCGGAACCGCACGGCCAACTGGCCGGATCGGTCGGTTCGTGCGCGACGATCGCGGCTGGTGAGCGCACGGCGGGGAAGAAGAGGCGGAATGTGGTCCCAACGCCCGGTTCACTCTCGCAGGTGATGCTGCCGTGCGCCTGCTGCACGACGGCATAGGCCAGCGCGAGCCCGAGCCCGGTGCCTTTCCCGCGCTCCTTGGTGGTGAAGAACGGCTCGAAGACACGCTCACGCACCACGGCGGTCATACCGATGCCCGTGTCGCGCACGAGCAGCATGCACCATTCACGGGTGGCAAGGGACCAATCGCCGGCGCGTGCGGCGGTGATGGCGTGCGTCTCGATGGTGAGGGTGCCACCGGCCGGCATCGCGTCGCGCGCATTGGCCACGAGATTGAGCAGCACTTGTTCGAGCTGCCCGGCATCGGCCTTGATGGTGCCGAGCGCCGCATCGCGCGACGTGACGATGGTGACGTCTTCTCCCACCAGGCGTGCGAACAGCCGTTCGAGATCGGCCACAATCGCGTTGATGTCGAGCACGGTGGGTTGCAGGACCTGCTTGCGGCTCACCGCCAGAATGTGTCGGGTGAGTTCGGCGCCGCGCTCGGCGAGCGCGCGGATCTCAACCAGGTCGGGACGCACGGCATGACGCGACTCGATCTCCGCAAGGGCGAGTTCGCTGAAGCCCACGATGCCGGTGAGCAGGTTGTTGAAATCGTGTGCAATGCCGCCAGCGAAGGCACCAACCGCCTCCATCTTCTGCGCCTGCCGCAGTTGCGACTCACTCGCCGCGAGCGCACGCTCGGCCTCGCGGCGTGCCGTGACATCTAGGCCGATGGAAAGCCAGTTCGCTTCACCGAGTCGACGCGTGGAGGTGGCAATGATCTCCATCTCGACAATCCGACCGTCGGCGGTCCGATGCCGCCAGGTGCCGGCGTTCTGACGATCTTCCGTGAACGGGAGTCGTCGCTGACTGAAGCGTTCGTACTCGGATGGGTCGAGCAGCGTGGTGATGGGTTGTCCGATGAGTTGGTCGCGCGTGTAGCCGTAGTGTTCGATCGTGGCTTCGTTCACGGCCATGATCGCCATCGTGTCGGCGTTCCACGCCCACATGGGCAGCGGATTGGACTCGAAGAGAAAGCGATAGCGTCGTTCGTTGTCGGAGAGGGCCGTGTTGCGCCGTTCACTGGTTTCGGCGAGACGGTTGAGCGCGTCGCGCAAGACGTCCACCTCCAGCGGTCCTTCCACGTCGGCGCGGTGCCCCGACGCGCCGTCGGCAATTTGTTGCGCGTCATTGGCGAGCACGGTCAGCGGCTGCGCGATGCGTCCGCCGATCAGGAGTGCACCGGCCGTGGCCACGAGTAGCGCAAACACCGACCAGAGCAGGTATTCCTGCCGCTGTGCGATCAGCGGGGCTTCGAACACGGCGACTGGGACGCCCACGTTCACGAGCCACGGCGCGCGGCGTGCAGCGACCGTGGCGGTGAGGCGGTCGACGCCGTCAGAGCCCGGCACCACATCCATGCGCGGGCGTGTCGGAAAATCGGATCGTTGTCCAGTCACTTGAAACACATTGCGTCCGATGTACGACGCGGGGGCGGCCGAGCGCGCGACGATGACGCCGCTCGTGTCGAGCACCGTGATGAGCGGCGGTTCACGAAAGGCGGCGATGCCGATGAAATCGGTGAGCGTGTCGACGCGCACCGGTGAGGCGATCACACCGTACGCGCGTCCGTCTGCGGCACGCAGGGCACGTGCCACGATGACGACCCAGGGACGGTCCGCGAGCACGAACGACTGGCGCGGTCCACCGACGACCGTGGAGTTCGACGTCAGCGCGGCGATGAAGTAGTCGCGCTCGCGAAAGTTGATGGTGTCCCGATCGGGCGTTGGGCGTCCGCTGCCGCGATTGCGTCCGAGCGTGTCGAGCACAAAGAAATTCACCAACCGCTGGTTGGTTGCACCCGACGCGATGCTCAGAATCGAGTCGAGCGCGGGACGGTCATCCCAGTGGCTGCGCACCGGATCGGCGAGCGACAGGAACGCGGCGTTGGCGCTTTCGATCCAGTCATCGGTGCGATTGGCCATGAGCTCGGCCGCTTGCAGGACGCGTTCCTGTGCCGCGTCGCGACTGGCTGCGAGCTGTGATCGCGACTGCATGACGTGCACCGCGATGAGCGGCACGGCCACGACGAGCATGAGTGCGGCGAGCCGCACGCGCACGCTGCGAAGCCAGGTCATGGACGCGACTCGCAGCGGTGCGTGGTGAGAAGACGGACGCCGTCAGTTGCCAGAAGACGGCGCGACGGCCGGGATATCGACCGCCATGCCCATCGCGTGGTACCCCTTGTCCACATACACAGTCGCTCCGGTGATGCCGGCGGCGAGCGGACTGGCTAGGAAGGCCGCAGTGTATCCCACATCCATCGCGTCGAGCTCTTCGGG
>JAABRL010000040.1:0-3211 GCA_011390935.1 Gemmatimonas sp.
GTCCCGCGGGGCTGTAGCTCAGCTGGGAGAGCGCTGCATTCGCATTGCAGAGGTCAGGGGTTCGAGCCCCCTCAGCTCCATACATCAGGATTGGTGGAACAACCGCGTCACGCGGCGGTAACACCTGCAGGACACATCTGGAACTCGCGCAAGGTTCGCGAGTACAATGTGAAAATAGGAAGGCAGCCCGCCATCGTACGGTAGGACGTAGAGTTCCAATGGCGATGGGTGAGGCACCTTCCGGTTCCCTTGACGAAGGGATCGTCAGGTGTGGTCCGACGGGACCCGCCGCGTCCGCCGCAGCCCTACAGGCTGCGGCGATTTCGTTTCCGGTCGCTCCGACTTCAGGGCAGTGTGCTTACATCCTGCCGCATGGCCCGCATCGCCTCGGCCAGAAAACGCGCCTCCTCCAGCTCCACGCGCCCCGCAAAGTCGTCCATGGCGGTGAAGCCCAAGTTGCCCAGCCAGCGCACGAGCGTGCTTTCGTGTACGTCCAGCACGGTGCGTCGGTGAATCACCGACTGGCCGTTGGCCAGCCGCAGCACGCTCAGGCGCGCCCGCACGCCACTCCCCTCGAAGGGGCGACTGAGCGGCCCACGAACCATGCGGCCGGCGATCGGCGGAAGGTCCCACTCCGGCTGCGTGTCGAAGTGCATGTCCCACCCCGTCTCGGTGGCGGTGCGTACGAAGACAAATGTCCCGCGCATGGATTCCACACCAACCGTGAACGGCCCGAACTTCACGGACGCATCCACGTGGAGCGTCACCGTGTCCGGCATGTCGCGCAGCGGGCCATCGAAGGGCTGCAGCTGTCCGTTCCGGCTGCGGAAGCGTAGCACGAACACATCGTCGGCGCCGTCGATCACGAACCACGTGTCATTGGCGTGCGCGCCAACCGCGGCGCGGTCCCGCAGCGCAACGCGGAACGTGGCGGGCGAGACGTACTTGCGCAGGTAGCGGGAAAAATCGGGGAAGGCGGTCGCGATACGTTCCGGATGCAGTCGCACGCCAATCGTTGCCGCGGTGGATCCGTCGGCCAACGGCACCGTGCGGACGCTGTCGAGTGTGGCCAGGCGCCCGAACGCGGTGGTGGTGCGCGGCAGGGTGGCCCGGTAGTCGGCACGAATCTGCGCCGCCGGTCGTTCCGCCGAATGGAGGAGCGCCACGAAGACGGCACGGATGGCGTCCGGCGTGGCACTGCCGATGGCGTGGTCGACCTGGGTGGTCCAGCGCCAATCACCGTCGGGCAGTGTGTCGAGGGAGACGAAGTGCCGAGACTCTCCCACGCGGGAGGGCGGGGCGACGTGCGGTGCGGCGGCCAGCCGGTAGTCTGTGCCGACCCGTTGTCCCCGTGCGATCAGTTGGCGTTCACTGCCGCGCACCACGCTCCAGATCGTGTCGTCCACGAGTTTGGACGGGGCGAGGGCGTAGCGCGCCAGTCGCATGCGGGCGTGTTCGTACCGTGCATCCCGCGTGGGGGTGTCGAAACGGAACTGCACCGACGAGGCCAGCTGTGAGGCCGCGTCCCGCGCTGCGGCGGCATCGGGGTGATAGGCGTCGACGGCCGCACGGCAGGACGTCACCAGCGGCACGGTGACCAGCAGCAACAACATCGTCCGTCTCGAACGGGCGATGAGCGGTCGCAGGTCTGGACGAAGTATCAGCACAACGGGATAGTACCCCGGTCGCGCGCAATCGTCGCGTGGCGCGGCGTCCCGATCTTCAGCCTTCAGCAGATGCCCTGGCCCCCATTCGATCCGTCCGTCCTGCTCGAGTCGGCCATGGACACCACCGGTTCCGTGGTGCTTGCGCTACGCCCCGATCACTCGATCTGCTACTGGAATCGAGCGGCCGAACGCTTGTACGGCGTCGAGCGCGACGAGGCGCTCGGTCTCGACTATGTGGCCACGTTCATCGTGCCGGAGCAGCGAGAGGCGATTGCGGCGGATATTCGGAAGGTGCTGGCAGGCGAGCCAACGTGGGGGTTCGAGGACGATTCGGTGGTTGCGGACGGGACACGCCGCACGCTCATCTGGAATGTGCGCCGCTTCGAAAACGCGGCGGGCGAGGTGTGTGGCATCGTGGCGGCGGGCCTGGACATTAGCGAGCGCAAAGAGGCGGAAGCCGCCTTCCGCCTCGTGTGGGATCAGAGCACGGAAGGGCTGTTGCTCGGCGGTGGCCCCGGCATCGTGGACTGCAATCCGGCAGCGCTGGCGATGCTCGGATTGACTGACCGCTCGCAACTGATTGGGCGACATCCGGTGGAGTATTCGCCGGAGTTCCAGCCTGATGGGTCACGGTCGGTGGAGAAGTCGGTGCGCATGGACGCGATCACGCGTACGCAGGCGGAGCATCGGTTCGAGTGGGTGCATCAGCGGCCGGACGGCACGCCGGTGCCCACGGCGGTGCATGTGCGTCGCGCCATCCTGAACGGCCGCAAAATTACCGTCATTGCCTGGCACGACCTCACTGAGCAGTACGCACGCGCCGAGCGGGAACACATGCTGCGTGAACAGTTGCTGCAGTCGCAGAAGCTGGACGCACTTGGGCACCTGGCTGGCGGAATCGCACACGACTTCAACAACCTGCTCACGGCGATGCGTGGCAGCGTGGAGCTGGCGTTGGCCGATGTTGCGGCCGAGTCACCCGCCGCGAGCGAACTGCGCCTGGCGCAGGAGACGACGATTCGCGCGGCCGCGCTGGTGCGGCAGCTCTTGGCGTTCGGGCGGCAGCGTGCGGCCACTCCCGCGGCGATCGATGTGGGAGCGCTGGTACGCAGTGCAGAGCCGCTCTGGCGGCGCCTGCTGCCCGCGTCCATCGCGCTTGCGATCGATGTGCCGTCCTCCCCGCTTCTCGTGTGGGCCGATCCGGGACAGCTCGAGCAGGTGCTGATGAACCTGTTGGTGAACGCGCGCGATGCGATGCCGGCGGGCGGCGAAATTCGTGTGCGTGCGGCGCTGCGTCGTTCCGAGATGCCCGCCATCGTGTGTCTCGAGGTGTCGGATACGGGCGAAGGCATCGCTCCGTCGCTGCTCGAACGTGTGTTCGATCCGTTCTTCACCACCAAGCCGGTTGGCTCCGGCACCGGGCTGGGGCTGGCGGTGGTCTACGGCATCGTGTCGTCGCACGAGGGCACGGTGGAGGTGGACAGCGAGCTCGGGCGCGGGACGACGGTGCGCGTGGCGCTGCCCATGGCGACGACGGAGTCGGA
>JAABRL010000040.1:3415-39667 GCA_011390935.1 Gemmatimonas sp.
CACGGCGGTGGTGAGCGATGTGCGCATGCCCGTGATGAGCGGTCCCGAGTTTGTGCGGCAGCTGTGGGCGTTGGGGTCGCGCACGCCGGTGCTGCTGATGTCCGGGTTCGCCGACGCCGCACTCACGCGCGACCTGCCTGGAAGCGTCGCACGCATTCTGGGCAAACCATTCGCGACGGCCGAGCTGCTGGCGGCGTTGCAGGAAGCGCGAGCGGTGCCCGTCGACGGGCCAACGCAGGGGTTGCCCGAAGAGGGGTGAACGCGGTAAGATTCTGGTTCGTTGGCAAGCGTGTAAACGCGGGCGAACGGAGTACTGCCCCTTAGCTCAATTGGCAGAGCGTCTGACTCTGACTCAGAAGGTTCCAGGTTCGACCCCTGGAGGGGCAATGTGAAGGCCCGCAACGTCTTTCGATGTTGCGGGCCTTTTTTTTCTGTACATACTGCTCCCTTCTCAATCCGTCCCCGCAGTGATCCCGGAGCCCGCATGCCCACCCCCACCGACAGCTTCACTCTCTTCGACCTGCGCGTTGAAGTACTCGCCACCGAACGCCCCATGGTGTGCGCGCACCGCGCCGGTGACTGGTTCGAGCTGCACGGCGAGATGCTGCGCTTCCCCGACGGGCAGGGCTTTCCGCTCTATTCGCTCGCCGCGCTGCTCCCCATTCTGCCAGCCAAGCAGCGCCCCACGCACCCGGCCGACTGGATGACCACCGATGCCGAGGTGGCATGTCCCGATCCGCACTGCGGGGGACGTTTTCGTATTACGCGCACGGGCACGCGCACCTTCCGCCACGGGGATGTGACGCTCGTGCCCATGCCCGCCGGCACGCCGGAGCAGAGCGCATGAGCACGGCCACCGTGTCGCGGGTTGCGCTGGCGCCGGGCTACTCGATCTCGCGCATCATCAAGGGGGGGTGGCAGCTCGCCGGTGGGCACGGCACGGTCGAGCACGACCGTGCCCTCGCCGATATGCACGCGTATGTGGCGGCAGGCATCACCACCTTCGACTGCGCCGACATCTACACCGGCGTCGAAGCGCTGATCGGCGCATACATCGGCGCGCACGGTGCCGATGGGGTGCAGGTGCACACCAAATGTGTGCCCGATCTCGATCGGCTCGACACCCTCACCGCAGCCGATCTCGAGCGCACGCTGCACCGCTCCTGCGAACGGCTCGGCACGCCGACGCTCGATCTGGTGCAGCTGCACTGGTGGGACTATGCGCGTGGCGATCTCGTGGCCGCTGCGCAGACACTCGCACGCTTTCGCGAGGACGGACTGATTCGACACGTCGGGGCCACCAACTTCGGCACGCGCGAACTCCGCCTGCTGCTCGACGCGGGCGTGCCGATCGTTTCGCATCAGGTGCAGTACTCGCTACTCGATCGCCGCCCGGCGCACTCCATGGCGGCGCTTGCCGCCGAACGCGGAGTGTCGCTGCTGTGCTACGGCGCACTCGCCGGCGGCTTCTTCCATGCCCGGTGGCTTGGACAGCCCGAGCCCGCCGAGCCGCTCGAGAACCGCTCGCTCACCAAATACAAGCTCATCATTGACGAGTGCGGCGGCTGGGCGCGGTTCCAGGCGCTGCTCGCTCTGCTGCACGAGATCGCGCAGACGCATGGCGTCGGCATAGGCACCGTCGCCATGCGGTGGGTGCTCGACCAGCCCGCCGTCGGTGCCGTGATCGCCGGCGCCCGCAACCGCGAGCACCTGGCGGACACGTTGGCTGTGGAGACGCTGGTGCTCTCCGCGCAGGACCACGCGCGTCTCGAGGCGCACCTGGCCGAGCAACCGGTGCCCCTGGGCGACGTGTACGAGCTGGAGCGGGACCGCACCGGCCGCCACGGGCGCATCATGCGGTACAACCTCAATACGGTCTGAGCCCCCAGATCCCCGAAATTTGACATAGGGGGAGGGGGTATACGATCTTTCCGATGTAGGTCGGTCGTTTCCTCGTGTCCGGTGCCCCGCATGGCCTTCTCCCTGCTCGATCTCAGCGTCATCGCCATCGCGATCGCGGCGGTGGCTTGGGTGCTCTGGTACTTCCTGTGGAGCGGCGACACCACGCCGGCCGACGAACGAGGGGCCCCGTGAGCGCCGCCTCGTCCACGATCGTGCCTGCGGACAGCGCCGCCCCCGAGCAGGTCGTGCTCTCCGTGGGCGGCATGACGTGTGCCGCCTGCTCCTCGCGCGTTCAGCGTACCCTCGGCAAGACCCCCGGCGTCTTCGACGCCAATGTGAACCTGATGATGGCCAACGCCACCATCGCGTTCGACCCGGCGGTGATCACGCCCGATGCGCTCATGGAGGTCGTGCGCAAGACGGGCTACGACGCCGAGCTCCCGCAGGCGGATCAATCGGCCATTGCAGCACAGGAGGAGCGCGAGGCCGAGCAGGAGGCGGAGTATCGCACGCTGCGCGGCAAGGCGATCGCGAGCGCGATTGCCGGGGCGGTAGCGATGGTGATGAGCATGCCGCTCATGCGCGCGCCCGAGCACATGCACACCGACACCGTCGCCGACCCGTTCATGCGCTGGGCGATGGAATCCATGACGCCCGCGCTCGAGCGCGTGGCGCCGTGGTTGTATGTGGTGCCGCACGCCGTGATCACGTGGGGACTGCTGGCACTCACGCTGTGGGTGATGTTGTGGGCCGGTCGCCACTTCTTCACACGCGCCTGGGCGGCTTTCACGCATCGTGCCGCCGACATGAATACGCTGGTGGCCGTGGGGACGGGCGCGGCGTTCGTGTATTCGCTGGCGGCCACGCTCGTGCCGAACCTCTTCATCGCCGCGGGCGTCATGCCCGATGTGTACTACGAGGCGGTGATCATCATCATCGCGTTCATTCTCACCGGCAACGCCTTCGAAGCGCGCGCCAAGCAGCGCACATCGCGCGCGCTCAAGGCGCTGTCGCAGCTGCAGCCAGGTACCGCCCGCGTGGAACGCGATGGAACCGAGCGCGACCTGCCGATCGAACAGGTGCAGCGAGGCGACGTGGTGATCGTGCGCCCCGGTGAACGCGTGCCGGTGGACGGCGAGTTGGTGAGCGGGTCGAGCGCGGTCGACGAAAGCATGTTGACCGGCGAATCCATGCCCGTGACCAAACAGGCGGGCGACCGCGCCATTGGCGGAACGATCAACGGTACCGGAAGCTTCCGGCTGCGCGCCACCACGTTGGGTCGCGACAGCGTGCTTGCGCAGCTGGTGCAGCTCATGCGCGATGCGCAAGGCAGTCGCGCACCCATGCAGCGGCTGGCCGATCGCATCAGTGCGATCTTCGTGCCGATCGTGCTCAGTCTCGCGATCATCACGTTCGCCACGTGGTTCGTGTCGGTGCACGTGAACGGTGGCAGCGTAGGCGAGTCGGCGATGCGTGGTTTCGCGACCGCCGTGTCGGTCCTCATCATTGCCTGCCCATGTGCGATGGGACTCGCGGTGCCCACGGCGGTGATGGTGGCGACGGGTCGTGGTGCGGAGCTCGGCGTGCTGATCAAGGGCGGCGAGGCGCTGCAGCGCGCGGGCGACGTGACTACGGTGGTGCTCGACAAGACCGGCACCGTGACCGAGGGGCGTCCGAGCGTGACGGATATCGTGCTCGTGCCACACAGCACACAGGGCGAAGACGACCTGCTGCGCGTGGCCGCGTCGCTCGAGCGTGCGAGTGAGCATCCGTTGGCTGCCGCGATCGTGCGATTCGCCGAAGCACGCGGGCTCACGCTCACGCACCCTGAAACATTCGAGAGCACCACGGGGCAGGGGGTGCACGGCGTCGTGGACGGGCGCGCCGTACTCATTGGCAATGCCGCGCTGCTCTCGGCGTGGAGCATCGATGGCTCGTCGCTGGAAGCGCACGCCGAACGCTTTGCCGCGGAGGCCAAGACGCCCATGTATGTCGCGGTGGATGGCGCGTTGGCCGGCGTCTTCGCGGTCGCCGACCCGATTCGCGACAGCTCGCGCCGTGCCATCACGCAGCTTCGATCGCTCGGGCTCGACGTCGTGATGCTGACCGGCGACAATGCCGTGACCGCACACGCGGTCGCGCGTGCCGCTGGTATTGAACGCGTGGTCGCTGGCGTGTTGCCGAGCGGCAAGGTGGCCGAAGTGGAGCGGCTGCAGCAGCTGGGGCAGGTGGTGGCGATGGTGGGCGATGGCGTGAACGACGCGCCGGCCCTCGCGCGCGCCGATGTGGGGATCGCCATCGGCACTGGCACCGATATCGCCGTGGAGGCGGCCGATCTGGCGCTCATGCGTGGCGACCTGCTCGGTGTAGTGGACGCGATCACGCTGTCTCGTCGTACCATGCGTACCATGCGCCAGAATCTGTTCTGGGCGTTCGGCTACAATACGCTCGGCATACCGATCGCGGCCGGCGTGCTTTTTCCGTTCACCGGCCTGCTGCTGAGTCCGATGTTGGCCAGCGCCGCCATGGCCTTCAGCTCGGTGAGTGTCGTGTCGAACAGTCTCAGGTTACGCGGCTTTCGATCAGCGCATTGATCGTTTCTGCCAGCGTGCGCAGCGATGGTGGTTTGTCCACGGTGGCAACGTGACTCACGGCGAGCTGCGCGCGCATGTCATCCGTCAGATAGCCGCTGAGTATCAGGATTGGCAGATCGCTGCGTATGACGCGGCAGGAGCGCGCGAGCACATCGCCGCTCATGGACGGCATGGCGAGGTCACTCACGAGCAGGTCGACGGAGCTGGGCGATGCGGTGACGCGTGCGAGTGCTTCACGCGGGTCTTCGTACGACTCCACCGAATACTCGAGATGTCGCAGCATGCGCTCGAGCGCGTGGCGCGTGTGCGGATCATCGTCGGCAAGCACAATGCGTGCACCGCGACCATGCGGCATTGCGGTCTCGTTCGTCGGCTTCGTCGGTACGTCCGTCGTGCGCAGCGCCGGCAGCCAGATCGTGAATGCGCTGCCCGTGCCTGGCGCGCTGCGCACCTGCACCACGCCGTTGAGTCCCGTGATGATCGCCTGTACGCCCGCGAGTCCGAGACCGGTTCCCTCGCCGACCGGCTTGGTGGTGAAGAGCGGTTCGAAGATGCGCGCGAGCACGGTGTCGTCCATGCCGTGTCCGTTGTCGCGAACGACCAGTCGGACGACCGGGCCCGGGGGCATCGTCGCGAGCTCGGCGTCGTTGGGCCGAACCGTCAGATGATCCACGTGCACATCGATGCGTCCGCCCGTCGGCGGCAGGGCATGCCACGCATTGGTGCACAAGTTGAGCACGACCTGATGCAGCGCCGTCGCGTCGCCGGCCACCAGCGGGCAGGCGGGATCGGTCGAGAGCTGGAGGTCCACCATGGCGGGCAACAGCGAGCGCAGCAGGTGCACGGCTTCCTGCACGACGGCCCCGATCGCGATGGGTTCGCGGACAGGTTCATGCAGCCGACTGAACGCGAGGATGCGCTGGATCAGCTCGCGCGCGCGTCGCCCGCCGTCAGCGATGGCATCGAGCGATTCGTGCGCCGCACCGCTGGCCTGCAACTCCTGTTGTACGACCTCGAGCTGCCCGAGCATGCCAGTGAGGATGTTGTTGAAATCGTGCGCAATTCCTCCCGCCAACGTGCCAAGCGCCTCGAGACGATCGCTGCGGCGCGCCCGAACCTCCGCTTGTTTGCGATCGGTGACGTCGCGCAGCATCGAGAGGTGCAATCCGGGGCGAAAGGCGCGGACCGCGTTGTATTCCATGGTGCGCACGGTGCCATCGCGGGAGCGCAGGTCGATCTCTCCGCGCTGTACACCCTCGCGCTCGAACGCCTGCCAACGCGGCCTCGCGGCTTCCGGCGCTGCGATGTCAGCCACGGTCATGCCCCGCAACTCTTCGAGCGAATAGCCAAGCAGGTGCACGGCCGCCGGATTGGCATCCACGTAGCACCCCGAGTCATCGGCAATGAGGATTGCCTCATGCGCGTGCTCGAACAGACTGCGATAGCGCGCCTCACTCTCCAGCAGTGAGGCGCGCGTGCGCTGCCGATCCGTGATGTCGATTTCGAGCGCCATGAAGCCCTCGAGTCGCCCGTCAGCGGATCGCATCGGATGGCAGTCGATGTGCACCCAGTACGGGTGCCCATCGCGCGCATAGTTGAGGATCTCCACCATGAACGAACGATGCTCACGTACCGCGTCACGCATGGCGGCAATGGCGGCGGGATCGGTGTCCGGGCCTTGCAGCAGCTCGCCAGGTCTACGGCCAAGCAACTCGTGCGTCGCGTACCCGGACATGCGCGTGAATCCCTCGTTCACCCACTCGACTCGACCATCGACATCAGTGATGACCACACCAGTCTCGATCTGGCTCGCGAGCCATTCGAGACGATCGACCAGCTGGCGGGGGTCGGGGGGGGAGGCGGACATGCAGGCAACCGGACAAGGCGAGAACGCGCGAAGGGTGCTGCGTGGCACACCTCCACGGCGTCAAAGGGTCATGCGCTCAGTCCAACCCCTCGGAGTATCGGCCGCGTGCGCCGATCCCACAAGCCGCTAGCTTCTGGCTGCCATGGCGAGAGCGAGCCACCCGGCAATGAAGCACACGCCACCGATCGGTGTGATCGCGCCGAGGGCTCGGATGCCCGTGAACGTCATGGCGTAGAGCGAGCCGGAAAAGAGCACCGTGCCCGCCACGAACAGCCAGCCGCTCGCCGAGAGCCAGTTGCTGGTGACCCGCGTCGCCAGCCAGGCCACGGCCAGCAGGGCCAGGGCGTGGTACATCTGATACCGCGCAGCCGTCTCGAAGACTTCGAGCAGGCGTGGCTCCACGCGTTCGCGGAGGGCGTGCGCGCCAAAGGCACCGGCGGCCACACTCAGGCCGGCCGACAGCGCACCGAGAGTCAGAAAGAGTCGATCCATACCCGGAAAGTTAAGCGTCGGCGAGCGGTCAGGGGATGCGGACGCGGGTGACGCGGGCGCGCAGTCCGTCGGACGTGTGCCGCAGGACCTCGCGTGCGCCGACGCTCGGTGATGTCGCGGGGCTGTTCGGTCGCCCAGTCTCGCGCACGAGCCCCGTGATCACGCCAGTTCGTTCATCCTGCTCGAGCGTGAGCGCCTGGTCGCCGGAACGCATCGCGGCCAGTGTGCGCGCGCCCTCCCGAAGACGCAACGCGACCACCGTGCCGGACCATGCGCGCATCGGCACCGCCGCCGCAAAGGTGCGTGTTGCGGTTCGGTGATCGACCGCCTCGCCGTCAAACTGCAAGCGGTAGAGCACGCGACCGACAGCATCAAGCCACTCCAGTGTGTAGCGCCCGGTGCCAACGGGTGGGAGCGACGGCGCGGTAACGAACGGCATGGCAGGTTCGAGGCGTGCGCCGTCGGGCCCGATCTGCCCCCACACCAGCAGCATGGAGTCGCGCGCCGGCGTGGCACGACCTCCGCCTCGCAGCGCCCCGAGGGCACCCATGGTGGCACGCTGCGAGAGAATGCCACGCCACGTGTAGTCCGACGTCCACTGCAGATTGCAGTAGCCCATGATGTCGTTGGTGGCCGTGGGCGACGCCATCCCGCTTCCGGTCCAGCCCCACACGCCAATGGCACCGCCCCCGTACGGATAGTTCGCGTCGATGAAGCCCGCACCGCACCCCGGGCTGTGAAAGCGCCCGAAGTTGTGCCCGAGCTCGTGCGCCAGCACGCGTGGTCCGCTTGACTGGTTGTCCCACGTGATCGCGTGGCGGCCACCGATCGTGGCGAGTCCGGCAACGCCGGCCTGATACGTGGTGCCCACCACGCCCATGTAGTGGGTGGACGAGTTGCCGTCGGCCAGCTGCAAGAGGCGGATTTCGTTGAGCAACGTGATCCACGCGTTGTTCGCATCGTCCGGCAGCAGTGCGCGTGCCGCGGTCGTGAACGGGGCGCGTACGGTGGTGATCACCTGCTGCAACGGCAGTACATCACGCATGAATGACGTGAACGCATCGGCGTTGGTGGCGGTAATGTTGCCTGTGAGGCCGTCGATGGGATGGGCCACCGGCACCAGCACCAGCGCGAATGGCGGCACGACGCGCACATCGACCGCCTGCCGACTGTCGCGCGGGTATCGGTTGTTTTCCGTGTTCGCGTCACTCACGCCTGGCGCGTCGCCGAAATCCACCACGAACGACATCCCCTCGCGCACATCACCCGCGGCAATCGGGACGTTCCACGATTGGGCGAGCATCCCCTCGTTGACACCGAGTGGTACGCTTCCGCTCGGTGACGGAATCGTGAGCGTGCGATAGAGGGCCTCGCCCTGATACAACCGCGCGCGCACCGAGAGCGACTCGCCGTTGCCCTGATTGGCCTCCACGAAGACACGCAGCAGTGCGTCGCGTGATGCCACGAGCGGCACGCTGCCATCGGGACGCTGCGTGGCCTGCGTGAGATAGGCGAAGCGGATGGAGAAATCGAGAATCGGACCGACCGTCTCCACGTACGTGATCGGGACGTCGATCGGCGTGAGCGAGGGCAGGACGGTGATGGCCTGTTGCGCGGGTGACGGGAGATAGAGCGTGCCACCGATCACGACGCTCGTGGCGGTGAGGGTGTATGTCCCCGCCGGCACGTTGGTGCGTGTCGTGTCACGCGTCACCGACCACGGAAACCCTGTGGCTGGTGCGCCCGCTGGCGCCCGAACGGCAATCGCGGCGGCGACGCCATCGGGCAACCCGTGTACATGCACGGCGATCGCACCCGTCGCGAGTTGGTACAGGACCGTGCGCTGCGCAGGCGCCCCGAACTCGGCGGTGGCGACTTGCGTACGAACGTCGGCGCGCCAAGTGTGCGCGCGTGCCGCGACAGAGTCTGCCACGATGGTGTATGCGCCCGGTCGCAGCGGACCAAGCACCGCGGTGCGATCGAGCGCACGCGAAAAACTGAAAGGTCCGGTCACGCGCACGTTCGCATCGGTGCTGTCCGGCAGCCCTTCAACCGATACGAGCAGCGACGCGGTCTCTCGACGGAAGGGCACCTCCCGTGTTGTCAACGCGCCCGGGATCACCTCGACGGTATCCGCGCTTCGTTCGGGGTAGTATTGCGCCAGTGGTGTGGCGAATGGCTCGGCGACGATCGTGTACGTACCACCCACAAGGCCGACCACGTCCGTGGAGTCGGCCATCACGCTCACGACGCGCAGCGCACCGCTGGGCGATCGCAGCGTAACGCGTGCAGGCAAGTCATCGCGGCTTACGCCGGCCACGCGCACCCGAAGCGTGGCCAAGGTCGCAGCGTACGCGATCGAGGTCGCCTGTGCCACCGGCCCCGCGGTCACAAGTACCGTGTCGATCGCGCGCAGCGGTTCGAAGCGCACCCCCTCAACCGCGCGCGGCTCGGCAGACAGGGTGTACGCGCCGGGTGTCAGGCGTGTGCGACGGGCGGGCAGTGTGAGCGTGTCAACACGTCCATCGGGATGACGCAGCGTGGCCGGCATCCGAGCGCTGTCGGGCACACCGCCCGCGACGCGCAGGTCGAATCCGCCCGAAGTGGGTACGTAGGGCGTCGCGACCACCCGCGTCTCGCCGCTCGCGAGTGCGACTTCGAGTGAATCGGTGGTGACCCGATACGTCACTTCATCGAAGTCGGCCTCGGCGGCCGTCACCACATAGCGACCGGGCGCGAGTGTGTTGAGCACACCGTCGCCCACAAGCGTGGTGTCCACGCCACCAGGGCCGCGCACGCGCGCCGCAAATCCGGCGTGCAGCAAGGCGAGGCGATCTCCGGCATTGCCGGTATTCAGCGGCAACCCCGGCATCTGCACGAACAGGCGTGCGGGTGTCACGGGGGCGGTGGGATCGGGCGGCCCTGCGGTAGGTCCGGTGCCATCACACGCCGAGGACAGGGTGGCGAAAAGGAGCGTGCACACCGCGGCCCACGAACCACGCATACGGGTCAGTTGCCTTCCGGTCGGCAGGTGCGCAGGACGGTTCCGCGAAAGTCCTTCTCGTTATCGAGGATCTTCCAGAAACCACCGAGGTATCGCTCCGCCTGCGTCCGCTTGGCCGGCGACAGCTCGGGGATCGATGCCCAGACCGCATCGAGTGCCGGCTTCGTGTCACGATAGCGAGCGAGCGTTGGTCCCCACTCGGCCATGGTGTGACACGGTCCCATGTACAGCCGTTGCGTTACCGACTTGATCGGCAACGACGCGTCGGGGAACGAGTACCGTGTGTTCACCAAACCCGACCAATCCCAATCGTACGCCACCGGCGTCACCACCCCAGTGGAGTCCTGCAGCAGATAGATGTTGTGCAACGCGCCGAGTGACCAATCCGGGTTGCCCACCATGAACTCGAACAGCGAGAGCGACTGCAGCGTGGGCGTGTGCACATCGCGGAAGCGCGCGCCCTTCATGTTGTCTCGCAACGTCACGCTCACTTCCTTGGCCACCTCTTCATCGAGTTCGATGAAGAAGGCATGCACCGTCACGGGCTTGATGCGCTCGCTCGAGTCGCGATACGTGATGCGAGCGAGTCGCGTACGCGGCGCGGCCTCGTGCAACAGCTGATAGGATCGGTACGCACCGTACTCCAGCAGGATGTACTGCTGGTACTCGGCACTGTTCGGACGACATGGGGTCGCGAGCTTCACGCGCCGATTGCCCTGCAACACGGTCCCCTTGGCTTCGGACTTGGGGAGCTTGACCATGAGCGGGGGGAAGTCGCAGTTGCCACGTTGCCGCCGGAAATGACCGCGCGCGCGCAGCTCCACGGGTACGCTGGCGGTTCCGGTTCCGTCCGCGTAGGTGAACTCCGCGCCGAACCATTGCAGCTTGGTGGAATCGCGCTCGCGCAACAGGTCGCGCATGTTGGCGGTGATCGTGACCTCGAGGACGGAGTCGCTCTTGAACAGCGGCTGCGCGCCGAGCGGAGTCGAGGCACCGACAGAGGCACCGACGGAGGCACCGACGACCGCGAGCGCGGTCACGCTGCTGGCCCATGCACAGCGCAGGAGGCGGCCAGGCCAGCTGCGGCGAACGCGGTCAGGACAGGTCATTTGAGCTCCAGCTTGCGAACGGGGGACTCGGGGATGGCACGCAGCTCGTCGCTGACTACCCCGATGGTGACCGTCTCGTCGAACGTGACGCCATACTCGGCAATGCGCAACTCGCCGTCCTTGATTGCGCCCATGAACTTCCAGCGCTGGAAGAACCCGTTGAACCGTGGCTCGATGGCCTTGCGGGCCGCCGCGACGTCGTGCGTATGGACGCGTAGCAGATGTTCGTACGCCGCCTGATCGACCGGGGCGTCGTCCTCGGCGTCGCTGGCGTTCTTCTTGCGCCGCCGCCACGCGCGATCCGCAATCGCTTCCAGCTGCTCCGGAGAGAGTGACTTGAGCACCTCCTCGTCGAGCTTGGCCACGAACATGCCTGTGCGGTTGGCGGTGGCGAGCGCGCGCTGCATGCGCTTTTCCGCGGTCTTGCCCTCGAGCGCTGATGGTCGCCCGAAATCGGTGTACCAGAGTCCGAGCATGAGCGCGTTGAAGGCACCCGAGATCACCCATGACACGCTGGGGGCGACCGCGGCAGCCATGCCGACGCCCGTCACCACGAAGATACCGGCGGCATCCTTGCTATCGTCGAGCGAGGTACGGAACCGAACGGCGGCGACGATCCCGCCGAGGGAGAAGGCGAGCGCGAGCGAATACTTCACCAGCACCACGATACCGGCCACGACCACGGGCAGAATCAGGTACGTCTGCACGATCGACTGCTGATAGCCCTTCTTGCGCCGCGTGAGGGTGTAGATCCACGCCACGGGTAGCGACGTGGCGAACGCGGTGAACATCGCGATGGCCGTGGCCAGTGGGGTGGGGCCAAGGCCGGTCGCGGTGCTCCCGTCGCCACTGGGCGCAGGCGGCGCAAGCAGGTCGGTCAGCGTTTCACCGCCGAGCATCCCCCAGGCCGAGGGCACATAGCGGTAGATCACGGCGGCCATGCCGCCCGCGAGGAGATAGTAGATCGTGGTCCGCGCCACGACATTGCGCCACAGCGGATGTTCAGTGAGCCAATCCATCGCGCGAAGATGTGGCCCGGACGTCCGGACCACAACGGCGGCCATGGGGTCAAAACGGTATGTTGGGTCGAGCGGCTTCCTCTGACCGACTTGCACCATGCCCCTGCTTCTCGCTTCGCTCCTGTTCGCGAGCTGTGCCTGCGCGCCCTCGGGTGCATCCGCCTCCGCGTCCACGCCGCGGCCGGCCGAGCCGCCCGCGCTCGTGGTCGTGCTCACGATCGATCAGTTCATGCCGGCCTATCTGGAGCGATGGCGCGACCAGCTCACTGGTGGGCTCGGTCGGTTGGCCGCCGAGGGGGCCGTGTTCACGCAGGCCTTTCACGATCATGCGATCACGGAGACGGCGCCGGGCCACGCGTCCATTCTCTCAGGGCGCTTTCCGTACAGCACGGGCATCGCCGGTAACGCGGTCGGGGTAAACACCGACGACGCGCCGCTCATTGGCACGCACGAAACGGGGGCGAGTCCGGCGCGCTTCCAGGGGACTACCTTCGCCGATTGGCTCACGGCGGCCAATCCCGAGGCGCGGGTGCTGTCGGTGTCGCGAAAAGACCGCGGGGCGATCCTGCCGATCGGACGCGGCACGCATCCGGTGTACTGGTACGCGCGCTCCACCGGCCGCTTCACCACCAGCAGTTGGTATGCCGACACGCTCCCCACATGGGTGCAGGCGTTCAACGACGAGCGGCATGTCTTCACGCGCTACGCGGGTCAGGTGTGGGACCTGCTGCTGCCAGCGTCCGCATACCCGGAACCTGACAGCGTGCCGGGTGAGAGCTTTGGCCAGGAGTTCCTGTTTCCGTACACCATGCCCAGTGACTCCATGCGGGCCACCAGCATGCTGGTCGCGTTTCCGTTCATGGACGAGTACACGCTCGACTTTGCCTGGCGTGGCGTGCAGGCCCTCGAGCTGGGGCAGCGTGCGCACACCGATCTGCTCTCTGTCTCGCTGTCCACCACCGACGCGGTGGGTCACCGCTGGGGGCCGGACTCGCGCGAGATGCACGATCATGTGCTGCGCCTCGATCGCATGATCGGCGCGTTCCTCGATTCGCTCGTGTCCGTGGTGGGCGCCGATCGGCTCACCGTGGTACTGACCGCCGATCACGGCATGGCGAGCAGCCCGGAGGTGCGCACGGCCGCCAACAGTGCATCGCGTCGCGTGTACCTCGAGGAGTTTCAGGTGGCGGTCAATGCCGCCGCCACGGCCGCCGCCCGCGCGCAGCTGCCCCTCGAAGCCCTCGGTTTCGACGGGTTCACGCTCACCGTCGATCGTACGGTGGTGAAGGGACGTGATCGCGACCTGCGACGGGTCGGTGAGGCGTTCGTGAAGGCGGCGCGTGGATTGTCAGGCGTGCAGCGGGCCGATCTCATCGATGATCTGGCCAAGGCCGACACGGTGAAGGATGTGATCGCACGGCGCTGGCTGCACATGTTTCGTCCAGGGGGCGATGTGATCGCCACGGTCACGCTCACGCCGCACAGCATCTTCGGTGACGCGAATCCGGCCACGCACGGCAGCCCGCACGATTACGACGCGCAGGTGCCGCTGATTTTCTGGGGGAGCAGCTTCCGCGCCGGCCGCGACGATGCCTTCACCCGCGTGGTGGACATCGCACCCACGCTGGCGTCACTGCTCGGCCTGACCCCCGCCGAACGCGTGGACGGCGTGGTGTTGGAGCGTGCGCTGGTGCGAACACCGTAACCGGGCGACGTCAGGGGCGCACGGTGCCGCGGTCGCCTTCGATACGGCGCCCGTCCTGACGCTCATCCGACAGCAGCTGCACCTGCACCGTGCGAATGGTGGGGAACACCGTGCTGAAGGCGAAACGAATGTCTTTGCCGGCGGGCGATTTCTCGCACGCGAGCGCAAACTCGCCGTGGATTTCCGCGTGTCCGCTGGTCGTGGCCTCGGCATCGTGATCGTGATCATCGCCGCCCGCATGGATCTCGGTGGCCTTGAGCGTGCACCCCAGCGTCGGATCGAAGATCACCATCTCACGCATGCGCGTGCGCAGTCGCAACAGGGCGAAGTCGCGCTGCCATCGTTCGGTGGGCGTGCGCGGATCGCGCTCGAAGCCGATGATGTCTTCGGCGGGGGCGCGGAACTCGAGGGTGCCGGTGCGCCCCTCGATCACGATGTCGAGCGCCGCCAAGCCGTGCGTGTGGGCTTTGGCTTGCGCATGCAGCGGAGCGGCCGCCGCGAGCAGCAGGGGGATCAGCAGGAAGCGAGCAGGACCGGTCATCGCGGCTCCTCGTACGGGGTGATCTTATCGGCGCGCATGGTGAACGCCACCACGCCGTAGGGACTCAGTACCGCCTTGATTTCGAGGCGCCCCTCGATCCAGACCGGGCGCTCCCAGGACGTACTGGCGTGCCTGCCGCGGCCAACGCGCACATGCACCATCTGATTCGGCGGCGGCGGCGGCGTGTGAATGCACGCCCCGAAATACGGGACGAGCAGAAACTCCGTGACCTCGTCGGCGAAATCGTCGAGGGGCACGATGTAGCCGGGGATGCGCACCGTGCGCCCCGCGAGCTGGCGCAGGTACGGGGATGGCGTGCCCGTGCGCACGTCGAGTCCGGCGAGGGCGCGCCAGTCGAGCTCGTACACGGTGTCGTCCTCGCCGCTCGCGGAGAGCGTGCCGCTGTCGAGCGCAACGGGGACGACCGTGCGCGCCTGCAGGTTCGGCCGCCGGATCGAGAGGCCGAGCGCGACCGCGGCGACAACCGCGAACGTGACGGAGGTCCGAATGAGCGAAGAACGGGTCATTGACTGATAATCTATTCTCACGAATGCCGTTCGTCCAGCGCTCGCCTTGCCCACTCAGGGGTAGCACGTGACACTACATCAGGTTTGTGCCCCCCTTCCGCTCCTCCGACCCCCCGCCATGCTTGTCCTCGCTCTTTCGGCGCTGCTCACGCAGCCGCCAGCGGCCGCGCAACCGTCCCCACGACCGGCGCGCATTGTGATCTCCCCTGCGAACCCGGTGGTGATCGCCGAAGACACGTTGCGCTTGAGCGCGCGCGTAGTCGACGAGCGCGGCGGCGAGGTGCCCGGTGCACGCGTGCGCTTCATCCCGGCCGGCGGCCGCTTCGAAGGCGACGTCGACCCGACCGGACTTGTGCAGTCCGGTTCAACCGGCACGATGCCCGTCACGGTCGTTGCGCAGGTCGATGGCTTCCCGCCGCTCACGGAGCGCGTGGAAGTGAAGATGGTGCCGGGACCCGCGGCGCGAGTTTCGGTTGCCGCTGCACCTACGCGCCTTGTGGCTGGTCAACGCGTCCGGCTCGACGCCTCGGCCTTCAGCGCCGCCGGTGACAAGCGCGCCGAGCGGGTGCAGTGGACGTCGAGTACGCCCGCCGCTGTCACGGTCACCGGCGACGGTCTGCTCACGGCGGTCGCATCGGGACGCGCCACGCTCACCGCGCGCAGCGGCGCCGCGAGCGCCACGGTGCAGGTCGAGGTGATCGGTACGCGGGTCGCGCGCCTCGAACTTTCGCCTGACAATCACGAGGCGCGCACGGGTGACGTGGTGCGCTTCCGCGCGATCGCGCGCGACGCGGCCGGACGCGAGGTGGCCGATCTGTCCCCCACGTACAGCTTCGCGCCTGGCGCCGGCCTGATCGAACAGGACGGGGCCTTCGTGGGCTACGAACCCGGCAGCTACACGATCACCGCGTCGCTCGGTGCGGTGAGCGCGAGTGCGGTCGTCACGCTGGCGCGGCGCGATGTGCGGCGGCCGGCCACGGTGGTGGGGCGACTGCCTCGCATGCAGTTCACCACCGAAGAAGTCTGGCTGCACCCCACGGAGCAGATCGCCTATCTCGGCACCGGCTCTGGCGGGGATCGCATGTTCACCATCGACATCAGCGACCCCACGCGTCCGGTGGTCACCGATTCGATTGTGGAGAACACGCGGCGCGTGAACGACATCATGACCACGCCTGATGGCAAGCACCTGGTGTTCACGCGCGAAGGGGCCGCCGATCGACGCAACGGCATCGTGATTGCCACCCTCGACGATCCGCGCCACCCGAAGAAGTGCGCCGACTTCACCGATGGACTCACGGCCGGCGTGCACTCCACGTTCGTGTATCGGCAGGAAAAGTTCGGCACGCATGTGTATCTCACCAACGATGGCACCGGCGCCTTTCACATCCTCGATCTCACCGAGCCGTGCGCGCCGAAGACCGCCGCCATCTGGAAGACGCCGCGTCCGGAAGCGGGACGTACGCTCCATGATGTCGATGTGCAGGACGGCCTCGCATACCTCAGCTACTGGAATGACGGCCTCGTCATTCTCGATGTCGGCAACGGGGTGAAGGGGGGATCGCCGAGCAACCCGCAGCTCGTCGCGCAGTACAAGTACGATCTCAACGATCTGTACTCGCAGGTGGAGGCGAGCGCCGGTCCCGGTTTCATTCGTGGGACGCACACGGCTTGGCGACACAAGAACTACGTCTTCATTGCCGACGAAGTGTTTCCCGCCGAGCCGGTGAAGGGGGCGAAGGACGCCTCGGCCGGTCGTGCGTACGGACGCATGCAGGTGATCGATGTGTCCGATCTGGCGAATCCGAAGTCGGTGGCGTATTACGAGCCGGAGTTCGGCGGCGTGCACAACCTGTGGGTGGCGGGTGACACCTTGTACATGGGCGCGTACAACGCGGGCTTTCGCACGTTCGACATTTCCGGTGAGCTGCGTGGCGATCTGCGTGCACAGGCGCGTGAAATGGTGCACGTGCACACCGCCGACCTCGATGGTTACGTGAAGAACGCGGCCATGACATGGGGCGTGGTGGTGCGTGACGGACTGGCATACGTGAACGACATGTACAACGGACTCTGGATCGTGCGCATGGAGCCGAAGATCTCACCACCCAAGCCCCAAGTGGTCCCATGACCCGCAAGAAGAACCCGCTGATCACGGGTGTCCTCGGGGCACTCGTGACGACCGTGATCGTGATCGCGGTGTTCGGTCTGTGCGCGCGCACGGCTGGTGCGATGTCGGTGGTTCCGCGCGTGCGTGATGTGAAGTCACCGCGTGATACGGTGTGGCCCACGCGCGAGTATCACGTGTTGATCGCGTCCGAAGCGGTAGATCAGGTCGCGCTCGTGCGCTTCGGTCCACAGGGCACGGAGGTGGTGCGCACGCAGCAGGTGGGCATCATGCTGGCCGATCCCGACGGACCGCATGGGGTGGCCGTGTCTCCCGATCAGCAGCACTACTACGTGACCACGGCGCATGGCATGCCGTACGGGTCACTGTGGAAGTACGACGCGCGCACAAGTGCGTATCTGGGGAAGGTGGAGCTGGGAAACTTTCCGGCCACGGCGCAGGTGTCGCCCGATGGTCGCACGGTGTGGGTGGTGAACTTCAACCTGCACGGCGACATGGTACCGAGCGATGTGAGTGTGGTGCGCACGCACGATCTCGTGGAAATCGCGCGGCTTCGCACGTGCGCCATGCCGCACGGCTCGCGGCTTGATCCGTCCGGTCGCCGACACTATTCGGCGTGCATGATGGACGATGTGGTGGTGGAGATCGATGCCGAGGCGCTCGAGGTCTCGCGGCACTTTCGCCTCGCGAAGGGCGCCGAGCAGGGCATGACGGGGGCGCCGACTGTGCAGTCCTCCCATGCGGCGCACGACATGGGTGGACACGGGCTCACGACGCCCGCGGCCGGATCCACCACATGTTCGCCCACCTGGGCGCAGCCATCGGCCGATGGGCGGACGCTGTGGATCGCGTGCAATGGCACCAGCGACCTCGTGGAGATCGATGTCGAGCGCTGGGAAATGCGGCGGCGCATTCCCGCACGCAATGGCGTGTACAACCTCACGGTGACGCGCGACGGCACAAAGCTGATCGCCACCAACAAGCGCGACCAGTCGGTGTCGGTGATCGACGCGACGAGCGGTCATGAGCTGGTGCGCCTGCCCACGCAGCGACGCGTGGTGCACGGCGTCGTGGTGAGCGACGACGATCGCTATGCGTTCGTGAGCGTGGAGGGCGTCGGCAGCGAGCCCGGCACGGTCGAGATCATCGATCTGCAGGCGCTGCGTACCGTTGCGCGTGTCGACGTGGGGCAGATGGCTGGTGGCATCGACGTGGTGGCGTTGCCTCGCTGACCCGAGCCGGTGCGGCATTCCGGCACGCGCCGGAATGCCGCCGGGTGCACTCAGTGCGAGATGCGGGGCTCGAGCGTTTTGGCCTGCTCGATCCACTTGGTGACGGTCACCTCGGAGGGGACCGAACGCACCAGCTTCTTCTCGGCGTTCACCTCGGCCATCTTCGCCGTGAGATTGTCGGCGCGACGCGTGCGCAGCTCCTTCACGGTGTCCACACCAGCGACCTCGAGCAGTTCAGAGTACTCCTGCCCGACGCCCGAGATGCGCATCAGGTCGGCCATGTTGGCCCACTTGAGCAGCAGTGCCGTGGAGAACCCGGTCTTCTCCGCCACGGCGGCACGTCCCTTGGCATCCGCGCACAGGTCGAGCAGATGATCGGTGGTGTGAATCCCAGCGGTCTCGAGCGTCGCCGAGCGCGCAGGGCCGATGCCCTCGATTTCAGTGATCTTGTAGCTCATGAACGGTCTCCCGGAGTGAAAGTCCGGCCCCCGACTCGTCGGGGCCGAATGTTCCGAACTTCTCTCCGGTGACGGAATGCGGCAAGGGTGTGGTGCGGTCAGTCACCAGCCACGGGTTGCGGCGACGCGCCTCCGACCTGGTCTGTGGGACCGAGTACGAAGGTGCGCATGGCATTCACCGCGGTGTGCAGCACGACGTACAGGCACGGCACCACGAACAGCGTCAGCAACGTGGACATGGACAAGCCGCCGACCACCGCGATGGCGAGCGGTCGCATGAGTTCGGAGCCGTCGCCGAGTCCGAGCGCGAGTGGCGCTGTGCCCACCAATGAGGTGATGGTGGTCATGAGAATCGGGCGCAGACGCGCGGCACCCGCTTCGACCACCGCATCGAACATCGACGCGCCAGTTTCCGCCTGATAGGTCTTCACGAACTCCACGAGCAGAATGGAGTTGTTCACCACGATGCCGGCGAGCAGGATCATGCCGAGCAGGGCGGGGGCGCTGAACGGCGTCCCGGTGAGTCGGAGAATCGCCACGACGCCCACCATCGACATCGGCACCGCCGCGAGAATCACGAACGGGTCGGTGAGACTCTCGTACTGCACGGCCAGCACGACGAACACCAGGAAGATCGCGAGTCCGACCACGAGCAGCATCTGCGCGTTGCTCTCCTCGATGGCTTCCGCTTCACCGCCAATGATCACGCCGTATCCATCGGGAAGGCCGAGGCTCGAGAGACGCTCCCGAATCGAATCGGTGACCGCGCCGATGGTGGCAACGGAGGTGAGCACGTCGCCGCTCAGACGAATCTGTCGGTTCTGGTTCTCGCGACGAATGCTCGAGGGGCCGAGCGCCGGTCCGACCGTGGCCACATCGCGCAGCTGAATCGGGGCGCGCCCAGCGCCGGCTGGGAAGAGCGGCAGGTCGCCGAGGTTGTTGACACTCTGAAACCGGCCGCGCGGGAAGAAGACGCGCACGTCATACTCGAAGTTGCCTTCGGCGTATCGTGTGGCAACCGTCCCGTCGAGGGCGGTGCGAATCGTGGCGCCGACCGTGGCGACATCGAGATTGAGTGCGCGCGCCCGCTCACGATCGAGTTCGATCGAGAGCAGCGGGTTGGCTTCGTCGGCCTGGAAGTCGAAGTTCTGCAGACCGGGCGTGCCTGCGAGCGTGCGGGCCAGTGAGCGACCGATTTCCTCGAGCACCGGCAACTCGTCTCCCACGATCGCGACCGACACCGCCTCACCGCTGCTCGACGTGCGCAAGCCGCGGATGCGCGGCGGACGAACACCCACGCGAGCGCCGGCGAAGCCGCGGGCATCGATGCGCGACTGCAGCTGGGCGACCCACTGCTCCGCGGTCAGCTCGCGCGATCTGGTCGAGCCGTTCAGTCGAATGTCGAGGCTGCCGCGACCCGCGTTGGCGCTGCTCGTGCCGCCAAAGAGGAATCCGCCCGCGGTCGCGAACACGCTTTCGACATTGGGCATCTCCATCGCCATCGCCTCGAGTTCGCGCGTGAGGCGATCCGTCTGTTGCGGGGTCGCACCGGCCGGCAGCCGGATGAACGCACCCACTGTCCCGTCATCGACCTGTGGCAGGAACTCATTGGGAATGCTGCGCGCGGCGAAGAAGGCCACCGCCGAGACGCCGATCGCGCCGCCCAGCACGACCCACCGCATGCGCACGGCACGCGCAGCCCCACCTCGGTACCACTCGATGGTGTTGTTGATGAACCGATCGAAGGCCATCAGCGGGGGAAACTTCTCCAAACCACTCTTGAAACGCACCTTGCCCAGCTGTGCAGCGAGCATGGGCACCAGCGTGAGCGCGAGCGGGAGCGACGCGAGAATCGCGAACGAGATCGTGAGAATGAGTTCGCGGAAGATCAGTGCCGACAGCCCGGTGATCAGCAGGAACGGCGCGACCGAGGCGAGGTTGGTCGTCGTGGACGCGACCACGGCCTTGGACACTTCGCCGGCACCAACGTGCGCACCTTCTTCGGCATCGAGCCCATCGACGATGCGACGGCGATAAATGTTCTCGAGCATCACGATCGCGTTGTCGAGCAGCAGGCCCGTGCCGAGCGCGAGGCCACCGAGCGACATGATGTTCAGCGTCAGGTCGCTGATGCCCATCATGATGAACGTCGCCAGAATCGCGAGCGGGATCGAAACGCCGATGATGAACGTCTTGCGGAAGGAGCGCAGGAACACGAGCACCACGAGCATCGCGAGTACGGCACCCATGATGGCCGCGCTCTGTACCGAGTTGAGTGCGTCCCGAATGAATCCGGACTGGTCGAACGTGGTGTTGTACTGCACGTCCTTGGGGATGTACTGACTCTGCTCCAGCCGCAGGAGCAGGGCCTTCACGCCATCGACCACTTCGACGGTGTTGGCTTCGGGCTGCTTCTGAATGCCGATGCGCACCGCGGGCACTCCGTTCAGTCGCGCCCAGAAGCGCTGCTCCTGGCTCGTGTCACGAATCGTGGCGACATCACGCAGCGGGACGCGCGTGCCGCTCGTACCGGTGAGCAGCACATTCCGAATGTCATCCACGTTCTCGAACTTGCCGGTCGTCCGGCTCACCAGCTCGAGGTCGGGACCCGAGACTCGGCCGCCGGCGATGTTCTGGTTGTCGTTGCGGAGGGCGGTGAGCACGCCGTTGACGGTGAGGCCGAAGCCACGCAGTCGCTCCGGATCGAGCTCAACCTGCACTTCGCGGACGAGACCGCCCGAAATGTCCACCGATGCCACGCCATCGACCGACAGCAGCTGCGGCCGCAGTCGCTGGTCCACCCACTGCCGCAGCGAGACGAGATCGCGCTCGTTCGACGAGAAGGCGACCTGATAGATCTGCATCTGCGACGGATCCGACTTGTTGATCGTCGGCGGATCCGCTTCCACCGGCAGGCGCGCGCGTACGCGCTCCACGTTCTTCGCCGCATCCTGCAACGCGAAGTCCACGTTGGTGCCGTACCGGAAGTCCAGCGTCATGCTGACGCGGCCTTCGTTGATCTCGGTGCTCATGAGCTGCAGCCCTTCGGTCGTCGCCAGCGACGACTCGAGCACCTTGGCGATCGTCTCCTCGAGCACGATCGGTTCCACGCCGGCGTTGTTCACCGAGACACGCACCTGCGGGTACACAATGCGAGGCAGCAGGTCGACCGGAATCCGACCGATGTACACGAGACCGAGCACGAGCAGCGTGCTCGTGAGCATCAGCGTGCCGATCGGTCGCGAGATCGACCAGCTGGAAATCCCCCGCCGCTTTTCGTGGCTCATGGCGTCGTCCTCGCCGTGGTCATGGACGTGCTGTCAGCGGCGCCGACGGCCTGTGTCCCCGGCGTCGTGGTGGCGCCGGTTCGAATCTCGGGCGCCAGCGGGTCGACTACACGCACCTGTCCGCCCTCACGCACCAGGGAGTTGCCGGCCACGATGACCGTGTCGCCGAGCACGAGACCGGAGAAAACTTCCACCATGCCGTCGATGTCGGCACCCACGCGCACCGCGCGACGCTCGGCGAGCCCGCCCTTGACGATGAACACGCTGCGAGCGCCGGCCGCCCCGATGATCGCGCGCGTCGGCAGCACCAGTGCGTCCGGTCGCGTGTCGAGGCGCAGCGTGGCGCGCACCGTGTAGCCCGGGCGCAGCTGCTGCGTGGCGTTCCCGGTGACGGCGATCTCGACCGGTACCAATCGGGAGACCGAGTCGGCGGCGGGGAAGATGCGGCGCACGCGACCGGCGACGGACTGTCCGCCCAAGGCGTCCACCTTGAGCGCCACTTCCTGACCGGTGCGGAGCTGCGCGACCTCCAGTTCGGACACGGGCATGCGCACCACCAGGGTGCTCACGTCCGATACGGTGAACAGTCGCGTGTTCGGCGAGACGATATCCCCGCCCTGTACGAAGCGCGCGGTGACGACACCACTGATCGGCGCGGTGATCCGCGCGAAGCTGAGGCGGGTTTGCAGCTGGGTGAGCGAGGCATCGGCCGATGCGAGCGCCGCCTGATCACGCTCATTCTCCGCCGCTGACAGGATCTGCTGCTTGAAGAGTTCGGCTGACCGCTCCGCCGTGGAGCGCGCGAAGGTGAGCTGTGCCTCGGCGGCCTTGACCTGCGCCGCGAGCTCGCGCGAGTCGATCTCGGCCAGCGTCTGCCCCGCGGACACGCGTGCGCCTTCCTCGACGGGGACGCTCAGTAGTGCGCCAGCCAGCTGGGCGTTGACCGAGACGGTGCGCAGCGGTTCGAGCTGCCCCGTAACGAGACTGGTGTTGGCGAGGTCAGCTCGCTCCACCAAGGTGATCTCGACCGGCGTGATTTGCGCGCCTCGGCCCCCGG
The DNA here is from genome assembly GCA_011390935.1 of Gemmatimonas sp. Taxonomy (GTDB): domain Bacteria; phylum Gemmatimonadota; class Gemmatimonadetes; order Gemmatimonadales; family Gemmatimonadaceae; genus JAABRT01. The sequence goes on from JAABRL010000040.1 coordinate 26,338, forward strand.
GGCCGCCCGGCCCTCCGCCAGGACGGCCTGCACCGCCCCCCGCCGTGTCCGGCGCCGCGTTACCGCCGCAGGCGAGCAGAGAGAGGGAGGTGGTGAGGAGAAGAACCGACGGATATCCCGACAAGCTGGGGCGCATGAGGCAACGTTGGCAAAATAAAATGAGACGGGCGCGGCTCCGCGGCTCGGAAACGCGCCCGTGACCACTAGGTGTACGCACAATGTGAGGTTCGCGTTAACACCCGCCGGCCCTGTACGAACCCCGACAACGCCCGCGGCGGGGGGCCGCCGAGTCGACGGCCCTGTCTGCCGACACGGTGGCTGTGCGTCCGGTTGTGGTATATTGGAAGGATGCTGAATGTTCCCGCGGTTGGAGCCCCGGCGCTCCCCGCCCCCGGCGCTCCGCGTGCCCGCCCCGCTACCTCGCGGCTGATGGCGCGCGCAATGCTGCTGCGGTGTCCCAACTGTGGCGGGCGCGGCCTCTTCGCCTCCTTCTTCGCGCTCAAGCCCAACTGTCCCAGCTGCGGGTTGCGAATCGAACGCGGGGAGTCCGACTACTTCGTCGGCGCGTATCTGTTCAACCTCATCGCGGTCGAACTGATCCTGTTCTTCTGCGTGTGCGGATTCGTGGTGTTCACGTGGCCCGATGTGCCGTGGGATCTGCTGACCTACGTCACGGGCGCGCTGATGCTGGCCGGGTGCTTCCTCTGCTACCCCTTCGCCAAGATGACGTGGCTGGCCGTCGATCTCGCCATCCGCCCGCTGTCCACGGAGGAGCTGCGGTGGCACCACGACGGCGGCGACATCGGCGATCGCGAGCTGCCGCACGTCTGACCGCATGGTGCGCGGGGACGTGCCGGTGCACGGCTGGTGGGACCGAAGCCTGGCCGTCTATCGGCTCGAGCTGCGAATCCAGCGTCGAGAGCCGGCGACGGTGCTGTACCTCCTGGTGTTCCTGCTCCTCACCTTCGGCTTCGTCTCGAGCGGTACGGTTGAGCTGGTGCGCGACCGCGGGGCGCTCCCCAAGCTGTCGCCGCTGGCGATCGCCTTGGCCATGGGCGGCCTGACGGCCTTCGGGCAGGTCATCACCACGATGATCACCGCCAGTGCGATCCTGCGCGACGCCGCAGGGCGCACGGACCATCTGCTCGCCACCACGGCACTGGACGGCCGAGCGTGGATGCTGGGCCGATGGGCGGCGGCGAGCACGATCATGGTACTCGTATACGGCGGCTTGCTGGCTGGCGTGATGCTGGGGGCCGCCGCGCCGTGGGTGGAACGCGATGTTGCGTGGACCAGCGTGCTCCAGCGCGCGCTCTGGCCGTGGCTCACGATCACGGTGCCAACCACACTGGCGGTGGGGGCCGTGCTCACCGCAGCGGCCGTGCGGACGCGGACGCTGCTGGGAGTGCTGGCCGCAGCACTTGCGCTGCTCTTTCTCTGGCAGGGGTGTGAAGCGCTGGCCCGCACCAACCTGGCCGAGCCGTGGGGAACGCTGGTCGCCCTGATGGACCCGTTCGGGACGGTCGGCGTGCAACGTGTCGCGAGCGGCTGGTCTGAGGCGATGCGGGCGAGCTCGCCAGTGCCCGTGACGGGCCTCGTGGGCGCGAGTCGGCTCGTCTGGCTCGGCGTTGGCGGATTGGTCGCGGGCGTGACCCTGCGAAGCACGCGGGACGTTCTGGGCGTGCACGTACCCGACGGCCGCACGCGCACGAGGGGCGCCGCACCATCGCGCGACGCGCCGATCGCGAGGTTCGGTGGCTCACGGCTGGCCACGATCGCGACGTTCACCACGCGGTGGACGTGGCGCGAACGGGGCTGGCGTGTGGTCGCGCTGCTTGGTGTGCTGAACGTCTTCGCGCATGCCATCGGCGGGGATGCCGCGGACGTGCACGGCGTTGACGGCGGGCAGATCGTCGCCCTCGTGCGTGAACACGCGCGCCTGTTCCTCATTCTGCTCGCCACCATCTACGCTGGTGAACTGCTGTGGCGTGACCAGGATCAGCGCGTGGTCGAGCTGGTGGAGAGCACGTCGGTGCGCACGGTGACGCTCGTTGGTGGGCGCCTGCTCGGGTTGATCGCGTCCCAGACCGTCCTCGTATCGGCGCTGCTGTTGGCCGGCACACTCGGGATGCTCGTGCGACACCGCACCCCGCTGTCGATCGGGCCGCTGGTGATCGGTGGCGCCCTGTGGGTGCTGCTGCCGTTCGTGCAGTGGCTGGTGCTGTCGCTTGCGGTGCACGTGGTCATTCGCCACAAGGTCATCGCGCACCTCACGCTCATCGCAGGCTGGGTGGCGGCCGTTGCGCTCGACGCCAACGGTGTGACCTCTCCGTGGCTGCGCTTCGCTGACCCACCCGCGTTGATTGCCGGTGCGGCGCTGCCGATTCGTGAGGCGGCGATGCGGGCGCTGTGGTGGAGCAGCGTGAGCGCGGGACTGTTCGCGCTCACGCTGCTCGGGTGGAAGCGCGCTACTTCTCGACGATGATCAGGAAGGGCGAGGCGGACCAGAAGCGCGTCGGGTCCGTGATGCGAACGCTCGCGCCGCGGAACGAACCATCGTTGTCCTTGCGCTCGGCTTCAATCAGGCCAGCGTCGTGGCGTGAGACGATGCGATAGCTGCGGTCGGTGCGAGGCAGCGGAATCGTGAGCGTCTCGCGCTTGTCCGCAAGTGTGAAGTACGACTCGTCGAGGTTGCGCTCGGGCACGAGCGTCTCGCCAATACGCGTGACGAGCAGGATGCGCGTGCCCCCCTCCTCGCGCACGATCTTGCGATCCTTCAGCTGCTGCTTGGTGCCCACCGTGTAGAACACGCGATTGGCGCTCGTCTGCACTTGCAGCACCGTATCAGCGAGGGCGGTCTTCTCCTCGGCGAGTCGCACGTTGGCTTCGCGCAGTTCGCGCAACTCCGTTTCGAACGCGGCGATCTCGCGGTCTCGCAGTTCGAGCCGTGACTGCAGATCCGTGAGCAGCTGCGCGGTGGTACTCGACTCGCCGCGCATACCCACGAGGGAGTCGCGGGTGCGTGCGAGTTCGGCGGTGCGCGCGTTCAGGCGCTGGCGCAGTGTCTTGAGGCGGGCGAGGATGTCTTCGCGTGCGGCCGCAGCCTGCGCACGGCCGCTTTCATCACCCGTCTGCGGCTTCACCGTTGACGTGAGACCACGCACCTGTCGCAGCTCGGCGTCAATCTGTTCGGCGAACTTGCTCGCTTCGACGAGCTCCTGGAGCGCCCGATCCTTCTCGCCATCGGCACCGCCCACAATCGCGGCGAGGGAGTCGCGTGTGGCCGTGGCGGCCGCCAACTCGACCGCGAGGCGCTCGGCTTCCGCGATCGCTTTCGTATCCTGACAGGCCGACAGCGTCAGCACAGTTACCAGCACGCCGGCAACGGCGCGTGCCACTCGGACACGCGAGATGGGGCGAAGATCGACAGACATGGACATAAAGGACCGATGATGTTGAGGCCGGGCTGGTAGCACCCGTGGGGCGGACTGCCCGCGTGGCCGACGGCAAGCCGATGCTCGTGGAGATCGGCCCACGCAATCGTACCCCTACATGATGCACGTTGGATGTGACGAACGTCACCCTCGGTTCAGCAGTCGCCTCGTTTATGGGCGATCGGTTCGCAGGTGAAGCGACCGTCCTGCCAGAGGCCACGGCGAGTTGCGCGTGCCTCGGTCACGGCCGCTCGGATGGCGTCGATGTAGCGTACGTTGGGCGGGAAGACCACGGCGACCGCCCAGCCGTCGCGGGCATGCTCGAGGTTCACATGAAGGCCGCCGCTGGGCGCGCTGAAGACATGGGCGAGCGTGCGCTGGTACCGATCCAGTCGCTGGACGTCGAACTCCAACCAGACGGTGTCGCCACGCGTGAGCCGAGCGCGCAACGCATCGCGCGAGCGCGTGCCGAAGGGCACCTGCTCCATCTCTGGCGCGTCGAGCAGGAGCAGCCGCACGCGCCCTTGTTCGGCGCAGCGTATGGAATCGCCGTCCGAGACGGCGGTGATGACGCAGCGCTCCCGTGAAGTGCTCGTCGCGACGGTGGGTGGCGTACTCGTGGTTGCGACGCGTTCGCGGGGAGCACGCGGCGTCGTGCCCTCGTTGCCAACGGCTGCATCTGCTCGGTCATCGCTCCCCGAGGGCACACACGCGGCGCACAGCAGTACAGCCAACATCACGCGGGCAGTCATCGCCAGCCTCTCGCGCGGTACACCACCAGGCCGACGGCTTCATGGATGGCGGCGCGCGCGACGGTGAGTCGGGCGCCGCTGCTGCCGAGATTCGTGAGGGCGACGTCGCGTGAGGTGGCTGGTGCGCAGGTCACGGTGAGTCCTGTGGCTTCCAGGGTGGTACAGGCGCGTCGTGCGTGCAGCGGCGAGGTGACCACGCGCACGTGCGTCCAACGTTGCGTGCGCGCGAGCGCGGCAAAGGCGAGGCTTTCGGTGTAGGTGTTCGTCACGCCCTGCACCACGTGCGGCTGCGCGCCACCGCCCAGCAGCGCGACGAGGCGCCGCTGATCGGCGCCGCTGGTGATGACGCGCCCGCGTACCGCGCGCGCCTGTTCGGACAGCGCGACGTGCGGAATGCCGAGGCGCTGCGCGTCATCGAGCGCGCTGACGAGGCGCGTGAGGGCGATGTCGCCAATGTGGCCGGCGTCGGTCATGGCGCCGGAGTACACGACCACGGCGTCAGCCAGCGGCCCCGGTGCGTCGGCGCGCAGCAGGGCGAGCGCGGGCCGCTCGATGAGCGGGGTGTACGCCACCAGCAGAAACACGACGAGGGCGGCAACGCTGGGAAGCCACAGCCACCAGGCGAGCCGAGTGCGTGCCACGGTCGCACCGACAAGCAGGGCCCCGAGCCGGAGCGACGCATCGCGCACACTGAGCGCATCGGCCAGGCCCAGCGTCAGCGCGACTTCCATCGCGCCAAGCACGAGCGCCGCGCCGCAGGTGACCACAACCCACCCCGGCCGAACGCGACCGGGGTGGGGCAAGGCAATCGGACCGTGGTCGAGACTCACTCCTGCGAGATCGAGGCGCCGCCCGGCTTGCCCGGTGGGGCCTTCCACCGGTCGAACCAGCTGCGCAGGAATGCCTGGGTGCGCAGGAAGTTGGACGGCGTGCTGCTCGTGCCGTGCCACTCGTTGTTGAAGCGCACCATCGCCGTTGGCACCTTGAGCACCTTGAGCGCCTCGTAGAACTCCTCCGTCTGCGGCATCGGCGTGCGCAGGTCGTTCACGCCGGTCATGAGCATGGTCGGGGTCTTCACGTTGCCCACATACATGAGCGGCGAGCGACGCAGGTGCTCCGACGGATCATCCCAGGGGAACTTCTCGAAGTTGCGATACCATGACGAGCCGTCGGTGGTGCCCACGAAGCTCAGCCAGTTGGTGACCGGGCAGTTCGCGCTCGCAGCCGCAAAGCGATTCGTGTGCCCCACGATCCAGCTCGTGAGTACACCGCCGCCCGAACAGCCGAAGACATAGAGCCGGTTCTCATCGACGTAGCCGCGCTTGAGCAGCGAGTCCACACCGATCATGAGGTCGTCGTAGTCCTTCCCGGGATACGCGTTCTTGATGGCGTTGCCGAACGCCGAGCCGTACCCGGTGGAGCCGCGCGGATTGGTGTACAGCAGCACGTAGCCGTGGGCCGCGTGATCCTGCCGCGCGAAGCTGAAGCCCACGTTGTACATGCTGTGCGGGCCGCCATGAATCTCGAGCATGAGCGGATACTTCTTCGCCGGATCGAAATCGGGCGGCTTCACGATCCATCCCTGAATGCGCATGCCGTCCACCGACGTGTACCAGATTTCTTCGGTGGTGGCGAGAGTTTTGCCGGCGAGCAGTTCGCCGTTGATGTCGGTCAGCTGCCGACGTTGCGTCGGGGTCCGCACGTCAAACACGACAATGTTGGCGTGTTCCGTGGGCGTGGAGCGCAGCCCTGCCACCAGTCCACTGCGGCTCATGTCGCTCATGGTCAGTACGTGCGCCCCTTCCGTGACGACGCGATGCTGCCCGGTGATCGACACGTAATGCAGGTTGCTGGCGCCGTTCTCCTGCACGGTGAAGTACACGCCGCGTCCGTCAGCCGCCCACGTGAGTCCGGCCGGCGAGCGGTCGAGCGTCGGCGTGAGGTTGCGCACGTTGCTGCCGTCGGCGTCCATCAGATACAGCGATGCGTCCTGCCACGTGGCATCGGTCGAGTCATAGCCGGCATACGCGATGAGGCGACCGTCCGGCGACGGCACCGGATTGTTGTCCGGGCCGCGACGTGTGGTGAGCTGCTTCGTGTCGCCGCTCGCCACGTCCACGCGATAGATGTCGGACTCGCGCCAGGCGTACTCCCAGTCCTCGCTGCGGTTGCCCGCAAAGAGCAGCGCCTTGCCGTCGGGGGTCCAGCGTCCGCCCGTGTGGTTCCAGTCGCCGCTGGTGACCTGACGCGGCGTGCCCCCGTCGGCCGACACCACGAACAGGTGCGTCGCGCCTTCCGGCAGGAACCCCTGCCGATCGGCACGATACTTCACACTGGTGACCACCCGGGGGGCTTCTGTCCACTTGGCCCCCTTCGGCGCGGCGGGCATGTCGAGCGGCCAGCTCTCGCGTTTCGCGACCAGCATCTGGAAGGCCAGGTGCTTCCCGTCGGGCGACCACGAAATCCCGCTCGGCGATTCGACGAGGCGCGTGATCTGCGACGTCGCGCCCTCGGCGTCCATCCAACGAACAAACAGCTGCGATCCGCCGGGCTCACCGGGCGCGAGGTAGGCAATGCGCGTGCCGTCCGGTGACCACGTCGCGCTTGACCCCTTCACCAGGAAGCGGTTTCGCGTGCCGTCCGCGTTCATCAACCACAGGGCGGATTCACGCTTGTCGTTGACGCCGTCAATCCACGTGCGTGTATAGAGCACCTGCCGGCCGTCCGGCGACAGCTGCGGGTTGCTCACGTCCTGCCAGTTGAGATAGTCGGCGATGGTGAGACGGTCGCTGCGCATGGCGCCTTCGCCCGTGGGGCTTTGGGCGCGTATGGAGGGGCCGAGGCAGGGCACGAGGAGAGCGGCCACACACAGCAGTGCAGGCGCGGCCCATCGGCGCGTGGGGCAAGGCGCGGTGAGTACGATGCGCATGGATTCCTCCGGGGGGACAACGGCGGGGGCGATCGGACGGCCCGATCTCCCTTCACGATGCAGCGCGATCAGTTGCCGCGGTAGGTCACGGAAAATCCGCCGGTCTCCGACACGGACACCGACGCCAGCGTCGGCCCAAGCGTCCGGATGGGCGACTCGAGCGCCCGCCAGATCCAGACGGCCAACCGCTCACTGGTGGGATTCTCGAGGCCGGCGACTTCGTTCAGCACGCGGTGGTCGAGTGCCTCCTGTACTGGCGCCCACACGGCGTGCAGGGCGGCAAAATCGAGCACCCATCCGGTGTGCGGGTCGATGGGGCCGAGCACGACCACGCGGACGCTGAAGGTGTGGCCATGCATGCGCCCGCAGGGGTGGTCCGTCGCAACTGACGGAAGCCAGCGAGCACTGGCAAGCGCAAACTCGGCGGAGAGTTCCGCCGTAGGGCCTGGGGCGTCGGTCAGCGTCGGTCGCGCGACGCGGCGGTGGTGTCGCCGCCCGTGATGCCGAGGGAGTCGAGGTACGCGAACACACTGTCGTAGCGCGCCACGACGAAGTCACCGTCCACCAACCGCCGCACGCCCTTCCATTCGCGAACCAGCGAGGAAGACTTCACGTCGAGCGAGCTTTCGATGACTTTGCGCTTGGACGTGCTGGCGTGAATGAAGCGTCCCTCGCCCACGTACATGCCAATGTGCGTGATGCGCGAGCCTTTCCCGAAGGTGAGCAGATCACCTGGGCGCATGACGTCCCGATCCTTCGGAATCTCGCGTCCCATGCGCGCCTGCTCCTGCGCCGTACGCGGGAGGCTGATATCGAAGGCCGACACGATGTGCCGAATGAGTGCGCTGCAGTCGAGCCCGCGAAGTGGGTTGTTCCCGCCGAACAGATACCGAATCCCGATGGATTCCTTCGCGCGAGATACCATGGAGTCGCGCAGCGCGCCAACGGATGCCGACAGGCCCGAGAAGGCGCGCGGCCGGGCGACTTCTCCCACCAACCTCGGTACCGCGGTCACATCGGTTTCCCGACCCGATTCGCGCATCTCGCCAGCAGACGCTGCTCCCACCTGAGCCTTCAGCGGCGCGCTTACTGCCAAGGCGGCAGCGACGACGGCGACACGAAGCGGGCGGGGAGAGACGCGGGCGAGTCGAGGCACGGTGCGGGGTAAGGGGGACGAGCGTTTGGGTGGCCATCTGGCGGGCATCCGTGAAGACGACCAGCGGCACCCACAACGCAACTAATGTACGCGGCCTCCTCCTCTGGCGCGAGTCCCACATACCCACCCGGGGAGCGGCGTCCGTCTTCCGACGCCCCGATCAGCCCTCCGGGGTCTCCGCCAGCGCGACCTGCTCGGAAAGCGTCCCCCGCTGCACCCGGCGGTGGGACCCGTGCCATGCGACCACGCCGTCCCGGAGAACGAACGCCTGTGGCGACTCATGCCGGATGCCCAGCGTGGACTCGATCTCGTTCGAGAGCGGTCGCTGGGACAGTACATCGACCAGATAGACGGGGATGTCCGGGTGGTCGCTGCTGAAGGCCGAGACCTCGTCGAGCGCCATGGACGACAGGCCACAGGTGGGGCTGTGCTTGTAGAGCACCGCCACGGGGGTATCCCGCAAGCGTGATTCCCAGGCGCTTCGAACCTCGGCGGCGGAACGGACAATCGACATGAGAGATGCGGACAGGTGGATGAGGAGTGCTCGACGCGCTCGTTGGGAAACTTCGACGGATGCGCGCAGGGGGACAATGTCATGGGGAACGATTGTGAGCCGGACGGACTACTTCCCTCCAGACCTGCCACTCGCTTCCCCCACGCTGCCAGCACGTGCCTACACAGTTGTCGACGCCTCGCGCGCACACACGATGGTCCCCGCCCGCGCTCCGCGGGGGCGGGTTGCGCGCACTGGTGTGGGTCGCGGCGGTGTGGGTGACGCTGCTGGGAGGGGTGGGGCGCGAACTGCTCGCGCAGCCGGCAGGCGCTGATCACGGTGCCTTCAGTGCGCTGCTTGCTCGCCACGTCCGTGATGGGCTGGTGGACTACGACGCCTTCCGCAACGCCCCCGAGTTCGCACGCTACCTGAACCAACTGGCAGTCACCGATCCGGCACGGTGGCCGCCTGCCGAGCAGCTCGCGTTCTGGATCAATGCATACAACGCGTACACCATCGCGCAAATCAACGCGCACGGCGAGCGGCAGTCGATCAAGAACATCAACAAGGCGCTCGGGTTCCTGAAAACGGGTGGGGCCTGGTCGGAGCCCATGGCGACGATCGGCGGCGTGCGGTACACCCTCGACCAGATCGAGCATGAGCGCATTCGTCCAGTGTACAAAGACCCGCGCGTACATTTCGCACTCGTGTGTGCGGCGCTCGGCTGTCCACCGCTCCGGAGCGAGGCCTTCGTCGCCGAGCGATTGGACGCACAGCTGGATGATCAGGCGCGTCGGTTTCTCCTGCAGTCGCCAGTCAAGAATCGCGTGGATGTGGACGCGCGAACCGTGTTCCTGAGCCCGATTTTCGATTGGTATGGCAAGGACTTCGCGCCCGACCAGCGCGGGCTGTTGCGGTGGCTCAGTCGGTACTGGCCGACTGGCCCGGAGCGCACACTGCTGGAAGGCGGTGCGGCGCGAGTTCGATGGACGACGTATGACTGGTCGCTCAACGACCAGAAACGGTAGCGCGGGCCGACACGCCACCCGGCGATTCATGTAAGATTCGGCCGTGGCGACGACCATGCTCCCGCCGTGTGTCGCGGCTCGCCGAGCCACCTGCTGTGCTCCCTCTGGCCCTCCGTGTGCCATGCGCCTCTGGATTTCAATGGTTGCCCTGTTCGCGATCACGATGCTGCCGCACCAGCCGGTGCTCGCGCAGTCGTCGCCGCTGCAGCTCGCGCTCGATCGCGCGGGTCACGACATCGGGGTGAAGACCGCCCCGGTCGAGGTGATCGAGTTCCATGACCTCGGCTGCTCGCAGTGTGCGCGTTTCACGGCGCAGTCGTTCGGCGCGATCGAGAAGGAGTTCATCGCCACCGGCAAGGTGCGGTGGAAGTCGGTGCCGTTCGTGCTCGGGTCGTTCCGCCACTCGGCGTTTGCGTCGGAGGCCGCGGAGTGCGCGGCGGAGCAGGGCAAGTTTTTGCCCATGCACGATGCGCTGCTGGAGCAACAGGGCGCGTGGAAGGCATCGCTGTCGGTGCCGCACGAGCTTTTTGCCCGCATCGCGCGTTCGGTTGGCGTAGATACGGCACGATTCGGCAACTGCGTGCGCAGCGAACGCACGCGCGATCGGGTGCGGGCGCACAAGGCGTTGGCGCAGCAGCTGCAGATCTACGGCACGCCCACGTTCATCGTGCAGCGGGAAAAGCGCGTGTTGGGCGCCATCCCCGGCGATCAGTTCGCGGATTTTCTCCGGCGGGAAGTACAGCAGGCGCAGGTGCGCGCCGCGCAGTCGCGTATGGCACGGCCGCCGCAATGAGCAGGCGTGTCGCCACACCGCGCGCTCGACTCGCCCTTGTGTGGCTGCTCGCGCTGAGCGCGGCGTGCAGCGCCGATCCCGGGCGCGACGTCGTGCGCATGGCCGTTCCGGGCGAGCACACGGTCGTGGAGGCCGACACCACCACGCTCGCCCTCGATGCGGTGCGCAAGAGTCAGGCGGCGTCCGTGTCGCAGCGTGTCGCCAACACCGACATCGCGATCACCTACAGCCGTCCGGTGGCGCGTGGTCGCGAGATTTTTGGCGGCATCGTGCCGCTCGGCGAGGTGTGGAACCCGGGGGCGGATCAGGCCACGGCGATCACGTTTTCCCGCCCGGTGCGAGTGCACGGCGAGCCGTTGCCCGCGGGAACGTACAGCATCTGGGGGATCCCCGGCCTCACCGAGTGGACGCTGATTCTGAGTCGAGCCGGCGAGGTGTATCACACGCCGTATCCCGGGGAAGCCGAGGATGCACTGCGACTCGTGGTCCCGGTGGAGGCGACGACGCACACGGAGGTACTGACCTTCGACTTTCCGTTCGTCGAGGGCAAGGAGGCGGTCGTGCGACTCCGCTGGGCCAGCACCGCGCTGTCGCTTCGGCTCGAGGTCCCGTAAGGGCGCGCGAGCGCAACACTCCCTCGCCGCCGTCGTGATCGCGGGATATGCTTGGGGACGCTCTGCGTTCACCCCCAACCCCCCGCCGCCGTGTCCGCTCGCTCCACTCGTGTCGCCCTGCTGGGCGCGCTCCTGCTCGCCCCGCTCGCCGCTCCGCTCGGCGCCCAGCTCGTGCCCGACGAGGCCACGCGCACCGCGCTCCGCTGGCGCTCCATCGGTCCCGTCAACATGGCCGGTCGCATCACCGGTCTCGCGGTGCACCCCACCAACGCCAAGGTGTTCTACCTCGCCGGTGCCACCGGCGGCGTCTGGAAGACGGTGAACGCGGGTACGACGTTCTTTCCCGTGTGGGAGAATGGGCCGATCGCGTCGCTTGGCGACATCGCGCTTGCGCCGAGCAATCCGGATATCGTGTGGCTCGGCACCGGTGAGGAAGATTCGCGCAACTCCGTGCAGCCCGGGTGGGGCGTCTACAAGAGCACCAACGGCGGCGTGAGCTGGGAGTCGGTGGGTCTCGAGAAGACGCAGCATGTGGGACGCATCGCGATTCACCCGACCAACCCCGACATCGTGTACGTGGCAGCGCTCGGCGCGCAGTGGGGCGCCAATCCGGAACGCGGCCTCTACAAGACCACCGATGGCGGCAAGACGTGGACGCTGTCCAAGTTCATCAGCGACAAGGCCGGCTTCGTGGACGTGATCCTCGATCCACGCAATCCCGACGTTGTGTATGCGTCGAGCTGGGAGCGGGTGCGCAAACCGAGTTCGTTCAAGAGCGGTGGCCCGGGTTCGGCGCTGTGGAAGAGCACCGATGCCGGTGCCACGTGGACGGAGATCACGGGCAACGGTTTCCCGGAAACGATCAAGGGGCGCATCACGGTGAAGCTCGCCGCGAGCAACCCCGACGTGGTGTACGCCATGGTGGAAGCCGATTCGGTGCGTGGTGCCAAGCCGCAGATGCTGCTCAGCGGCATGTATCGCTCAGCCGATGCGGGCAAGAGCTGGCAGTGGATGAACACCGAAAATCGGCGTCCGTTCTACTTCTCCGAGTTCGAAGTCGATCCGACCGATCCCGATCGTCTGTACCGTCTGGCGGTCGCGTTTCACATGTCGGAAGACGGGGGCCGCTCGTGGCGCGCGAGCATGCTCGGCATTCACGAGGACTACCATGCGATGTGGATCAATCCGCGCGATCCCGAGCATTTCATCGTGGCCGGTGATGCCGGCATCTTTCAGACATACGATCGCGGCGGCACATACGATGCGCTGAACAACATGGCCATGGCGCAGTTCTACGGCATCAGCTTCGACTACCAGGTGCCGTACGTGGTGTGCGGCGGCATGCAGGACAACGGGACGTCATGCGGCATCAGTCGTCGAGCGTCCGGCCAGCTGCAGATGACCGACTGGTTCGCGTTGTTTGCCGCCGACGGTCTGCAGTCGGCGCAGAATCCGTTCAACCCCGATCTCGTGTATTTCGAGTCGCAGGGTGGCAACCTCATGCGCCGCAACCTGGGCACGGGCGAGCTCGACCGCATTCGTCCGCGCACGGTCACGCGCACGCAGTTCGGCAACCAGATTGCTCAGGTACGCGCGAGCGCCGGCGACAAGCCGCTCACCGCGGAACAGCAGAAGCGCATTGCCGATCTGCGCGCGCAGATGCAGCGCGAACTCGCCGACCCGAACGTGGCCACGCGTTGGAACTGGAACACGCCGTTCATTCTGTCGCGTCACGATGCGAACGTGATGTACGCGGGCGCGGAGAAGCTGTTCAAGTCGGTGAAGGGCGGACTCGATCTGATCGCGATCTCGCCCGATCTGTCCACGGCCGACGAAAACGTATTGCGCATTACCACGGGCTTCGACGCGCAGGGCAACCCGGCGATCGATGCCACGGGCGGTATCACGCGCGACGCGACGGGCGCCGAAGAGAACGCCACCATCGTGACGATCGGTGAATCGCCGCTCCGCGCCGGCATGCTCTACGTCGGCACGAACGACGGGAAGGTGTGGCTCACACGCAATGATGGGGGCACCTGGGAAGATCTGAGCGGACGCTTCGCCGGGGTTCCGAAGGGCACCTACGTAAGCCGCGTGGAACCGTCGCGTTTCGATACGGCCACGGTGTATG
>JAABRL010000041.1 GCA_011390935.1 Gemmatimonas sp.
CGGAACCCGACGCCTGAGTCACCGCAACCGCTGAAGCTTCCCTGGCAGGCCTCCCATCCTTCGCGGCCAATCGTGTTTCCAATGGGCCGTTCAGTCCCCGAGGGCGACAACCCGAACGCCCGTCCGTCGGCCGAAGCCGCACTAAAGACCGCATAACTGCCAGCATCGAGATATCCCGCCGACACCGCCCCGGTGCTACTGCTTGTGAGGCTGCCATCCACGCGTACTCGGAGCCGGGCCTCGTGCGGCACGACGCCAGCAAAACTGACTTCGTCTCGAAAACCAGTGCGGATCAGGTTGAGAAACTGCGGAGCTCTGAGCACCCCGCCACTCTCGGACGGTGGACCTGCGTACGACACGTTGTCCATGCGGAGCTCGGAATAAGCGCGCAGGAAGCCATCGGATGATGTGCGCACCTCACCGATGCCGAGGATCGAACCACCGTCGGCGTAGCGACGTATGCCACTTATGAACTGCGTACCAGCCGGTTCGAGTACCGAGCAGATGGGCCTAGCGCCCGTCGCGGCGTCAATGATATCACCGTTGTTCCGACACAGTCCACTGAACTCGACGGTCGCGACGGGCAACGTCGGAGCTGACAGCCCTTGCGGCCTGGCGATCGTTTGCGCCTCACCGGTCGCAGTGAACACCGAGATGGCGACCGACATCGCGACAAATGCAGCCTGCGTGGATCGCCTTCCTTCTTTCAATCGCATCGCTGTCCTCGCGGAGTTAAAGATGTCACTAACGTAGCGGCCCCCTATCGCACGCCCCAGCAGAGCAAGTTCCTTGCCAAGGCTTGACGTCAGCCAAAGATTCGACGGGAGACCTGACCAAGAACCCAGAGTGCATAACTGTCATCCGGCACTGGCACTGTGATGCATCATCGTCCCCCCTCCCGCGCTCAGATGTCGCCAAACCTCAGCGGTTCAATGACTTACCGCGAAAGGATACCGATCGCTCGCACGAACGCTACTCGAAGATATTGCCGCTTAGCGGAGAGTAGTTGATGAACACGTCGAGAAAGCGAACGCGGTCGGTGACTTGCCAAACTCCACGAGTTTCGTACGCATCGCGCTGCGGCGAAGCACAGAGGTGTTGCGCACAGGTAACACTGCGCCAATGTCTAGCGGAGCGGCACACTTCATTCTGCGGATCGCTTCACGCCGGCCAAGAAGGCGGCGCTCGCCCTCACACACCGCACTCGTACCCAATTGCCGGGCGACACGATCAAGGTGGTGTTGTCTCATAACAGAGCCGACGGGCTCAGGCTCGCGCGCCGGCTGCTGCTGGCGCAGAAGGAGGACATGCGGCAGATCATCAGGATCACCACGAGCCGGATTTCGATCAACACCTTCATGCTGGCGCGCGATCGGGCGCTGGTGGAGTTCGTGCGGCGCGTGTGCGAGATCTCGCGCGGGAAGGCGTACTTCACGAATACGATGACGCTGGGTCAGTTCATTCTCATGGACTTCTTGAGAAGGAAGACGAAGCGGGTGAGTTGAGGCGACCGCTGCCCCGCGACACGCCGAGCAGTTGGTCGGATCGCCAAGGAACTGCTGCCCGATGCGCGTGAGGGCGACGTCGATGCCGAAGATCGAGACTTTGTGGCCGGTGAAGAACGCCGAGTAGGGCGTCCGGCTGCTCTCGAAATCTTATCCGGCAATGCCGATCAGGTCGCCCGCCGCGATACTGCGTACCCATGCTTTCACCTTCAGCATGACATCATCCTGTATTTGCCGGAAATCCACAGGGGCGCGATGGATGACCGGCCTATTTACGGAACCCGCCGCAACCGCCCTCGGCAGCAAAAAATCGAACCAGTCGGCGATTACCCGCAGCGCCATGGTTTGACGCTGATGGCGATTCGCTGAGCCACCCAATCGTCAGCGAGCTGAGGTCACCGATGCTGCGGCATGCTTGCCGCGAGAGGGGTGGCGCCGAGCAACCGCGATCATTCAGCGGCGGCTGTTCGATGGCGCACTCGGGGCACTCGCACACACCACGACGGCCCGGCGCATCTGCGCCGGGCCGTCGTGGCTCGCGTAGCGCGAGGGTTGCGCGTCAGACCGTGCGACGACGACGCGCGGCCACACCCATCCCGCCGAGCCCGACGAGCACGAGGGCGAGCGAGGCCGGCTCGGGCACCGGGTTGGTCGTGCCCGGAATGAACGCGAGGCCGCGGCCGATGATGCTCAGCTCGTAGGTGCCGGCGTCGTTGTTGCCGAAGCCCGTGGTCACCGCGAAGTAGTCCACGCCGGCGAGCAGATCAACGTTATCGAAGCCCGACAGGCCGATCGACGGGAAGTCATCGTTGCCGATGATCACGTTGACGAATGGCGACGACGCATCGAACGAGCCGGCGTACAGGAACAGAAAGTTGTCCCAGCTGGTGGGCGCGATGGCGGTGCTCAGGAAGTTGTAGGTGGTGCTGGCCGTGACGCGGAAGTTGATGACGTCGTAGGCGACGTTGGTCCCGACGCCCGAGAGCAGCGTCGGGGGATTGCCCCCGAGCGGACGATTCCAGGTGGGGCCGCCAACGGTGGAGCCGGCAAAGGTCTGAGCGTCCGCAGCGGCGGTGACGAGCGAGACGGCGAGTACGGCGGTGGACAGACGAGCGACGAGAGTTCGCATGCAACGTGCCTCAGCGAGAGGGTGGAGCGGACTGGACGGGCGTCCCACCGCGTACAGCGGGCTGTACACAGGCTATCGCAGCAAAACGGATGCCAGCGGCAAAGCGCAGCGTCATACGCCGCGTGATACGTCGACTGCCGCTCCAAGACAATCGCTCGCAGGGGGTAGATCGGCCTCGGTCCGAGGCACTAGGACGACAAATGTGACGCGCGCGCGCAACAATTTTTCGTGGTGTTCGCGCGGTTCCGACACCCAAGTGATTGTGATACAGGCCACTCTGCATCCAACGATGTAACGGCATCGTAATTGCTGAAACGGCCCCTGTGGGCTTCGGCGCTGCGCCGAGTTCGGCGACACACCATCCCCTCGCGTTTCATCCTCCCTCCCTACCCTCCCTCCACGAAGGAGCTGTTGCATGAAAGTGCGTTTCTCCGTTGCCGCCGGCCTGGTCGTTGTCAGCTCGAGCCTGCTCTCGGCGCAGCAGACCGCCCAGGTTGACATGGCCACCGTCAGCAGCATGACCATGGTCTCCGACACACGTGTCGGCGCTGGCGTCGGCATCGACAACCCGTTTTACAACCCGGCGCCGGGCGCCGGCGGGCCGCTGGCCAACTATGTGAACCTCTGGTTCGACCGTGGGGGCGGAGCTCTCAGCGCGTGCACCGGCACGATGCTCAACTCGCGCCAGATCCTCACCGCCGCGCACTGCGTGAGCAACGGGACCTCGCTCACCTCCAGCAACTTCTTCGCGCGTTTCCGCACCGGGTCCGGCAATGGACCGGGTGACTGGCTCACCGTGCAGGGCAGTGGATATGCCGTGCGCGACGGATACACCGGCGCGGTCATCGAAGAGCGGGACGTCGCCGTGCTCACGCTCGACAGCGACGCACCCGCGTTCGCCAGCGGTGCGGGTATCTCGCAGGGCAACCCGTTCGCAAGGTCCACGATCGGTGGCTACGGCCGCTATGGCGTGATCGGCGGTGTGGCCTCGATCTCGGACCAGTTCACCGACGCCGCAGTCGCTCGCACCGGCTTCCAGCTGTTCGAGTCCACCTGCCGGACGGGTGGATCGTGCGCCACCATCGCCAATCCCAACTCGTCCGGCTTCGGCGGCGTGCTGTTGGCTGATGCCGACCTCTCGGGCGTGAGCAACGCTGGCTTCCTCTGCGCTTCGCTCGGCTTCTGCACCGCTGGCTACGATAATTTCGAGGAAGTCGGCATCAACCGTGGCGATTCGGGCAGCGGCGCGTTCGACGCCGACGGCAACATCATCGGCGTTGCGTCGTGGGGTTCGATCCAGGACCCGGGCTCGCGTATCCCGCTCGGTGGCAACATCGGCTATGCCTGTGTGGCCAACTTCGCGGGCAACCAGGGCTGCCAGGACAACTACAACTGGATCCAGAATCAGCTCGTCGCGTCCGTGCCGGAGCCTGGTTCGCTCGCACTGGTCGGCCTGGGCTTTGTTGCCCTCGTCGCCACTCGTCGTCGCCGCTCGATCGCCTGATCGCACGTGAGCGAACGATCGCCGCTGGGCGATGGTCGTCTTGCCACGAACGCCCTCGGCCAGATGCCGAGGGCGTTCGTGTTTCGTTGACGGCTCGGCTCGCGATCTCGCTACACGCGAAGCTCTGTCACCGACCCACGCAGTACCAGGTGGCAGCCGCCGGCATCCAGTCCGACACGCACTTCTCGGCGCACCAGCTCCCGGCCGGCCCGCTCCACCTGCACCACCAGCGGCACCGTAGCCGTCGGCTGATCGATGGCCAGCTGGCCATCCTCCAGCAGCACCCATCGGCCGTCCATCAGCGGCAACAGAGTGGCCTCGCGCAGTGGTGCATCCGCGCCGGCGCGCCACACGGTCACCTTGGCGTCAGTGAGAGCCGCGCCGGTGCTCGCATCGAGCAGTCGGATCACGACGGCGTGCGCCGACATGTCGCACGAACGAGCCGTGCCGGCAGAGACGGGGACCGACGTGGCTGGCGGCTGCGCCATGAGCGCCTCGGGCAGGAGGGAGAGCAGACCGGCCGCCATGGTTGCGGCCAACGAGCGGGAGAAGGAGGGTAGTCGCATGGCAGAGTGCGTCGTTGATGTGATTGGTGGTCTTACACCGGAGACGTCGCGATTGCTCGCGCTTGCACATCGCATCTGCACAAACCGCGTGCGGGCCTGTCGGAAGGGCTGGGGCTGAGCCATAAACTACCGATCTGGCGGTGGGTCTGCCGCGATGAAGCGGCCGTCAACTGACCGATAGGTGACGACGCTTCGAGGGGCGATCCTCGGGGGCGTGGTCATCGACCTGTTGCGACAGAAGACGAAGCTGATGACGTAGCGCTACCGCACCCACGCCAGCTCTGCGATGACTGGTTGGTGCTCGGACGGGTAGCCTCGTTCGACGCGAGTGCGCAGGGCGCTCAGGTCTGGCGTGTACAGGATGTGGTCGATGCGTACCGCAAAGGGGCCGCTGAACATCGTGTAGCCAAATCCCCACCCCGCTTCGGAGAACGCGTTGCGGAAGTCGCCCCAGTCGCGGCGCATCACGTGACTCTCGGGGGGCAGATTAAAATCGCCGGCCACGATGAGGGGGACGCCCGGGTCGCGCCCGAGTGCGTCGAGCCAGCGGCGAATGCGCTGCGACTCGACTTGTCGCCAGTAGCGATCCTCCTCGAGTTCGGCGAAGTCGAGGCGCAGCGCGCGACCGAGTGCAACCCGCGGGCTGGCGAGATGGAGCGCGACGATGTCGACCGAAGCAGGTGCCTCACCAGGCAATGATCGCGTGAAGCGAATGCGGGCGGCGTGCCCGAAGCGACCGACACCGCGTGGCGACGTGAGCAGCTGCACGGTATCGATCATGTGCGGCGTGGCGAAGCAGTAGTTGCGCGTCGAACGCACCTGCAGTCCGGGCACCGCACGGAGCGAATCGGCGAGTGTGGTGGTGCAATCGAGCAGCACGACGGCGTCCACGTTCCAGCGTGCGAGCGCGACACGCACAGTATCGGCGATGGCAGGAACCGCGTCGGTGTTCCAGGTGACGACGCGCAGGGAGGTGCGGGCCTCGGTGCGCGACGCCGACGGCCATTCGAGTCCCGCGACGAGCTTCAGGTAAGCGATCGAGATGACGACTCCGATCGTCAGTCGCGGCAACAGCCGCCCACGCGCCAGAAACAGGACGGCGACGATTGGTGCGATCAACCACGCCCGCGGGGCATACAGAAAGAGCGTCCCGACATCCGTGCGGTCGGCCACGACACGCAGCAGGGCGCCAATCAGCAGCACGATGCCACACAGGCCAAACGCAGCGGTTCGCCACCCCGAGCGCTCACTCGGCACGGCTCAATCCGTGTTCAACAGCGAACGCACGTAGCGGTACATGGACGCAGCACGTTGCGTAGGGGAGGACGAGTCGGTGGAGGTGGACGAGTGCGCCGCGTGCCCCGCATCACCGTCATGCACGAACTCCTCGTCTCGATCCCAAGGACGCGCTGCGCCGTGTTTGTGCCTGCTCGGCTGTACCGCCAATTCCCACAGTCGGTGCTGCAATCGCACCGGCAAACCATCAGGGCGGTCCGTCAGCGTCGAGGTGAAGTGCCGGGTCATCATGCCGGTCAACGCGCGCGGCGTGGAGGACGCAAACCGGGTACAGAGCGCACCAGCCTCCGACACGCCACCGAGTTCATGCGCGAGATGCAGCGTCCAGAATGCGCAGCTGCCCGCGCGACTTTCGTTCACCAGCTGTTCGAAGCGCTCGACGTCAAAGCCGGAGTGACGAAGTAGCTGCCGAACGTCCCGAAACGCCTTCCAGGCGCCCGAGCCAGCGGAGTGCGACCACACGAAGTGGATACAGGCGTGCAGCAGCAGATCCTCGGGCGAGGGAACGAGTGCTGCCGTCCGCCCCCACGCAGCAGCGTCTCGGCGGAATCGATCCCCATCGATCGGCGTGGGCGCCGAGGGGCGGACGACGTGCGTGTGCAGGTCGAGTCCCACGCCGAGCCCCGTACCATCCTTGAGCGGCCGCAGGTGCTGATGATCGCCGAAGGCGTGATCCCCGATGGCCTGAGCCGCGGGTTGCCATCCGAGTTCACGCGCGATCGCGAATGCTTCAGCGCCACGATCGGCGGGCACGAGCACGTCGAGATCACCCATCGCCCGGTCGACGAATCGTGGATACACCGTGGTCGCCAGCGCCGCGCCTTTGAGCAGCACGGCGGGGACGCGCTGTGTCCCCAGTGTGTCGACCAACGTCTTGAGCCGCGATTCCAGAACGCCCGACCGGAACTGCGCGAGCGGGGCCATGCGCTGCAGTCGGGCTGATTCGGAGGGCGGCATCGCGGGCACGCCGCCCGCCGCGGCGAAACGCGCGAGCAACGGAAGCGCGCCCTCGTTGTGCGCGATGGCGATCACGGCGGGCCAATGCCGTACTCGTTCCGCCAGTGGCGCAAGCTGCTGGGCAGCGTGCACAGGGCGCGTGTCGTCCACACCGGCCAGCGCGAAGACAAACCGCGCTTCAGCTCGCAGCATCGGGGGCGCCGTTGCTTCGTCGACCGGCGCAGTCGGTGTGCTCATGGCACCCTCATGGGCAGTCGGCAATGACGACGTGCGATCAGGGCGCGCATTTCAGTACTGGGCCAGTGTGCCGGTGCGTCGCGAATGGCGCAGGCTGGCCATCATGGCCCCACTACCGACGACAAGCAGCGCAGCGGTGAGTCCGGCCAGTGGAAGCAGTTGCGCGAGCAGCACCGACACGTCCGCCCCCTCGAGCAGCGCCATCCGCAGCAGGCGCAGACTCCACGAAAGCGGGATCAGATCGGCCAATCGCTCGAACGGCGCGGGAATCACGCTGGTGCTGTAATACACACCGCCCAGGAGTGTAGATGCCGTGACCACCGCCGTCTGAAATGGGCCGCTGGTGCGCACCGTGAGAATCATCGCCGTCATGCACAACCCCAAGGCACCGTACGAAAGGATCGTGAGGACGATCGCGGCGACAGCCCACGGCGCGGCAGACCACACGAACGATGTCCCGGTAACCAGCAACACGACACCGAGCAGCACGACGCGTAGCAGCGACCAGAGCAGGTCGAAGCCGCCCAGCCCAACGAGCAGCGATGGCAACGATGCCGGAGTGCAGAAGAGCGCTTCGAGCACCCCGGTGCGAATGCCGCTCGACACCGCCTGCGGAATGGAGGTCAGCGCGGAGGTCATCACGAAAGTGAGCGCCACGCCCGTGACGACGAAGCCGAAGTACTGCCCACCCTCGTTGCGGATGGAGTTCTCCACCACCGGCTGCAATGCGCCCGCCACGAACCACAGCGGCACCACCGTGAGTGCCAACGAGAGAAGCGAGAGCAGCGCTCCCACACGATAGCTCGCGAAGGTGAGCCACTGCGCGCGAACCAGCGCAAACATGTGACGGCTACGCATCCGTCCCCTCCTTGCGCCGTGGACGAGCGACAGCATCGAGCAGTTCCGCCAGTCCGAAAGGTTCACGCTCGAGCCGCGCCACCTCGCCGCCGTGACGCGCCAGCATCGCGAACAGACTCGCCGGCTCGCCGGCGTGCGGCAGCCTGATCACATGCCAGTACCAGCCATCGGCTTCCACCGCCCCGGCGTGTTCGACCGCCATGCCGGCCTCGGCCATCTCCCGCAACAGCGACGCGGACGGTTCCCCCCGCATGCGCACACGCACGCGCTGCACCTCGTGCTGCAGAAAGACTGCTTCCGTCTCTCCGGTCACCAGCAGTTCGCCACGATGCAGCACGGCGATGCGATCGCACAGGTCTCGCACCTCGTCCTGGTCGTGTGTGGCGAGCAGCACCGTGCACCCCTGACGCGCGCCGATCTCCTCACGCAGAAACGCACGGAACTCGCGCGCCGATACCGGATCGAGTGAACGCGTGGGCTCGTCGAGCAGCAGAATCGCCGGGCGCGTCAGCAGCGCGCGCGCAATGAGCAGGCGCTGGCGCATGCCCGACGAAAAAAGGCCGACCTGTTTGCCTCTGACGTCTTGCAAGCCGACCGTGTCCAGCACCTCGTGCACTCTCGTGTGCAGCGCCGCGCCGGATAGGCCATGCAATACCGCAAAGAGCCCGAGGTTGTCGGCCGCCGACAGACGCCAGTGCAGACTGCGATCGTTCGTGAGCACGGGCACCAGTTCGTGTCGCGCCTCACGCGGTGCCTCCGACACATTCACACCGTTCACCAGCACGTCCCCGGTGTCGGCCGTCACCAGCCCCGACAGGATGCGGAAGAGTGTGGACTTGCCGGCGCCGTTCTCTCCCAGCAGTCCGAAAAACTCCCCGCGTGGCACTTCAAAGGTGACGTCGCGCAGCACCGCCGAGTACTCGCGCGTGAAGGGATGCCGTAGCATGTCACGCCATCCGCGCTGCAGCGAGAATGCCTTGCTGAGCGCACGCACGGCGACAGCCGGCGGTGCACGCGGTGGTTCCGGCGTCCTCGGCTGGGCACCAACCGGGGCCACCAGCGTGCTCACGACGACACCGCGGCCAACGCACCGGGTGCCGCGTGATCGGGCGCACCGTGGTGCCACTCCAGCAGCTGCGTGATGACGTCTGGCAGACGGTCGCGGTCGCGCACCACACGCAGCTCGTACACGGGCACCTCGCGCACCAGACGAGTCGCCACGGCGAGCAGCCCGGGACCGGCGGAGGCACCCAGCATGAACCCGATTTTGAAGTGCGGCAGCAGCTGCATCACCGCCAGTGGTCCCTGCAGCCGTGATCGCACCACGGCCTCCGCCTGCGAGTCCACCGTCACGGAGCGCAACACATAGAGCGCGGACAGCGGCACCGGGCTGAGCGTGCGTCGTGGCACGTGCGTATCCACGATGCGAACCTTGCCGTCGCGACCGGTGGAGGTCACCGGCGCGTCGGACTCTTCGGCCGAGCAAAGGCGAATGCTTGGCACGCCAGGCAGCGCGTGAATCACATCGCGCGCGAGAATGGGCAGCGCATCGTCGGTCATGAGCGGCACACCGGCGGCGGTGAGCTGCAGGGCCAGTGTGGACTTGCCCGTGCCCGACGCCGCGAGAAACCCAACGGCGCCATCACCCATGTGCACGGCGCTGCCGTGCAACGTCTCCACCCGGTCGAGGTGCAGCATGGTGGCGATCACGCGGCCGAGCAGATGTCCGCGTCCGAAGTCCCACCACGGGTCCTCATGCGGCAGCCACGCCACATCCCGCCCGCTCGGCGCGATGTCGAACGCCCCCGTGTCGTCCACGAGAATGCGGTGCCCGTGCCGGTGGCGCAGCAGGCGCGCGTGTACGGTGCCGTAGATGTGTTCCTCGCCAAGCTGGACCGGCTCTTCCATGTCATCGAGCCGATCGACCACGCTGAAGCTCCAGTGCGCGTGATCACCGGCCGGTGCCGCGATCAGCTCGGGGAACTCCAACGTCGACGTGAGCACCCCGCCGAACGCGCTGTAGCGGTAGGCGAAGGTCGCGGCGGTGGCGGCGACGTGCGGGTGTTGCGCAGCGTGCGTCTCTCGCATCACGCGGCGCGCGTTCCATGAAAGGATGCGCCGTGGGCGAGCACGGTCAGATCGCGGATCTGGGTGTAGCTGCGCACGCTGTCGAGCGTGTCTCCGAGCACGACTCCGCGCCACTCGACCCAGGCGTGCGCGCGCAGCGCGCCCTCGCTCATGCGCACCCCGACTCGCACGACGGCATCCGTGATGCCGTGACGCCGGAGCAGGTGCACGAGGGCGAGCGACCGGGCCAGACAGAGCGGCCGGGTGAGTCCCAGCCGCGCAACGCGGCTGACGGCCTGCTCGAGCTCGCGTGCCAGCTCGAGTTGTGGCGGGGTTGGTGAAACCAACGCATCGAGCGGCGACGCTTCAGCGCCTCGTTCGGCGGCTCGTTGCATGCGCTCCGTGACCAGGGCACCGAGCGGGCGCAACCTGACCTGAGCATGCGCCCGGAAGATCGCGGCCTGCGCTTCGGCAAGGCGCGACCACCCACGCGGCCCGAGGGCGAGCAGTCGCCGCAGCACCTCGGGGCCCCTCAGTGGGGGGACGTCTGGTCCGTCGGCGCGCCTGCGGACACCACGAGGCCCGCCTCATCGAGCGCGCTGAGAAACGCGCGTGCATCGTCGGCCAGATCCGCCGGGCTCACATCGGGGTAGCGCTCAGCGAGCACTCGTTCGAGATCACCGAAGCTGCTCCCGGGGGTTTCCAACGTATCCCAGATGAGCAGTCCCACGCCGTTGAGCCCGAAGTACACCTCGGTGCGCGTGCAGAACAGCACGGCGCCCTCGTCTAGCGGCTGCGCCACGACAGTCGGGGATCGGAGCGGAAGAGACACGGACAGACTCGAAGAAGGGAGGGACGAAACCGGGTGGTGCCAAGCCGACTGACGGAACCACCCGGCATCACGTCACGACGTGCGCGGGCTGGTCAGGAGGAAACGCCAGATACCGCCGGTGGTGTCGCCGATACCCGACGACGTTCCGGCCTGCGTGACTTCGCGGAACGTGCCGTAGCGCTGAAGCTCGGGCTTCTCGTACATGATACAGCCTCCAGTGGGGAGTTGGGGGGAGGGTGCCCACGCGATTTCGTGGACGAGCCGGTGGGTGCCGGCAGCCGAAAGTGCTAGCCAGAAAGGTAGCAAGGGACGTTCCACGAGCTCATGGCATGGTCAACCACCTGTCCGCGCCGATCGTGACCAGCAGCGGAAGCGCGTCCTCCGTGCCACCATCGCGCACCTTCGCGACAGTGGCATGGAGCGCGCCCGGCTCGAGCAGCTCGTGGCGCGCCAATCCCTCGCCAAGGGCGCCCGAGCTGGAGGCATCCTGCTGCAGGAATCGCCGAAAGTGGCGGAAACTGTAGCCATCGGCCGTGCCCGTGCGGCGCGTGCGCGGCGCCGTTACTGCATCTGGCAGCACCCCCTGCATGGACTGCGTGAGCAGCAGCTTGTGCTC
Source organism: Gemmatimonas sp. (assembly GCA_011390935.1). Lineage (GTDB taxonomy): Bacteria > Gemmatimonadota > Gemmatimonadetes > Gemmatimonadales > Gemmatimonadaceae > JAABRT01. Next base: position 11,568 of record JAABRL010000041.1, read on the forward strand.
CCGCACACCGCACAGGTCCTGCGCCTCTCTCGACCAGGCGAAGTCTACCACCCGTCGGTCGAAGATCGGCATGCGCAGCTCCACGCCCTGCGACCAGCAGATCGCGGTGAGTGCTGCGTTCGTGCGCGCGAAGCTGGAGAATACCAGCGCCCAGCGCCGCTGGGCGCGGCTGGTGCTCGCCCATCCGGCCCACGGGTCTTCGAAGTAGAGCAGGCGGTTCTCCTCCTCGAGCGCTTGCCAGGCGGCATCGTCCAGTCGCAACCACGGAACACGCGGCAGGATCCACGGGCGATCGAGCAGGGACTTCCCGCGCCAGCGCTCGGCCACCCGAAGCATGGCTTCTGGAGCAGCGACGCGCAGATAGTAGTCCCGCGAGGACCGCCACAGCGGCTGACGCCTCATGCGTAGTTCTCGTACGAAGCGAACCCATCGCCCCTGCCGCAGCAGATCGGCGGGCCACATCGGCGTGGCGGCGAAGATGTTGTCGCCACCGTGCCCGTTCAGCAGCACCGAGGCGCCAGCCGCCTTCGCGGCCGCCGCCAGCGCCTGGTTCTGTCCCTCGTAAGGGTGCGGCTCGGGATCGACCCGTCGCAGACGGTCGGGCGGGGCATCGATGATGAGCGGAATCGATTCGGTGGGCACCCAGTCCACGGGCATGCCGTACGATGCGGCGACCGCATTCACCCACTCGTCTTCGTTGCCCGGATCATCGGCGGGGTACGCGAACGAAATGAGGTGCACCCGCTTCGCGAGAACCGCGGGCCCACGATAAGACGCCAGCGAGCCCACGACAGCCGTGGAGTCCCGTCCACCACTCATGGCCACAGCGGTGAGGCCGGGCGCGAGCCGCTCGTCAACGGCCTGGCCCAGCACACCGCGCAATGCCTCGGCGGCCTCAGGCAACGACAGCCTCGCAACATCGGACTGGGTGCGCGGGCGCCAGTAGCGGGACGCGGGAGTGCCTCGATCACCCAGCACCACCGTGTGGCCGGCCGGCAGCTCGGCAACCCCCCGCCATACACTCGACGCGCCGCGACCCGTCCAGAACGAAAGCCGCCGAATGAGCTCATGCCGATCGATCCCCTGGTCGCCCACGATCATGCGCACCGCATCGGGGGTGGACCCCGCCGCCCAGCCGTCGGGGGCCGTGCCGTACCAGACCCCGCGGCTGCCGAACGGATCGCGCGCCAGATGCAGCGCATGCGAGCGCCCATCCACGATGGCGTACGCGAAATCACCCTCCACGAACTCGGCACACCGTGCGCCATACTTCAGGTAAGCGCGAAGGATCAACTCCGCGGCCGACGTCGCCGGTCGGAGCGCGGTTGCCCCCAAACGTGCCCGCAGCTCGTCCACGTAGTACAGCGAGGCATCAGCCACCACTGCGATCAGACCCTCATGGGCAATCATGGGCCCCGGATGCAGCGACTTCTCCCATCTGTTGCGTACGGCAATGATGCCGAGTCCTTCCGCATCATGCGTCTCGATGAGCTCCTCACCGCGCAGGCGCAGCGCCAGCCGCAGCTCCCGTTGGGGCTGCTCCTTGCGCCAGTATCGCGACACCAATCCCGAGACGACGACGAAACCGCTCATGTCCGAATACTTGAAGGAAACCCGCGCTTCGGACGCGGATCGTCCAAAGTGAAGCGTCAACACCACAATTGCTGCGCAAACTCAACACCAAAGTTGTCGATCTGCGAAATGGAGTTAGACCAAAACCGCCGCCCCGATCGCCACCTGTGCGTCGACGCGCCTGCCCCTCGCTGGATACGACCACAACTCCCCAGCGCCGCATGAATCGCTCCATGGATCGACGGGTTGCTGCGCTGGCCGTCACTCTCCTCACGATTGCATTCGCGCCAACCTGGCGCGCTTTCGTGTCGACGTGGCTGTCCCAAATGTCGCACGGCTTCGCGGCTGGCGCCCTCGCCCTGTGGCTCTTGTGGCGGGATCGGGAGGCACTGCGCCGAGACGGCTCGCCCTGGCCGTTCGCACTCTTGGCCGTGGTCCCCCTGTCTTTCGGTTGGCTGGCCGCCGCTGTCCTCAATGTGCAGGTCGGGCAGCAGGCCGCGCTCCCCCTGATCTTGTTCGCCTGGTGGGCTGCTGTCGCCGGACTCGACGCGGCGCGTGTGGCGTTGCCGGCCACCGGAGTGTGGCTGCTGGCCGTGCCGCTCTGGGACGTACTCACCCGCCCGCTGCAGTGGCTCACCATCGTCGCCAACAATCTGCTGCTGCGCGTCGCGCGCATTGACGCAAACATCAATGGCGATCTCATTTCCATCCCATCCGGCACATTTCACGTCGCCGAGGGATGTGCCGGCATCGACTATTTCCAGATCGGGTTGCTGGCGGGCAGCGCCTACGCGCTGCTGTTCCTGCAGACCTGGCGCCGTCGTATCACAGTGATATTGGTCGCCATCGGCGCGGTCATCGTCATGAACTGGCTGCGCGTCTTCAGCCTGATCGTCATTGGACACGTCACCGAGATGCAATCGCCGTTGATGCTCGATCATGGCACCTACGGCTGGATACTGTTTGGCGTGGCGCAGGTCGTGTCGCTCGCAATCTGGCGTCGAGTGGAGGACGGCGAGACGCGCGACCCAATGGGGCGCGACGTCGCGCATGCAGTCAGCCTCGACACACCACTCGCCGCGGGCCGCGAGTGGGTGGGCGCCATGCGGTCAGGCACTCGGTCGCACCGCGTGCTGGCGATCGCGACGGGTCTCGCCATCAGCGGCCCGGTGGTTCATCTTGCGGCCACCTCGCTGCGCCAGTCCGCACAGCCGAACATGACCGAACTCGCGACCTTCACCCCACCCATCGGCTGGCAGCCCGGCCCGACCGACGCTGCCGCCGCGTTCACTCCTGCGTACGCCGGCGCGGACCATCACGCGCGAACGGTCTGGACCCTCGGCGCGCAACAGGTGCAGGTCGATCGCTTCATGTACAGCATTCAGCGTCAGGGCAAGGAACTGATCATGTACGGGAACGAGATCGCCCACGATTCGCTGCGCGTCGGCGCTGGTGAGACGCGTCCACTTGGACCGTCCGGCGTGCGGGCCACGATTACCGTCGTGCGCACGCGATCGGGCACGCGACTCGTCTGGTCGTGGTATCGCGTGGCGGGCGACGTGACGGCCTCGGCACGTCGCGCCAAGCTGCTGGAGCTCAAGGCGTTTGTGCGTGGGACGCCCACTGCGGAACTGGTCGCCGTCAGCACGGCGTGTGAACTCAGCTCCTGCCGCGATGCCGTGTCAACGTTGTTTGGGTTCCTCGACGGCAGTCCGCTGCTCGCGCCCAGCCCATGAGGTGCATCGTGTACCGGACTCGCGTGCGTTGCCTGCTCCGTGAGCCGGGCGTCTTTGGCCTAGGCGGTCACCTCCCGCGACATCGCTCCCACCGCGACTCACCGTGTCCACGATTCTCCTGACCGACCCCGAGCAACGCGCGTCGCTCGCGGCCGCGCGGTCGCTTGCCAGAGGCGGCCATCGGGTCGTGACGTTGGGCGCATCCCGGGGACTCGCGGGCGCCTCGCGCGCGGTGAGCCGCCACGTGTCCGTACGCCCCGATGTGCTGCGTCAGCCGACGGCGCTGCGCGAGGCGACCGCTCGCGCGGTGCGCGACCATGCCGTGGACGTCGTGATCCCCGTCACCGACGCCGCCTCGGCCGCGCTGCTGGGTGCCGAGGCGTGCATTGGCGCGCGAATCGCCGGCCCCAGCGCTGAAGCCTACGCGCGGGCCAGCGACAAGGCGGGGCTGCTGCGCATCGCCGAGGCGTGCGGAGTCCGGGTACCGCGGCAGCACACGCTGCAGCGCATGAACGACCCCTGGCCGGAGGCGCTGCACGGAGCGCTCGTGGTGAAGCCGTCACGCTCGGTGGTTGAGGTGGGTGGACAGTCCGTGCGACTGGGTGTGCGATTCGCCGCCAACGCGGCGGCCGCGCGTACCATCGTCGCCGAGCACGCGCCGGAAGCGTATCCCCTGTTGCTGCAGGAGCGCACGATCGGCGATGGCGTGGGCGTGTTCCTCCTGCGCTCGGGTGGGGCCACGCGCCTGGCGTTCGCTCACCGACGACTGCGGGAGAAACCACCAGCGGGTGGCGTGAGCACCTACCGCGAGGCCGTGGCCGTGCCTCCGGCGCTGCAGTCCGTGTGCGAAGCATTGCTCGACCGGCTCGAGTACGAAGGCGCCGCGATGCTGGAGTTCAAGGAGGACCGTAAAGGCGGCGAGGTGGTCCTCATGGAAATCAATGCACGCCTGTGGGGCTCGCTGCAGTTGGCGATCGATGCGGGTGTGGACTTTCCGAATGCGCTGGTCGCGATGACATTGGGCCAGCCGCTGCCTCCAGTGTCACCGCCTCGGGTGGGGGTGCGCACCGTGTGGGAGTTCGGCGAACTCGATCACATGATTGCCTTGGCACGACGTAGTGCGGCCGCGCTCGACCTGCCTCCCGATGTGCCGGTGGGTTGGGGAGCCGCGCTGCGCGCCCTGCTCGACCATCGACTCGGCGACCGACCGGAAGTGTTCCGATGGTCGGACCCCCAACCTTTTATCGCCGAGGCGCTGCGATGGCTGCGCCGCGCGTGAACCGAGAGTGCTCGTGAGCGCACAGGCTTCATCACCGGTGACCGCACGGTTCGCTTCCCTGGATGCGCTCCGGTTTTTCGCGGCGTGCGCTGTGATGGCATACCACTTCGCCTACGGCTACGGGCAGTCGACTCCGCTTCCCTCGCCCCTGGTTCAGGCGATTCTGATGCACGGCTATCTGGGCGTGCAGCTGTTCTTCATCATCAGCGGCTTCGTGATCCTCTGGAGCGCAGCTGGGCGCACGCCAGCGGCGTTCGTCCGTGCACGCCTCCTGCGATTGTATCCAGAGTATTGGATCGCGGTGGTCGTTTCGACACTGGTCTTTTCGGCCATCGTCCCCGGCCACTTTCGTCCGCTGCCGACTTCCGAAATTCTCCGCAATTTCACGATGGTACCACAGTACCTGGGGGCGCGATTCGTCGATGGTGTGTACTGGACCTTGGGTGTCGAGATCAAGTTCTACGTGGTTGCGTGGTTGCTGATCCTCTCCAGACAGCTGCAGCACATCGAGCGCTGGCTGATCGGATGGATAGTGGCCACTGGGCTGGCCTCCATCGTCGAGTTCGGAGGTGCCGTGCGTGCACTGCTGATTTTTCCCTATGGAGCGCTCTTCGCAGCCGGCGGGCTCTTCTACCTCTGCTTTGACACGGGTTGGACGAAGCGGCGTTTGGCGACCCTCGGGTTGGGACTGGCAGTTGCGGCGTACACCGGTGTCGCCGACATGAAGGAGTTCGTCGCGCCAGACGACATCACCCCCCGGAGCGAACTCATCACTGTCGCGATCTTCGGTGGCATGTTTGCTATCGTCGGCCTGCTCACATGGAGGCGCCCGCTTGCGCAGGCAACACGCGCTTTCACGATGCTGGGGGCGCTGACATATCCGCTTTATCTGTTGCACAACACTGGCAAGGAGATCTTCCTGCCGCCTTCGCCCGCCGACCCGGCGCCGCTTTGGCGACTCGGCGTCGCCATCGCGTACTCTCTGGCGTTGGCGTTCCTGGTGATGCGCGTTGGCACCGGACCCGTTCGGCGTGCGCTACAGCGAGCGGTTGACCGGTTTCCTTTGATGAGACCAACCACGCGATGGGAGGCTCCCCCCAACGTGCGCGAACAAACAGGCTCCGGAACATGATCAACCTGCTCGGCTGGTCGCTGATCGCCGCACCGGTGGTGTTGGGCGCCTACGCGTTCGTCGTGTATCCGGCGCTCGTGTGGCTGTGGTCGCGCATGCGTCCACCGTTCACGCTCGCGCCAGCGCCGAGCGAGTGGCCCATGCTCACGATCCTGATCGTGGCTTACAACGAGGAGCGGCGACTCAAGCGTACCATCGATACCGCACTCGCGGTGGACTATCCGGCCGACAGGCTCGATGTGCTCGTGGTTTCTGACGCGAGCAGCGATGGCACCGACGAGCTCGTGCTTACCTACGGTGATCCGCGGGTGCGCCTGCTCCGGCAGCCCGAGCGACGCGGCAAGCCGGCGGGAGAAAACGCCTCGGGCGCTCATGTGAAGGGCGAGTACGTGGTGAGCATCGACGCCTCCATCCTCATTCCGCGCGATTCGCTCAAGCCGCTGGTACGGGCGCTCCTTGTGCCCGGGGTTGGTCTGGCCTCCGGGCGCGACATCAGTGTGGGCGATGAAGCCCGCGAGGGAAACAAGGCCGAGTCGAGCTACGTGGGCATGGAGATGACGCTGCGTGCGTTCGAAACGCGCGTACACAGCATCGTGGGCGCCAGCGGCTGCTTCTACGCGGCACGCCGTGACCTGCACGCCCTGCCGCTGCCCGAGCATCTGTCGCGCGATTTTGCGGCCGCCAGCGTGGCGCGCTCGCACGGCTACCGTGCCGTGAGTGTGGATGAGGCCACCTGCCTGGTGCCACGTACCCCCACGCTGAAAGCCGAACTCAAGCGAAAGAGCCGCACGATGGGGCGCGGACTCGGAACGCTCGTGTTCCTGCGCGCCATGCTCAACCCGTTTCGCTACGGCAGCTATGCCTTCATGATGGCAGGGCACAAGTTGGCGCGCTGGCTGCTCTTTCCGGCGTTTCTGGGATGGTTGTTCGGGCCGCTCCTGCTGCTGCGCAGCGCCCCGTACACGCTGGTGCTCACTGTAGGCATGCTCGCGGGGCTGTTGCTCGCTCGGCTCACGCTCACCTGGCCTGACGACAAGCGACTGCCTCGGCTGGTGTCGTTTCCGGGGTACATCTTCGTGAGCATCGTGGCCGGCTGGATGGCGTGGCTGCATCTGCTCAAGGGCGAGAAGCTGGCCACATGGGAGCCAACAAAGCGACCGACCGGTCTCAACGTGGCGGCGGACGCCGTGGACGGGAGCACCCACTAGTCATCGCGCGAGGTTGCCCGCTCGAGACGACTGCGCTCTCGCTCGATCGTGACCAGCCATGACCGCACGTGGGCAATGAAGCGCCTCACTTGCACTCGAGTACTGAGCAGGTGGTCAAGGTCCATCATCCACTCCACCACATCCAGCGCCGGATTCCATCCGCGCGGTAGCGACTCTGCCACCTGCTCGGGCGCATTGCAGTACGAAGTGACCCCTTCGCTCAGCACCCACAATCGGCGCACCTGGCGCGCGTTGAGGCGCTCCACACGCGCGTCGGCTTCCTCGGCACTGATCGCGAGCAGGCCATAGTGCTCCGGTGGAAATGGAGCGCTGTGATCGCTTCGCAGGGCGGCGAACCGCTGCCGAATGGACCGACCGCTGACGAGGTTGGCGAACACCTCGGGGCTGTACAACCGACGCGACAGCTCGCGGCGATGAAAGCCCGCGGTTTTGTTTACCGTCGGATCGAACAGGACGAGCGCTTGCACCCGCGCATCGTCCGCCGCGACGAACAGCGCATTGTCGGCCCCGGAGCAGAATCCGAGCAGCGCCACACCGCGGGACATGGGCGACGGCTCACTTCCCTCCGCGAGCAAGGTGGTGATGGCATTGTGGATGTCCGCCACCACCGCCTCTTCGAGGGAGGGTTCCGGCGAACGCACGCTGTCACCGATGGCCGACAGATCAAAGCGCAGACAGGAGTGTCCGGCGGCGGCGAGCGAACGGGCGATGTGCACCAGCGCGCGCGACGGACCGACACGATGAATGATCCCACCCGCGAGCAGGAGCACCGGCATGCGCGTCGCGCCACAACGTGGTGTGGTCAGCACCCCGACCAGCGTGCCGTGTCGGCCGAACTGCAGCGCACGCTCGTGCACGCCCGCGTCGGCCGCTTCCGGCACGCTCGGGGCCCCGTCGCACACCGATTCCGGCGCACCACTCATGTGCAGATCCAGCGCGTGATTCCCGCGAGCAGCGTCGCCGGGACAGCGCCGGCCCCGAAGTCGCGCTCTTCCACCCAGCACGGCGGTTCCTCGGACGACAACAACTCGCTGGGCAGCTCGTCGAGATCATGCGCCACCGGTGCGTTCGTTGACTGCACGCGCAGAACGGGCAACGACGGTTCGAGACGAAGCGCGGCGTCGGATCGCGCGAGCGCGCTCAGGACAGCCGTCGGCTCCATCAGGGAGGGCATCGCATCGTGATCGCGCGCGTCGAGCCAGCTCGAGGCAGCGCCCTCCATCGCCGTGGGCAGGAGATCATCCGCGAACACCGTCGCGTCCCAGAGCACGAGTCGCTCGACCGTGAACTCCCCGCCCACGGCCGCCTCAATCGCCATCCGCGCACCGAGGCGCAGCCCGACCAACGACACACGATCCACGCTGGCGAGTCCCTGCAGCTCGTCGGCCGCGTCCACCACATTCTGGCGCCAGCGCTCGAGCGTCTGCACGTCGTCATCCCCCCACGAGTCGCCGGTGCCGGCGTAGTCGAAGCGGAACACATCACAGCCAGCCGAGGCCAGCTGCTTCGCGAGCAGTTGCATCGCGCGATGCGCACGCAGGTACTCCCACCCGGCCGGCTGCAGCAGTAGCACCGCGCGGCGCAGGCGCGGTGCATGGGCCGGCTCCCAGGCACCAAAGCACGAAGCGTCTCGCGGACCAAACGAATGCACGATCATGCGTCCCCCGCCGCGACCTGCGCGAGCGAATGAAAGAACAGGACGCGTACATCGAGCGTGATGCCGACGTCACGCCGCACCCGCTCCACAACGCGAAGCGCGAGCAGCGAATGCCCACCCAGTTCGAAGAAATTGTCATGCCGCCCAACGCGCTCCAGACCGAGGACGTCGCACCAGACGCGCGCAAGCGCGCGCTCACGATCGTTCTGCGGCTGCTGCGTTGCCTCGGCCTCCGACACGCGGGTGAAGGGATCAGGCAGCGCACGCCGATCGATCTTGCCGTTGGGCGTGAGCGGCAGCTGCTCCAACTCCACGATCATCGCCGGCACCATGTAGACCGGCATGGTACTGCGCAGGGTTCGCCGAAGCATCGAAGGCGACAGACGGTCCGGCTGCGCCGAATCCGGCACCACGTACGCCACGAGACGCGGGTCGTCGGCTGGCCCCCCAAGTGCAACAACGGCCTGCCGCACGCCAGCGAGTGCCACAAGCGCACCCTCGATCTCGGCCGGTTCGATACGGTAGCCGTGCAACTTGATCTGCTGATCGATCCGACCGAGATGCTCGAGCGCGCCGTCCTCCGCGATGCGCGCAAGGTCGCCGGTGCGATACGCGCGTCCACCCTCCGCGCGTGGTTCCGGCACGAACGCCGCAGCCGTGAGCGTCGGGTTGTGCCGGTAGCCACGCGCCACCCCATCGCCGGCGATCCAGAGTTCACCCGCCTCGCCCACCGGCGCCGGGAGGCCGTCGCCCGTCATCACGTAGACGCGTGTGTTCGCGATCGGGACACCAATCGAAACGCGTGCACCACGTGGCGCAGCCGAAACGCGCTCGACCGTGCTCCAGACCGTGGTTTCGGTGGGACCATACAGGTTCCACAGCTGCTCGGCGCGCTCCAGCAACGGCGCCACCAACTCCGGAGGAAACGGCTCTCCCCCGCACCAGATACTGCGCAGCCGTCCCGACCAGCCGCTGGCAAGCAGCATGCGCCAGGTGACCGGCGTGGCCTGCATCACGGTGGCGCCGCACTGCGCGAGTCGTTCGGCCAGCCGCTCTGGCGCCATCTGCTCCGACTCAAGCGCGATCTCCACGCGCCCACCCACCAGGAGCGGTCCCCACAGCTCGAGCATCGCGATGTCGAACGACAAGGTAGTGACGGCGAGCAGTACGTCGTGCGCTGTGAGTCCCGGCTCATCGCGCATGGCGTGCAGCAGGTTCGCCAGCGCGCCGTGCGTTACCTCCACCCCTTTGGGGCGGCCGGTGGAACCCGACGTGTACATCACATAGGCGAGCGCATCGGCCGCGAGCGGTGCCCCGTGGCCGGGATCACACTGCACAGCGTCGGCGCTTGTGAGCAGGGAGGCCAGCGCGCACTGCGACACGGATTCCGGCAGCCACGCAGCCGGTGAGGCGGTGATGACGAGCCGCAAGTCCGCATCAGCACACATCGTGCGTACGCGCTCCTGGGGAAAGGCGGGATCGAGCGGGACCCATGCGGCTTCGACTCGCCAGAGCGCGAGCAGCACCACGAGCAGCTCCGGCGTGCGAGCGGCGTGTACGCCAATGAGATCGCCCGCCTGCACGCCGCGCACTCGCAGTACGTGCGCCATCTGTTCGATGCGCTGCCACAGCGTGACGTAGTCGAGGCTGTAACTGCCCTGCGAGACGGCGATACGCGTCGGCTGTTGCCGGGCGTGCGACGCGATGCGCTCGAGGAGGTCGGGAGAGACGGCGCGGGTCCGGCCGAGCATGCGCGACATCAGCGGGATCCTTCAGGAATTGGCCGCACCCGACGTGGTCGGTCCGAGGCCGAGCAGCGCCTCGTATCGATCGGTCATGGCTTCGATGGTGAACTCCTGCATGGCACGCCGATGCGCGGCCGCGCCCAATCGCTCACGCAGCCCTGCATCGGTGAGCAGCGGCACGAGGGCCTGCGCGAGTGGCTCCACCTCGCCTGGCGGCACCAGCACACCGTGTTCGCCATCGGTGATGGCCTCCGGGATGCCCGAGGTGCGCGACGCGATGCAGGCATTGCCGGCGATCATGCCCTCGAGCAGTGCCAGCGGTAGCCCCTCCCACAGGGAGGGCATGGCGAACACATCCGCACCGGCCTGGAGATCGGGGACGTCCTCCCGCTGTCCGAGCACATGCACGCGATCGGCAAGTCCGTGCTCGGCGGCGAAGGCCAGCAGTGGTTCACGTTCAGGTCCGCCGCGGCCACCGGCAATCACGAGGTGCCACGGTGTGTCGATGCCGGCCGCCGTGAGCTGCTGCAGCGCGGTGAGCAGCACACGATGCCCTTTGCGCGGGTCGAGGTTGCCGACGGCGAGCACCATCACATCGTGGTCGCGCAAGCCGAACTCGGCGCGGGCTCGCGCCCGGTCGCCTCGCACCACCGGCACACCATTGCGCACGAGGGTGAGCGCGTCGGCTCGCAGGCCCAGGTCCTGTCGCAGCTGCACGCGCGTGGCTTCCGACACCGCGACCACGGCGCGGCTGCGCCGATACGCCCAGCGCAGTGCCGCGCGCCGGCGGAGTGCGCGCGTCATGGTCTGACTGCCGTGCATGGTGGTGATGTGAGGCACGCCGAGCCGTTTGGCGGCGGCGGCGCCGTACACGCACATGGTGAACTCGTGCGAGTGCACGGCCTGCACACCGCGCCGCGCCAGGAGTTCGGCCAGACGGGCGGGCCCGCTCACATCGACGGCGCGGCGCAACCCGAACTGCTCGGGTTCGAACCCCGCCTCGCGGAAGCGTTCACCAAGCCAACCCACGCCATCGATCGGTCCCACGGGCACGACCTGATGGCCGCGACGGCGAAGCTCGATGGCCAGCCGCAGCACTACCAGTTCGGCGCCACCCGGGCCGTCAGATTCGAGCATTTGGGCGATGATCACGGCGGTGTGCTGTCCGAGGCGGGAACGAGGCGAAGGATCAGATCGTCGTCCGGGCGGGCGGCACCGCGGGCATCTCGATTGCTGGTGGTGATGTACACCTCCCCTGACGAGTCGATATGCACGGTGCGCAGGCGACCATGGGACGACGGCAGCAACGACTCGGCCGCAACCACACGAATCGAGTCGCCGCGCTCTTCCAGCACGACGCGTTCGAGGCCTCCACGTAACCCGGCCACGAGCACCGAACCGCGCCAGGCCGAGATCGGGCCTCGGTACACGGCAAGGCCAGCCGGTGCGATCGCCGCACGCCAGGTCCAGAGCGCCGGACGGCTGTCGCCAACCGTTTCGCCGCCCAAGGCGGTCGGCCAGCCATAGTTGCCTCCGGGCACGATGTGATTGAGCTCGTCATGCCCCGCGCGCGCGCCCTCCTGCGCCATGCCCGTGGGTCCGTGCTCGATGGCTAGCATCGAGCCGCCGTCGGTCCAGTCCATGCCCTGCACGTTGCGCAATCCGTACGCCCAGGTGGAGCTGTTCGGCGCCGGGTTGTCTGCCGGTACGTTGCCGTCGGGCGTGAAGCGATGAATGCGCCCCAACCAGCCAGTCTCGCGTGACGCGCGCTCGGGGAGCATGGCATCGCCCATGGACACGTACAGCATGCCATCCGGACCGAACCCGATGGCACCTCCGGCGTGATAGTACGCGGCTGGCAGCTCGGGCACGATGATCGTCGGCTCGACACCGCGCCCGTCGCGCTCCGTGAAGCGCAGCACCTGATTGGCGAACCGCAGCGTCGCCGTTTCATCGACCAGCCCGAGCGCGCGACGCCACAGTCGTGTGGGCACGCTCCGCGTTCGATCGCCTTCGCTGCGCCAGACGGTGGCGACCGCGTAGACGTGGCCACTCGTGGCAAAGTCGGGCGCGAGCGCCAGCCCGAGCAGACCGGTTTCCGGGCCGATCCCGGGCTCGTTCGCGTACACGCTCACCGTGGCCCACGGCGTGGGATCGAGCACACCGTCGCGGATCACACGAATACGCCCGGTACGCTCGGTCACGAGCAGGCGTCCATCGGGCAGGCTCGCCATCCCCCACGGAACCTCGAGACCGCGTGCCACCGTATCCACGCGAAACGCCCGTTCGCCATCGATCGGGACTGGCAGTACAGCCGACGACGAAGCCACACCCTGCACCGGCGCTGCAGCGCGTTGGTCACAGCCGACCATCGTCAGCACCATCGACGACACGATCAGCAGCAGCGCGCCGCGGCCAACACGTGGGACCGCGCTCAACACCGCACGCTCGGCAGAGGTGCCTCGAGTGCGGGACCACCCGCGAAGTGCACCGCACCTCCCGCGTCGCGCACCGCCAACGCGGCCACGTAACCCGGGCTCGGTTCCCAACCGGCCATGGCCCACGCCTCCGGCGCACCGAACAGCGCACGGTCGGCTCGGCACACATGCGCCACCGTACGATCCAATGACACGGCAAAACGATCGAGCGGTGCGCCAATGCCAAGACCGAGCGCCTTCACGAAGGCCTCCTTGCGCGTCCAGATGCGATGAAAGGCGAGCGTGCGCTCCTTCAGCGGCAGTGCCAGCAGTGCCGCCCGTTCCTCGGACGCGAAATGGTGGCGCGCCACCTCTTCAAGCTCGGGCACGGTCACCACCGCCTCGACATCCACGCCCAGCAACGGCGGCGCATCGAGTCCGGGGGGCAGATGCGCCCACGCGATGACGGCCATATCGGCCGCGTGACTGAGGTTGAACGTGAGCCTGTGTGCTTGCGTGCCATCGAGCATCGGCTTGCCGAGTGGCTCGCTGCGAAATCGCAGCTGTTCCGGCGGGCTTCCGAGTGCCACGCCAAGGTGCAATCGCAGCGCCGTGCGGGCGCGAATCCACCGGCGTGCGTGCAGCGCATGGCGGAAGCGAGCGGCGCGTGCACGTTCGTCCTCGCTCAGCGTGCGTGCATCGACCGGGGCGTGATCCGACAGATCAACCGTTCGGATTTCAATCGTGAGTGTTGCTCGACGCGTTTCAACCACCGCTGTCACGTGGCGGGTGGAAACACTCGCGTAGCCCACTGCTCCACCATGTCGAGCAAACGTTCCTGATCCTGCAGGAACGTGAAGGTGTGCTCGGCGCCCCGAATGAACTCAACCTGAAGGAGCGACCCGAAGTCGAGCCCGGGGAACGACGCGCGATACTGTTCGGCGTGATTGTAGTGGTCGGGCATGCCGCTCGAGAACACGTTGAGCAACTGCACTCGGCGCGAGACCAATGCCTGCAGTTTCGCCTGCGTCTCCTCGCGGGGCGGGAAGACGCGGCGGTACTCCGGCGCGACATACTCGAGGGGCTCATCCTCAACCGTTCCTGGCGCCCGACGCGCCGCTTCCCGAGTGGCCCGCCAGCGCTGCACACGCACGCTTACGTAGTTCCGCCAGGCATCCACATTCACCAGCTTGGGCCCGTAGTGATGCACATAGTACCCGCGCGTGCGGTAGGCGAACGGATCGAGCTGCACCAACCCCACCACGCGCTCGTCCACGCCTGCCGCCTTGAAGCCCATGTCCGCGCCGGAGCACAACCCGAAGAGCACGAATCGATCCGTCCCCCCTTTGCGCGCCTGCAGCAGGTCCATGGCCTCGCGCGTTTCCACCACGGCGCTCTCCGCCGCGCCGAGCGTGTCGCGTCGTGGTTCGGAATCACCGATGCCGGAAAAATCGAAGCGCAGCGTCACGTGGCCAGCCGCAGCCAGACGACGCGCAACCTGCACGTACAGCCGCGACGCCCCCACGTGGTGCAGAATCCCGGAGTTCAGCAGCACGACCGCCGGCTTGCCGGCCACTGGGGCCGCGGGCTCCGCCACAATGCCGACCAGGCCACGGTTGGCTCCGAACTTGACCGCCTTCTCCCTCATGAGTTCGCCACCTGCTCCGCGAGAATGCAGCCCAGCACACCCTGAATGATCCCCTGCGGGATGAGCGCGGAGCCGAACGCATCCGATTCGGCCCAGTTGCCGTTGCTCGGAAACAGCTGATGTCGCGCCTCACGTCCCCGCGCGCGCAAACGCGCCGTCAGGTCGACCGTGTCCTCACGCTCCGACGACACGACCAACTCCGTACGCGCCGTCGCACCGGGCCACGTCAGCAGATCGATCTGCTCGATCTCCGCGCGCAGCGCAGTCGGCACGGGAAATCCATGCACCCCGAGCAGCTCGCGCGACGGCGTGAGCCCCCGATGACGGGCTTCGGCTTCATGCACCTCGGTGAGTTCCTGCACGTACTGCATGCCGTCCACGATCGGGTCCCACAACACAAGCTGCTCCACGTCACCGCGCTCGGTACTCGCGAGCGCAGCCAGCGTCGCGCCGAATCGTAGCCCCACAAGCGTGACGCGCGGCTGTTGCGCAGTCTCCTTGAGTTCCTCGATGGCGGTGTCGATGTCCTCGAGCCACCGCGCGACGGTCCCGTCACGTCCGTCCCCCGCCGAGTCGCCCGTGCCGAAGTAGTCGAAGCGCAGCACGTGCGCCCCACCCTTCACGAGCAGCGTGGTGAGCTGACGGAAGGCGCGGTGTGCGCGCATGTACTCGGCGCCCATGGGATAGCAGAGCAGCACCGCACGCGTCGCCGCCTCCTGGGTGCGCGGCGGATGGTACACGCCGTACAATGGCGATTTCGACGAGCCGAAAAAGAACGGGTTCATCGCGCAGCTCCGCTGACCACGGCCTTCTCGGCGCATTCGGCCGCGATCTGTTCCAGCGTGTGCAGGGTCATGACGGACGGGTTGAGGCGAACGCCGGTCTGCTTCGCGATCCGTGACACGGCTCGCATGGCCAGCAGGGAGTGACCGCCCACATCAAGAAAATTATCGTACACGCTGAGCTTGGCCACTCCCAGCAGCTCCATCCAGATCTTCGCGATCGTGTGCTCCATCTCCGAACGCGGACCGACCATGTCGTCCTGCCCGGCAAACGGGTCGGGCAAGGCGCTCCGATCCACGGCGCCGTCGGGCGCCAAAGGCAGTTCGTCGAGTTCCACCAGATGCTGCGGCACGAGCTCCTCGGGCACCTTGCCTCGCAGGTACCGTCGTACCTCCGAGACGGTGGCCTGCTCGCCGAGCTCGAACACCACGAACGCCGTGACGCGCATCCCCCCCGCACGTTCGCGATGGGCCGTGACTACCACCGTATGCACGGCTTCATGGGTGCCAAGGACAGCCTCCACCTCGCTGGTGTCCACGGCTGGTGCAGTCGGCGCGATGCGCTCCGGTACGGCGGGCGCCGGCGGCGGCGCATCGAGCGCGGCGAGGTAGGCCCCGAGATCCTGTGGCGACACCACCACCTGACCAGTTGCGCCCGCCGCCGCGAGGCGGCGGAACGCCTCGAGTCCCTCGTCCGGCGTGATCGCGGCCTGCATCTGCAGCGGCATGGGTGAAGACGAAGATGCGCTGCCCGCACCGTCGTGTCCCACGCGCACCCGGTCCTTCACTTTCATCATCGTGAAGTCGGCAATGTCCACGAGCAATCGACCGTCGGCTGCGTAGACCGACACATCGTAGACGGCGGTATCCTGCCCCTCCGCGCCGGGCTGCAGGCGAATGTGACTGCAACTGCGTGGTTCCAGCGGTGCCCACAGGCGCACTCGACCGTACGACACGGGGATGTAGAAATCGCGTGTGCCGTCAAAACCGGGAATGAGCGCCTGCGCACACGCGGTCGCCACATCCAGCAGCGCGGGGTGCAGCGGATACGTGGCACAGTCGGCCGCGAACACGTCCGGCAACTCGAGCGTCGCGAGCGCTTCGGTGGTGCCATAGTCGAGCGCGCGGATGTTGCTCCAGCGTTCGCCGAGCACCAGATGTTCGCGCTCCTCGCGGCCGGAGAACGCGACCTGTCGCACCGAACAACGCGCACGAATGGCGGCGAGATCGACGGGAGCTGGTCGTTCCCCGGTCAACGGCGACACCATCGCGCGCGCGTGCTCGTCCCACGAGCCCGCGCCGCCGGCGCGTCCCTCGATCACCACCTCGCGCTCATCGGTGCCCTCGAGCGTGAGTCGCAGCTCACGCGTTTCCCCATCGCGCACCATGAACGGCGTGATGAAGAACACGTCGCGCAACTCGAGCTGTTCATGCGATGCCGGCGCGCGTTCCGCCGCCGCTGCGCGCACCAGCTCCAGATAGCCGGTGCCGGGAATGAGCGATTCGCCGCCCCGGATGCGATGCCCATCGAGCAGCCAGTGCGTCGAGGGCGAGAGCAGCGTGCGATACTCCACCTCGCCATCGGTGTCGCGGACGCACCGCTCGAGCAGCGGATGCGCGGTGGCGCGCCCCTGCGAACGCGCAGGCGCCGTGAGCGCGGCGGCGAGCCCCACGCCTTGCCAGGCGCTCCAGTCAATCGACAGCGCCTGTGCGCCGAAGGCGGCCTGCGCGTCGGCCCACGCATCGAGGAACGCACTGGCGGCGGTGTAGTCCACCTGACCGGCCACGCCGGCCACGGCACCGCGTGATGAGAACACGATGATGCGCTGCAGCGGATGGCCGGCGAGCGCTTCCTGCAACGCCAGCGTGCCGGACACCTTCGGCGCCAGCACGCGCGCCGCCGACGTACGCTCCTTGAGCGGAATCAACGCATCGTCGATCACACCCGCGGCGTGCAGGAGATGCGTGATCCCGCCGAAGCGCGCCTTTGCCTCGGCCACCACGCGCATCATCTGCGCTGCATCACTCACATCTCCAGCCAGCACCAGCACTTCGGCGCCCAGCGCCTCGATCGCTTCGACGCCACGAATGCGCTCCGCGTCGGTGCCACCGGCTGCGAGCGCGGCCGGCCAGGCGGCCCGCGGTGGCAGCGGCGTACGTCCCACCAGCACGAGGCGCACGCGCGCGGTGCGCGCGAGTTCCTGCGCCACGAGCAACCCGAGCCCGCCCAGACCGCCCGTGACGAGGCACACGGCCCCATCCTCACACCAGGGCGCGTTGTCTCCCGCGCTGGCGAGTGGTGCCGAGGCGAACTGCTGCACAAAGCGCGTGGCGCCACGCCAGGCCACCACGCGCGGCACGTCGGCCGTCACATTCAGCTCGGCCAGCAGCGACAACAGCACCGCCTCAACACCGCCCCCGATCGCTACATCGATCTGTCGCGCGCGCACATTGGGGAACTCACGCGATGCCACGCGCACCGGCCCAAGCACGAGTGCGCGTCGCGGATCGAGCATCGGCTCACCGCCAATGGCATGCGCACCCGCCGTGATCACATCGAGCTGCAGTGGCTCCTCGATGCCCTCCGCCGCCACGCCCTGCAACAAAGCGAGCAGGCTGAAGAACGCGCGGTCCTCCACCTCGCTCGTGCGCTCCTCGGGCGCATCAACATTCAAGGCGTGCACGATGCGCGTGGGCACACCGCCGGCCACCGCCAACGCGCGCAGGAGCTGCGCGACCTGCTCCGCGTCGACGGGATTGACACGAAACGTCTGGGCGTCATCCTGGCCCCACCCCTGGTCGGGCAGCACGCTGATCACGGCGTCGGTGCCATGCGCCGCGCGTAGTCGGGTGGCGAGGGCCGCGCCCAGGCCATCGCGATCGTGCACCACGAGCCAGCGCGTCGTCGACGCGGTGTGTCGATTGACTGCCAGCGGGGTGCGCACCCACGCCGGTGCGTGAAACCACGATCCGACATCGGCGCGCTTCGCCAGCGTCGGTGCCGCCAGCGTTGGCTTGCCAGGGGCAATGAAGTACGACTGATGCTCGAACGGATACGTGGGGAGCGGCACGCGACGTCGGCGCTCGCCCTGCCAGAGCGCAGCGCTGTCGAGCGGCACGCCGGCCACCCAGCAGCGGCCCAGTGCGCCGAGCGCGTGGGCGACATCATGCACCGCCTCGTCAGGGTGGCGCATGGTGGCAATGGTGGGCTGGTCGGCCCGACGTGCCCCGTGCAGCGAGGCCAACGTTGCGAGTGTACGCCCCGGCCCCACCTCCACAAGCACACGGCCTTCGTCCTGCAGCAGCACGCCCACACCATCGGCGAAACGTACGGTCTGCCGCAGGTGACGCACCCAGTACTCGGGCGTGGTGGCTTCGGCCTCGGTGATCCACGTGCCCGACACGTTGGACACGAAGCGCCGCTGCGGCGCGGAGAGCGTGATGCCGCGCAGGAACGCGCCGAACTCGGCGAGAATCGGTTCGAGCATGGAGGAGTGCGCCGCGATGTTGATGCGCACACGGCGGCAGTCGATCTCATCGGCTTCGAGCGCGCGTTCGAGCGCCTCGAGGGCATCGAGCGGTCCCGACGCCACACACAGATCGGGCGCGTTCACCGCCGCGATGGACAGCGAGGAGGGGAGGCGCGGCATGAGCTCATCGGCCGCCAGCGCCACACTCAGCATGCCGCCCGCCGGCACGGTCTCGAACAGTCGGCCACGCAGCGTCACGAGCGACAGGGCATCGCGCAGAGAGAACACACCGGCGAGATGCGCCGCCGTGTACTCACCCATGCTGTGTCCGATCATGGCCTCGGGCTCCAGGCCCCAAGCCATGCACTGCCGGGCCATCGCGTACTGCGTGATGAAGAGGCACGGCAACGAACGCGACGGGCGCTCCATCTCCACCGCGCAGGCCTCCCGCTTGTCGGCTGCGGGGAAGAGCAGCCCGGCAAGATCCCAATCCAGCGTGGGTTGCAGCAGCGCAATGCACTCGTCCACGGCCGCGCGATACACGGACTCCGTGCGATACAGGTCTTCGCCCATGCCCGGATGCTGCGCGCCACCACCGGCGAACATGAAGGCCACGGTGCGCGTGCGATCGGTCACGGTGCCCGCTGCCACCTTCTTCGCGTCGTTCGCGCGCAGCAGCGCCGCCGCCTCGTGCTTGGAGGTGGCCACCACCGCTCGACGGTGGGCAAACGGCTGACGCCCTGCCGCGAGCGTGAACGCAATGTCTGCGGCGGGCATGTCGGCGGTCTCGAGGCAGGTCGCGATATTCGCGGCCTGCGCATCGAGCGCCGCGGGCGTCTTGGCGGAGAGCACGTACAACTGCGCCGTACGCCCCGCATCGGACGGCGGCAACACCGGCGCCTCTTCGAGGATCACGTGGGCGTTGGTGCCGCCCGCACCCAGCGCACTCACACCCGCTCGGCGTGGCCCACCCGCGGTCTCCCACGCGCGCCGAGACGCATTCACGAAGAACGGACTGCGTTCGAAATCAATGGACGGATTGGGTGCCGTGTAGTGCAACGACGCCGGAATCTCCTTGTGCTTGAGCGCCTGCACGGTCTTGATCAGACCGGCCACGCCGGCCGCCGTGTCCAGATGCCCGATGTTGGACTTCACCGTGCCGATCGCGCAGTACCCGTTGCGTTCCGTGCCCGCCGAGCGGTAGGCCTGCGTGAGTGCGGCCACCTCGATCGGATCACCGACCGGCGTGGCCGTGCCATGGCACTCCACATACTGCACCTCATCCGGCGCCACATCGGCGAGGCGCAGCGCCTCCTCGATCACCGCCGCCTGGCCATCGACGCTCGGCGCGAGGAATCCCACCTTCTGCGACCCGTCGTTGTTGATCGCCGAGCCCTTGATCACGGCGTGGATCGTATCCCCGTCGCGAATGGCGTCGGCGAGGCGTCGCAGCACCACCACGCCGGCCCCGCTGCCGAAGATCGTGCCTTCGGCCTGCTCGTCGAAGCTTCGGCAGTGGCCGTCCGGCGACATGATCTCGCCTTCTTCGTAGCGATAGCCCACCGCGTGCGGCTGCTTGAAGGTGCTGCCGCCAGCGAGCGCCAGATCGCACTCGTGGTTGAGCAGCGACTGCACCGCACTGTGAATCGCCACGAGCGAGGTGGAGCAGGCCGTCTGCACATTCACGCTCGGCCCGCGCAGGTTCATGAGATACGACACGCGCGTGGCGAGAAAATCCTTGTCGTTGCCCGTGTGCCGCAGCAGGAAGAACCCGGTGGACTGCACCAGCTCGGGGTTCGTGAGCAGGTTGAACATGAGGTACGCGCTCGATCCGCAACCGGCGTACACACCGACCGACCCCGGAAAACGCGCCGGGTCATGCCCCGCGTGTTCCAGCGCGGCCCATGCGAGCTCGAGGAAGTGCCGTTGCTGCGGATCCATGATGCTCGCTTCGCGCGGCGCAAATCCGAAGAAGCCCGCATCGAACTCCTCCATGCCCGGCACCGGATACGCCGCCTTCACATACTGCGGATCGGCGATCAGCTCGTCGGGAACGCCGGCCGCACGCAGCTGCTCGTCGGTCAGCCAGGTGACGCTCTCCACACCGTCGCGCAAGTTGGCCCAGAACGCCTCGATGTCCGGTGCGCCAGGGAAGCGTCCCGCCATGCCGACAATGGCGATGTCGGTATCGGCGGAGCCAGGGGGTAGTGCTTCGTGCTGCTGCATGCGCAATGAATCCTCAGGAAGTGCCACGTCGAGCACGTCGGGCCTGCAGCGCATCGCGCCGCGCGTCGGCCCTGGCCTGCGCCGCTTCGCCGGTGGGTGCAGCGGGCGCTGCACCACCCAGATGCGCGGCGAGAGACCGAATGGTTGGGAAACGGAAGAGGTCGGTAATGGTCACGGGTCGATCCACCGCCGCGCGCAGGCGCACGTGCGCCTTCACGATCAGCAGCGAATGCCCGCCGATATCGAAGAAATTATCGTTCACGCCCACCTGCGACAGCTGCAGGACATCCTGCCAGATCGCCGCGATCTGCGACTCGAGCACGCTGCCGGGTTGTACGTATGCGCTTTCCGACGAGGTGGACACTTCGTTCGGCGCCGGCAGCGCCTTGCGATCGACCTTGAGATTCGGGGTGCGCGGCAAACGCTCCAGCGTCACCACGTGCTGCGGCACCATGTACTCCGGCAGGCGTGCGCCGACCGACGCGCGCAGCGCCGCCGCATCCACCGAGCTGCCGCGGGCCGGCACCACGTAGGCCACAAGGCGATTGTCGTCCGCGCCGTATGCCCGAACCTGCACCACCGCCTCGGCGATCTCGGGGTGCGCCTCGAGCGCGGCCTCGATTTCTCCGAGCTCGATGCGATGCCCACGCACCTTCACCTGATGGTCGAGCCGTCCGAGAAACTCGAGACGACCGTCTCGACGCCACCGCACGAGGTCACCCGTGCGATAGACCCGCCCGGAGCGTGCGAATGGATCGGCGATGAATCGTTCGGCCGTGAGTTCAGGGCGCGCGTGATAGCCGCGCACCACGCCACGCCCGCCGATGAGCAGCTCTCCGGGCACCCCAACCGGCACCAGCTCCAAATTCCGGTCGACCACACGACACACCGTGTTCGCGATCGGCGTGCCGAGTGGTACCGTGCCGAACGACTCCGCATCGGCTGCCGGGGGCAGCGCCTGCGTGGTCGACCAGATCGTGGTCTCCGTGGGCCCGTACATGTTCACAACCCGTCCGCGCACCAGCGTGCGCAGCTCCTGCGCGAGGGCCGGCGGGAACGCCTCGCCGCCCACCATGAGACTCGTCAATCCCGCCAGTGCGGGCCGCGTTTCCGGCTCCTGCATGAGCATGGCGGCCATGGACGGCGTGCACTGGAAGTGCGTGACGTGCCACCGCTCGAGCTGCGCCTTGATGCCGTAGTCGCGTGAGGCGTTGGCCGAGCTTTCATCGGACCGGCGACGCAGTTCACCGAGCAGGTCGAGACTGCGCCGGACATCCGCTTCCGGCACGCCGAAGTCGATGAGACAGGCCATCTCGTCCACGTCCATGCCCTTGAGGCGCTCCACCATCTCGAAGCAGCTCTCGGGCGTGCCCAGCAGCGCGCTGGTGTCGAAGTAGCGATGGAAGGCGTGATCGAGCAGCGCTTCCATGTCTTCGGGTGTGAACTCCGCCGAGCGCATGTCCTGGCCGCGCCCTTCCGCGAGTCCCTTGATGAGGTCCACGGACGTGCGCAGGTAGTCGCGGAACGGGTGCCACACGGTGCGCTTGACCACCTCCATGTCTGCATGGAGGAAGGTGTGCAACATGAGCGTGACGTGTCCCGGTCCCTCGTGCCCTGCGCGCTTCCGGGCCGCGCGATAGATCGCGATCTTTTCGCGCAACGTCTCCGGCGTCTGCCCCAGCAGATGGGTCAGCACATTCGCGCCGGTTGTGCCGGCCATCTCGTAAGTGGCCGGTGTACCGGCAGCCGTCACCCAGACGGGCAGCTCGGGCTGCAGCGGCCGCGGCAGCGTGGCGATATCCACCAGTGTCCCACTGCCGCCCGGCAGCGACACGGTCTCGCCGCGCCACAGGCGACGTACGATGTCGATGTACTCGGCCAGCACCTTGCGGCGCTCGGCGTAGTTCTGCGGCGCGAAGACGAAATCGCGATCGTGCCATCCGGATGCGAAGCCGAGTCCGACACGCCCGTTCGACAGGTTATCAACCACCGCCCAGTCTTCGGCCACGCGCACCGGACTGTGCAACGGCAGCACGACGCTTCCCGCGCGCAGCTTGATGCGGCAGGTGGCCGCGGCGATCGCCGCGCACGAGACGGCCGGGCTGGGGTAGAGTCCGCCAAAGGCATGGAAATGGCGCTCTGGGACCCACACCGCCTCGAAGCCGTTCGCATCCGCGAACTTCGCGCTGTCGAGCAGCATGCTGTACCGATTCTCAGTGGCGGCGTTCGCGTCGCTCCCCCAGTAGAACAGACTGAAGCCGAGGTGCCGGTCGGAGCGCTGCACGGCCTGCTGCTCGCGCACGCGTTCCGGATCGCCCTGCACCACCACGTGGAACCCGCGCGTGAGCGTCCAGAGCAGTTCGAGCACCGAGATGTCGAACGAAATACTGGTGACGGCGAGCCAGGTGCCCGGCGTCTCCGCGCCCACGCGCCCGTCCATGCCCGCAAAGAAGTTCACCACATTGCGGTGTTCGATCATCACGCCCTTGGGACGCCCCGTGGAGCCCGACGTGTAGATCTGATAGGCGAGGTCGTCGGGACCGGCCAACGGCTCCGGATTCAGATCCGACGTCGCCGACAGCTTGATCGGGTCGGCATCCACGCGCACCACCTGCATCGCGCCGCCGGCGGGGAGTCGGCTCGTGAGCCGCGCCTGCGTAAGCACCACCGGTGCCCCACTATCCTCCAGCATGAAGGCCACACGCTCATCGGGATACGCCGGATCGAGCGGCAGATACGCACCGCCCGCCTTCATCGCCGCGAGCATGCCCACGAGCATGTCGAGGGAGCGTTCCATGTAGATGCCCACGAGCGCCCCCGGGCCCACGCCAAGAACGCGCAGGTGATGCGCCAGCCGATTCACGCGCGCATTCAGCTCGCCGTATGTCAGCGTCTCGGCTTCGAACGTGGCGGCCGCGACATCGGGCGTGCGTGCCACCTGCGCTTCGAACTGCGACATGATCGTATCGTCCACGGGCACATCGTGCGCCGTGTCGTTCCAGTCGGCCAGCAGCTGCACCCGTTCCGGCTCGGTGAGCAGCGCCAGTCGGCCGATCGGGCGATCCGGTGCGGCCGCCGCGGCGTCGAGCAGCTGCACATAGTGGCCGGCCAGCCGCTCGATCGTGGCCGCATCGAAGAGGTCGGTGTTGTACTCGAGGTGCCCGGTATACCCCTCGTCGGCGTTCACCAGTGAGAGGGTGAGATCGAACTTGGCAGCGCCCGCATCGACGTTCACCTGCTCGAGCGTGAGCCCGGGCAGTTGCAACGCGTGCACCGGCGTGTTCTGCAGAATGAACAGCACCTGAAAGAGCGGCGAGCGACTGAGGTCGCGTGGCAGCTTGAGCGATTCCACGAGCCGTTCGAAGGGCAGGTCCTGGTGTGCGAATGCCTCGAGCGCCATGTGCCGCACGCGCGCGAGCAGCGTCCGGAAGCTCGGCTCTCCCGACAGATCGGTCCGCAGAGCCAGCGTATTCACGAAGAAGCCGATGAGCGGCTCGGTCTCCACGCGGGTGCGTCCCGCGGTTGGAGAGCCTACCACGATGTCATCCTGCCCGCTGTAGCGCCCCAGCAGCGTCTGGAAGGCGGCCAGCAGTACCATGAAGGCGGTGGCATCTTCCGTGGCCCCGAGCTCGCGCACACGCTCCCCCAGCGCCGCGGGGATGCGGAAGGTGTGCGTGGCCCCCTTGAACGTCTGCACCGGGGGGCGCGGCCGGTCGGTGGGCAGGTCGAGCGTCGGCAGCGGCCCGGCCAGCTGCCTGGTCCAGTAGCCCGCCTGTTCGGTGATCACCGACTCGGTGAGCCAGCGCCGCTGCCAGGCCGCGAAGTCACCGTACTGAATGGCGAGTGGCGCCAGCGAGTCTTCACGTCCCTGCACGACGGCGTCGTACGCCTCGCCGAGCTCGCGGTACAGCACGCCGCGCGACCAGCCATCGGAGATGATGTGGTGCATCACCAGCACGAGCAGGTGATCGCGGCCGTCGGCTTCGAGCAACGTGCCGCAAAACAGCGGTCCTTCGGCAAGATCGAATGGCACGGCAGCGAGGGCGGCTGCGCGTGCGCTCAGCGCATCATCACGGCTGTCGCCACTCTCGATCCGCTCCACCGGCAACGGGAACGCACGGGGCGCGCGCACCTGCGCACGCGCCACACCATCGGCGCTCGGGAACACCGTGCGCAGCGCCTCATGGCGCGTTTCGATCAGGGACAACGCACGTGCGAGCGCCTCACGATCGAGGCGTCCGTGCATGCGAAACGCCGCCACGAGGTTGTACGCGGCGCTCTCGGGGTCGATCTGGTGCAGCACCCACAGCCGCTCCTGCGCAAACGAGAGCGGTGCCGCCTCGTCGTCCGGCAACGGCGCGAGCAGCGACTCCTCACGGGCGAGCCCTCGGTGCGCCTCGATGGCCTCGGCGAGCGCGGCCACGGTGGGGCGTTCGAACAGCGTGCGCACCGGCAGGTCCACACCGTGGGTCGTGCGCAACCGGGCGAGTACTCGAATGGCGGTGAGCGAGTGGCCGCCGATCTCGAAGAAATGATCGGTCACCCCGACACGCGACACGCCCAGCACCTCCGTCCACAGTGCCACGAGCTCGGTTTCGAGCGCGGTTCGTGGCGGTGTGTAGGTTGGCGATGCCATCGCGAAGTCCACGGCCAGCGCTCGCAGCGCGCCCCGGTCGAGCTTGCCGTTGGGTGTGCGCGGCAGCGCCGCCAGCGTGGCGAATCCGGAGGGGACCATGTACTCGGGCACGGACGCGGACAGGTAGTCACGCAGCTCGCGGCCGGCCGGCGTGGCGACGCCGGAGGCCGGCACGAGGAACGCCACGAGCCGAGCTTCTCCCGCCGGGTCGAGCCGCACGTCCACGGCCGCCTCCTGCAGTGCCGCGTGCTGCCGCAGGACCGCCTCGACCTCCTCGACCTCCACGCGGTGGCCACGCACCTTCACCTGCGTGTCCAGACGGCCGACGAAGGCGAGGCGACCGTCCGGTCGCACCACGCCTCGGTCGCCGGTGCGGTATAGCCGCTGCTCGGGAGCGTCGGCGCCGAATCGTGCGCGCGTGAGCTCCGGGTCGTTGTGATATCCGAGACCGACGTTGTCACCCCGCACCACGATTTCGCCGGCGAGTCCGGCGGGCAGCGGATGCCCTGCCTGGTCCACGACGAGCAGGGTGTTGCCCGGAATGGCGTGGCCAAGCGGCAGGATGGCGCCCGCATCGAGGTCGGCGCGCGTGACCTCACCCGCCGCCACGATGCCGGTGGTTTCGGTTTGGCCGAACATGTTGATGAAGCGTGCACCCCCCGGTGCCACGTCGAGCCAGCGACCGAGTGTGGCGGATGGCAGCGGCTCGCTGGCCGAAAGGGCGAGTCGCAACGCGTCGGGCGCGAGCATCGGTTCGGCGGCGAGGGCTTCCGCGGCGCGCGCCCAGTAGGAGGGCACCAGATCGATGATGGTGGCCCGATGCTGTCTCGCTACACGCAGCAGTTCGCGCGGATCGGCGACCTCGGCGCGCCGAGCCATGAGCACCGAAGCGCCGTTGAGCAGCGGCACGAGCAACTGCCGCACCGACGAGGAGAAGGCCATGGAGGCCGTGTGCAGCCAGCGGTCGGTGGGCTGTACACCCACGACCTCGCCGAGCGCACGTGCGTAGCGCACGACGTTGCCGTGCGAGATGCGAACGCCCTTGGGTGCGCCGGTAGAGCCGGAGGTGAAGATGAGATACGCGGGCTCTTCCGGTGACATCGCGAGGGGCGCCGTTGGTTCGGCTGCCGGCGCGTCCTCCAGGAGCAGTTCAGGGACGCCGGACTCTGCGAGCACTCCGGCGAGCGTTCGTTGTGTCAGTACGACGCGCGCTCCGCTTCGGCGCAGCACGTCCACGGTGCGCGCCCGAGGATAGGCGGGATCGAGCGGCAGCCACGCAGCGCCGGCGCGCAGAATGCCAAGCACCGCGACCGACAGCGCGGAACCGCGCTCAAGGTGCAGCCCCACGATGTCGCCGCGCGAGACGCCGGACGCCCGAAGTAGACCGCCGATCAGGGAGGCGCGGGTCTCAACATCACTGTAGGTCAGCGACTCGTCGCCGCACACGATCGCAAGCTCATGCTGCGCGGACGTCGCGCGGTCTGCAACGACGGAGGCGATGCCGCCGGCCCAGTCGGACTCGTGAGCCGTATCGAGAACGCTGCGGTCTGACGTCGGCTCGTCCGACGGCACCAGGCGGATCGCATTGAGGAGCAGGTCCGGCGAGGTGGCGAGCTGTGTGAGAACCGAGCGCAGCGATTCGAGCAGCGCGTGAACGACCGGCCCGGGCACCAGCGCAGGATCGAACTCGGCGCAGAGAACCGGAGCGGACGCACGACGCATGGTCACGGCGAGCGGGAAACCGGTGGGCTCACCCTTGATCGCGGCGTCGCCACCGCACGCATCGCGCAGCGAGACCAGCCCCGGATCCAAGTCGACCACCAGCAGCACATCGGCCAGCCGCGCCGTGGCATGCGGCGTGTCCCAACGCGAAAGCTGCGAGAGCGGGATCCACGAGTGTGGCAGGGCGGACGCATGCATGCGCTGCAGCTCCTGCACGAACGCACCAACACTCGCGCCAGAGTCGATCGTACGAACGGACGGGCGAACCAGGTCATACAGCCCCGGCCGCGTCTCGGCCCGCGACGCGAACGCGGGCTCGGCGCGGCGGAGGGCGAATCGAACCGTGTCCAACCCCGTGGCACGCGACAGCACCAGCGTGAACGCCGCCTCCACGATGGTTTCCTGGTCTACTTCGCATTGCGCGGCGAGTCGGTCGATCGCGTCAAACAACGATACATCGAGCGACTGCATGCGTCGCTCGCCTCGCTGCACCGCAACCTCCTCGGCGGGCGCCCAGAGTCGCGAGATCGGCGCGGACGCAAGCTGAGGGCGCCAGTACTGCTCGGCAGCCGCAGGATCGCTCGACGGTGACGCGGACTCGATGTCGATCTCGGTGTCGACGTCAGTCTCGCTGTCGGTGTCGGTGAGGACGCTTGGCGACCAGTCGCACTGCGTTAGCTCCGCCGCATACGCC
>JAABRL010000042.1 GCA_011390935.1 Gemmatimonas sp.
CCGCGCCTCGCCTTGCGCGTAGGCGCCGGGCTGCTCGAGCATGACATCGTCGAAATCGATCGGATCCGCGCTGCCGGATGCCACGTTGATCACGCGTGACGGTGCGGCTGCGGTCAGGTTGGGCTGCAATCGATTCACGAGCACCCAGCCCGCCAGGTAGTTCACGGCGAACTGCAACTCGTGACCGTCCGCGCTGGTGCGGCGCGGCTGATCGCCCATGAACGCGACCCCCGCGTTGTTCACGAGCAGGTCGAGCGAGGGATACGCAGCCGCAACCGTGTCCGCGAAATCGCGCACGGCCTGCATCGATGCGAAGTCGGCGGCAACGAAGCGTGCGGAGCCGATGCCGGACGCCGTGATCTGGTCCACCACGGCCTGTCCGCGTTCTGCGTTGCGCCCATGCACGATCACGTGCGCTCCCTGTGCGGCGAGGGCGAGCGCGAGCTCGCGCCCCAACCCGTCGGTGGAACCAGTCACGAGCGCCGTCTTCCCGGTGTACGGCAGCGTTGGAGCGACCTCGGGGGCGCTGCAGGCCGCCTGCCACGTGAGCAGGCCAGCCAGCGCACTACGCAACACTCGGAACCGATGCATGTGAGGTCTCGGGAGAATCTGCCGACACGAGACCGACGCTCGGCGCGCCCGGCGACGAACGTCGGTGACTCGGGCCAACATGCAGCGCGCGCTACGGACCTGTCAAACGCTCGCGATCACCGCTTACGTCGCGCTGTTCGTCTCCGCCAATGCGAGTGTGGGATAGTCGAGATAGCCCACCTCGCCCGGCGTGTAGAACGTGGCGAAGTCGGGGGCATTCAGCGTGTGATCACCCTGGAGGCGCGTCACGAAGTCGGGGTTCGCGAGTACCGGACGACCGAATGCGACCAGATCGGCAGCGCCCGACGCGAGCAACGCCTCGGCTTTCGCCCGGTCGAGTCCGCCCGAGGCGATGAACGTGCCCGCGAACGCGCCGCGCAGCTGCACAATGAAGCTGTTCGGCACCTCCGGCGCGCCCATGGATTCGTGATTCACGAGGTGCAGGTACACGAGCTTGAGCGTCGACAGTTCGCGTACGAGCGCGAGGAACTGCTCCTCCACGCCGTCGAATGCGCCGGTGCCGTTGAACGTACCGTAGGGCGACAGGCGCATCGCGACCCGCTCCGCACCGATCGCGGCCACCGTCGCCCGTGCCACCTCGATGGCGAACCGATTGCGCGCCTCCGCACTGCCACCGTAGCCGTCCGTACGACGGTTCACGTTGGCATTGAGAAACTGTTCAATGAGGTACCCGTTCGCGCCATGCAGCTCCACACCGTCAAAGCCGGCCTCGATCGCCAGCGTCGCGCTGTGTGCATACTGCGCCACCACCTCGGCGATCTCCGCTTCGCTGAGCGCATGCGGCACATCGGCCGGCTGCATGCCGTGCGTGTCGGTGTAGATCTCGCCCGCCATCGCTTCGGCGACCGGCCCCACGGTGCGCGCTCCGGCGGGCAGGTTGGGCGCGGCCGATGCGCGGCCGGTGTGCATGAGTTGTACGAAGATGCGTCCACCACGGGCGTGCACGGCGTCCGCGATGGGCCGCCACGCGGCCACGTGCTCGGCGGTGAACAACCCCGGGATGCGGGCGTACCCCAGGCCATCAGCGCTCGGCGACGTGCCCTCGGTAATGATGAGCCCCATGTCGGCGCGAGCCGCGTAATACTGCACCATGATGGGCGTGGGCACATGATCCGCGGAGGCGCGGCTGCGGGTCATGGGGGCCATCACCAGGCGATTCTGCAGTGTGATCGGGCCAAGCGCATAGGATTCGAAGAGCATGAACAGTCCGGGCGTCAGAGAAATCGGGGCGCGTCCCGCAGGCAATGCCATCGGATCGCGGTTATATTGTACCAGTCGGTATTAAATGTACCGATCGGTCTGGAATTCACAAGTACAACTCGCAACGGGGCGAAATGGTTCGAGGCCGACCACGAGAGTTTGACGCCGAGCTCGCGTTGGACCGGGTGCTGCCCGTGTTCTGGCGCGACGGGTTCGAGGGCGCCTCGGTACAGGCCTTGGCCGATGCGGCGGGGGTGAGCAAGCCGAGCCTGTACGCCGCGTACGGCAACAAGGAGGCGCTCTATCTGGCGGCGCTGGCGCGGTACGGCGAGCGCTACGGGCAGGAGCGGGGTGATGCGCTCACCGCCGAATCGGACGGCCGAGAGGCCGTGCGGCAGTTCCTGTACGCCGTGGTGGACGCCTACACGGACCCGGCGCACCCTGCCGGCTGTCTGGTGGTCACCGGCACCACCACGTGCGATTCCCCGGCGGTCCCGGACTCCGTGCGTACCGCGCTCTGCACCGCGCTGCGGGCGGGCGCCGAGCGCTTGGCGTGTCGCCTGGCGCGCGCGCAGCAGGAGGGACAACTCGCGGCAACGGTGGCCATCCCAGCCATGGCGACCTACTTCAACACGCTCGTCGCCGGACTCGGCGTGCAAGCCAAAGGCGGCGCCTCGCGAGACGAGCTGCGCGGCGTGGTGGACGCGGCGATGGGGATCTGGCCCGCGGCGTGATGCAGGCGCGGCAGTTCGCAGGAACCGAGCCGCGTGCCCTCAGGGCGTGTCGAGCAGCTGCGTCAGCGAGTGGATGCCGTTGGTGAAGACCACGCGAACGCGTGCCCCGGCGGGCAGAAAACCGTCGCCCGATCGACGCAACCACGCCAGCACACGCCCACTCTCCGCATCGCGCACCATGGCCATGGGCCACGCGGCATCATCCCAGCGCAGCTGTCGCAACCGCCCGCTCGTTGACAACACCGCCTGCGGATCAGAGACCTGCACCGCACCGCCATCAGCCGTACGCTGAGCAACGACATTGCCACCGGCCACCATGCGTGCGGCCATCGCCGCACTCGCGGACTGTTCGACCGCGCCGTTCTGCCCACCCGTCACGACGACGGAGGCGAGGCGCGACTCCATGAACGCATCGAGCGGGATCGCAAAGCTGAACGCGAACGCCTCGTGGTCGTGATCAATGGCGTCCGGCTCGAACGCCGCGCCGAACATCGCACGACCATCCGCGTCCCGGAGTTCCACGCGATAGCGACCGCCTCGCTCGGGGAGCGCCGCGCGCGTGACGAGCCGAACCGTGGGCTCGAGCGTGACGATGCCGCGGTGGACGCGCCCCCACACGAGCAGCGTCGTGCGCGGCGCTGACGCGAACGCGGCGATCATGCCGGAGCTGGTGCCGCGATGATTCAGGACCGCATTCCACGTGTAGTCGCTCACCCACTGATTGCTGCAGTATCCCATGATGTCCGTCGTGGTGCTGCTGACCAGCGCACCAGTGCCGGAATTCCATCCGGTGTTGCCGATCACGCCACCCGCGTACGGATAGTTGCTATCGGTTCCACCGGCGGCTCCGCACGCGGCCACGTGCTGACGTCCGAACGAATGTCCCAACTCGTGCGCCGCGACGCGATCGGATGAGTTGGCCTTGTCCCACCCCAACGCCGCCCGTCCCGGCACGAACGCGTAGCCGGCCACGCCGCTGGAGTACGACGGATTCACCACGCCGTAGTAGTGCGCCGTACTGCCATCAGCGACGCGCAGCGCCTGCATCTCGTTCAGCACGGTGAGCCACGCGCCATTGCCGTCGTCCGGCTGCAGCGCCGCCGCACTGGTGGTATACGCGCCGCGCACCGATGCACCGATGTCGCCCAGCGGAAAGATGCGCCGTGTCGTCTTGAGAAAGGCATCCTCGACGTTGCCCACGGTCACGTTGCCGGTGCTGCCGTTCACGCTCTGGTGTACGGGCACGAACACCACCGAGAACGGTGGCACGGCGCGGACATCCACGGCGTGCGTCCCCGCGCGCGGCCAGACATTGTCGGTTTCGTCGGGCTCCGCCACCTGATTGTTCGGATCCACGTCCACCTGCACGCGCAGGTCGGGACGCATGTCGCTGGCCGTCAGCAGCACGTTCCACGTCGATTGCAGCGTCGACTCATCTTCCGTGGTGGGCACACCGGAACCCGGCGCGGCAATCGTCACCGTCCGGAACAGCGTGGTGCCCTCGAACAAGCGAACGCGTACGGGTGGCGTGAGCGTATTCGCACTCGCGGCCGTGACGAAGACGCGCAGGAGCGCCTCGCGACCCGCCACCAGCGGTACGCTGCCGGCCGGGTCCTGAATCGCCTGCGTGATCTGCGCGCGCTGCACCACGAGATTCGCACCGGGCGCACTCTCGGCCACGCTGTACTGCACGGTGCGCGACACGACCTGACCGGCGAGCACCATCACGGTTGATACAGCGGGCGACGCTTCGTAGTTGATGCCGGCGACCATGGTCGGCGCCGCCGTGATCGTCCACGCACCCGCGATCAGGTCACCAACCGTCGTCACGCCCTGCACCGTCACGGACTTGGACGAGGGACCGCTCAGGGTGATCGGGGCCGCGGCGCCGGCCGGGAGGCCGGTGGCCAGCAGCGTGAGCCGTCCGGTGCTCGCGGCATAGACCATCGACACGGACGCCTGTTGCCCGGTGGACAGACTCACGATTTGCGAGGCCGGGGTCACGGCGTATCGGTAGTTCGGCCCAGCGACCTCGAGCGCCGAGATGACATAGGTGCCCGGTGTCAGCTGCGCGAGTACCGTGTTGCCGTCCACGACGGTGGAGAATCCGGCCGGCCCCGCAACTTGCACCTGCGCGTCCACACCGGGCGGCAAACCGGAAATGCTCAGGCTCAGGCTGGTACCCTCAGGTGCGTACGTGATGGCCTTCGCCACGGTCGCGCGCGCTTGCACGAGCACCGTCACTGAATCCGGTGTCGGGGTGAACAGCGTGGGCCCCACCGCAAGCGGCAGCGCCGTGATGTGATAGGTCCCCGGCGCAAGCGCGCTGAGGGTGCGCGTGCCCGACACCGATTCGTCAAAGCCGAACGGCCCACGCACGCGAACCGCCGCATTCGTCCCCGTGGGCAGTCCACCGATGGTCAGCGACAGCGCGCCGGTACCGGACACGTATCGAACCGTTACCGTCGTTCGCGCCTGCGCGGCCACCACGATGTGCTGCACCGGATCGCTCGCGGTCCACGTGAATCCGTCCCCCTGCACCGGCCGCGCTTCGACGGCGTACGTCCCCGGCGGCAGGAACGAGAAGGACTGCGACGCGTCGGCCGTCAGGACGGGCCCGTCTGCGCGCTGCAGCCGAATGTCGGCGCGCAGCTCCGGCGGAAGGCCGAGTACCTCGAGATCGAGCGCGCCGACGGCACCGACGTACCGCACGATGGCCGGAGCCGCGATCAGCGATGCCTCGACCGTGACGTCGATGGTCGCGCTCTGACCACCGTACTCCACGTTGTCAAAAGACACCGGGCGCACGATCACGCGGTAGAGCCCCGGCGTCAGGTCGGTGAGCGTCGTCGTGCCCTCGATCGTGCGCTGGAAGCCGGACGGTCCAGTCACGTCCACGATGCCGGCGGCACCAGGAGGCAACCCGCTGACCGCGATCGCGAGCGCTCCCGTCACGATCGTGTAGTTGAACGCGATGGTACGTCGCGACGTCTCGGTGATCGCGACGTCGCGAACGGTGGCGTCGGGCGCGAAGGAGAAACCACTCGACTGCACGCGCGCTGCCGTCGCAACGTAGACACCGGGCGGGATGCCGCGAATGGTGGCGGTCGAGTCGACGCGCTCTGTGAAGCCGCCCGGTCCATTCACGAGAATTCCGGCCACGGACCCGCCGGGCAAGCCGTTGGTCTGCACGGTCAGCGCTGCCATCGCGCTGACGTACGTGAACGGCGCCTCCTGCGAGCCATTGCTGGGCACCGTCACCGTCAGCGTGGAGGGCAGTGCTTCGAACCGGCCGTCCGTGGTTTCGACTTCTTCGGCGACGAACTGATACACGCCCGGCGTCAGATCACGCAGCGTGTCGCCGGTGAGCGCCGTGCGGCTGAAGCTGCCGGGACCCGTGATCCGCACGGGCCCGCGGGCGTACGTAGGGAGGCCGACGGCACGCACCATGACACGCGGCCCACGGCGATTGAAGGCGACGGCGGCCACTGCCGGGGGCGAGGCCGCCCGCACGGTCAGGCTCAGGCGTGATGGGGTCGGATCCCAGACCTCGCCCTCGTGCTCGATCGAGTCGACGCGCAGCTCGTACACCCCGAGCGGTAACGAGTCCACGCGCCCGCCCGAGCGCAGCACGCGCGAGACGGCACCGGACTGCAACCGAAGCACCGGTGCCGCTCCATCGGGGACGCCCGACAGCTCGAGGAGCACCGCCCCCTGTTCAGCCGGCGCCACCGGAGTCGGGACCGGATCGGCCGCCGGCGGTGGGGGCGCGACCGGGTCCGTCGCACCGTCGCCGGCACACGCGACGAGCGCGCCGACGAGCAGCACGCTGGCGAAATGGCGAAACACACGGAGACGAGGCGACGGCATACGTAAGGAGGACGCGTTTCCCTGCCGCATCGGTACGCGGCCCGACGGGCGGCCGTGTACGGTGTGAGAGGTACTGCCAGCGGCGTGACACCAGATCCTCCCTGAGGGAAAGCTCCACGACCAACCGGGGCGCCGCTGTGATGCAACGGGGTATGTCAACGTGATGCGGGACACGCGGCGACACTTGCAGATTGCCGATCACGACTTGATCTTCGGCGATCGAGCACTCGACGCCCCTACCCGCTGCACTGTCTGGAGCTGCCGAATGACCACCTCGACACCGCGTACCCGCCGCACCGCCGTCGCCAAGCGCGATACGGCCCCCGCACCCCACGTGAAGACGCTGCGGCAGGCAAAGGGCCCCGGCTTCCCGGCGGGCCGCATGCTGATTGCCTCACCGCAGGCGGTTGCCGACGTCGTCGCCGCGATTCCCTCGGGGCACGTGATCACGTTCCCGATGCTGCGCGCGGCACTCGCGCGTCAGTTCGACGCGGACTACACCTGCCCCATCACCACCGGCATCTTCCTGCGCGTCGCCGCAGAGGCCGCGCTGGAAGAACAACGCGCCGATGCGCTACCCGTCTGGCGCGTGGTGCGCGAGGATGGCGCCTGCTTCGACAAGTTCATTGGTGGGCCGGATCAGCAGGCCGAACGTCTGCGTGCCGACGGCGTCGAGGTGGAGCGCCGACGCACGCGCTGGTATGTGCGCGATCTGTCAGGGCAGCGGGCCGATTCGTGACACCAGCGAGCGCCTGTTGCGCGCCGCGCTGATCACCGCGTCCACACCGAGCACCGCGAGCACCGCCGCCACGGCAAGCGAGCCGAGCCGCGTCGAAGCATCGGCCACCAGCAGCGTCAGGATCGCCATGGCCACGAGAAAGATGCCGAACAGTGTGGTGACCGTACGATGCCCTCGTGAGCCGTCCATCACGCCGTACCTCGGTGCAGAAGTGTCAGGGTGCGCGACGGTGCGGCGCGCGCGGCCACACGGATGACGCGCTCACCAGCACGGTGGTCGCGCACACGCCTCAGGACGGCGGCGGCAGCACCAGCACCGGCGTCAGGCGATTGCTCCACTCGCCGTTGCCCAGCCGACCGCCGAAGCCGCTGCCCCAGCAGTAGATGCTGCCGGTCGCCGTGCTGGCACACGTATGACGATTGCCGGCGGAAATCCGCACGAACGAGAGCCCACCCGCGACCGCCACGGGAGTGGCATGATCGGTCGTGGCCCCGTTGTCCAGCTGCCCGGTATTGCCTTCACCCCAGCAGAATGCAGCTCCGGCGGTGGTGAGCGCGCAGGTATGTTCGTCTCCCGCCGAGATCGCGCTGCACGACGCTGCCGCGCTCACCGCCGCTGAGACGCACCGTGGCCACCAGCGTTGCGGTTGCACCCGTGATCACGGACAGCGAGTCCCGGTCGAGCGCCACACTCGCAACCGGGATGGGCACCACGTCGAGCACCGCGGTCCCCGTGCGTGACTCACTCGTGGCGGTGATCGTGGCGCGCCCCGGCGCCACGGCAGTCACCACCTCGTCGGTCACCGTGGCGATCGCGGGTGTGCTGCTGGTCCACGTCACGGCCCGACCGATCAGCGCACCGCCATCCGCGTCTCGCACGGCGGCGACCAGCGTGCGCGTGGCGCCCACCTCGAGCGTGGCAGAATCGGGTGTCACCACGACCGACGCCACCGGTCGCGTGACCACGGTAATGCTGGCCGTTCCGCTGCGCCCTTCGCTGCTGGCGGTGATCGTGGCCGTGCCGGGCGCGACAGCCGTCAGCGTCCCCGAGGCCACGGACACGATCTCGGGCGCCGACGAGCTCCACGCCATCGCACGACCAGCGAGGGTGCTCCCCGATGCATCGCGCGCCGTCGCGGTGAGGGTGCTGCTGCGCCCCACTTCGAGCGTGAGCGCGCCCGGCTCCACGCCGACACTCGCCACCGCGGGCGGCGCGGGCGGTGCTGGTGGCGCCGCCGGATGACCGCCGCCGCCGCACGCGGTCAGCAGGGTCATGCTCGCGATGGCGCACCAACGCCGCCGCAGGGTCACCGCCTGACGTGCGCGGTGCGGGAGACACGAGATCGAGTTGGAAGCGCGCATGGGCAAGGGCGTAGCGACGAGAGGCGTCTGATGGCGAACCCAACAGCCGCCGGATGTCGCGAGACACAGCGGCGCATCTCGTCACGCGCAGTTGCAGCCCACTTTCCCTCATCGCGCGACGGCACCTCCGCCACCGCACCCGGTATCGTTACCTGCCAGCCCTCGCGAAGCGCGCCACGGGTTCGGCCACGCGCGGCACCAACTCCGTGCCGCTACCGCACCGCGCGCAACGCACACTGTGCAAAGCGCGGGTTGCCAGTGACGGTTGACGCGAACGCGCCGGCGCCGACCACGACAGCGCCAAGATGGTCCTCCTTCCACAGCGCCCACCCATTCCACTCACTCAACGGCACCGGTCGGTCACTCGTGAGGAGCAGTTCCTGCTCGAGCGGCGATCGCGCCAGCTCGTCGCGAATGGAGGCGAGCCGACGCGTGAGCGCCGGCGCCATACCGAACACCACGCTGCGCACCGACGCACAGGGAAGCAGTGCGTTGGCCATCGCCAACCGATCCATTCGAATCGCACGCGGAACCCGCGGATCGCTCAGCAACGCCAGAAACCGATCCGGCTGCTCGTTGTAGCGAATCCAATAATTCTGTTCCGGCCCGAACAGGATTTCCGGCGACTCACCGAGCCCGCGCAGCGCGTCGTCGTTCACGAGCGCGCCCAGCTGCGACAGGCCGTTCAGACCGATCTTCAACGCAGCGCGGCCGCGGTAGAACTCAGACCAGTCGACACCGTGATCCATCAGCGCGTACCCGAACGCCACGACGGTACGGAGCGCTGCCTCGGCTTTCACATAATCGCCGCGGCTCACGTGCCATGCCGCACGCGCGACCCCAGCCTCCGCGATGCGTACCACCGTCTCTGTTCGCGGCGCACGCTCGAGCACAAAGGACAGCGTGCCCGGCAGCTGTGATCGGCGACCCCCCAGCACATCGGTCGCGCGGGCATGGGCCACGACATCGAGATCCCGCCAGATCGGGAGCGCCGCCATAGTGGCGAGCCACGTCTGCTCAGCAGCGGTGAGCGGGCCACTCGCGATCGAGAGCAAACCGACCGGATCGGGAAATGCACCGGTCCCCCGTCGACGCTGCGTCGGGAAGGCGGCAGAGTCCGGCGGCACGATCTCCCTGATGCGCTCGGCGGCCGCGCCGATGTCACGGGATGTGTAAATGTCCGGACGCTCGGACGCGGGAAGCGCTCGAGCGAGCGCCATG
Source organism: Gemmatimonas sp. (assembly GCA_011390935.1). GTDB lineage: Bacteria > Gemmatimonadota > Gemmatimonadetes > Gemmatimonadales > Gemmatimonadaceae > JAABRT01. The sequence goes on from JAABRL010000042.1 coordinate 9,738, forward strand.
CCTGCTGCCGTTGGCGTAATCGCAGGATCGGCCGTTGGCAGCAGCAGGCGCTGCTGCTCGTACCGTTCGAGCCACGCCTCGGGCCAGTCGAGCGCCTCGATCGACTGCCTCGTAATGGTCGTGACGAGCAGGAGCGGCAGCGCCATGATGAGCAGCACGGCAACCGCCGTATCGCGCGCCCAGCGCCGCAGCGCCACGAAGCGCGGGGCGCGCGCCACGTGTGTGGACGCCGACCGCTCCGGTACCGCGCGATCGAGCCCGCGCGCCACCGGCAGCCCGTCGAGCGAGGCCATCGCGATCCCCGGTGCAGCGCCTGCCGCCTGCAGCGGCGACTTCGGCCGGCACCCGACCCCCTCCGCGACACGACGAGTCGTCCATCGGTGGATCACGCGTGCTCCGAATCGAGGCGAAGCGTGACCGTCGTGCGGTCAAATGGTTGTGTCATCTGCACATCCGCGAAGATGTCCTCCACCTCTTGCCGAGCATCGAGCACCCGGTCTACCTCGCGCATAACGGCTTCCGTCTCGGCGAGCTGTGTCGTCATGCCATCAACGCTGGAGGTACCTGCGTGCAGACGCAGCAGCCCGAGCCGCAGCTGCTCCAATGCACCGACGCTCGCCTCGAGTTGCATCGCCAGATCGGACCGAGCAGCGCGCAGTCGTGCGATGTCCTCGTCGTCGGTCGTGGCCATGAGTAGGTCGTCAACGTGCACCAGCCGCTGTTTGATCGCCGCCGAACTCGACGTCAGCTGTTGCAGCAACTGCGGTACCATATGCAGCGTGCGTCGCACATCGGCGGGCAGCGCCTCCAAGAGCTGCTCGGCGGCAAGACTGAGCGACAGTTCGGTCGCACGGTGCGTCATCACCCGAGCCGAACCCGTGCGGCGTGAGATGCGACGCGCGACAGCAAAGGCGACCTGGCCCACACGACCGCTCCAAACGCGCTGCCAGAAGAGCACATCCTCGCGTTGTGCGACGGCCACCATTCCCCATGCCACGCCCATGCACCAGCCCAACACGCCGAGGTCGAACGAGAGTGCGAGGATCGTCCCGCTATCCGTCGAGTCTTGTGTACGCATCAGCGCGCCCACCAGCGTGCAGATGTACGCGCCGATACTGCCTCGCGCGATGGTCGCCACGACCGGCTCGAGGCGCGCGAGCCACACACGGGGCGCATGCTGCCGCTCTTCGCGCGTACTCTCCACCTCGCTTTCGAACGCCGCGACGACATCCGCATGCGTGAACCCACCCTGCACAAGCCGCCGAGCGACCCGCACCACAAACCCACCCGCCGCCAGCGGCCAGACGACCCATATGCCGGCGACAAACGCCTCGATTCCGAACACGCTGGAGGCCGCCAGCCCCGCGCCGAGACCTGCGGCCACGCTCAATACGGTGCCGATACCATCGGCCCGACCGTCCCGCTTCACGAACGCGCGCAGCATCGCTGGCAGATCACGGCGCGTCGCGAGGCCACGCTCAAGGCGCTCCGCCACTTGCGACGCATCACGTGGTCGCTCTGCCGCCGCCTTGGCCAGACATTGCGCGACCAACTGAGACAGATAGCGAGGTACGGTGATACCCACCGACGCCAGCGACGGGGCGGGATCGTTGAGATGCCGCGTCATCACCGACACATCAGAGCCCTCGAACGGAGCGCGACCGGACAGCGCGAAGAACGCCGTTGCACCTACGCCGTACAGGTCCGAGCGGGCGTCAAGCGGCTCACCGAGGATCTGTTCGGGACTCATGAACGGCGGTGTGCCCGCGACACCGTCGCGGTTGGGGCCGATCGCAGCCGCGATGCCGAAGTCGGCAACGATCGCCCGTCCGCTCTCGCGGTCGAAGAGAATGTTGTCCGGCTTGATGTCGCGATGCACGATGCCCTGCGCATGCGCGTGTGCCAGGGCCCACGCCACTTCGCGTAGCAGTCGTGCGGCCTCACGCGGCGAGAGCGGGCCGCGACGTGCCACGCGCTCCGACAGCGTCTCGCCGTCCACGAAGGTCATCACATAGAACACGTGACCCTCGACCGTGTCGACCGCATGGATCGGCACGATGTGCGGGTGCGCCAGTCGCGCGGCGGTGCGCGCCTCATTCAGGAAGCGTTCGCGTGTTGCTTCGTCGGCGGCAAGGGTTGGCGGCAACAACTTGATGGCCACCAGCCGGTCGAGCCGCAGCTCGTGCGCGAGGTACACGACACCCATCCCGCCACGGCCGAGCTCCCGCTCAATCGAGTACCGCCCTGCGAGCGCCTGCTGCAGGGATAGGAACGAGGCATCCGGTGTCAGCGGTGCGGCGGAAAGCAGCATGGATCGGGTGTGAGCCACGGTCAGAGCATCGGCGAGCGGGAAGTGCATCCTCCACACGCGCGGACACCGTCGCCTTGACGAGCTGTCGCGCGTGCAGTCACAGCGCCATTTCACGCGAGGCGTTCGTCTCACGCGCATGGCACATAACTCAAGTCGATCGTGCTCGTTCAGCGGCCGTACCGGTCCGGTCGAGCTCGCCATTGTGGCCGAGCAGTGACTCGTGCTGCATACCGGCCCCCTGCACTCGCGCCTGACGCGTTTCGTGCCGCACGGTAGCTTGGTGGGGTGAGCCGACCGAGAGGCGGCTCGGAACCGCTTCGCACTCACGCCTGGCCGCTGCCCATGCTCACGCTCGCCGACAAGTTCTCCGCACTCGACACCGAACACGCCCCCGGCCAGGAAACTCGGCAGGACACCGGCGATCTGCACGCCATCCTGCGCGGCGAACCGCTCGACGGCACCCCCGTGGACTTCTCCCACGGCGACGTCGACGCCTTCCCACCCACGCCCGGCGCACTCGAGGCCTGGAACGCCGGATACGCGCGCGGCGCCGAGCAGGCGTACACCGAGTATCGCGGCGCCGCGCCGATTCGCGAGCGCGTCGCCGAGCGACTCGGCGCGTTCACGGGGCAGCCGATCGATGCGGATCGCGAACTGATCATCACGCCGGGCACTCAGGGCGCGCTCTTCCTCGCGCTCGGCGCCACCGTTGCCGCGGGCACCAGGGTGGCCGTCGTTGAACCGGACTACTTTGCCAACCGCAAGCTCGTGAAGTTTTTCGGTGGCGACGTCGTCCCCATTCCGCTGCGCTACCTCGGCGCACCACAGGAGAATGGCCCCGATCTCGATCGCCTTGAAACAGCGTTTGCGAGTGGCACCTCGGTGTTCGTATTCTCCACCCCGAACAACCCCACCGGGTTCGTCTGCTCCGCGAGCCACATCGCCACCATCGCATCGCTTGCCGCCGCGCATGGTGTCACGCTGATCGTCGACCAGCTGTACGCCCGCATGCTGTACCGCGGCGAGTCGTACACGCATCTGTGCGCCGGCGCGACGCAGCCGGAGCACGTCGTCACGATCATGGGGCCATCCAAGACGGAATCGCTCAGCGGCTTTCGACTCGGCGTGGCGTTCGGCACCGCCAGCATCATCGATCGCATGGAACGCCTGCAGGCGATCGTGACGCTGCGCGCCGCTGGCTACAATCAGGCCGCACTCGACACGTGGTTTGCGGAACCCACCGGATGGATGGAGACGCGCATTCGCGCCCATGAAGCCATTCGCGACGATCTGCTCGCCGTATTCCGCGCTGCCGGTTTCCCTGTCGCCACGCCACAGGCCGGCAGCTACGTCTTCCCGCAACTCCCATCACTGGCCGTGACGCCGTCCGCGTTCGTGAAGCTGCTGCGTCTGCAAGCCGGCGTCACCGTGACGCCGGGGACCGAGTTCGCCCCCGATGCGTACGCGAGCATTCGGCTCAACTTCTCGCAGGATCACGCGGCAGCCGTAGCCGCCGCTCAGCGCATTGTGGCCATGGTGGAGCGGTATCGGGCGTAGGCACGGTCAGATCAGGTCAACGCCGCGTGAACGTATTCTCGTGACGGAACACCCACGGGAGCGCCGCGTCGAATGCAGGGGCCGCTTCATCCGGTGGCACCACCGCACTGAGCGAAACGCGATGCACTGGCGCCCCGACCATGCCGGTCGATCGAAACAGCAACGTCTGCCCATCCCCCAGCAGCTGCACCGGCACGTCATCGCCGTTCGTGTTCACACCGTTCACCAGTCGGCGCGGCACCGACCATCCCGACGGCGTGCGACGCGTGATGAAAACATCCTCCTTCGTCCGCGTCTCGTCGATGTCGGCGTTGGAGAACAGCAGGAACGAACCATCGGGCGCCATGACCGGATACGCTTCACCCGACGCATCACCCACGTGCAGATCGGTCAGATCCGCCACGAACGTGAGACTCGGCGGTTCGGCGGGCTCGCCACGCGCCAACCGCACTTCGTACAGCCCCATCGTGGCAGTGCCATCACGACGACGATCCGTCCACAACACGCCCGAACCGTCACGCGCGAGTGACAGCGTGACCTCCCCATATCGCGGTGTGTTGGTCACGCGTTCCACCGTCTTCCATCCCGAGGCGCGTGACGCGCGATACAGATCGCGATGGGGATTGTCCGGCTCGTTGGCCGCATGACGCGCACTGCTGAAATACACCCATTCTCCATCGGCGCTCACCACGGGCGTACCCTCGCTGGCCGTCGTGTCCGCGAACGGCGCCAGCTCCACCGGCTGCCACGCATCCTGCTTCCAGCGCCGCATCATGATCCGTCGGTGATTGCCCTGATCGTCGCCCGTGCCGACGAACAGCGTCTCCAGATCGCGACTCAGCGTGATGTCCCACGCGTTGAAGCCGTCCGGCCAGCCGTCGGCAAGCACGGCCACCGGCGTGGCGGCGTCGGCAAGTAGCTGCGCCGACGGTCCGCGTGGCGTGCCCTCGTCGTTCCAGTAGCGAAACGGACCGTCCTTGGCACCGCGCCGAAACGTACCCTCGAACGCCTTCTGCCCATTGGCGTGCCACCCTTCGCTCGGTCCGTGCCAGACATCGGCGGTGACCCACGAGCGCTCTCGCACAATCCCGTTCGGATGGAAGTACATCCACACCCCTTCGCCCTTTCCGTCCCGCCACTCCGCGGTGAGCGTCACACGCCCATCGGCGTCCCACTCCTGCCACAAGCCGTGCGGCTGGCTGTCTCTGCGAAACACACGCTTGGCGAGCTGCCCGTTGGCGTGTCGCTCGATCTGCACGTCGACGCGTGCATCACCCGGCGCCGGCGTGAGCACGGGCTGGTACGTCTGCGCGGCCATCGGGTGAACGGCCGTCGCGACCAGCAACGCGGCGCGGTGAACGACCGCACGACATGGTGAACGGTGCATCGGAGGTGGGGTTGGGCAGAAAACATGGCTACGTCGCACAGGACCGCACCGGCGGTCAGGACGCAGTAGCGAGCGCATACGAAGCCCTTCGACGGGGGGCAGGATTTCGATGCACGAGGTGCGCGGGGGTCGGCATGCGTCGCTGCTGGCCGCAATCGCGATCATCACGCCGACCAGCCGCGGCGAGCAAGGCGTCGTAGCTTACCGGAGCGTGCGATCCGTACACTGTCGGCTGTCGCACCGCCCGTCCCAGCCCCCCAAAAATGCGATCACCACTCCGCCTCGTCACAGCCACCGTCGCGCTCGCGGCCTCGACCGCCTGCGCCACGTCCACGCGGCAGCCGCCTCGCCCTGCGCCCGCCACACCCGCGGCGGCAGCGACGCCCCCCAACGGACCCGCCGCCGCCCGCCGCGCCCCCCGTCCCTACGCACAGGTGATCACGCGAGACGCCCGCACCGAACGGGGCGGCATTACGGTGCACCGTATCGACGAGCGCATCCTCTTCGAGGTGCCCGACTCGCTGCTCGGCCGCGACTTCCTCATGGTCACGCGCGTGTCCGGCGTACCCGCCGGCTCCGGCGGCTTCCAGAGCGCCGGCAGCTCCCTCAACGAACGCCTCGTGCGCTGGGAGCGTGCGTCCGATCGCCTGCTGCTCAAGAGCATCAGCACCGACGCCGTGGCCGATACCACGCTCCCCATCGCACTCAGCGTGGCCCAGAACAACTTCCCGGCCATCATCGGCGGATTCCCCGTGGCCGCCTACACCGCCGATAGCGCCGCGATCGTGGTGGACGTGACCGACTTCTTCGCCACCGACAATCCGGCCACCAGCGGCGTGAACGCGGCCCAGCGACGCACCTGGGGCGTGCGACGCTTCGATCCGGCGCGCAGCTTCGTGAGCAGCGTGCGCAGCTTCCCCACCAACATCGAAGTGCGGCAGGTGCAGACGTTCGACGCCGCCACCCCACCCGATGATGTCAACGGCGGCAGCGTCACCATGGAAACGCGCCAGTCCATCGTGCTGCTCCCCAAGGTGCCCATGCGTCCACGCATCTTCGATCCACGCGTGGGCTACTTCTCCGTGAACCGCGTGAACTACGGCCTCGACGTGCTCAAGGCCGAACGCGAGACGTTCATCACGCGCTGGCGCCTCGAACCCAGGGACCCCGCCGCCTACGCCCGCGGTGAGCTCGTCGAGCCGATCAAGCCGATCGTGTACTACCTCGATCCTGCCACGCCCACGCGCTGGGCCCCGTACGTGAAGCAGGGCGTGGAAGACTGGCAGCAGGTCTTTGAGAAAGCCGGCTTCAAGAACGCGATCCTCGCCAAAGCCGCCCCCTCAAAAACCGAAGACCCCGACTTCGATCCGGACGACGCGCGCGTGAGCATGGTGCGCTGGGCCGCCAGTCTTACGCGCAACGCCACCGGACCGCACACGCACGACCCGCGCTCCGGCGAGATTCTCAACAGCGAGATCACGTGGTACCACAACCACATGCGCTCGTATCGCAACTGGCTCATCATGGAAACCGGCGCCGCGAATCCGGCTGCGCGTACGCTCGACATTCCCGAAGAGCTCATGGGCGAAACCATGCGCCAGGTCATCGCGCATGAAATCGGCCACGCACTCGGCCTGCAACACAACATGATGGCGTCCGCGTCGTTTCCGGTCGATTCGCTGCGTAGTGTGAGCTTCACGCGCACGTACGGCGTGAGTGCCACCATCATGGACTACGCGCGTCAGAACTACGTGGCGCAACCGGGTGACGGACTGCGGACCAAGGACTTCATCCGACGCCTCGGACCGTTCGACGACTTCGCCATCAACTGGGGCTATCGCCTCACCACCACACCCACGCCGGAGACCGAGCGCGCCGTATTGCACGGATGGCTGCAGCAGCAGTCCGGGCCGTTCCCCTATCGCTTCGTGCCGCCGCGCCTTGCGGCCGCGGATCCGCGTCATCAGACCGAAGATCTCGGCGACGATCCGGTGAAAGCGAGCACGTACGCGGTCGAGAACTACAAGCGCATGATTCCGAGTCTCGCATCGTGGACCACGCGCCCCGGCGACGACTTCACCGAGTTGCAGGAAGTGTACGAAGAAGCCGTAGGACGTTGGGCCGGATACATGAATCACGTCGCCACCGTGATCGGCGGCGTGCAGGTCGCGCTGCAGACCGGTGAATCGATGGATCCCGTGTACGCCGTCGTGCCACGCGCGCGTCAACGTGAGGCGCTCGCGTTTCTCTCGGCGAATGTGTTCACCACACCAATGTGGTTGCAGCCGCCGTCGATCGTGCAACGCATCGGCCCCAACCCCGTGCTCGGCGCACGACAGGCCGGTGTGATCTCATCACTGCTCACGGCCACGCGCCTTGGTCGCATGGTGGACGCCGAACGTTACGACGCCGCCAATGCGTACCCGGTGACCGAGTACCTCGCCGACCTCAAGCGCGGCGTGTGGAGTGGCGCGGAGCCCGACCTGCCGCGTCGCCAACTGCAGCGTGTGTATCTGCAGCGCCTCGACGCGCTGTTGCCGACACCGCCGACGACGAGTGCAGCGGCGGGTGGCCCCGGTGGTGGCGGTGGGCGCCCCGCACCGTTCGTGAGCGCGCCCAATCTGCCGCAGAGCGATCTGCCGGCGCTCGCTCGTATGCAGTTGCGCGAGATTCAGCGGGATGCGCGCGCTGCGGCGAGCAGTGCACGATCGGCAACGGCACGCGCGCACTGGAACGATGTGATCGAGCGCATCACCGCAATGCTCGAGCCGTAGTCACCAGCCGGACGCGGCCGCTGCACACGAGCGGCGGCCGCGGGCGATGGAGAGCGAAGGTCGGTGCGTGATCGGGTTGGTGCACAGAGGTCGCTTCTTGAGGTGAAGGGGCATGGGCCCCGGCGAACCGTCCCAACTCACCTCGCACCCCCCGGAGCACGTCATCATGGAACAGCCGCGCACCACGCCGCTCACCGCACGCACCGCCACCACGGCGCGTCGCCTCCCCCTCCTGCTTGCCACCATCTTCGCGGCTGCGCTGGTCGGCTGTACCGAAGGCAGCGAACTGGTCGGTCCCGTGACCAACCAGACGGACAGCACGAGAGTCACGCCGCCGCCACCGCCGCCGCCGAGCGGTTTCACCGGGGCGTGGGCCGTGACGAACTGGTCGAAGTCGGGCATCACCGGCGGTACCACCGAAGTGCGCGGCTGGGCCGAAGAACTCACCATGAGCTACGATGTGAATCTTGGCGTCCCGGGCCGTGGCGTCCCCCGTCGCACCGCCACGTATCAGGTGGTCGCACCGACGACGGGCACCGTGCGGTTCGACTGGGAGTACACCGGGTTCCACGCGTACTTCCGCGCTTTCGCCACGTTGCGTGTACTCTCCGGATCGGTCAGCAACACGCTCGTGAACAACGCGTCGGCTGGCGGCCACTCGTTCACCTTCCGCGGAAGCAGCTCCATGGCCGTGACGCAGGGACAGCCGCTCCGCTTCGAAATCGGCGGCGAGAATGGCGACAGCAACTCGCGACTGCGCGGCTCCCTGCGCATCACCGGCTTCCGCGTCATCGAGTAGCGCGCCGCGGCCTTGCGACGGCAACGCCCATGCTCAGGGGGCGTTGCAGTCGCTTGCCAGTCCGATCACTCAGCGAGGCGCCGCCGCCACCATCACCGGCTGCGTCCACGCGCGCTCCCCATTCGATTCCAGCACACGCGCTCGCACGTATCCCTCGTCTCCGCGAAACCGATACGTCGCCGGACTCTCGAGCGACTCCTGCAGCAGCGCACCGTTGCGGCCGATGAACTGGATGCGGTACTTGCTCCACACCGTCTCACGCACCGTCAGCGTCATCGTGCTGTCCGTCACCGCGTAGTCGTTCAGCTCCACGCCCGTGCTCGAGTAGAAGTCGCCCCGCTCGAGTGCCTCCACGATGGCACGTGGCGCGAGCGTATCGGCGCGCACGTACACCCACCCCTTGCCCGGACGTGACGCCGTGCGGTCGTCGTGCCGCTTGAAGTGATGCGCATCGTCCACCGCGAGCCCGTACAGCAGCACGCCGCGCGAGAGAATCTGGTCCCACATCGCTTCGAGCGATGGCACGCCACCGCCACCTTCGTTGTTCACCTGCGGATGGCCATTGAAGATCTCGAACAGCTTGAGATCGCGCACCTGCGCGAGCTCCTCGGCCGACAGCGCCCAGCCGAAGCTCGGATGATTCACGTGAGGAATCCCGTCCGCCGCGCGGATCGCGTGCACATTCCGCTGCACGACATCGACCGCGCTGCTGCCACCTTGCGCACTGATCAGCCGCGACGGATCGAGCGCATTGATGTGCAGCGGTTTCGTTCCAAAACGGTCCGTAACCTCTTCACCACGAATCACCAGAAATCGCGCGTCGAGCCCGTGCAGCGCGTTGAGGCCTTCCACGCTGGTGAGCACGTTGTGGTCGGTGAGCATCACGAACTGGTAGCCGTGCGACCGATACCACTTCACCACATCATCCGGATGTGAGTCACCATCGCTGTTGATGGTGTGCGTGTGGGTATTGCCCTTGTACCAGCGCGGCGCGCGTTGCTGCGACGTGAGCACACGATCCTCGAAGCGGCGCAGCGCAGCGGTGCTGCCAAGCAGCACGGCGAGCACCAGCAGCGGGAGCAGACGACGGGTCACCGAGCCCCCCCGCCCCGTCGCCGAGCATTGAAGAACTCCATCATGCCGGCAAAGTGCGGCTCCACCACGTTGCTGTGATTGCCCCCCGGGACCTCGAGATACACGTGGTCCACCCCCTGCGCCTTCATGGCCTGTACCATCGCGCGCGACCCAGTCACCGCAACCGTCGGATCGTTGTCGCCATGCACCACGAAGGCCGGAATATGCGCCATGCGCGACATGGTGCTGGGCACACCCTGCCCGGAGAACGCCCCGATCGCCGCCCACTCGCCGGGGAACCTGGCGGCCATCTTCCACGTGCCGATCGCCCCGAGCGAATGCCCCATGAGATAGATCCGATCAGGATCGACGTTATACAGCGCACGCACCTGCGCGAGCGACTCCATCACGTCGAGTTCGCTCATGGCCGCGCGGTGGCGCGCCGCAGGATCGGTCGGCGCCGCACTCACCCCCCACCCGTAGCCGCCATCCACGCGGTACCCGAGCGGTGCCACCAGAATGTAGCCGTGCTGCTCGGCCAACTTCGGCAGCGCGCGACCATACGCGTCGAAGAAGCTGTCCTCCGTCTGACCGAGACCGTGCAGCGCGACGATCACCGGCATCGGCGTTGCCGGCGAGTAGGTCGTGGGCACGTATAGACGGTACGGCATGACCTCACGCGCTGGCTCGAGCAGGTAATGCCGCTTCATGTCACCGGTGCGTCCCGCAAACGGATCGCGTGCGTCGCGCACCGCGGCGAGCACCGAATCCGCCGCAGCGAATCCGCTGGCCACATCGAAGGTACGGACCTCCAGGTCGCCACGATTGATCTTGCGCACACGATCCACCGGAAACAGCAGTTCGGCGCGCAGTGCATCTGGCGCGGCAGCCGCCGCCTGCTCCAGCTGCTGCATGGACTGGGCGAGTCCTTCACGCACCACCACGTTCAGCACGGCCGTGCCGAGCGTGTTCGACGAGTCCATGACATCGACGCTCACGACATAACGACCGTCCGGTACATCGCGCATGTCGAACTCCATCACGAACGGAGACTCGCGCAGATCACGCGCAACACCCTCGTACGTGCCGAGTGCTTTCACGACGGTGGGCCGAGCCGTCGGTGCACTGCCGACCGAACGCGCCGTGAGCGACGCATGTGCATGCAACGAACGCGACAGCTGAAGTCGCGGAGCGTACAGCTGCTCGAGTCGTACCACGAGGGGCACGGCCGGATCGGTCAGACTCTGCTCGGTGCGCAGCAACAGCGACGTGTGGAAATCGGTGGTATCCGTCCACGGCCGGCCAGCCAACAGCGTATTCCCCTTCGCCAGCAGACGCCGCACCTCACCGGTCTGCCCGAATCGGCTCGCCACCTGCAGCTCGCGGTCGACGGAGTCGAGCTGCGCCTTGAGCACACCAGTGGGCTTGACGCTCACTTTGCGAGAGCTGTAGCCCACGTACAGCGAGGTGATGCTGGTGAGCGCCTGCGCCTGCGCGACGAGCGGCGCGCCGACGGAAAGGGCGAGGGCACAGCATCCCAACGAGACGGCGCGACGCAGCATGGAGGGGAAGGCGGGAGACAGTCCGACACGCCGCCTCACGACACGAGCACGACAGCGGCTGAAGGCCGAAAGCTAGCCAACAGCGCGCCCGTGGCCCAGTTTCTACACATCGACGTTACCAATCAGCTACGGCGGAGCGATCGCGTGTCGCAGTTCACGTTCGACCACGAAGTCACCGGCACCAAGGGCGTTTTCATTGCCCGCGCGAACGAAACGCGCGCCGGCCAGATGACGTACAGCCGCATGAACGAGCATGCGGTGATCGTCGATCACACCGAAGTCTTCGACGGATTCGACGGCACGGGGCTCGGCACACAGCTCGTGGCGCACGGTGTCGACTGGGCGCGGGCGAACGCCCAGAAGATCATGCCGCTCTGTCCCTTCGCGCGTGCCCTGTTCGAACGCACCCCGGAATACCACGACGTGTGGTTTCGTTGAAGTCTTTCCCCCCGCACCACGGAGTTCGCACATGGCCGGCAAGCTGCAGAGCTACTCCTCCGATCACATCACCGTCACGTTCGATCCGGCCGTGTGCACGCACGCCGCACGCTGCGTGAAGGAGCTACCCGCGGTCTTCGACGTGAGCCGCCGAAAGTGGATCGACCCCACCGCCGCTTCTGCCGATGCCATCGAGGCGCAGGTACAGCGGTGTCCGTCGGGTGCCTTGCAATGCACACGCCACGACGAAGCGCCCGCCGCACTCACCTAGGCGGCAACGCGATCCGTGCCGTGGACGTCGTCACCATCTCCATCACCATCGACTGATTCATGGTGTGCGACTCACCACCCATCTGCATGTCGAGTACCATCGCGGCACGTAGCGTCATGGCAATGGCGGGCTGCACCCGATCAAACCGAAGCACCACCGTGGACGTACCCGTGCCGTCGAGGGTTCGCAGCGTGATCTTCGCACCAGGCGGAAGCGTGTTGTTTTCGACTACCTGATCGTTTGCCGACTGCGTGAGCACCATGTCCAGCAGCATGCTGTCGGCGGCAAGTGACGTCACCACGTACTCGACGTCCTGCATGATCGTGAAACCGTTCTGCGTGACCGGACGCACGGCCTTCCACCGCGCACCAACGCCGATCGCTTCACGCGGGAACGCCACCCCCAGCTGCTCCGTCACCCCCATGGATGGCATGCTCCGCAGCTCCGCCGGCGCATCGTCAGCAAACGTCAGATCCGAGACCTCCCCCACCGGGCTCATGCGGTAGCGCATCGTCACCCCCTTGAACAGCGCGAGTGCCGGACGCGCCGCGGCCAGGACAGCGGGATCAGCGCCTTCCGCGTCGAGGTCCAGGTCCACGATCTCCGCCATGATGTCTGCCCACCCGTCAGGCGCCACATCCGACACCACGAGCTCCGTCGTCATGAGCACGGCGGGCAGCGATGGCGACGGCTGCTCGGTCCCGGCCATCTCCATGCGCATGTTGGTGGACTGGCGTAACGTCACAGCCTCGCGTGCACCGGTCACCAGCTTGTAGCGAAGCAGCTGCCGCGGTGCCGCGCCCGCGTCAAGCAGAGTGATGTCGCTCGGCGAAACCGCTGCGGGTGCCCCTTGTGCGCGAAGGTTCGGCGCTTGTGCGACGCAGAGTGCGACGGCGAGTGGCGTCATCAACAGCCTACGAATCAAGGTGCGTTGCACGAGACACCACCAGCGATCGAGTCGAGGGAGCGCCGCGGAGTGCGGCGCCCTGTGGCCAATCTATGCGCACCTCAGTGCGACCGCGCAGGGACGACCTTCGCCCGCTCCCGATCCACCAGCAGTCGCCGCAGAATCTTCCCCGACGGCGACTTCGGAATCGCGTCCACGAACTCCACCTGCCGCACCTTCTTGTACGGAGAGACGCGTTCGGCCACGAACGCCATCACCTCGGCCGCATCGAGCGGCGCGCGCGTTACCACGTACGCCTTCGGGATCTCACCCGCTTCGTCATCCGGCACCGGAATTACCGCCGCGTCGGCAATCGCCGGGTTCGACAGCAGCACGGCTTCGAGTTCGGCCGGCGCCACCTGCAGCCCCTTGTACTTGATGAGCTCCTTCACGCGGTCCACGATGGAGAACCAGCCGCGTTCGTTGACCACGGCCACATCACCCGTCTTGAACCAGCCGTCCTCGGTCATGCACGCGGCCGTGGCCTCGGGCTTGTTGAAATAGCCCAACATCACCTGCGGACCGCGCAGCCACAGTTCACCTCGCGCGCCCGTGGCCACATCATCGCCCGTGGCCGGATCCACCAGTCGTGCCTGCGTGTTCACGATCGCCGGCCCCACCGACGCGCCATCCACCACGTCGCTCTCCAGCGGATGGATGTGTGTGACCGGACTCGTCTCCGTAAGCCCGTAGCCCTGGCGCACGCGACAGCCCAGGCGAGACGCACACGCCGTCGACAGCGCCTCGCCAAGTGGCGCCGCGCCGCTGAACACGGTGTGCAGCGACGACAGATCGTACTGGTCCACGATCGGATGCTTCGCCAGTGCCAGCACGATCGGCGGCACCACGTGCGCGAACGTGATGCGATGCGTCTGAATGATCTCCAGCACCTGCGCGAGATCGAATCGAGGCACCGTGATCAGCGTGGCGCCCGACGACAGCACGCCTCCCATGATCGGGACCATGCCGTAGATGTGAAACAGTGGCAGTACGCCAAGCAGCGTGTCGGTTTCGTGCACCATGCGCACGGGCGCCTGAATCTGACACAGGTTCGCCACCAGATTGCGGTGCGTGAGCATCACCCCCTTGGGAATGCCCGACGTGCCGCTCGAATACGGCAGCGCGCACACATCTCGCGCCGCGTCGATCGCCACGGGCGTGGGCGCATCACCATGCGTGAGCAGCTCGCGAAATGGCGTGGCGCCCTCGGCCTCGCCGATCACCACGAGCTCGCGCACCGTGCTCGCCAGTCGCGCCGCCGTGGCACACTTCTCCAGCAACTCGGGAATCGTCACCAGCAGCACCGCTTCGCTGTCGGCGAACTGCGCGCCGATCTCTTCGGCCGTCGCAATCGGATTCACCGTGGAGCAGATCGCACCAATGCTCGCGACGGCGTAGAACACCACCGCGAAATCCGGAATGTTCGGACTCACCAGGCCGACCACATCGCCCCTGCCGATGCCGTGCGCCTGCAGGCCGGCGGCGAACTGGCGCACGGCCAGTGCCAGCTCGCCGTACGTGTAGCGGCGTCCCGTGGCGCCGCAGATGAGTGCGGGCTTGTCATGCAGCCGCTCCGCGTGTCGCAGCACGAAGGGCACCAGCGGCGTGTCGGGAATCGCGATGTCGGCGAACGGGCTCGAAATGATGCGCGGCGTGCTCATGGCGGGGGGAGGCCAAAGGTGGAACGACGGACGGCGCGTATGCCCCGTGCTCGACGGGTGCCCAACGATGCGTTACCCGACCTCTTCCCGCCAGCGCACCATGCCACCGGCCATGTTCGCCACACGCTCGAACCCGGCGTCGAGCAGTTGCCGAGCCGCCCGCGCACTGCGGACCCCGCTGTGGCACATCACCACCACCTCGCGCGACCGATCGCGGCCGTCCAGCGCGCCAGCCAGCGTGCCCAGCGGCACCAGTTCGGCGCCCGCCACGTGTCCCGCCTCCCACTCCGCCAGCTCGCGCACATCGATGAGGGCGAACGCATCACCGCGCTGCAGTTTCGCCGCCACCTCCCGCGGCGTCAGCGTCGCGATCTCCGCCTCGGCGCCGACACTCGGCGCCGGCGTGCCGCAGAACGCGTCGTAGTCGATGAGCGCACGCATCGTGCGCGTGCCGCACATGGGGCATGACGGATCCCGATTGATGCGCACTGTGTGAAACTGCATGCCAAGCGCATCGATGAGCAGCAGGCGACCGGCGAGCGACGTGCCGATGCCCAGGCACAGCTTGATCGCCTCTGTGGCCTGCAACGTGCCCACCAGCCCCGGCAGCACGCCCAGCACCCCGCCTTCGGCGCACGACGGCACGGAGCCCGGCGGTGGCGGCTCGGGGTACAGACAGCGATAGCACGGCCCGTCGGGCGTGGCAAACACCGACGCCTGCCCTTCGAACCGAAAGATCGAGCCGTACACATTCGGCGTGCCCAACAGCACGCACGCATCGTTCACCAGGTAACGCGTGGCGAAGTTGTCGGTGCCGTCGAGGATCACGTCGTAGCCGCGCATGATCTCGAGCGCATTGGCCGACGTGAGACGCGTCTCGTGCAGTTCGAGCTGCACGTGCGGATTCACATCGTGCAGGCGATCGCGCGCCGACGCGAGCTTTGGGCGGCCGACGTCGCGCGTGCCGTGCAGCAGCTGCCGGTGCAGGTTCGTGGCGTCCACCACATCGAAGTCCACGAGCCCGAGCGTGCCCACGCCGGCGCCCGCCAGAAAGAGCGCAGCTGGTGAGCCGAGTCCACCGGCACCGATGATGAGCACACGCGAGCGCTTGAGCTGTCGCTGCCCCTCCACGCCCACCTGCGGCAGCGTGAAGTGACGACCGTACCGCGCGCGTTCGAGTTCCGAGAGTTCGATATCAGCAGACACGAGGGCGAGCACCGGAGAAGTCGCGAACTCGACAAGTCACCCAACTGGCGCTATGGTGGTGCACCTTCAACCCACACGGGAGCGCCATCATGAGCGGAGTGCGAGTGCTGGTCGGGACACGCAAGGGTGCCTTCATTCTCACTGCCGACGGCAAGCGCGACAAGTGGCAGGTGGATGGTCCGCACTTCCCCGGCTTCGAGCTGTACCATCTGAAGGGCTCGCCGGTGAATCCCGATCGCATCTGGGCCTCGCAGAGCAGCGGCTGGTTCGGTCAGCTCATGCAGCGCTCCGACGATGGCGGCACGACGTGGGAAGCGGTCGGCAACGAGTTCCCGTACGACGGCGTGCCCGGCACGCACCAGTGGTACGACGGCACGCCGCATCCGTGGGAGTTCAAGCGGGTGTGGCACCTCGAACCGTCGCTTACCGATGCGAACGTGGTGTACGCGGGTGTCGAAGACGCCGCGCTCTTCCGGTCGAGCGACGGTGGGGCATCGTGGCACGAACTCTCCGGCCTGCGCCAGCACGGGTCGGGGCCGCACTGGGCGCCTGGCGCCGGCGGCATGTGCCTGCACACGATCATTCAGGACCCCACCAATGCGCAGCGCATGTACGTGGCCATTTCGGCGGCCGGTACCTTCCGCACCGATGATGGCGGCGCGACGTGGACGGCCATCAACAAGGGGCTGCGCTCCAACTATCTGCCCGACGAAGACGCCGAAGTGGGACACTGCGTGCATCACATCGCCATGCATCCCTCGCGGCCGAACACGCTGTTCATGCAGAAGCACTGGGACGTGATGCGCAGCGACAACGCCGGCGACCAGTGGCACGAAATCAGCGGCAACCTGCCCACCGACTTCGGATTCGTGATCGATGTGCACGCGCACGACCCCGAGACGCTGTACGTGGTCCCGATCACCAGCGACGCGCATCACTTCGTGCACGAGGGCAAGTTGCGCGTCTATCGCAGTCGCACCGGTGGCCACGAGTGGGAAGCGCTCACGAAAGGGCTGCCGCAGGAGCACTGCTACGTGAACGTGCTCCGCGACGCGATGTCCGTGGACACGCTCGACGAATGCGGCGTGTACTTCGGCACCACCGGCGGGCAGGTGTATGTGTCACCCGACGGGGGCGATACATGGCAGGCGATCGTGCGCGATCTGCCGGCGGTGCTCTCGGTCGAAGTGCAGACGCTGCCGTGACCATTCGGGTCGTGCTGCCGTCGCCGCTGCGTGATCTCGCGCGCGTGAGCGGCGAAGTCGTGCTCAGCGTGTCCGCGCCCGTCACGCAGCGCCGATTGATCGACGCACTCGAAGCCGCGTACCCGATGCTGCGCGGCACCGTGCGCGATCCGGTCACCGGACGACGACGCGCGCTGGTGCGGTTCTACGCTTGCAGCGAGGACCACTCCAACGACGAGCCCGACGCGCTGCTGCCCGAGTCGGTGGCTCAAGGGAAGGAGCCGTATCTGGTGGTGGGGGCGATCGCGGGGGGGTGATCCGCGACGCCCACGCGCTTACGGGGCAATCGGTCGCAGCAGACGGCTCTGGAAGTGGGCGGCGCCGTCCGCATCGCGCACAAGCAGAATGACCGTGTCGCCCACCGCATCGATGAGCTGCGGCGCCACGCCCGGTGCGGTAGCGGGTGCGCCTGGCCGCGGATTGCGCACCGCGCGCGGCGGTCCGCGCGGCACGTCGAGACGCCCCACGAACGCTCCCGTGCTGTCGTACACGGCGAACCGATCGGGGGCTTCGGTGCTTTCGGGGAAGTCGCGAATCCAGAGTCGCTGCGAGGCATCGATGAGCAGGTCGCGATAGAACGGCCAGGTGGTCGCGGGGCCTTCAGGTTGTGTGCCGCCGACACGCCCGGAACCTGCGGCCGCTTGCGGCCCTCCCAGCCAGTAGCTCGCGTCCGCGGCACTCATCGCACGCGGAGCATCGGCCGTGCGCAATACGAACTCCAGCGAGCCATCTGGTGCGTAGCGGCGCACCTCGCTGGTGCGCGGATCGCTCACATACATGTGTGCACCTCGCGCGTGCAGTCGTACGAACTCGGCAACGCCGCGCAATCCGAAGCGGGGAAATGCGCCCACCGTATCGACTGCTGTACCGTCGGTACGGGTGCGCACCGCAGGCACCGACTGCACCTCGCGACCGGCATTGCGGTCGAAGGGCTGTGTGAGAAAACTGCCGTCGTGAAAGCACCCGATGCTCGCGATGCCGATCTCCGTGAGCGCGCGCTCGCGCACGAGCTCCCCGCGCGGACTGATCACCGCGAGCCGACGCAGCTGATCGAGCACGAGCAGACTGTCGCCCGCAAAGCGACACAGCTGCGTGAGCCCCGTGAACTCGCCCGGCCCGCCACCGGGGCGCCCCACCACGGCGACCTGCGCCCCCGTGGCGTCGTACAGTCGCACGCGACTGTTGTCGATCACCGCCAGGCCGCCGTTCTCCAGCGTCACCGCATGCAGCAAGCCGTTGAGATGATCGAACTCGTCCTCGGCCCGCTCTTTCAGCCCGCCGATGTCGCGCACAGGCACGCTATCGAGCGTGAACGTGGGCGCACTACCGTAGCGCGCGGGGTGCTGCACCACCGGTTCGTTTGCGACCGGTGTGCCAACGCGCGCAGTGTCACCGCAGGCAAGGAGCGACGCGGTCAACGCCATCACCGTGAGCGGCCGCATCACCGCGCGGAGCCGTCGCCGCGTCTGTCCGAGTGCAACGTCGAGGATCGTGGCCATCGTCGCGTCATGACGCCTTGGGGTTCGTGGGCCGTGCACCGAGATGTGCGGAAGCTGCGATGCCGCCGTGGCCTGCGCCAGCGCTGCGCACCGTACGGCATCCGCCATACGCCTTACGACACGCGCCGCGAGGTCGCCTGCGTCGCACTCCCGCCCCTTCCCCCTCGTGCCGCCACGAGACCAGACTACGCATGTCCCGCGAGTGCACGCCCATGGCCTCGCCGTCTGCCCGCCTCACGCCAAGGATCTGCCCGTGCGTCGTCGCTGCGTTGCTGCCCTGCTGCTGTTCACCACGCTGGCCACCCTGCCCCACTCGGCGTCGCTGCACGCGCAGCGTCCCACGAGCATGGCCGGTCGCTCCACCGTCTACGCCCCAGGCGGCATGGTGGCCACCAGTCAGCCGCTCGCCTCCTCCACCGGGTTGGCGGTATTGCGCGCCGGCGGGAATGCAGTCGACGCGGCCGTGGCCGCAGCCGCCGTGCTCACCGTCACCGAACCGCACATGACCGGCATCGGCGGCGACATGTTCGCCATCGTGTGGTTGGCGAAGGAGCAGAAGCTGGTGGCGATCAACGCAAGTGGCCGCGCCGGCAGTCGCATGCTGCGCGACACGCTCGTGGCCCGCGGATTCCGCAGCGGCTCGCAGCAGGGCGCCATGTCGGTCACCGTGCCCGGCGCGCTTGCCGGCTGGGATGCACTGCTGCGCGCGCATGGCACGCAAACGCTCGCGCAGGTGCTGCAGCCGGCCATCGCCTACGCCGGTGACGGCTTCCCGGTCACGCCGATCATCGCTGCGCAGTGGGCCAAGGAAACCGCCTTCCTCGCGCGCGACAGCGGGGCCGCCGCCACGTACCTGCCCGGCGGGCGCGCGCCGCAGGCCGGTGAGTGGTTTCGCAACGCCGACTACGCGCGCACGCTGCAGGCCATCGCCGACAGCGGCATCGGCGTCTTCTACGGCGGGTCACTCGGCCGGCGCATCGTGGATCGCGTGCAGGCGCTCGGCGGCTTCATCACGCTCGACGATCTGCGCGCCAACGCCCCGTCGTGGGTGACGCCCATGTCGGTGTCCTTCCGCGGCTATCGCGTATGGGAGCTGCCGCCGAGCAATCAGGGCATTGCCGCCCTCGAGATGCTGCGCATTCTCGAGCCGTACGATCTCGCCGCCATGGGGCACAACTCGCCCACGTATCTGCACCACCTTATCGAGGCGAAGAAGCTCGCGTACGCCGATCTCGACCGCTTCGTGGGCGACGCCGATCATCTCGACATGCCCGCCGAGCAGATGCTCACCGACGAGTTCATTGCGGCGCGGCGCGCGCTGCTCAACCCGTCGCGGGCCATGGAGCGCGTGGACCCGGGCCCCCTGCGCACGAAGAGCGAAACCGTGTACCTCTCCGTGGCCGACGCCGAGGGGAACATGGTGAGCTTCATCAACTCCATTTACGACTACTTCGGTTCGGGCGTGGTGGTGCCCGGCACCGGATTCGCGCTGCACAATCGCGGCGCGGGCTTCACGCTCACGCCCGGGCTGCCCAACACGGTGGCCCCCGGCAAGCGCCCGTTCCACACACTCATTCCCGGCTTCGTGACGCGCACGGTGAACGGCCGCGAGGAAGCGTACATGAGCTTCGGCCTCATGGGGGGCGGCGTGCAGGCGCAGGGACATGTGCAGCTGCTGCTCAACCACTTCGTGTTCGGCATGGACCTGCAGGCCGCCATCGATGCACCGCGCTTCCGGCACTACGACGGGTACCGAGTGGCGCTGGAGGCCCCGTTCAGCGATGCCGTGCGCACCGCGCTGCAGGGCATGGGCCATGTGCTGTTCGAACAGCCCACGGTGGCCTTTGGCGGGGCGCAGGCGATCATCAGGCTGCCGCGCGGCTGGGGCGCCGGTAGTGATCCGCGCAAGGATGGCCTGGCGGTAGGCTACTGAGGCAGTGCCGCCGATGCCGATTCGCCCTCGCTGTCTGACCCTTGATCATCGGATAGCGCGGGGCGACGTCCGCCCCCGAACGTCGAACCCGTCACACTTTCGCCCGGACGAGACAACCCGCGTGCATTAGCGTTCCACACATGCTCTCCCCCTTCGGTCGCCTGCTGCTGCTCGCCGCCAGCGCCGTGGCCCTGCTCGCGGGTATGCGTGCGGCGTCGCCCGTGATCGGTCCGGTGCTGATCGCACTGCTCATGTCCATCGCCTGGAGCCCCGGCTCGCGGTGGCTGCGCCAGCGCGGCTGGCCCCCCACGCTGGCCGCGCTCACCGGCATTCTGCTCGGTGTGGTGATCATCGCGCTGCTCGGACTGCTGCTGTGGTCATCGGCACTGCAGCTGCAGGAGAAGCTGCCCGAGTACCAGGACCGGCTGAGCGCCCTGCGTGACAACGTGACCACGCTGCTGCAGCGTCTCCCATTCGACACGTCGGGGCTGCGCACCGCCGATGTGCTGCAGCCTGGTGCGATCGTGGAGCGCGCGCTGCAGATCCTCGGTGGCATCACCACCACCGCCGGCACTTTCAGCCTACTCGTGCTCATCATGGCCTTCATGATGATCGAGTCGGTGCGGTACCCGCAGAAACTGTTCGCCGCCATCGCCGTGCAGGCGGACGCCGACGGCGAGGGCACCACGGCCGGCCACCTCGATCGCTTCGTGCACAGCATGCGCAGCTACATCGTGCTGAACACGGTGTTCGGACTCGTGGCCGGCGTGGCGAACACCCTGCTCCTCTGGGCACTCGGCGTGGACTTCGCCCTGCTGTGGGGCGTGCTGTCGTTCCTGCTGAGCTTCCTGCCCAACATCGGCTTCCTGCTCGCGCTCGCACCACCGGCGCTGCTCGCCCTGCTGCAGTACGATCTGCCGCGCGCCCTCATGGTGACGGTCGGCTTCATCGTGATCAACTTCCTGGTGGACAACGTCATGAAGCCGCGCTTCGTGGGCGAATCGCTCGACCTGTCCCCCGTGGTCGTGGTACTCTCGCTCGTTCTCTGGGGCTGGCTGCTGGGGCCGGTGGGTGCCCTGCTGGCCGTTCCGCTGTCCATCGCCGTGAAGTATCTCCTCGAATCATTCGATGAAGTGCGATGGATCGCGTACCTCATGAGCGATCGCGACGGTGCGCCGGATGCCGACCGCGCCGAGCCGCACAGCTGACGCGTGCGAGAGACGCCCTACTCCACCCCGATCATGCGCCGAATCTCCGCATTCGGCCCCTCGAACGTCGGCAACGCCACGTTGCCAATGTACCCGAGGTCCTTCCACCCTTCCGGCGTGGTGTAGAACGCGGTCGCGGTCTGATCGCGCACGGTGTCGAAGAACTGCGCCGCAAACCGATGCTCCGGCTTCGCGTTGGGCAGGTAGCAGATGTCATCGCAAATTGCCGTGCGCTCGGCGTCGGTGATCTCGTGGAACGCCTTGCCAAAGCGCGCTACCGACTCGCGATTGAGCCACACCACACCACCGCGAATGCGCACCATCGACGCATCACCACCCGGTCGGCTGGCCCATTCGTTGATGTAGTCGTGCGCGCCCACCGTGCTCGCGGCCGGACTCTTCTCGTCGGCCGGAATGATCATGTCACAGAGTGCTGCCAGCGTTACCAGCTCGGCGGGCAGCAGCTTCAGCTCCCACGTGACCTTCGCATTGATCAGATCGGGATCGCTCGGCGTACCGCGCGGTCCCTTGGCCGGCGTCTGCCCCAGCACGGGCAGCGACGCACGACCCGATGTCACGGTGCCCGCCGCCCCCGAGTCGCCCGCCGGCCCGCACGATTCGAGCAGCAGGGGTGACACCGCCGCCGCGGCCATCACCTTCAGCGCATCGCGCCGTGGAATGTGCTGCGCCATCAGAGGTTCCCCCGCTTGAGTTCGTCCACGAGATGATCACAGCTGCGCCAGGCCAGCGCGAGAATCGACAGCGTGGGATTCTTGTCGGCGTTCGACACGAACGTGGCGCCATCGGTGACAGACAGGTTCTTCACGTCCCACGCCTGCCCGAACTCGTTCAGCACCGACGTTTTCGGGTCACTACCCATGCGCACGGTGCCCACTTCGTGAATGATCTGCCCGCCGCGTGCAATGGCGCGCGAACCATCGGTCTGCACCGTGCCCTGCACCTTGCCGCCCATCGCATCGATGATCTCGGCGAACGTCTGGTGCATGTGCGCCGCCTGCTCCAGCTCGTGCGACGACCACTTCCAGTGGAAGCGCAGCACCGGAATGCCCCACTGATCCACCGCGTCCGGATCGAGCTCGCAGTACGAGTCCTCGTTGGGAATCATCTCGCCGCGGCCGTCGAAGTACATGAAGGAGCCGTAGTAGCGACGCGCCTCCTCCTTGAACTTCTTGCCGTACGCGCCGTCGGTGAAGCTCTCCAGCCCGCCGAAGATGCCGGGGCCCGGCATGCCGCGCCCACCGCCGAACTCGATGTGGTAGCCACGCGCGAACTTCATGCGATTCTTCGCCTGCTCCCCGTACAACCACCACGGCATGTACATGTGAATGCCGGCGGTGCCATCCTCATTCACGGGCGGCAGCCCTTCGAGCTTCGGAATCTGCGCCGAGAGCCCCGCGCCCACGGTGTCCATGAGGTACTTGCCCACTATACCGCTGCTGTTGGCGATGCCGTTGGGAAACAGTGTGCTCTTGCTGTTGAGCATGATGCGCGACGTTTCACACGCACTGGCTGCGAGCACGATCACCTTGGCCGACACGAAGTGGTCGGTGCGTGTGAGCTTGTCGATATAATGCACACCGGTGGCCTTGCCGCTCGCGTCGATCGTCACCTCGCGCACCATCGCATCGGTGATCATGGTGACGTTGCCGGTGGCCATGGCGGGCGGCAGCAGCACCGTGCTGCTCTGGAAGTTGGCCTTGATGCTGCAGCCACGTCCGCAGTCGGTGGCGTAGAAGCACGCCTGTCGCTCGAGCATGCTCTGTCGCAGCACGCGTTGCGCGAGCGCATTGCCAGGGTGCAGCAGTGCCGGCAACCGCTCGTGGTCCTGGCGCGCCGTGAGCACGGCACGATGCGCGGGAATGACCGGAATGCCAAGCGGGTCGCACGCCTTCTTGGTGAGCAGTTCGTAGCTGCGCGCGGCCGGCGGCGGCTGCAGCACACCCGGTGACGACGCGGGCGTGTTCTCGAGATCCTCATCGCCGCCGTACACGCCAATGAGCAGCTCGGTCTTGTCGTAGTACGGCGCGAGCGTCTCGTAGGTCATGGGCCAGTCGAAGCCGAGTCCGTCACGCGACCGCGGCTTGAAGTCGTACGGGCCCATGCGCAGCGAGATGCGCCCCCAGTGATTGGTGCGTCCACCCACCATGCGCGAGCGCCACCACATGAAGTCGCTGCCCGGCGCCGTGGTGTACGGCTCGCCCGGGACACGCCAGCCGCCGTCCACCGTGGCGTCGTAGAAGCCGAACGGCTTGTCCGCGTTCCCACTGCCCCGAAGCGGCGCGTCCTTGGGCGTCTGGAACATGGGCGTCTCGGTGACCGGGTCGTAATCGCGACCGGCTTCGAGCACGAGCACCTTGAGCCCCTGCACCGCGAGCTGATACGCGGCCATGCCACCGCCGGCCCCGGAGCCAACCACAATGACGTCGTACGGCGTGTCGGTTTTGGACTGACGCAATGCCACGAGCAACTCTCCTCGAACGTCCGGAAGCCAAGGGGGCGGGAGCCAACGCCCCAAGCTATGGCCGGGTACAGGCGTTGGGAACAACGTGGGCACCCGAACGGTGCGACGGCGATCGGCCAGTCGTTGCGCTGCGCGCGCGCGGGCGCATGCTCCGGCGATCGGGCACGCGCTTCGACCCTTGCGTCACGAGATCTCCCACGTCCGTGCGCGGATCGACGCTGAGGCAGACAACAATGACGCCGCCGACTGCGACGCAGCAAGGGGCGCGGCATGCTGTTACGACACACGAACGTCGCTGTCGCATGCGCCCCCGCTGTTCCGATTCTCTCGGTATGTCTCGCGTTCACGCCTCTCGACTCATCGTTGCGCTCGTCGCATTCGTCCTCCTGGGCGCGTGCGGCGGCGACGGCACGCCACCGGCCGCACCGCCGCCGCCGCCCTCGCCGCCGACGACGACGCCCCCGCCTGACACAGCGCCAGCCCCCCCGCCTGATACAACGCCAGCGCCCCCGCCTGATACAACGCCAGCGCCCCCGCCTGATACAACGCCAGCGCCCACGCCGACCTTCTCGCTGACCGTTGGTGCGCTCTCGCCCGATCCGATTCCGCCGGGGTCGTCCGGCACGGCGCGGATCAGCATCGGGCGCGATTCCGGCTTCACGGCCCCGGTGACACTCTCACTCCGCGGGGTGCCCGGGACCACGACCGCGACGCTCTCCGACACCACGCTGCAGGGGCTCGACAGCGTCAGCACCCTCACCGTGGCCGTGTCGCAGAGCTCGCCCGCCGGCACGTTTGCGATTGCCGTGCACGCCGAGGCCGCCGGTACGCCCACGCGCGTGGACACCCTCGCGTTCGCGATCGCGCAGCGCACGGCCGCCCTGCGCCTGCGGCGCGTCGATACGCTTAGCGACATCGTGATCCGGCCGGGTGGCCCGCCGATGACGCTCCGCTACGTCGTCGATCGCGACGGACTCACCGGACCGCTCGCGTTCGCGCAGCTCGAAACGCTCCCTGCCGGCCTGCACGCGACGTTCGCGCCGGACACCACAGACGGCAACGAGACCACCCTCACGGTACGCGCCGACAGCAGCGTGGCCCTCCGCTCCTACACGCTGCGGCTGCGTGCCACCCTCGAAGGACTCCCCTCGGCGTTCCTGCGGCAGTCCGTTCGTGTCACGGACGACAATGCGCTGACCGTGTCGCTCTCGCCGAGCACCGTGAGCATGCAGCAGAATGGGTCGAACGAAGTGCGAGCCACGGTGCGCAGCACCGCGATCATCTTCTCGAACGCTCTGCGTGCCGAGCCGCTCCCGCCGGGCACAACCGTGCGATTCGAGCAGAGCGGTTCCAGCGCGAGTTCGTGGTCATTCCGGGCGCGCTTCACCACGAGCGCCTCCACGCCGGTCGGCACGTATCCCATCACGATCCGCGCCTCCCGCAGCGGCTTCCGTGATGGCGAGGCAGAGCTCATGCTCACCGTGACACCGGCCGCCGCCGGCGGTGCCATTACGTTCGGCTTCTGTGGTCCCCCGTCCGCGCAGCCGCTCTGGTTCGGCGTGCGCGGGATCGCCGGCAACGACTGGGTGCGACGCGAGCCCGACGCGTCGGGGCGGTTCGCGTTCGACGTCGGCTCGCAGGCGAAGGCCACGGTCGCCTGGGTGACGGCGTCTGGCGCTGACGATTTCCACCTCTCGCTGGTCCAGGCGCTCGGTTCGGAGCTCGCCGCGTACGCCGCCACGCGCTGCGATCCGACCACGGCGCGCGACGGCACCGGTACGGTCGCGGGCATCGCTCCCGGTACGCACGGGGACGTCGCGGTGGGTCCACGACGCCTGCGCGTGTCCGGTGACGGGCCGTTCACGTTGGCGAATGTCTGGGGCAGCGCGTTCGACCTGCTGGCGGCGCGCTATGCACCGGGCGACACATCACGCGAGCGCATCGCCGATCGATTCGTGCGCGTCCCCACACGCACCACACCAGCGTTCGGCACGGTGGATCTCACAGCCGGCACCACGCTGCTTTCACACGTCGTGCGTGTCAGCGGCGCCGCACCGAGCGACTCGATCACGTTCGAGCGCCTGCTCGCGACCGCACTCGGCACGGAGCTCACACTCGGCTGGCGCCGCGCGCCGGGCGACTCGAGCACGCTGCCATTCGTGCCCGCGGCACAGCTCGCCGCTGGCGACCTGCACGGCAGCGCCGCCGAGGCCGCCGCGTGGGACGGTCCGGATCGCATTGCCCGACGCGTCGAGCTTTGGCGCGCCGAGCCGGAGAGCACGCCCCTCGTGCTCGGCGAGCCGGTGCTGGCCTTCGCCGTCGACATCTTCGCGAGTGATGGAAACTTCGCGCGGTACAGTGTGCGCGTGCCGCGCCTCGCGCAGTACCAGCGGCTGTTTCTGGGCGAGTTTCGTCAGGCGTTGGGCGCGACTCGGCGTACCCTCACGTTCCTCTCCACCGAGGCTGGCAACACGCTACCCAACTTCATGCACGACCTCAGCGGTCCCGACTTCGCGGGCGCCCCGGGCTTCGATCTCGCGTGGCAGCCTCGGGTCGCGCTGCCCGTGGACTGGACGATCACTGCGTGGGGGTGGACTGGCGCGGGAGGACTGGCCACTCCCCGCGCCGAGGGGCTGGTGGTGCGCGGCTTCTCGCGCAGCGGGCGCTTCGTGGTGCCGTGAGCGGCGGGCGTGTCGTCCGCTAGAGCACGATCAGCGACCGCGCCGTCGCCCCGCGCACGGCCCCAATGGCGATCGAGCGATCGAAGGTGACGAGCACACCGCCGCGTCGTACCGCGAGCGCTAGCAGGTAGATGTCGGTGAGTTGCTTCGGACTGTGCACGCGCGTGGCGTCGATCAGAGTGTGGTCGAGCACGCTGATGTCATCGGACCAGAACTCGTGCACCGGATCGATGCTCGCGCGATGCAGGCGTTGCACGATTTCGTGCACGGCCGGTGCGCCGGGATACGCGGGGTGGCTCATGATGCGCACGCACCCGTTCTGCGTGATGGGACACGAGGCCCACCCGTTGGCGGCGTTGGCGCCGAACCACGTGATCGCCGCCCGATGCGCCGTGTGATCGGCATCGAGCAGGGCGATCAGCACGTTCACATCGAGCAGCGCCCGCATCAGAACGCGTCGTCCTGCCGGAGCTGGTCGATGAGCTCGTTGGTGACGATCGCACCGCGCCTGGCGAATGGCTGTATGCCGTACACGGCGGGAACCTCGCGCACGACGGATGGCTGCGCCGACGCCGAGTCCACGGGCGCGGTGAGCGCCTGCCGAGCGAGCTCGGAGATGACCTGCCCGATGGACTTCTGCTCACGCCGTGCCCGCTCGCGGGCGGCGGCGAGCACATCGTCGGCGATATCCAGGGTGGTGCGCATATATTGATGCTAGCGCATCACGCATCAGATGTCAACGCAGGTCTTGTGCGGGACCCTCACGTGTTGTCGATACAGGGATATCCCCCCATGGAGCCATCCAATGCGCACAGCACGAACCCGAACCTTTCGCAGCGGAAGCAGCGAGGCCATTCGTCTTCCCGAGGTTGCCGCGTTCGGTGAGGACGTCGAACTGATCGTAGTGCGCTCCGGCGACGTGCTCACCGTCTATCCGACCACGACGTCGCCGGCCGAACTGGTAGCGACCCTGGACGCACTGCCCGTACCAACTGCGATCGAGTGTCGAGACGTGGATGAGCTGCCGGAACGGCCGTCGCTGTAGCACTCGACGCGATGCTCGGCGCAATTCCAGCCGTCGCCTTCGATGCCGCGGCCGCCGATCTGTCTGAGTCGATCGTCGCGCACGCCGGATACTCGCGACGCAGGCTGCTCGATTGCACGTGCACCGCCGCAGCACCGCTCACGTGACCGCACCCACGCGTGCCCGCGCTGCCTCACCGTCTTCACGGCCCGCGATCCCCCTACCTCACCTGCACCGTGACCGGCGTGCTCATCAGGCCATTCCAGAGCTCACGGCCCTGGAGCTGGTACGTGCCAGGCGGTATTGGCACCAACGTCTGCGCGAGGCGCACGCCGCGCCACACCTCTGTACGCTCCACCCGCTCGCCCGGGCGCAGTGGCGTGGGAGGCACGATGACGGTCAGGCACGACTGCCGGAAGGGGCGCGCACGAGCGAACCGTTGGCATCGCGCACTTCGAAGAGAATGTGACACGGGTTGGTCAACGACGTCGCGCTCGGCCAGCGTGAGGTGTTGGTGACCAGCAGCGCCCGGCATCGCATGCCGATGTAGAATTTGTCGGTATCCGGTAGTTCGCCCACTCGCGCCAACGCTCCCCATGCGACTCCATCAACTGCTGCTGTTCCTGTTCGCGGCCACGATCCCGTCACACGCCGTCCGTGCGCAGGCGATCGGCCGTGAAGGCGACTTCCTCATGCGCAATGTGTCGCTGGCCGGTGGCACGCTCGATACACTGCGTCTGCACTA
>JAABRL010000043.1:0-263 GCA_011390935.1 Gemmatimonas sp.
GATCTGCGCCGTGAACGGTGTGGCGGCGGGAGCCGGGGCGAATCTTGCTTTCGCCTGCGATCTCACGTTCGCCGCGGAAGGCGTGATGTTCGTGGAGAGCTTCGCGAAGCTCGGCCTCATTCCCGATACGAGCGGCACGTTTTTCGTGCCCCGACTCGTGGGCATGCAGCGCGCGACCGGGCTGTTCTTTCTGGGCGACAAGGTGCCCGCGGTGCGCGCGAAGGAGTGGGGGCTGATCTGGGAGGTGGTGCCGCCCGATCAGC
>JAABRL010000043.1:273-36269 GCA_011390935.1 Gemmatimonas sp.
GACCACCACTGCGCTGGCGCGCTCACTCGCGTCGCAGGCGACGCGCGGCTTCGGGCTCACCAAACGTGCATTGGCCGCGTCGTTCACCAACTCGCTCGACGCGCAGCTCGAGCTCGAAGCCGAGTGCATGCAGGAGGCGGGACGCACTGCCGACTACGAGGAGGGTGTGCGTGCGTTCCTGGCCAAACGTGCGCCGGTGTACACGGGGGCGTGATGCGTTTCGGTAGCGACTCCGTGATCGGTGTGGTGGGTGCGGGCGCGATGGGTGCGGGCATCGCGCAGGTGGCGGCCGCGGCGGGCCATCGGGTCGTGCTGGCCGACGCGTTTCCCGCGTCACTCGCACGCGCGCGGGCTGGTCATGCCAAAGCCGTGCAGCGTGACGTGGAGAAGGGACGACGCACCGCTGAAGATGCGGATGCGGTGCTGGCGCGCATTTCGTATGTGGAAGGTGCCGATGAGACCGCGCTCGCACCCTTTGCACCGTGCGCGCTGGTGATCGAAGCGATCGTGGAAGACCTCACGGTGAAGCAGGCGCTGTTTGCCACGCTCGAACGTGTGGTCGGCGCCGACGCGGTGCTGGCCAGCAACACGTCGTCGCTCGCGATTGCGGCGATCGCCGGCGCGTGCGCGAACAGCGCGCGTGTGCTCGGCGTGCACTTCTTCAATCCCGCGCCGGTGATGCCGCTGGTGGAGATCATTCCGGCACTGACCACCGATGAGGCACTCGCCGCCGAGGTGCGCACGCTGGTGGATGGTTGGGGCAAGGTGACCGTGATGGCGTCGGATACGCCGGGGTTCATCGTGAACCGTATTGCGCGCCCGTTCTACGGTGAAGCGCTGCGCATTCGCGAGGAGCAGATCGCCGACTGCGCCACGATCGACTGGGCCATGCGTGAACTCGGCGGCTTTCGCATGGGGCCGTTCGAGCTCATGGATTTCATCGGCAACGATGTGAACTACGCCGTCACGTGTTCGGTGTTCGAGGCCATGTCGTACGATCCGCGCTACAAGCCGGCGCTCACGCAGCGACGACTGGTGGAAGCGCGCTGGCTGGGACGCAAATCGGGGCGCGGCTACTACGACTATCGCGAAGGCGCGAGCGCGCCGGAGGCGGTGCAGGACGTGGCGCTCGGTCGGCAGATCGTGGACCGCATTCTGGCCATGCTGGTGAATGAGGCCGCCGACGCGTTGCACTACGGCGTGGCCTCGGTGCAGGACATCGAACTCGCGATGACGAAGGGTGTGAACTATCCGCGCGGCCTGCTCGAGTGGGGCGACGCGATCGGCCCCTCGCATGTGCTCGTCACGCTCGAGCGGCTGCAGGCCGAGTACGCCGAAGATCGGTACCGTCCGAGTGTGCGGTTGCGTCGTGTGGCCGAATCGGGCGGGAGTCTGCGCGCGTGACGCCGACGGTGGCGTCGCGTCCGGTGCGCCTGGTGGCGCACCTCATGGAACACGATGCCTTCTCGCGCTGGCTCGGCATCGAGGTGCTCGCGGCCGCCGAAGGACTGTCACGACTGCGGCTCACGGTGCGCCCCGACATGGTGAATGGTTTCGGCATTGCGCACGGCGGCGTGCTGTTCTCGCTCGCCGACAGTGCGTTGGCGTTCTGCACGAATGCCGCGGGCACGCTCAGTGTGGCGCTTGATTGCACGATTTCGTTTCCGGTGGCGGTGCAGGTGGGCGACGTGCTCACCGCCGAAGCGATCGAGGAGAGCACCACACGCCGCATGGGGTTCTGCCGCGTGACCGTCACCAATCAGCACGATGTGGTGGTCGGGCACTTCCGGGGCACGGTGTATCGCACAACGCGTGCGCACGCGCTGCCCGATGATGCCCCCACCGCAGACACATGATCACCCTCAGCCCTTCCTGCGCATGAGCGCTGCATCTCTTGTGAACGCGTACATCGTGGATGGTGTGCGTACTCCCGTTGGCAGTCTTGGCGGATCGCTGAGCGCGGTGCGCGCCGATGATCTGGCCGCGCATGTGTTGCGTGTGCTCATGGCACGTGTGCCATCGCTCGATCCCGCGACGGTGGCCGATGTGATCCTCGGTTGTGCCAATCAGGCCGGCGACGACAATCGCAATGTGGCGCGCATGGCGTCGCTGCTGGCGGGGTTGCCGGTGTCGGTGCCGGGTGAGACGGTGAATCGGCTCTGTGCGAGCGGGTTGTCGGCGGTTGCCGGTGCCGCGCGCGCGATCAAGGTGGGTGAAGGCGAGGTGTACCTCGCCGGCGGCGTGGAGAGCATGACGCGCGCGCCGTTCGTGATGTCGAAAGCGAGCTCGGCGTTCGGGCGCGATGTGCAGCTGTTCGATACGAGTCTCGGCTGGCGGTTCGTGAACCCGGCCATGAAGGCGGCGTACGGCACCGATGCCATGGGGGAGACGGCTGAGCACGTGGCCGAGCAGTTCGGCATTTCGCGCGACGATCAGGACCTGTTTGCACTCCGTTCACAGCAGAAGGCTGCAGCGGCGCGCTCGGCGGGGCGATTCGAGGCGGAGATTGCGCCGCTGGAGATTCCGCAGAAGCGCGGCGCCGCGATCACGGTGGCGCAGGACGAGTTTCTGCGCCCCGACACCACGCTCGAGGGGCTGGCCAAGCTGCGTCCCGCGTTTCGCACCGATGGCCAGGGCTCGGTCACGGCGGGCAACGCGTCGGGGTTGAACGATGGGGCGGCCGCGCTGCTGCTGGCGTCGGAGGCGGCGGCCGCTCGGTATGGGCTCACGCCACGCGCGCGCGTCGTCGCTGCAGCCGCGGCGGGTGTGGAGCCGCGCATCATGGGTATCGGGCCCGTGCCGGCCACGCGACTGGTGCTCGAACGTGCGGGACTCACGCTCGATCAGATGGACGTGATCGAGCTCAACGAAGCGTTCGCCGCACAGTCGCTGGCATGCATGCGCGAACTCGGTCTGGCCGACGATGACGCGCGGGTAAACCCCAACGGCGGTGCCATCGCCATCGGACATCCGCTTGGCATGAGCGGCGCGCGGTTGGCGCTCACGGCCACACACGAACTGCATGTGCGCGGCGGTCGCTACGCGCTCTGCACCATGTGCATTGGCGTGGGGCAGGGGTACGCCGTGATTCTCGAGCGGGTGTGATGTGCGCGGCGTGCGCGAGGTGACGCCATGATCTACGCCTTCGACGGATACTTACCGGTGGTGCACGAGAGTGCGTTCGTGCACCCGCAGGCGGCGGTCACGGGGAACGTGATCATCGGTCGCGATGTGTACGTCGGCCCCGGCGCGGCGATTCGCGGCGACTGGGGTGGCATTGAAATCGGCGATGGCTGCAATGTGCAGGAGAACTGCACCATTCACATGTTTCCGGGTGTGACGGTGGTGCTCGAGCCGGGCGCGCACATCGGGCACGGCGCCATCGTGCACGGGGCGCGCATTGGTGCGAACACGCTGATCGGCATGAACGCCGTGATCATGGACAACGCCGTGATCGGGGCCGGCTGCATCGTGGGCGCACTCTGTTTTGTGCCCGCCGACATGCAGGTACCCGATCGCAAGGTGGTGGTGGGCAATCCGGCGCGCATCGTGAAGGAGGTGAGCGACGAGATGCTCGCCTGGAAGAGCGATGGCACCGCGCTCTATCAGCAACTGCCGGCGGCGCTTCGTGCGAGCCTGCAGCCCGTGGAGCCACTGCGCGAGGTGCCGGCGAATCGGCCCACGCAGTCGGCCATGCTCAAGACCTGGAACCAGACGCGGACCACTCCGCGAGAGGAGCACTAGACCATGCAGCTCGGCAACTACGCACTCGGTGAATGGGTGCTTGGCACCGGCAAGACCGCGTCCCTCGTGCACGCGGTTACCGGCGAGGTGATCGGCGAAGCGTCGAGCGGTGGCCTCGACTTCGCGGCCATGGCGGACTACGCGCGCACTGTGGGTGGCCCGGCGATGCGCCGGCTCACGTTCCATCAGCGCGCGATGATGCTCAAGGAGATGGCCGTGTACCTCATGGAGCGCAAGGAATCGTTCTACGCGCTCTCGGCGGCCACGGGGGCGACGCGCTCCGATTCATGGGTGGACATCGAGGGCGGCATTGCCACGTTCTTCGCGTACTCCAGCCGCGGCCGTCGCGAGTTTCCCAACGAGACGTTCCATGTGGAGGGGCCGGCGGAGGCGCTGTCCAAGGGCGGCAACTTCATGGGGCGCCACATCTGCGTGCCGCTCGAAGGCGTGGCCATTCACATCAATGCCTTCAACTTCCCCGTGTGGGGCATGCTCGAGAAGCTGGCGCCGGCGCTGCTGGCGGGTGTGCCGTGCATCGTGAAGCCGGCCACGGCCACGAGCTATCTCACCGAGCTGGTGTTCCGCGCCATGGTGGACGCGAAGATCTTCCCGGCCGGTGCGATTCAGCTCATCTGCGGCAGTGCGGGTGACCTGCTCGATCACGTCACGGAGCAGGATGCCGTGGCCTTCACCGGCTCGGCGGCCACGGGCCAGATGCTCAAGGCGAACGCGGCGATCCTGTCGCACTCGGTGCGCTTCAACATGGAAGCCGACTCGCTGAACTGCAGCATTCTTGGACCGGATGCGACACCCGGCACGGAAGAGTTCGATCTGTTCATCAAGGAAGTGGTGCGCGAGATGACCACGAAGGCCGGTCAGAAGTGCACGGCGATCCGTCGCACGATCGTGCCCGCGGGGCTCGAAGAGGCGGTGGTGAAGGCGCTCTCGGCGCGTCTGTCGAAAACCGTGATCGGCGATCCGAGCGTGGAGGGCGTGCGCATGGGCCCGCTCGCCACGCACGGGCAGGTGCGCGATGTCGGCGACGCGGCGAGTCGCATTCGGGCCGGCGCGGAGCTCGTGTTCGGTGGCGGCGATTTCGAGGTGGTGGGTGCGGATCGGGAGAAGGGGTCGTTCTTCGGGCCGCAGCTCATGGTGTGCTCCGATCCGTTCAATCGCGATGAGCCGCACGACATCGAAGCGTTCGGTCCGGTGAATACGATCATGGCGTACCGTGACTTGAACGAAGCGGTGGCCTTGGCGCGTCGCGGCAAGGGCTCGCTGTGCGGCTCGCTCATCACGCACGATCCCCAGGTGGCGCGCGACGTGATCCTTGGCGTGGCGCCGTATCACGGCCGCCTGCTGGTGCTCGATCGCACGAGTGCCAAGGAGAGCACGGGGCACGGGTCGCCGCTGCCGAATCTGGTGCACGGTGGTCCCGGCCGCGCGGGTGGCGGCGAAGAGATGGGCGGCGCGCGCGGCGTGATGCACTACATGCAGCGCACGGCGGTGCAGGGGAGCCCGAGCATGCTCACCGCGATCACGCGTGAGTGGACCAAGGGCGCGGAGACGAACACCGATGCGGTGCACCCCTTCCGCAAGACGTTCGACGAGCTGGCCGTCGGCGATACGATCATCACCGGCACGCGCGAGATCACGCTCGACGATGTCGTGAAGTTCGCCGAGCTGAGTGGCGACAAGTTCTACGCGCACATGAACGATGAAGAAGCGCGTTCGAACGGCGTGTTCACGGGACGCGTGGCGCACGGATACTTCATCGTGTCGGCGGCGGCCGGGCTGTTCGTGGACCCGGCCCTTGGGCCGGTGCTCGCCAACTACGGCATGGAGAACCTGCGCTTCACCAAGCCGGTGTATCCGGGCGACACGATCCGGGTGCAGCTCACGGTGAAGCAGAAGACCGCGAAGCCGCCGCGCGAGGGAGAGATCCCGCAAGGCGTCGTGGAGTGGGACGTGGAGGTGCGCAACCAGGACGACGAGCCGGTGGCGGTGTATTCGATCCTGACGCTGGTGCGGCGAGCGGCCTGACCGCCCCCAGACACGACAGCGGGCGCCCGGGTATCTCCCGGGCGCCCGTTGTGTTTGGTGCGACGGCCACCGTGATGGCCGTGATCAGCGCATCAGAGTGGTGTGCAGGGGGCCGGTAGACCGCGTGCGTCGCACTCGGAGGCGGGGATGATCATGTGAGGGAATACGGCATCTCCCGCTCGATCGAGGGGCAGTTGACCGAGCCGGTCGTAGCGCCGCGCATCGATCCAGCGCGTGCCCTGCTGCCACATGAGTGAGTAGAGCCGATTGTAGAGCAGCTCCGTGACGAACGCATCGTCCGCGCTGGCGGCCGTCACGGTCGCAGCGGGCAGCCCACCGGCGAACTGGCGGATGAGGTTGATGTCCGACACCGCGCCCGACCGGTTGTTCGTGTTCCAGCGAACCTCCGCGCGGAGTAGCAGCAGCTCCTCATTGTTGATCCACGGGATGGGCGCGCCGAGGTTCGCCACCGCGGGGTTGCCGGCCGCGTTGAACATCGTGGGCTTGTGCGTGCCGGTCAGATCCTCGAGTCGCTGAACGCGTCCGGTGTTGGTGACCTTCGACGTGAGCCGGTTATCGGGCTCTCCGTCGGCCTTCAGTTGCGCGCCCGTCACGATCGATGGATGTACCCACAGCCGGTTGTTGCCAAGCGGCTCGGAAACGGGGTTCGCCGGCTCATTCGCCGTCGTGGAGTACGCGTAGTTCACGCCACGGGTGAGGTTGCCCGGCAGGCCGGCATCGGTGACGAATGACGCGCTCAGCGCGGTGGATGCCTGAGCCCAGCAGGCCGTGCAGTTCACGAACGTGGCCCGGTGCACGAGCATCTTCGCCGCGAGCGCCCGGTTGAACTGGGCGAACGTACTCGGCGTGTTGAAGCCGGTGTATCCGGGAGGCACCGTGAACGGGAAGGCCGAGCCGCCGGCCTGGAGGTCGGTGAGTGCCTCATCCATGAGCGCCGAGGCGGCTTCCATCGCGGCCGAGAAGGACACGAACGGCGCCGGCTCGGCATCGATCGCCCGATCGGTGTCGATGGGAATCCCGAGCTGTCCGGTTCGGATGGCCAGCCGGTGCATGTGCCACGCCTTCATGGTCTTGGCGAAGCCGACGGACGCCCGACGCTCGGCGTCGGTGAGTCCGGTCCCGGTCTCCAGCGCGGAGAGATAGGTGTTGATCGTGCGAATGGCGGCGAACAGACCGGTCCAGATGCCGCTCTGTCGCCCCGTGGGGTCGGCGGGGCCGCGGATCTGCTCGCCGGTTTCACGCGGATCGTTGCCAAGCAGGTTGTACCCTTCGCGCCCGTAGAGCGCGTAGAACTGAATCTCGGTGCCGATGTCGTTGTAGGTCTGGGCGAAGATACCCGTGGCGGCACGGGCGAGGACGAGACGGCCGGGTGCGTTGGTGAGGGTCTCGACGGTGGGGGCGTTCGTGTTCAGGATGTCGAGGTCACCACACGAAACGATGGCCGAGAAGCCGAGCAGGAGCGCGCCGGTGCGCGCAAGACGCGTGCGCATGGTCGGTCGGATGGCCGGAGTGATCGTGGTCATCGGTCAGAATCCCACGGACAAGGTGAAGAAGAAGGCGCGCGACGGCGGGTACGGCGCGATGTCGAGGTTGTTGCGAACGGCTGCGGCGCCGAAGTTCGCGACCTCCGGATCGACGCCGGTGTAGGGCGCCCACATGGCGAGGTTGCGCCCCTGCAGTCCGAGACGCATGGAGCGTGTTGCCATACCGAAGTTGCTGCGGAGGCTCGCCGGCACGTCGTAGTTGATGGCGACCTCGCGCAGCTTCACGAACGAGGCATCTTCGATGTACGGCTTGATCGAGCCGCGATTGAAGAAGCGCATGCGCTCCGTGTGCGCCGGGGTCCCGAAGTCGGCCGAGTTCTGCGCTGCGTCGTAGAGGTACTGCGTGAGGTTGATGACATTGCCGCCCGACTGCCAGTCGACCACCACGTTCATGGACACGTTCCCGAACGTGAAGTCGTTCACGAAGCCCATGCGAAAGTCGGGGGCCGTGTTGCCGAGTTGCGTGAGCGCGTTGGCACGCGTGCCGTCTTCGTTGAGGTCGAAGCCCACGAGCTGCGTGACCTGCCGTCCCACCTCGATGCGGGTGCGCCCGAGATTGCCGAAGCCGGAGGCCGGCGGGAAGAACGGTGGCAACCCCGCGAGATCCTTCACCTCGCTGTCGAAGTGCGTGAAGTTCACCCGGGAAATCCACTGGGTGGCCCCGCGCTGGAGGACCGCGTAGCCGAGGGCTGCTTCAATGCCGGTGACCTGCATCTCGCCACCGTTGAACGACTGGCTTGTGAAGCCCGACGACGGAGGCGGTACACGCTGCAGCAGCAGATTGGTGATGTTGCGCACGAAGCCGGTGAACTCGAAGGTGACTCGTCCGTCGCGCATCTGGCCGTCGAAGCCGCCCTCCCACTCCTTGAGCCGCTCGGGCTCGATGCCTGCGAAACCGGCGGCGGTGGCGACCGTGAGTCCCTGCTGGCCGCCAAGCTGCGGGGTTCCGAGGTTGGTGAACTTCTGCCCGAAGAGCGGCTGGTTGCCGGTCTCACCGTACGCGCCGCGCAGCTTGAGTTCACTGCCGCTGCCAAGGAGATCAATGAGCCGGTACGAGGCCGACGCCTTGGGGAAGATGTAGTACTTGTCGATATCGCCGTTCACGCTGCTGCGCTCGGCGCGCAGACCGGCCTGCAGCAGCAAGCGGTCATCGAACAGGCGAAGTGCTTCCTGCGCGTAGAGCGCGATCGTGCGCTCCTGGTTCAGGGCTTCCGCCACGGTGATGTTCGTGCCCTGATTCACGTTCTGTTGACCCGGCAGCAGGTTCTGCGTGCGGATGGTGAACGTGTTCAGGCGACGATCCTCGTACTGCATGCCGAACGACGAGTTGAGCGACCAGCCGCTGCCAGTCCAGTCGTGGATGCCGTTGAGGTTCCAGTTGAAGAAGGCGCTGCGGCCACCGCTTTCCACGGCCTCGCCGGGCAGGGCCTGGGGGGCCTCGAAGAAGAGCTCGTTGCGGGTCCAGACGTTGTTCGTCTGGCTGAAGCCGTCGTAACCGCCGGCTCCCACCACCCGGAAGGTCTGCCGATCCGACGCGTAGGCGTCCCACGAGAGCGACAGACCGCCCGTGAAGCGGTTGGTGAGTTCCTCGTTCACGCCCAGCTCGGCGAGCTGCAGCGGGTTGGAGAGCACACCCACGCCGGGCACCGGGGCCACGAAGGTGCCGTCGGCGTTGCGGTTGTCGAGATTGATGAAGCTCGGCAGGTAGGCCATGGCGTAGCCGTGGCAGCCGAAGTTGTTGCAGTTGTTGTTCCAGCCGCGGGCGTTCTCATTGCGGGAGAAGGTGCTGGAGAACTGCAGGTTGAACTTGTCGCCGAGCTTCTGGTCGATATTGGCGCGCAGGTTCTGCCGGGCGGCGAAGGTGCGGAGCTCCAGCCCTTCGTCGCGCTTCCAGTTGCCGGAGAGGAAGTACTTGGTGGTCTCCGTGCCGCCGCTTACATCGGCGACGGTCTCGTAGGACAGGTCGCGATTGGCAAACACCGTCTCGTAGTGGTTGAAGAACGGCGTGGCATTCCCGTCGAAGAACTGTCCTGCCGCCGCGCCATAGCGCGCCACGGCCTCGTCGCGTGTGAAGCGCCGACCGTCGAGGAGCCGAAGCGGGGTGAACTGTCCGACCCGCTGCGTGATGTTCGCGCGCGGCGCGCCTTGCTGGCCGCGCACCGTCGTGATCACGACCACGCCGTTGGACGCCTTCGACCCGTAGATGGAGGAGGCGGCGGCACCCTTGAGCACCTCGATGCTCGCGATGTCGGCGGGGTTGAGGTCGGCGATGCGATTGACCGCGTCGGCCTCGAGCGTCACGCTGGCCGCGTTGTTGGTGAAGCCGCGACCGCTCGGAATGGAGGCGTTCGAGTAGATCACGCCGTCCACGACGTACAGCGGATCGGAACCGCCCAGCAGCGTGACGTTGCCACGAATCTGCATCTGGATGCCACCGCCAGGCGCACCCGAGTTGGTCTGCAGATTCACGCCGGTGATTTTTCCGGCCATGGCGTTGAGCACCGTGGGTGACGAAACGCGCGAGACATCATCGCCCGTGACGAGCGCAACCGCCGTGGTGGCGCTACGCCGGTCGATCGTGGTCGCCTGGCCGCTGACCACCACCCCGCCGAGTTCGAAGACGTCCTGCGCAAGCTCCACATTTGCCGAGCTCTCGGAGGCGCTGACGGCGACCTCCTTCGGGCTGTAACCCAGTGCACGAACGCGCAGACGCACATCACCGGACGGAACACTGATCGAGTAGCGACCGTCTTCGCTGGTGATGACCTGCACCGCGCGGGCCGTGCCAAGCAGGGACACCGTGGCGCCCTGTAACGGTTGTCTGTTGTCCTGACGGATCACCGTGCCGGTGATCCGCCTGTCCTGCGCCTGCAGCGTGGTCGTCGCTCCGAACAGGAGCGCGAAAACCGACGCCAGCATCACTGCGCGAATGCTCACAAGGCCTCCGAGATTGGGGGGCGGTGTACGGAAGGAAGCCGATCATGACTCACTCGGTCGTCTTCCGCAAGACCGTTTCTCGGCGAACCCCCTTTCGAGCTATCCTCGCGCCGTTATCGGGGGCGGCTGCGCCAAGGCGCGCCAAGTGTCGCCGCACCGTCGCCGCCATCGGTCGGTCCAGCCATGCGCTCGCCCGGACTCGAACCGGAACGGGTTGCCCCACAAGCTCCTAAGGCTTGCGCGTCTACCAATTTCGCCACGAGCGCGTGACCCCAAGATAGCAGTTCGGGCACGCGCCTTGAAGCACCGCCCGAAGCACGCGAGGCCCGGTCCACCGAAGCGGACCGGGCCTCGCGGCCTTGCAGCGGGACGGGTGCGCTACTCGCCCGGCACGCGCAGCGTGACGGCCTGGGTCTGCGAGCCGTTGGAGTAGAGGCTCAGCACGTGCAGGCCGAGATAGTCACCCGGCTTGAGGCCATCGACCACCGCCTTCAGTTCAGCCACCGACTTCACCGGACGACGCTCGCCCGGATAGGTGATCTCGAGGATGATGTCGCGACCCGCCACGAGCTTGCCGCGCGCGGGACCGTCGCTGACGACGTCGGTGACGCGCAGGCCGTTCTCTTCCGAGAGATTCATGCGCGCCACCATCTCGGGTGTGAGCGTCTCCACCGTGATGCCGAGCTTGCCGGCGGGCACACGCTCCGGCACGGGCGCAGCCGGCGTGGGGCTTCGGTCGGCTGGCGTGTTGCCCGCCACCAGCGTGGGCAGCTGCTCCGCCGCCTCCAGCGTGACGTTGAACGTGCGCTTCTTGCCGAAGCGCATCACCTCGACCGGGATCGCTTCGCCCACGTTGTGCAGGCGCACGTTGCGCTGCAGGGCGCTCACCCGGTCGACGGGCCGACCGTCCACCGTCACCACCACGTCGCCCGACTCGATGCCGGCCTTCTGTGCGGGGCCACCCTCCGTGACCGTCTGCACCTTCACGCCCATGATGCGCGTGAGGCCCGCAAGCCCGGCATCGTCCGCGTCCACCTCGGTGACCTGAATGCCGATCACCGGGATGCGCACCTTGCCGTCGCGAATGAGGTCTTCCATCACGGCCTTGGCGAGCGTGATCGGAATCGCGAAGCCGTAGCCCGAGTAGTACCCGGTCTGGCTGGCAATCGCAGAGTTCACGCCGATGACTTCACCGCGCAGGTTGATGAGGGGGCCGCCGGAGTTGCCCGGGTTGATGGCCGCATCGGTCTGCAGAAAGTCATTCACGGCGAGCCCGCCACTGTTCGGCAGGCGCACTTCGGAGCCGCGATTCTTGGCCGAAATGATGCCGGCCGTGACGGTGAAATCGAGGCCGAGCGGATTGCCCACGGCCACCACCCACTCGCCGATGCGCATGTTGTCTTCGTCGCCGAAGGGGATCGTGGGGAAGCTCTTCCCCTCGATCTTGATCACGGCCACGTCGGTGGTGGAATCGGCGCCGATGATGCGTGCGCGGAACTTGCGGCGATCGGCAAGCGTGACCTCGAGAATGGACGCGCCGGCCACCACGTGATTGTTGGTGATGATGTAGCCGTCGGGGCTCACGATGAAGCCCGAGCCGTCGCCCGACTGCTCACGGGGCTGCTGACGCTCGAACTGCTCCAGAAACTCTTCCATGCCCGGCGGCATGGTGCCGCCCGGGGGCACCATGCGCGCGCCATTGCGGGGACGCGCCGTACGCGTGGCCCGAATGGACACCACCGCCGGCGTGACGCGCTCCGCGACGTCGGCAATGGCGTTGCTGCCGGAGGGCACGAGACCGCCGGTGGGCGTGAGCGGGGTGCTTTCTGCGGACGGGCCGCCCTGCGCCCAGCTGTAGCGGGTGAGATCCAGACCGGAGGCGAAGACCACGCCGCACGCGAAGGCGGCGGTCAGCGCCACGGAGAGACGAAGCTTACGTGAAGTACTAGCTGC
Source organism: Gemmatimonas sp. (assembly GCA_011390935.1). Taxonomy (GTDB): domain Bacteria; phylum Gemmatimonadota; class Gemmatimonadetes; order Gemmatimonadales; family Gemmatimonadaceae; genus JAABRT01. The sequence goes on from JAABRL010000043.1 coordinate 12,516, forward strand.
CATGGTCGGGTCCTTGGTTGCTGCCTGGTGGAAACTGCTGATACCTGACTATAAGACACCGAAACGCCCGTCGCTGTTTCCGGCGACGGGCGTTTTGGTGGACCTCGTCGCTTACTTCTTGTCGTCGACGATTTCGTAATCGGCCTCGGCGACCTCGTCGGCCTTGGCCTCCGGCGGGGCGCTCGCCCCGTCGCTCGGCGCGTCGGCAGGCGCCTCGGCGCTCGCCGCCTGCTGCTGATAGAACGCCTGACCAGCCTCGGAGTAGGCGCGGCTCAGCTCTTCCTGCGCGGTGCGGATCGCGGTGACATCGTCCCCGCGAAGCGCCTTGCGGGCGTTCTCGATGGACTCATCGATGCGCGTCTTGAGTTCGGCTGGCACCTTGTCGCCCCACTCCTTGACGTTCTTCTCCACTTCGTACGTCTGCGAGTCGAGACGATTCCGCAGGTCGATCTCTTCGCGGCGCGCCTTGTCCTCGGCCGCGTTCTTCTCGGCGTCCTTCACCATCTTGTCGACTTCCGCGTCCGACAGGCCGCTGGAGGCCTCGATGCGGATCTTCTGCTCCTTGTTCGTGGCCTTGTCCTTGGCCGTCACGTGCAGAATGCCGTTGGCGTCGATGTCGAAGCCCACCTCAACCTGCGGCATGCCGCGAGGAGCCGGCGGAATGCCCGTGAGCTGGAACTTGCCGATGGTGCGGTTGTACATGGCCAGCTCGCGCTCGCCCTGCAGCACGTGAATCTCCACCGTGGTCTGATTGTCGTCGGCGGTGCTGAACGTCTCCGACTTCTTGGTGGGGATGGTGGTGTTGCGCGGAATGAGCACGGTCATCACGCCACCGAGCGTTTCGATGCCGAGCGAGAGCGGCGTCACGTCGAGCAGCAGCACGTCCTTCTGCTCACCGGTGAGCACGGCGCCCTGGATCGCGGCACCCACGGCCACGACTTCGTCCGGGTTCACACCCTTGTTGGGTTCCTTGCCGAAGAACTCCTTGACCACCTGCTGGATCTTCGGAATGCGCGTGGAGCCACCCACGAGGATGACCTCGTCGATCTCAGACGGCTGCAGACCGGCGTCCTTGAGCGCGAGCTTCATGGGCTCGAGCGTGCGCTGAATGAGGTCGTCCACCAGCTGCTCGAACTTGGCGCGCGTGAGCTGATAGTTGAGGTGCTTCGGGCCGGACTGGTCGGCGGTGATGAAGGGCAGGTTGATGTCGGTCGAGCTGGCGCTCGAAAGCTCCATCTTGGCCTTTTCGCCGGCTTCCTTGAGGCGCTGAATGGCCATCGGGTCCTTCGAGAGATCGATGCCCTGATCCTTCTTGAACTCGGACACGAGCCAATCCATGACGCGCTGGTCGAAGTCGTCACCACCGAGGTGCGTATCACCGTTGGTGGACTTCACTTCGAACTGGCGCGTGCCATCGACGTCGTACAGCTCGAGAATCGAGATGTCGTACGTGCCGCCGCCGAGGTCGAACACGGCGATCTTCTCGTCCTTCGTCTTGGCCTTGTCGAGGCCGTAGGCGAGCGCGGCCGCGGTGGGCTCGTTGATGATGCGCAGCACTTCGAGGCCCGCGATCTTGCCGGCATCCTTGGTGGCCTGACGCTGCGAGTCATTGAAGTAGGCCGGCACCGTGATCACGGCCTTGGTGACCGGGTGGCCGAGATAGTCTTCGGCGGTCTGCTTCATCTTCTGCAGTACCATGGCCGAGATCTCGGGGGGCGTGTAGGTCTTGCCCTGGACTTCAACGGAGACGAGGCCATTCGTGCCCGAAATGACCTTGTACGGCACGCGCGACGTCTCGTTGCCGGCTTCGCTGACCTTGCGGCCCATGAAGCGCTTGATCGAGAACACGGTGTTGGTCGGGTTCGTCACGGCCTGCCGCTTGGCGATCTGCCCCACGAGGCGCTCGCCATCCTTGGTGAATCCGACGACGGACGGCGTGGTGCGGCCACCTTCGGCGTTGGGGATCACGACCGGGTCGCCACCCTCCAGCACGGACACCACGGAGTTGGTGGTGCCGAGGTCGATACCGATCACCTTATCTGCCATTGCTGCCTCTGATCGAAACGGGTACGGCGCGCGCCGGTGTGGCGCGGCCAGATGGTCTCATAAAGGGCAAGCTCTAGGCCGCCCGTGGACTGCCTCGGCGGCCCGGTATTCTGCAGGAATGGCAGTCTGTGGCAGGCGCGCGCCTTAGAGGCTGTCAGGACGGCTGGTTCGTGCCCGAACGAGAGCCGACCAATGCATCGTCTCCCGCCTATGGCGGAATGGGTGCCTTCGCGTGATCGTTACGCAGCTTGCTGTACCACATCTGGTGCGCAGGGCGCTTTTTTGTGTCAATCGCGACCGCATCGGGAACCCGTTCCCGGTGATCTGGCGCGCTCCGTTCGAACCTCGATCCCACTCCCGTGCGTTTCATACCTCGTGATGAGGGCTTTTTCGCCTATTTCGCGCAGCTGGCCGAACACATCGGCGCCTCCGCTGCGCTGCTCCACACGCTCTTCGGTCAGCTCGATGATGCGCCCGCGATTGCGGCCAAAATCAAGAAGGTGGAGACCGACGGCGACGCGATCGCCCATACGATCAACCAGCGCATCGATACGAGCTTCGTGACCCCGCTCGATCGGGAAGACATTCACACGCTTGCCAAGCGCCTCGACAATGTGATCGACATCATCAACGGCGTGGCGCGTCGCACCGTGATGTTCAATGTGAAGACTGTGCGCCCCGGTGCCACGGAGCTGGCCGACATCCTCGTGCGCGCGGCAAAGGTGATCGACGCGTCGGTGGGCGACATCAAGAAGCGCGCGCGCATGATGGAGCATGGCAAGCTCATGAAGGCGCTGGAAGAGGAGGGGGACGCGAAGTATGCCGAGTCAGTGAGCGCACTGTTCCGCAGTGGGGCCGATGCGCTCGAGGTGCTCGCGTGGAAGGACATCTTCGACTCGCTCGAAGAGGCCATCGACCAGTGCGAGGACGTCTCGAACGTGCTCGAGAGCATCGCGCTCAAGAACAGCTAGGCGGCCGATCGTGGAGTACTACGTTCTCCTCATTGTCGTCGTCGCACTGATCTTCGATTTCATCAACGGCTTCCACGATTCGGCGAACTCCATCGCCACGATCGTGGGCACGCGTGTGTTGAGTCCGCTCGCCGCCGTCGTGTGGGCCGCCACGTTCAACTTTGCCGCCGCCTTCGTGGTGGGCACGGCGGTTGCCAAGGCGGTTGCCACCGGGTTCGTGGATGTGAACATCGTCGATCAGAACGTCGTCTTCGGCGGGCTGATCGGGGCCATCGTGTGGAACCTGATCACGTGGTGGTTCGGCATTCCGTCCAGCTCGTCGCACGCGCTCATCGGTGGGTATGCCGGCGCCGCCATCTCGAAGGCGGGACTGGCGGGTCTCACCTTCGGTCAGAAGTGGATCGAGACGCTCAGCGCGATCATTCTGTCGCCGCTTGGCGGCATTCTCGTGGGCTTCATCCTGATGGTGATCGTCTTCAACACCTTCAAGAATGTGCGCTATGCCACCAGCGATCGATTCTTTCGCGTGATGCAGCTGGTGAGTTCGGCCGCGCTCTCGCTGGCGCACGGTGCGAACGATGCGCAGAAGACGATGGGCATCATTCTCGGTCTGCTCGTGGCGTCGCAGTCACTCTTCGCGGGCCAGGAGGGATTCTTCGGGTTCTTCTACGTGGCGAACAGCGACGTGGTGCCGCTGTGGGTGGAGCTCAGTGCGTACACGATGATCTCCCTGGGCACCTTGTTCGGTGGCTGGCGTATTGTACATACGATGGGCACGCGCATCACCAAGCTGCGACCCGTGGGCGGTTTCTGTGCCGAAGCGGGTGGCGCCGTGGTGATTCTGATCGCGTCCAAGCTCGGCATTCCGATCTCCACCACCCATACCATCACCGGTGCGATCGTGGGCGTCGGTGCCACCACACGGCTTCGTGCCGTGCGGTGGGGGCTGGCCGGTCGCATCGTGTGGGCCTGGGTGCTCACCATTCCGGCCGCGGCGCTCATGGCGGCGCTCAGCTACCGGCTGCTCGCCCTGCTCGTCCCGATCTCGTAGTTCCTGGCTGGCCGCGGCCCACGGCCGCAGTTGGCATCACGCGTGTGAGGGCTGATGTCGGACGCTGGATCCCTGCCGTACCTGAATCGTGAGCTGAGCTGGCTCGATTTCAACGCGCGCGTGCTCGCCGAGGCAAGCGACGAACGTGTTCCGCTGCTCGAGCGCATGAAGTTCCTCGCGATCTTCAGCACGAATCTCGACGAGTTCTACATGGTGCGTGTGGCGGGGCTGCGTCGCCGGGTGGCCGCTGGCGCCGCCGCCGAGGCGCCGGACCCGATGCCGCCCGGCGATCAGCTGCACGCCATCGGTGACCGTGTGCGCGAACTGCTCGCGCAGCGGCATCAGCTGCTGCACGACGTGCTGCTGCCTGCGTTGGCAATTCATGGGGTGCGCATCGTGGGCATGAACGATCTCACCGCGACCGAGTGGTCGTCCGTGGATCGCTTCTTCGAATCGCAGCTGTTTCCGGTGCTCACCCCACTGGCCGTCGACCCGGGACATCCGTTTCCGTACATCTCCAATCTCTCGCTGTCGCTCGCCGTGGAGGTGCGTGATCCGGTCACCGGCGCTGAGCACTTCGCGCGCGTGAAGGTGCCGCGTTCACTGCCGAGATGGGTGCCGGTGGGGCGAACACATCACTTTGTGCCGCTCGAAGAAGTCATTGGCGCCAATCTCAGCGCGCTCTTCCCGGGCATGGAGGTGCTGCGCTGGTTCACGTTCCGCATCACGCGCTACTCCGATCTCGACTTGGGGCAGATGGAGCAGCCGGAAGACCTGCTGGCGAGCATCGAGCAGCAGGTGTTCCAGCGGCGCTTCGGCGAGGTGGTGCGCCTCGAAGTCCAGGACGGGATGCCTGAGGGCATTCGTTCGCTGCTGCTCGAAGAGTTGGGTGCTGGTGAACAGCAGGAAGTGGCCCCGTTGACCGAGGCCGACGTCACGGCGATCGATTCGCTGCTCGAGATGGGCGACCTGATGATGTTTGCCGGTCTCGACCTGCCTGAGCTGCGCGACCCGCCGTTCACACCACGGATTCCGAAAAGCCTGCGCGATGGGCGCTCGATCTTCGAAGTGATCCGCGAGCGTGACGTGCTCGTGCACCACCCGTTCGAATCGTTCGGGGCGTCGGTGGAGCAGTTTCTGGAAGCGGCGGCGACCGACCCGCAAGTGCTGGCGATCAAGCTCACGCTGTATCGCACCAGCGGCGACACGGCCATCGTGCGTGCGCTCACCGAGGCCGCACTGCGCGGCAAGCAGGTGGCGGTGCTCATCGAGCTGCAGGCGCGCTTCGATGAGCAGAACAACATTGCCTGGGCGCGCACGCTCGAGAGCTACGGCATTCATGTGGCGTACGGCCTGCCCGGACTCAAGACGCACGCCAAGACGGTGCTGGTGGTGCGGCGCGATGGCGATGGCATTCGTCGCTATGTGCACATCGGCACGGGCAACTACAACTCCAAGACGGCGCGTCTGTACACCGACATGGGGTTGTTCACCTGCAATCCGGCAATCGGCGCTGATCTGAGCGATCTCTTCAACTCGCTCACCGGCGTGTCGCGCCAGAAGTTCTATCGCAAGCTGCTCGTGGCCCCGGCGAACCTGCGCGAGCGCGTGCTCGAGCTCATTGCACGAGAAGCCTCCCATGCGCGGGCCGGCAAGGGCGGACGAATCATTGCGAAGATGAACGCACTGGTGGACGCGCAGATCATCGCGGCGCTGTACGAAGCCTCGCAGGCGGGCGCTGAAATCGATCTGATCATTCGCGGCATCTGCTGTCTGCGTCCCGGCATGCCCGGGCTCAGCGAGAATATTCGGGTGCGGTCGATCATTGGCCGATTTCTCGAACACTCCCGTGTACTCGCCTTCGGCAATGCGGGGCACCCGGAGTACTACATCGGCTCGGCGGACTGGATGCCGCGCAATCTCGACCGACGCGTCGAGGTCATGGTGCCGATTGAAGGTGCGTCGCTCCAGAAGCGCGTGCGTGGGGTGCTCGAAACATGCCTGCGCGACAATCGACAGGCGTGGGAGCTGCAGGCGGACGGCAACTACGTGCGACTGGAGCCCGTTGGCGACGAACCGTCGCGCGGCACGCAGGGCATTCTCATGCACGACCCGTGGGGGCTGGGTGGCGATGGTACCGGGGCCGCCGCATGGGAGGGCGATCTCGAGACGGCGGATTCGAACGACCGTGTGCCTGATGGCGGTCGTGCCGCTCGCTCCGGCGTGCGCAAGGCCAAGGGCAAGGGGCGCCACACGTAGCCGAAACCGGCGACTCGGCGATCTATTCGCCCTCGTCGTCCGAACTCGTGACCACGCTGCCGTCGGGGGCCACTACCTCCACCGGCACACCGATGATCGTCTCAAGCAGCTGTCGTTTGCGGCTGCCGCCCCACAACTCGAGCCGAACGGAGCCGGCAGCGGCAGCGGGAAACGCCTGCACGCGAAGCGAATCGTCGGTCCAGCGCACCTCGAGGCGGTCCACCGCGCAGACGTGACCGCGATCGAAGCCGTCGGCGAAACGCAGCAGCGCGGACAGCTTCACGATGCGCGCGCGCAGCGTACGATCAAGCTGCGCAAACGCCCGGTGTGTACGCTTGGGGGCCGCGCCGCGGTGGTAGCGCGCGACGTGTGCGATGGCCACCTGCTCGGCGGGCGTCATGCCCAACAGCTCGGCGTGCGAGATGAGGTGGAACGAGTGCTTGTGGTGCTTTTCGTAGTTGATGTGGTAGCCCACATCGTGCAACAGCGCCGCATCCGACAGAATCTGACGATCGGTGGCGCCGAGCTGCAGGTGAGACGCCAGCGCGTCGAACAGCTGCAGCGCCAGTTTGCGCACCTGATGCGCGTGCGGCTCCTCGTAATGACACCGTTCGGCGAACTGACGCACGGAACGTTCGCGCGCGGCTCCGGGATCGGCCACCTGCAACTGCACACGCGCCGATTCGAGCAGAATGCCTTCACGAATGCCATAGCCCGACACGAGCAGGTCGCGGGGGTCAAAGCGCGCGAGCACTTCGGCGGCCACGCTCAGGCCGGCCACAATGATGTCGGCGCGTGCCGGATTGAGCCCAGGCACAGCGGCGCGCTCCTCGGACGAGAGTCGCTGCAACCAGTCGAGTACATGCTCCAGCTCCACGCGCGTGATGCGCGTACCATGTGTGGAGCGCGCGGTCACGTTGGCGCGGTTGAGTACGACGCCGGCGAGATTGGTGAACGTGCCACCGGAGCCGATCACCTGCGCACCGCGCCAGTCCTTCACCGGCATCGCACGCTTGAGTCCGTCACGCACATGCGCGCGCAGCCGCCGCACACCACGCGTGCGCACCACCGGCGTGAGAAACCGCTCGGTCATGCGCACGGCGCCGTACGGCAGCGATGCAAGCCGTTCGATGAGTCCGTCCTTCGCCAACACGAGTTCGAGCGAGCCCCCGCCGATGTCTATGACCAGCGACCGGCCGGCGCCGAGTTCGAAGTGAGCGAGGGCGCTGCGAAAGCAGAGCAGCGCCTCTTCCTCGCCTGAGAGCACACGCACCGGTACGCCGGTGTCGGCGACGATCTGCGCGGTGAAGTCGCTCGCGTTGGAGGCGTCGCGCACGGCGCTGGTGGCCACGATCTCGATGCGTTCCGCCGAGAGCGTGCGTGCCAGACCGACCATGCGGTGCACCGCGGCGGTGCCTGCTTCGATCGCGGTGCGGCTCAATGCGCCGGTGGCTTCGAGCCCTTCGCCCAGGCGCGGCATGGCCTTCATTTCATCGACCACCCGTATCTGCCCGGTGGGCGAGACGTCGGCCACGATCTGTCGAATGGAATTCGAGCCAATGTCGATCGCAGCGATACGCTGGTCGGTGGTTGGCGCGTCGCTCATCGGGGTCCTGGCAGCAGGTGGCTCATGCGTGCATGATCGCCCGACGGAGCGCCCCACGCCAGTGTGCATGGCAACCCCGGTGAGGGCGTCAACGACCGGCCGTCGCCTCCGCCACCCACGGCAGGGCCCACACGCGTCGACCGCCATGACAGACGGCGGCGATGTGGCCCGCTTCCTCGCGCGCACGGGCCGCAAGGGCGGGGTGCGTGCTGGTGCACAGCGACAGCGCCGCGTTCAGCACCCAGCCGAACGGCGTGATGCCCGCGCGCGCGAGATCTGCCTCGAGTCGCTCGGCCTCGGCGATCGGCGTGGCCTCCGGACGTGCGATCACGAGCACCCGCGTGAATGCGGGATCGCGCAGGCGGGGCAGCAGCGACGCGACCTCGGGCGGCACCTCGCTGCCGCTGCGCATGACCTCACGGTGATAGGCATGCGCGGCGTCGAGCAGCAGGACGGTATGGCCGGTGGGCGCGGTATCCAGCACCACGATGTCGTGCTCGGCATCGGCGAGCGTGCGCGCGAAGGCTTTGAACACCGCAATCTCTTCGGTACACGGCGACCGGAGGTCTTCCTCGAGCAGCGCACGTTCCGACGCCGACAGCGGCCCCGCGGCGGTGAGCACCTCGGCCGAGTAGCGCGCCGTTTCGGCCACCGGGTCGATGCGCGAGACGTGCAGCGACGGCAGCGCTGTTGCGAGATCGGCGATGAACGTGCCCGCCGGATCGGTGGTGGAGAGGTGCACACGACGTCCTCGCCGCGCGAGTTCGGTGGCCAGGTGCACCGCAACGCGCGTCTTGCCCACGCCGCCCTTGCCCATGGTCATCACGGCGCCGTGGCCTGCCAACGCGAGCTCGTCAATGAGCGCCTCGAACGGGAGCAGCGCGGCGGCGGGGCGTGCCGGCGACGCCTCAGGTGGCCCGTCTGCCGACGCCTGCGTTGTCTGTGGCGCGGCCGCGAGCGCCATGAGCGACGAGAGGCCTGTCAGCGAGCCGGCGCGAAGCGGCAGCGTGATCGACGGCGTGTCGCGCAGCGTGACCGGCATGTCGGCGAGTGCTGCGGCCTGCGCCGCATGCCACGCCTGCGCCACCGCATCCTCGCCGGGGTCGGAGAGGACGGCGTTGATCACGAGTCGCTGCGCCGTCATGCCCAAGGCGCGCAGCTCGCCTCCGGCACGCGCGGCCTCGGCCAGCGGACTGCGTTCTGCGCGGCTCACCAGCACCACCGTGGTGCGATCGGCGTCGCTGAGCGCCGCCACGGCGTCAGCGTACTGCGTGCGCTGGCGCTCGAGTCCCGCCATGGGGCCAAGGCAGGAGGCGCCATGGGTGGCGGTCTCGAGAAACCCGGTCCACGCCGATGGGAGCGCCAGCAGGCGGAGCGTGTGCCCGGTGGGCGCGGTATCGAATACGATGTGCGCAAAGCGCTCCTGCATGGCCGGATCGGTCAGCAGCGTGGTGAACTCATCGAACGCCGCGATCTCGACGGTGCAGGCACCGGAGAGCTGCTCTTCCATTTGCGTGATGGCGGCGGCGGGCAGAAGCCCACGCACCGGCCCCACCACGCGTTCGCGATACGCGGCCGCGGCTTGCACCGGATCGATGTCGAGCACGGCGAGCGTCGGCAGGCCGGGCACCGGCGTGGGGACGCGTGCGCCGTTCACCCCCAGCAGGTCACCGAGGTTCGACGCGGGATCCGTGCTCACGAGCAGCGTCGTGAGTCCGCGTTGCGCGAACGCGATGGCGAGTGCCGCGGCCGTCGTCGTCTTGCCGACGCCGCCCTTGCCCGTAACGAAGGTGAAGCGGGTGTCGAGGGTGAGCAGGCTGGGCAGATCACCGCTGGCGTGTGGTGCAACCGGCGTCGGTGCGAGGGCCGCGGGGGTGGTCATGCGGAAGCCGAGGTCCCAAGCGCCGCGACCAGTTCGTCACGCGTGGCGTGACGGCCGGTGGTGAGCAGCGTGTCGTTCACCCACGTGGCGGGGAGGGCTTCCACGCCGCGTTCGGTGAGCAACTGCTGGACGGGCGCGAAGTGCACAAACGCGAGCGGCTCCTGCCCGAGGTTGTGGCGTGAGACCTGCACGCCGCGTGCGGCCAGCCATCGCAGGTCGCGGGCCGCGGCCAGCAGCGACGGGTCCACGGTGGGGCCGCAGACGCCGGTGTCGCAGCACATGGCCGGATCGAAGACGCGCACTGCCCCGGAGAGCGCGGGGGCGTCGGTGTCGATGGGCTCGTCGGTCGGTGCGGTGACCGGCTCGGCGTCGTCAGTGGGGGCCATGACGCCCATCTGGGGCAGGGATCGACGTGTCACGAGGCGACCTCGACAGTTGCGGGTGATTCGGGCAAGCGGATAATATTCGGATATGAGGAATATATGCGCTTAGCCGTATATGGAAGTCAGGGGATCGATGACGCGACCGCCGAGCTCGATGCCGAACAGGTCGGGCGAGACGCGGCGCGCAGCGTGGAGCTCACGACGGGGCTCGGCGATCCCACCCGCGTCCGCCTGCTGAACCTGCTGGCGGCCGGCGAGCTGTGCGTCTGTGATCTGGTGGGCGTGCTGCGGTTGCCGCAGCCCACCGTGTCCCGGCACCTGGCCTATCTGCGGCGCTCGGGGTGGGTGGAGGCGTCGCGCGGGCCACGGCTGGCGCACTACCGACTGCGCGACGCGGCGGACGCGGTGCATGCGGGCCTGCTGCGTTGGGTCCGCGACAGTCTGCTCACGATGCCGGGGCTCGCGCACGAACGTGTGCTGGGCGAGCAGGCGTGCGAAGAGCGCCGCCGGATGCCGTGCTGAACCTCGGTCACGTCTGACCGAGGCACCTTCTCTCTGGATTCATCTCCCGTGCCCACGCTCGCACTGCTCTCCGATATCCACGGAAATCTCGACGCCCTCGACGCCGTGCTGACGCACCTGCAGGCCACCGCGCCGCACGCCGCGCGTTACCACCTCGGGGATCTGGTGGGGTATTCCGCCGACCCCGACGGCGTGGTGGCGCGTCTGGATGCCGAGCACATTCCGGGCGTCGCTGGCAACTACGACAGCACCGTGGCACACGGCTACAAGCACTGTGGCTGCCGCTCGGAGAACGCACGGCAGGAGGAGCTGGCGCACGAGAGCTTTGCGTGGACGCTGGCCAACACCAGTGCCGCCACCAAGGCGCGGCTTGCGGCGTTGCCCTTTCGGCTCGACGTGCGCCCGCTCGGCGGGCATGTGGCCGGTCCGCGCGTGGTGCTGCTGCACGCGCACTCGTCGAGCAACCTCATCTACGTGACCGAGGATCGTCCGGACGATTTCCTGCGCAAGATGGGCGACGCGGTGGGCGCCACGGCAGGCGATCTGGTGGCGTTCGGGCACACGCACAAGCCGTGGCATCGGGTGGTGGATGGCGTGCACTACGTGAACACCGGCAGCGTGGGGCGCCCCAAGGACGGTGACCCGCGTGCGGGCTACGTGCTGGTGGAGGTGGGCGACGACGCGACGGTGCAGGTGCGCCTGCAGCGCGTGCCGTACGATGTCGAGACCGCCGCCGCGAAGGTGATCGCGGCCGGTTTGCCGGCGGAGTTTGCAGCGTTTCTGCGCAGTGGCGGCAGGAGCTGATCGCGCCACCGCCGGGCGTGATCAGCGGTCGCTGACTTCCTCGAAGCGGTGACGGATCTGCTTGCCCTCGGCCACGTACACGGCATTCTCGCCGATGTTGGTGGCGAGGTCGGCCACGCGCTCCAGGTTGCGCGACACGAGCAGCAGCTCGAGCGAGGCATTGATCGTGCGCGCGTCGGACATCATGTGCGTGAGCAGCACGCGAAAGATGCCTTCGTGAAACGCGTCCACTTCGTCGTCGGCTTTGCCGATCGCACGACCCAGCACACCATCGGCGCGAATGAACGCGTCCAGCGCGTCGCTGAGCATGCGTCGCGCGCGTCGTGCCATGTCGGTGAGCGCGGGCGTGGCAGGCGCGACGGAACGCTGCTCCACGAGGCGCACGGTGCACTGGGCGATGTTCACCGCGTGATCGCCAATGCGCTCGACATCGCTGGACACCTTGATGGCACCCACGAGGAAGCGCAGGTCACGCGCCATGGGTTGCTGCAGCGCGAGCAGGGAAATGGCGAGCTCTTCGACCTCCACCTCCATGCGGTCGAGCTCGCGATCGGCGGCGATCACCGCCTCGGCCTTTTCGCGATCGCGATCGAGCAGCGATTCGATGGACAGCTCGACGAGTGACTCGGCACGCTCGGACATCTCGAGCAGCCGAGTCTTGAGCAGCGCGAGGTCGTCGTGAAAGTGCCGGTACCCGCCAGGTGCATCGACCATCAGCCGAACCGTCCTGTGATGTAGGCTTCGGTACGCGGCTCGCGCGGGCTCGTGAACAGACGCGCGGTGTCGTCGCACTCGATGAGGCGTCCCGCGAGCAGGAAGGCGGTGCGATCGCTGACGCGGGCCGCCTGCTGCAGGTTGTGCGTCACAATGACGATCGTGACGTCGCGTCGCAAGTCGTAGAGCAGTTCTTCGATGCGCAGCGTCGCCACCGGGTCGAGCGCGCTGGCCGGCTCGTCGAGCAGCAGCACATCGGGGTCGTTGGCGAGTGCCCGGGCGATGCACAGTCGCTGCTGCTGTCCGCCGGAGAGGCGAAGGGCGGACTGACCCAGTCGGTCTTTCACCTCGTCCCAGAGCGCGGCTCGACGCAGCGACCGCTCGGCGAGCGCCTCGAGTTCGCGGCGATCCGTCATGCCGTTGAGTCGCGCACCGTACGTCACGTTGTCCAGCACCGATTTCGGAAACGGATTCGAACGCTGGAACACCATGCCCACGCGCTGGCGCAGCACGGAGCTGTCGGTGCTGGGGGCGTAGATATCCGCGCCATCGAGTCGGATGTGGCCCGCATGGCGCAGGCCGGCGGCACCGTCGTTCATCCGGTTGATCGAGCGCAGCAGCGTGGATTTCCCACACCCCGAGGGACCGATCAGGGCGGTGACGCCACCCGGGGTGATGCGCAGCGACACCTCGGAGAGCGCGGCGGTGGCACCGAACCACACCGACCACTGCTCGACGTCCACGAGACCGTGCTGCACGGCGCTGCGGGAGGGGTCGGGCAGCACATCCGGTCGGGTCAACCGAACCGACCGGTGAGGTACAACTCGGTGCGCGCATCCGACGGCGCCGTGAACAGGACACGCGTGGGTGCCTGCTCGATCAGCTCGCCTTCGAGCATGAACGCGGTGATGTCGGAGACGCGGGCGGCTTGCTGCATGTTGTGCGTGACAATGATCGTCGTGACCTCGCCGCGCAACAGGTACACCAGTTCCTCGATGCGTTGCGTGCTGCCGGGGTCGAGCGCCGCGGTGGGTTCGTCGAGCAGGAGCACCCGTGGTTCCGGTGCGAGCGCGCGGGCCAGGCAGAGGCGCTGCTGCTGTCCGCCGGACAGACTCATGGGGTCGCTGTCCAGGCGGTCGCTGACTTCGTCCCACAGGCCCGTACGTTGCAGCACGGCTTCGACGCGATCCTCGAGCTCGGTACCGCTGACGCGTATGCCGGCCACGCGGAGCCCTGCGACCACGTTTTCGCGGATATTCATGGACGGAAAGGGCGTCGGACGCTGCGCCACGAACCCGATGCTGCGTCGCACCGCCACCACATCGGTGCCCGCCGCATAGACGTCGCGTCCGTCGACGAAGACCGCGCCACGCACGCGTGCCGCCGGCTGCGTCTCATGCAGGCGATTGATGCACCGCAGCAGTGTGGACTTGCCGCAGCCAGAGGGGCCGATGATGGCTGTGACGCGGCCCGGCGTGAACGTGAGCGTCGCCGAGCGTACCGCCGCGACGCCGCCGTACATGGCGTCCAGCTGCTCCGTGCGCACGGCGACGGCACTGATGGCGGCGTCGCTCGCGTCGTCACGCGTCGCTGGTGACACGGCGCGCATCGCGACCGCTGGGGTAAGGCGGGCCGCGAGACGTGCGTCGAGCGCGCGCGGCGTCACGTCAGTCACCCCGTGCTCCCCCGGTCGCCGCGCCGAAGCGCGATCGTGTCACGCGGCGAGCGATGATGCTGATCACAAGCACCAGCGCAATGAGAACCAGCGCACCGCCCCAGGCTTGCGCGCGCCAATCGTCGTACGGGCTGGTCGCGTAGTTGTAGATCTGCAGCGGGAGCGCCGCGATCGGTCGGTCGAGGCGCAGCGACCAGAACGGGGTGCCGAACGCGGTGAACAGCAGTGGAGCGGTTTCGCCTGCGACGCGCGCCACAGCGACGAGTGCGGCCGTCACAATGCCGGGCAGGGCCGTGCGCAGCACGATCTGGAGCGACGACCGCCACCGCGTGAAGCCCAGCGCGAGCGCCGCTTCGCGCAGTGCGACCGGGACCAGTCGCACCATCTCCTCGGTGGCACGAGCGACGAGCGGGATCATGATCATGCCTAATGCGAAGCCGCCGGCGAGTGCGGAGAACTGCCCGCTCGGGCGCACGATCAGCTCCCACGCAAAGATGCCGACCACGATGGATGGCAGGCCGCTGAGCACATCACTCAGGTATCGCACGATCGTGGCGAGGCGCGTGCGGCCATGTTCTGCGAGATACAGGCCGGCGCCGAGGCCGATCGGCATGCCGATCACCGAGGCGATGCCGAGCAGCACGAGCGTACCGGCCACACCATTCGCGACGCCGCCGCCCGACACGCCCGGTGGCGCCGGAAGCGCCGTGAAGAACGTGGGGCTCAGCACACGCGCGCCACCGATGATCAGGTGGGCGGCAATGAGGATCAGGGGCACGACACTGAGCAGGGCCGCACACCATACCACGACGGTCATGAACGAACCCATGCGCCGACGGCGCGCCATGCGCTCCGTCCGTTGCACGCGCGAGGGGGCGGCCAGCGCGCTCATGTGCGCGCCTCCATGCGCCACACGAGCCAGCGCGCAATCGCGTTCACGATCAGCGTGATGGCGAGCAGGATGCCGGCGACGGCCATCAGTGCCGAGACGTGCAGGGCGCCCGAGGCCTCATTGAACTCATTGGCCAGCAACGAGGCCATGGTGTACGCCGGCTGAAACAACGACGAGGGCAGCTCGTGGCGATTGCCGATGACCATCGTGACCGCCATGGTTTCGCCGAGCGCGCGGCCCAGTCCGAGAATGGCGGCACCCACGAGCCCACTGCGCGCATAGGGCAGCACGGCGTCACGAACCATCTCCCAGCGCGTCGCGCCAAGGGCGAGCGCGGCCTCCCGTTGCGACCGGGGGACGGCCTGCAAGAGCTCACGCGCGACCGCGGCGATGTACGGGAGGATCATGATGGACAGCACGAGCGACGCGGCGAGCAGGCTGGGTCCGTACGCCGGTCCCTTGAAGAGCGGCAGCGCGCCGAGCCCGAGCGTGTCGCCGAGAAACGGCATCACGACTTCGCGCAGAAACGGGACCAGCACATAGAGCGCCCACAAGCCGTACACCACGCTCGGGATGGCCGCCAGCACATCCACAAGAAACGCGAACGGCCGACGGATCGCGGGCGGGGCGAGCTCCGACACGAAAATGGCCACGCCAAGCGCCAGCGGTGTGGCGATGATGAGCGAAAGCAACGACGAGGCGAGTGTGCCCAAAATGGCCGGCAAGGCCCCGAACTGGCCGCGCGGAACATCCCAGGTGGTGCCCGTCACCAGCTCGGCACCCACGGTGGACACGGCAGGCCACGCGGACCGCGCGATGATGGCGGCCACGAGTACGAGCAGCAGCGGAATGGCCAGGGCGCAGGCGGTGATCAGGGCTCCGTAGATCCGATCGCCCCAGCCGACCCACCGGTCCCCTCGCGCGTTACTTCGCGGAGGGCGCTCGGCGCTGGACATCGTGCGCGCGGTGGGGTAGGTGGGAGCACTCATGGCAGAATACTACCCCCGACCGATCACCCCTTGTCAGTACCGCCGTAACGGCTCGGTCACGAGCCGAGGCCAAGACTTGCCCGCCGCAGCGCGACTGGCCTTCGACAACTGCCGCGCGCGGCTGAGTTCAGCGGGGCGCGGACTGGCTTCCAAGCTGCGCATCAAACGAGCCAAGCAGGCGGTCCGCCAGCGCCGTGGGTAGTGGCTCATAGCCCAGCGCCTGCGCGACGGAATCCCCGTCATGCAGCGCCCATTCGAGAAACGCGCGCAACGCCCTCGTCTTCTGCGCGCCGATCAGCTCGGGGGCCACCAGCATCCAGGTGAAGGAGGCGATGGGGTAGGCATCGGCGCCTGGCGCGTTCACGATCGACAGGCGCAGGTCGGGCGTATCCGCCACCAGCTCAAGGGCGCTGATGGCAGCCGCGGCGACCTCGTTCGCATTGGGGGCCACGAAGTTGCCGGCCGCGTTGCGCAGCAGGGCCGCCGGCAGGCGATTCTGGCGTGCATAGGTGGCCTCGACGTACCCGATCGACCCGGGCATCTGCTTGACCTGACCCGCCACCCCTTCGTTGCCCTTGCCGCCCAGTCCCACAGGCCAGCGCACGTCCTTGCTGCGACCCGGTCCGGCGGCCCACGCGGGGCTGACGGCGGCGAGATAGTCGGTGAAGATGTAGGACGTGCCGCTGCCGTCGGAGCGGTGCACGACGAGCACATCACGATTCGGCAATGTGGCACCGGGGTTGAGGGCGGCGATGCGCGGATCGTTCCATCGCGTGATCACGCCCAGAAAAATGTCCGCCAGTACATCGGGGGCGAGACGCAACGGCTCGGTGAGGTCGGGCACGTTGTAGGTGACGACGACTGCGCCGAGCACGGTGGGCACGTGCACCACTTGGCCGCGCGGGATGCGTGACATCTCCTCGTCGGTCATGGGCACATCCGTGGCGCCGAAGTCGACGGTGCCGGCGATCAGCTGGCGAATGCCGCCGCCGGAGCCGATCGACTGATAGTTGATGCGCACCCCAGACTGCTGCGCGTACTCGTTGAACCAGCGCGCGTAGAGCGGATACGGGAACGTGGCGCCGGCGCCGAGCAGGTCGACGGCGGCGGCGTCCTCTGTCGGCTCGGGGCGATCCGACGAGCCGCAGCCCGCGAGCAGCAGGGCGAGAGCGAGTGCAGTGAGCGGGAAGACTGAGCGCAAGAAGCGATCCGGTGCGGGAAAGAGCGTCAGAGCCGAGTCGGCGCGCGGGTGAAGCGTGCCACGTCCCGTGCGTCACATGCTGTTGGAGTACCCGAGGAACTTGAACTGTCCGACATACTCGAAGATACCCCCGAACAGATCATGCGTCTCGGGCGGCCCCGAGTCCACGGCGAACGTCACCGTGCAGTCTTCCCACACGCGTCCGGCGCCGATGGCGGTGGCCTCAGCGGCGCAGCCGTGTTCGATGTAGCGGATCGTCGGATTCGTGAACCGTCGAAGCACGCGGACGAGCCCCTTGTCGCTATTCAGCGAGATCTGCATCCAGGCGAGTTGGGGGGACATCTCGTATGGCGGTCGGCTGAATCTGGATGCCGGATAGTACAGATCGAGAAACTCGATCGGCGTCACTTGCAGGGCCACGAGGGCGGAGGAATCTCTCGAGACGAGAGCCTCGATGAACCTCCGAACGAGCGCATCGCGTGACGACGTGCCGTTCGCGAGCGCCGTGACGACGGGCGGGTTGCCGTACTGCTCGCGAAAGCGACGACGGTGTTCGTCGGGCGTGAGTGCACTGTCGATCACGTCGCCGGGGCGCGGTGCCATCGTGGCGGCCCATCGAGCGACCGAATCGGCCGAATCGGCTGCGATGCGCGCGAGTTCGCGGCCGCGCTCGAGGGCGGCTCTGGTTTCGGCCGACGTCGTATCGCGCGGCGAACAGGCTGCGACCAGCAGCGTGCAGAGGAAGAGAAGCGGAGCGGGAGAGCGCATGCGAGCCATGGTACAGGGAACATACGACAAGGGGCCGGTGCCGCGATGGCACCGGCCCCCACGAAACTCAGACCGGTCGCGCCGCGGTCAGTTGCGGGCGTAGGTCGTCCAACCCTGCCACCACTTCGGGCCGGACGGGTTGGCCGCACCGCGATAGGCCGTGCCCGTCACGAACGTGCCCGCCTTCGTGGCGAGCGCTGCGGGGAAGGTGGCCAGGCCACCCTCACGTGCCGGCGACGTGGCCGACGGCGTCCAATCGAAGTTCGGCTGGGTGAGGCCGAGGAACACGCTGGCCGTCGTGCCTGCTGCCGAGCGGATGTTGTTGGCCGTCGTGTCGAGACCGAACACCGACGTGCCGTTCGGCGTCTGGAACACGGCGTTGTTGTTCATCTGGAGGATGTTCGAGATGAGCAGGTTGCCTTCGGTGATGCGCGTGTTGGTGGCCGCGTCACGAATGGCGATGGCCGCGTTCGGCCAGTCGGCCACGATGCCGTTCACGTAGTAGCCGCCCGTACCGCGACGGATCATCATGCCGTAGCCGCCGCCGGCGGGCACGACGCCCGGGCCCGTGCCGATGAGCGTGAAGTTGGCAACCACCGGCACCGTGAGCGGCGCCGAGTTCTGGCCGTCGGTGCAACCGGCACCGGCACAGCCGTCGTTCTCGATGCCCTGCGGGTCGGAGGACGGCGAGCCAGCGGCGGGACGCGGCGGCAACACCGTGCTCTGGTAGCCCACCAGATACTGCAGGCGACCCGAGAAGCCTTCGGACATGTCGAAGTGGTCGTCACCCGACTCGTACGAGACGAGGTACTTCGCGTCGGCCGTACCACCGAACCACTCGAAGTGGTCGTCGAGACCGGCGAGTGCCTCGAGGTACTCCATCTGCGTGCCCGAGCCGACGGCCGCAAACGTGAAGCTGTTCAGCTCGGCGTCCGTCGCCGTGGCGAAGCCGGCGAACTCCACGCGCACATAGCGCAGCGAGCCGCTGTTGTCCGTCGGGTTGTTGCCACCCGAGTACACCTGCGGCGGGTTCGCGCTGCCCGTGCCAGTGCCTTCGATGATGACCTGACCCGTGCGGTTGATCGGCGCGTTGCCGACGATGATCAGGCCGCCCCAGTCACCGGGCTGACGCTGACCGACCGCGCGCTCGGACGTGAACACGATCGGATTCTGCGCCGTGCCGTTGGCCACGATGCGCGCACCGCGGGTGATGAAGAGCGACGAACCCGGCACGTCGAAATCACCGATGATCTTGGTGCCCGGCTCGATCGTGAGCGTGGCACCGCTGAGCACCTGAATGAAGCCCGAGAGCGTGTACGTGGTGTCGGCGAAGAGCGTGCGGCTGGTGGCAATGTTCGCCGTGATCGTGGCGCTACCGCGCCCAGGGGCGAGCGTGCTGCCATCGGCGACGGTGGAGAAGTCGCTGGTGCCCGCCGCGCGAACGGCGGCCACGCGATAGCGATACGGGGTGCCAGGCTGCAGCCCGGCATCGAGGTACTGCGTGCCCGTCACCGTATCGGAGAGCTGGGCGAAGTCACCAGTGGCCGGCGCGCGCTGCACGACGTAGCGCGTGGCGCCCGTGGCGGCCGTCCAACTCACGCGAACGCTGGTCGAGGAAACGCCGGTGACCGAGACGCCAGCGGGCGGGGTCGTCGGCGTCGGCGGAACTGTGGGGCCATTGTTGTCGTCGTCGTCACCGCACGCGACGAGCGTGACGGTTGCCCCGAGCAGGAGGCCGGCACGCAGGCGGGTGAAGAGGCTCATGAATCGCACCTGAGGAGAAGTGAGGTGAGCACGCGCCACCACGGTGGTGGTCGTACTCGGTAACGAAAGCACGCGCGTGTCTCTCGTCCGCGACGTGGGGGTCACGAACGCGTCACGGCGCCCGCTTCCCCATGGGGAAGGAGCGCCGTGCGCATTGCGGCACTACGCGGCATGACGTCGTCGTGTGTGCGACGCGTCACGATCGCAGGCAGGAGATCAGCGCTGCCAGGTCATGCCGAGGCTGTACACGCGGCCGAAGCGATACGCCTCGCGCGTCACCGGGCCCTGTTCCACGCGGAACGGCGCGTCGAGCAGGTTCTTCGCGTCGAAGCGCGCCGAGAGTCCGTACACGAACGGAAAGCGCAGCGACACGTCGACGACGTTGCGCGGAAGCTCCTTCACGTCCGGCAGCGGAATCTCGCCCGCGTCCGTGATGCGCTCACCGACACGATTGAAGAGCAGCGTGGCGCTCGTGGTGCCGCTGCCGGGCGACCAGGTGAGCCCCGCGTTCACCACATACGGCGCCTGCCCGATCATGGGCCGATCATCGCGCGTCACGCTGGCCTGCGTGGCATCGAGCTGGATGTCGCTGCGCATGACGGTGGCGTTGGTGAACACGGTGAAGGCATTCAGCTGCTCGGCAAGGCGACCGAGCGAAGTGCGCGTTTCGAGCTCCACACCGAGATTGCTCGCACCCTGCGCGTTCTGGAAGGTGATCACGCGCGTGCCGGAGGTGCCGAGGTACACGCGTTCGATCGGATTCGTGAACTCCTTCGCGAACACCGAGAGGCTGAGCACTTCCGCCGCGGACGGATAGAACTCCCAGCGCGCATCCATGTTGGTGATCAGCGTACGCACGAGGTTCTCGTTGCCGATCACGTTGTCGAAGCCGATGACTTCGCGATACTGAATCGGCGCCAGCTCGCGATACTCCGGGCGCGCCAGCGTGCGCGATCCGGAGAAGCGCAGCGCCTGCCGATCCGTCATGCGGTAGGTGAGGGCGAGCGACGGCAGCAGGTCGCTGAAGCTCGGGTTGCTGACGATCGTGGCGCCGACGCTCGGCTGCGCGGTGATGACCGGGTCACTTGACTCGTATCGCGCACCACCGATGATCTGGATGCGATCGCTCACCTGCCAATCGGCCATGGCGAAGCCGGCCACGAGGCGATCCTCGGCGGCGTACGAGCCTCCCACCGTACCGAACGGACGCACGGTGAAGAAGTTCATCCCTTCCTGGGTGAAGCGACCATCGAAGATCTGCTCCGGACGCAGCGCCAGGTCTTCCTGCGACAGACGCGACGCGGTCAGCTGGTACACGAAGTTGTCCGCGGTGCGATCGGTGAAGCGATAGAGGCCGCCCGCCTTGAGCTTGAGCTGCCGGCCCGGATCACCCATCGTGTACTGATAGCTCGCCTTGCCCTCATACGAGTCTTCCGTGAGCGCCGAGAAGGTGCGCACCGCGCCTTCGATCGCGCCGGAGAACCAGAACGACGGCCCACCGTTCTGGTCCTGGATGTACACGATTTCCGAACGGTCCGGTTCGGCGCGCGTGACGCCGGAGAGCGTACCGGCCCACTCCATGCGGTGCCGGCCGAGCTCGTGCTCGCCAGACAGCTGCGACGACTGCACTGAGCGCTCCACGTAGCGGAGGCGATTGATGTCGAACGGCAACCCCAGATTTTCGCTCAGCCCCGACTCGCGACGCGCGTCGTTGTCCATCGTGCGGTTGTACGTGCTGTTGAGCGTGATGCGCGAGGTGCTGCCAAGAAATGCGCTCACGTTCATGAGGCCGCCCCACTGCGCGCTCTGGCGCCCTGTCGTGCCTTCGAAGCGATCGATTTCATTGATGGCATCCTGCGCCAGCGCCAGGGCGCGCACCTGATCGACCTGGGCGTCCTGGCTCATGCCGTACGTACCCGAGAACAGGTAGCCGAGGCGCGTGCCGAAGAGCGTGCTCGTGCCGCCGAGCGACGCCGACGTGCTGGTGTTGCCCGTGCCCGACTCGGTGCGAGGTGACCAGCGATTTCGGAAGCTGTTCACCATGAAGTTGGTTTCGTCCTGCGTGGGCGGCACGTCGAAGCTGCCGAACGACCGCACGAAGGCGGGAACGCGACGACGATCAGCGCCGAGCGCGAAGAGGTCCCGCGTGGTGGTGACGGCCGCCGGCAGGTCGGCGCCGATCACGTTGGCGTTGAGGCCGACGCTCTGTGAGAGCGTGAACGACCGACGCGCCGGGAACTCGCGGGTCTGAATGTTCACCAGCGCCCCGGAGAAGTCGCCGGAGAGATCAGGGGTGAACGTCTTCGCCGTGGTGATCGACTGTAACAGGCCGGACGGGAAGAGGTCGAGCGGCACGACGCGTCGCTCGGGTTCCGGGCTGGGAATGCGTGCGCCGTTGAGCGACGCCTGCGTGTAGCGTTCGCCGAGTCCGCGCACGAAGACATACTTGCCGTCCTGTACCGAGACACCGCTCACGCGCTGAATCGCCTGCGCGGCGTCACCATCGGGGCTCTTGGCAATCTGTTCGGAGGTGATCGCGTTCACGATGTTCACCGACTTGCGCTGCGCATCAAGCGCGGCGCTCACCGAGCCGCGCTCGGACGACGCCGACACCGTCACGGCCGACAACTCGGCCTTGGCGGTCTCCATCGTGATGTCCAGCTCGAGCGCGCTGCCGGCGGGTACGAGCACACCGGTCACGGTCTTCGCCGCGTAGCCGATGCGGCGCACCTGCAACGTGGTCGTACCCGCAGGCACGCGAATGATCGTGTAGCGGCCGTCGAGCGCCGTCATGGCACCCAGGGTGGTGCCGACGATCTGCACGCCGACGCCGGCGATGCCCTGGCCGGTCTCGACGTCGATCACTCGGCCCGTGATGCGACCGATGGCCGCGTCCTGCGCGGAAATGGCGCTGGGGGCCAGCATGCTCAGGAACAGCAGGGCGAACGAAACTCCACGCGCGCAGCCGCGAACGGCGCGCTGGGCGAGGAGGAAAGACCAGGAACGGGTCATGGCAGATCCGGGTGAAGTGTGCTGACCCGCCGAGCAGACGTCGGATCAGATGCTCAAAGCTTCGTGACCCAGGTCTCGGGATCCCCACGGATGTGCAACAACTGTGTCACGGGCCTTCAGGCGGCCGGCTGCGATGGATCCATCGCGACAAAATCGCGCCCCCCCCGTTGCCAGTTGGCCCCGAGCGTTGCAGCTTCGCGGGGACATGAGCACGAAGCACCCTGCCTCCGCCCGGGGCGCGGCCGCCGATCCTGGCCGTGCGCGCCTCGTATCCATGCCGGCCCCCGCGCCGGCACCAAGCGCGCTGCCCAAGGACCTCGATGAGGCCCTCTCGGCCGCGGCCGTCATGCTGCGGTCGTCGGAGGTGGTCACGGTCCTCACGGGAGCCGGCGTGTCCGCCGAAAGCGGCATTCCCACCTTCCGCGATGCCCTCACGGGCTGGTGGTCGAAGTTCCGCCCCGAGGAGCTGGCCACCCCCGAGGCCTTTGCGGAGGACCCGGCCCGTGTGTGGAGCTGGTACGCGCTGCGGCGGTCGCTGGTGCGGCAGGCCAGACCCAATCCGGCCCACGAGGCGCTGGCCTACCTGGCGCGCAAGTCGCCCCGGTGCACGCTGCTCACGCAGAACGTCGATGGATTGCACGAGGCGGCCGGCCACGAGGACGTGGTCTCGCTGCATGGCAGCCTGATGCGCGTTCGGTGCAGCGCCGACTGCTCTCCCGCGTTTCCTGCCCCCCTCGAAATGGATGACGTGGGCGTGGACGCGGTGCCCACACCGCCGCCGCCGTGTGCGCTCTGCGGCGCGCCGCTGCGCCCCGATGTGGTGTGGTTCGGGGAAGCGCTGCCGACCGACGCCCTCGAGCGCGCGCGCGCGGCGACCTTCGCCTGCGACGTGTTCATCAGCGTGGGCACGAGCAACATGATCGAGCCGGCCGCGTCACTGCCGTGGCTCGCCGCGTCGCACGGGGCCACCGTGCTGGTGATCAACCCCAGTCTGGCGGGGCAGCGCACCGGACCGTCGATCGTGCCGCTCGTGGGCAGCGCCGCGGCGCTGCTGCCGCGCCTGGCTGCCCGCGCCTGGCCCGCTCGGCGCTAGACAGCCGCGTCCGGCGGTCGGATCGCAGGAGCGGGCGGGAGCAGCACGGCGATCTCGGTGCCAGCCCCGATCATGCTCTCGGCGCGAATCCGCCCGCCGTGTGCTTCGGCCAGATGGCGCAC
>JAABRL010000044.1:0-6894 GCA_011390935.1 Gemmatimonas sp.
CGCACGCTCCGCGGCACCTCCGCCAGCGATCGTGCCATGGTCTCCACCACCCGATCAACGTCTGCCGCTCCGAGCACCATCGGCCCGCGCAGCTTGATCACGTTGTGGTGCGGCCCGTCGGTCCCCGCCAGCACGCCGAGCGCGCGCATTCGCTGCACCACAAATGACGCGGCCCGTGGTGCCGGCACTTTCGTCTCGCGGTCCGCGACCAGCTCCACGCCGAGAAACAGCCCTGCGCCGCGGACATCACCCACGAGGTCGTGCTGGGCCAGGAGCGGTCGCAGGCCCGCGAGCAGGCGTTCGCCCATGGCCAGTGCATTCGCCTGCAACTGCTCCTCCTGCGTGACCCGAAGCGTGGCGAGGCCTGCCACACACGCTGCGGTGCTGCCGCCGAAGGTGCTGAAGTACTCCATGCCGTTGTCGAAGGCATCGGCGATCGCGCGTGTGGTGATCACGGCACCCAGCGGATACCCGTTGGCGATCGGCTTGCCGAGTACTACGATGTCCGGCACCACCCCCTGCGCCTCGAAGCCGAAACAATGCGTGCCCAGGCGGCCGAAACCGGTCTGCACCTCATCGGCGATGCACACCCCGCCGTGTGCGCGCACGCGGGCGTACACATCGGCCAGGAATCCCGAAGGCAACATGATCTGCCCTGCCACACTCGGACAGCTCTCCGCGATGTAACCGCACAACCCGCGGCCGGAGGCGACGAGGCGATCGACCACCGCACCCACGCGCGCGGCGAACCACGGACCCGGCGCGCCGTCCACACCGTGCGCGCGATACACATCGGGAATCGGGGAGCGGTGCACCCAGTCCGGCGCGCCCGTGCCACCGGGGCCATCGTGCTTGTACGGACTGATGTCGATCATCGTGGTGGTGTGGCCGTGGTAGGCGGCATCCATCACGATCAGATCGCGTGCGCCGGTCGCTGTGCGCGCGAGGCGGAGTGCGAGCTCATTGGCTTCGCTGCCGGACGCGGTGAAAAAGCACACCGACAGCGGATCAGGGAAGAGCGCGGTGAGCGCGTCGGTGTACTCGGCGAGCTGTTCCTGCAGGTATCGCGTATTCGTGTTGAGCAGCCCGAGCTGCTCACTCACCGCGCGCACCACGCGCGGATGCGCATGCCCCACATGCGCGACATTGTTGTACGCGTCCACGTA
Organism: Gemmatimonas sp.; assembly: GCA_011390935.1. Classification (GTDB taxonomy): domain Bacteria; phylum Gemmatimonadota; class Gemmatimonadetes; order Gemmatimonadales; family Gemmatimonadaceae; genus JAABRT01. Next base: position 1,167 of record JAABRL010000044.1, read on the forward strand.
GCGGTGCCCCGCCTCGTCGTACAGGTGCGCCCCGACACCACGCACGACGGACAGCGGCGCCGACGCATACGACAGACGCACATTGCGGCCCACATGCTCGGCGCGCGACGCCGCGATCGCAGACGCGCGCCGATGCGTGGCGAACCGGTCTGCGGGGATCCCCAACAGCAGGTTCGGATCGGGAAAGACGCTGTGCCACACGCGCCGCTGGCTCGCGCGCACCGCACCGTCCACGTTGCACGGCACATCGAGCATGTCGGTGATGAGCTGCATGTGCACATGCTCCCACCAGTGTCCGTTCGACGGCGCGCTGCCAATGCGCGCAAACTCCTGCCCTTTGGCAATCCGCTGCCCGACGGTCAGTCCGTCAAGCGAATCGAGCGACAGATGTCCGTAGAACGTGTAGAACGGGATTGGCGGGTCGTGCGTCGTCTCGTGCTGCAGCACGATCAGCGGCCCATAGTCGTGATAGCCGGTCGCGTTTTCGAAGCCGTGCACCACCCCATCGAGTGGCGCGTACAGCGATGCACCTGCCGACAGCGACAGGTCGAGCCCCACGTGTATCGTACGCGGTTCACGCGCGATCGGTTCGTTCGGCCAGTGGTAGATCAGCCGTGCCTCGTCGTATCCACCCACGCCAATCGAGGCCCCGTGCTCGGCGAGCACGCGACGCACGCGCGCATCGAGCGCGGCTGGTGCGTTCTCCTCGGGCACACTCGAAATGAGCGCGCTTCCGGCACTGAAGTCGAGTGGCGCAACGGGTGTGGTGCGCAGATCCACACCCAGCACGGGCGCACAGGTGTGGGCGTGCTCACGCAGCCACTGCTCCACGAGTGGGGCGTGCGGCACAGCGGGGAGCCCGCAGGCGTCGCGCAGGGTGTAGTGCGCGAAGCGCGGATGCACGCGCCGCATCTGCGGCAGCGTGGACCGGATCGCATTCTGACTGATGCCCAGATACGGCGCGTCCGGGCGCGCGGCCTGCTGTTCGGCCGCCATGCACACGCTCACGCACAGGCGCATGCACACGAGCGGCCAGATCACGGCGAGCTCCGTCTCGGTCAGCGGGTCGATCTCGTGATAGCCGGCCACGACGTCGGACACCGCGGCCAGGGCATCGTCGGCACCCAGTGCCACGTACGCGGCCGCGATGGCCACATCGTTGACCGCGTGACTGACCACCATGTCGCCGAAGTCGATCACGCCGGTCACCCGTTGGCCGGCCGCGTCCACCAGGATGTTGTAATCGTTGCCATCGCCATGGATCAGGCGTTGCCGCAGCGAGCCGCGCACGGGCCTGACCAGCAGGTCATAGTCGGCCAGGAACGCTTCGAGCACCCCGCGCAGCTGCTCGTCGGGGATCAGCGCGAGGCGCTCACGCACCACGCGATCGGCGTGGGCCAGATCCCAGTCCAGCACCCGGTGCACCGCCGGAAGGTCGACGCGTTCCAGCAAGCGGCCAACGCGGCCGAGCGCACGCCCGACCTCCGTCTGCAGTGCCGCGCTCCGATGGCGCACCGTGCCCAGCGTCTCGCCCGGCACCATCGTGATCAGCCGGACATAGTGGGCACCGTGGCGCGTCAGGAACGCACCATCGGGCGTTGGAATCGCCCGTGGGCACAGGCCCAGCGGCGCGAGGTGATGCATCACCGCGAGCTCTGCCTCGAGCAGCGCTGGCGACTCCTGCGCGTTCGCGATCTTGAGCACGAAGCGCGTCCCCTCGGCCGTCGTGAGCAGGCAGTTCTGGTCGCGATCGCTCGGCAGGGGGGACGCGTGACCCGTCACGCCGAAGAGGCGCTCCGCCAACTCGGCGGCGTCGGTCAGGGAGAGCGAAGGGATGCTGGACATGGCCTCGGACGGTCTCGGATCGCACGGCCGCGGTGGGGACCTCCACCACGCGGCGGCCGCGGCACGACGCAATCTAGTGCGCCGTACCTGATGCCTTGGCGAGTGGCTGGTGCAACGGACTGGCGCCGTGGTGCGTCGTCACGGTAACTCTCCGGGACTCCACCCCGAATGTGTCGGGGCTCCCAACGTGCTGATGCCGGTCATCGGCCGGTATCAGGTAGGGAGCCACTCCCCCGTCCTCCAGGTCTCGATGGCCAAGCAGACGATTGCCAGTGCATTGACCGCCAATTTCCTCGGCAACTCCCCTGACTGGTACAAGCTTGCGATTATCGGCTTTCTGATCGCCAATCCGCTGCTGATGATGACCGCGGGGCCCTTCATCACCGGCTGGGTGCTCATCCTCGAGTTCATCTTCTGCCTGGCGATGGCGCTCAAATGCTATCCGCTGCAGCCCGGCGGTCTGCTGGCGCTCGAAGCCGTGATGATGGGATTGACGTCCACGGACAGCGTGTACCACGAGATCGTGCAGAACTTTCCGGTGATTCTGCTGCTGATGTTCATGGTGGCGGGCATCTACTTCCTGAAGGAGCTGCTGCTCTTCGGTTTCACGAAGCTGCTGCTGCGCATCGAGTCGAAGCCGCTGCTGTCGTTGACGTTCTGCACCGTGGCCGCCGTGCTGTCGGCGTTCCTCGACGCGCTCACCGTCACCGCGGTGGTCATCACCGTCGCACACGGGTTCTACCTCATCTACCACAAGGTGGCGTCGGGCAAGCAGTACCACAGCGAACACGACGTGAATGGGGACGACGAAATCGACGAACTCGACCGCAGTGACCTCGACGTGTTTCGCGGGTTTCTGCGCTCGCTCATGATGCACGCGGTGGTGGGTACCGCGCTGGGTGGCGTGTCCACCATGGTGGGAGAGCCGCAGAACCTGCTCATTGCCAAGACCATGGGCTGGGACTTTCAGGAGTTCTTCGTCCGCGTGCTCCCCGTGTCGTTTCCGGTGTTGTTCGTGGGGCTGGGTACCTGCCTCGCGATGGAACACCTGAAGTGGTTCAGCTTCGGTGATGCACTGCCAGGCAAGGTGCGGCAGATCCTGAACGCGTACGACGAGCACCAGACGGAGCAGCGTTCGCCGCAAGCCGTTGCCATGCTGTGGGTGCAAGCGATCGTCGTGGCCTTGCTGGTGGTCGCGTTGGCGTTCCATCTCGCCGAAGTGGGGCTGATCGGTCTGACCGTCATCATCCTCGCGACCGCGTTCAATGGTGTGACGGAGGAACACCGTCTCGGACGCGCGTTCACGGAAGCGATGCCATTCACATCGTTGTTGGTCGTGTTTTTCGCGATTGTGGCGGTCATTCACGACCAGCATCTGTTCCAGCCGCTCGTCCAGTCGGTGCTCGCGCTCGACGGCACCTCGCAGACGGCCGCGTTGTACTTGGTCAACGGCGGCCTGTCGGCGATCAGCGACAATGTGTTCGTGGCCACGGTGTACATCACCGAGGTGCAGGCGGCGTTTGCGGCAGGGGAGATCACGCGCGATCAGTTCGACCGGTTGGCGGTGGCCATCAACGCCGGCACGAACCTCGCCAGCGTGACCACGCCGAACGGGCAGGCCGCGTTCCTCTTTCTGCTCACATCGGCGCTGGCCCCGCTCATTCGGCTGTCGTACGGGCGCATGGTGTACATGGCGATTCCGTACGCCATCACGCTGTCCATCTCGGGGCTGCTGGCGGTGGTGTTCCTGCTGCCGTAGCGGGCCGGTGGCGGGGTGGGTGTCGGACGGCGTGACCTGGAGCGGGGGCGGCCGGCGCGTCGAGGGGCGGGCGGCGGCGTGAGGTGTGGCGGGCGGATGGCGGGCAACGCGCCTGTTCGGGTGTCCCCTTCCCTCATCCGGAGTTCCGCATGCGACGTGTCCCGACCGCCCTGATGCTGTGTGCCCTCGCCGCGTGTGGCGCCTCGTCCGACCGGGAGCCGCCCGCCGAGCGCGCCGCTACCTCGATGTCGGGCGCCATTGTGGAGGCCGCGAAGCGTGAAGCGGCCGGCATACGCACGAACCCGCTTTCGTCGCCACTGCCGGGGGGCGTGATGCCGGAGTTCACCTATGGCGTGGTGGCGGATCTCACGTCACCGCTCAACGCCACCGTCGATGCACGACAGGTGGCGATGCAGGCGCAGGCGATCGAAGCGCGAGCGGCATACGACGCCATCACGGCGCAGTTCGTCGCCGCCGGCTTCACCGCCAGCGCGATGACCGAAGAAAAGGGCGCGTTCATCGGCAACTACGCGCAGGGAGGCGAGGGGCCCGGCATGCTGGCCGTCGAAGGGGGCGGTACGTACGTGATGCTGATCGCCTCGCCCGCCAAACCCGGAGACGACGCGGCACGCGATGGCGTGTCCGCGCTGCTCCGATTCACGATCTACACGCCGTCCGGCCGCTGAGAGAACGCCCTGGCGTCAGGGCTGGAATCGCCGACGCTGCGCCATCAGCGCTTCGATCTCCTCAATCTCGCGCGGAACGATGCTGATGCGCTCCAATCCCTGCCTCGTGATGATATAGCTGTCCTCGATGCGCACGCCAACGTGCTGATAGCGCTGCACCTTTTCGCGCACGGCGGCGATGAACTTGCGATTCTTCGGTGTGTCGGGCAGCGCATCGAGCGAGCGGGTGCTGATGTAGATCCCGGGCTCGATCGTGAAGGCGTCGCCCTCCTGGAACGTCCCGTCGCTGTAGCTGCCCTGCATCGGATCATGCACGGCCAGTCCGATTCCGTGCGTGATGCCGTGAATCATCCACAGGTTCGCCTGCTGACACTGGGCCGGGCTGGCGGCGCAGTTCACGCGCCACGGTGGGTCGTACGTTGCAGTGTCGCTCTCGATCAGACCCAGCGCCGCGAGGCCGCGCACGCGCACCGCGACCGACGAATCGGTCGCGGCCCGCACATTCATGCCGGGCTCCGACATGCGTTCCGCGGTCTTCTGCGCATCGAGCACGAGCTGATAGATCTCGCGCTGCTCGGGCGTGTAGGTGCCGGATACGGGAATCGTGCGCGTCACGTCGGCGGCATAGCCACGAAATTCCGCACCTGCATCCATGAGCACGAGATCGCCAGGTCGCACGGGATCACTGTCCTTCATGTAGTGCAAGGTGCCAGCGTTCGCACCCGCGCCCACGATGGAACCATAGGCCGGTCGCTCCGCACCGCGACGCGTGAACTCGAACTCGAGCGCGGCCTTCAGTTCATACTCGTGCGCCGGATTCGCCGTGAGCATGGCGGCGCGATGCCCTTCGTTGGTGATCTCGATTGCGCGTCGCAGCAGGGCGAGCTCGGCCTCGCTCTTCTTCGCGCGCACCTTGAGCACCAGCGGCATGGCGTTGCGAATCGCCAACGAGGGGTGCGCGGCGCCGAGCCGCTTCACCGTCTCCTGTCCGCGCGTGAGCGAATCGAGCTGCGCGAAGTCGGTGGTTTCCACATCGGGGATGTGGTAGAACGGCAGGCCGGTGCGCGCGAGCGAATCGAGGTCGCCCGCGAGTGCGGCGAACGCTCTCCCGCGCAGGCCGTAGCGTGCCTCGCTGTTCGACGGTGTTGCACGTTCGCCGTAGTAGAACGCGGAACGCGGCTCGACAGGCGCGAGATAGAGCGTGCTCTCGCCCTTGCCCCCGCGCACCACCATCACGAAGGCGCCGTCAGGCTCGATGTAGTTCGTGAGGTACCGAAACGAGGGCAACTGGAAGAACGCACTGAAGTCGTGCACCGGGGTGCGTGCGCCATAAGCGAGTACCACACCGCTGTCGATGCTGGCCGCGAGTGCGGCACGGCGTGCGGCGAACTCCGCAAGCGGCAGCGAATCGGTCGATTGTGCCCGGGCGGTCACTGGT
>JAABRL010000044.1:7074-36234 GCA_011390935.1 Gemmatimonas sp.
TCCGCGCCAGCTCCACCAGTGTCCAGTACGCAGGCGGATACCCACGCTCCGCCTGCCAGCGCTCGGCGGCCTCGCGCACGGCCTCAGCCCGCGACGTGTGCTGCGCCCCGTAGCTGCGGTTGCGCAGCGCCGCCACCGGGGCCATTCCCTCCGGGATGGGACCGGTGCCGCCCAGCTGCACGCGCGTCCAGCTGTACGCCTTCATCGCACGCGCCAGCGGCACCGTGTACCACGCCACGTCCAGCGAGGCGCCCGCGTCGGCCTCTTCGAGCATCACGTCGGTGACCGCATTGTCCACGTGGTCCGCGAAGAGCGTGGCCGCATCGTGCCACTCCGCCACGACGTGCACCTGCGGATCGTACTCCAGATCGGACGGCTCCTGGGTGGCGAAGTGTCTCACCCCGAAGCCGGAGAGCCAGCGGCGCAGCCCCTCGCGCGAAATCGTGGAAATCCCCATCCACAGGGTGAGCCCCTGCGTGGCGTACGCCGACGACGCGACCTCGGAACAGAAGAGCGCCGACGGATCGGTGTAGTCCATCGCGAAATCGTACGGGATGTGCTCGGTGTTTGCGCGCGCCAGCATCGCCGACGCGGCGCGATGCGGCAACATCGGGTCCCGCTGCATGGCCGGCAGGTCCGCCCGCAACCGCAGCACCATCACACGCAGCTTCTTGTCCGCGAGATACGCGTCAGCGGTGGACACCGACACGCCGGCTTCGATGTGTGCTTCCACCACCGAGATCGCGCGCGTGGCACTATCGACGTGCACGAGCGCGATGTGCGAGAAGTTGCCCGGGTAGTCGCTCCCACGTGCAATGAGCGCCGAGGTGGGAAAGCCACCCCGCGACACGAGCATGTCGCCGGAATGGAGCGTGACGCCATTCGACTCCGCGCTCGGCGTGACGCTGCGCCCCACGACTGCCGTGGACACACCCAGCTGCAAGCGAGTCATCGCGCCAGGCTGCTGCAGCATGACTTCTTCGACCGCAGCGCGCCCGCCATACAGCATGCGATACAAGCGGTCACGCGCCGCCACTGACGCAACGTTCCACCGCAGAGACTGCGCCTTCACCGCTTCCCGCAGTCGCACGTGCAATCCCACATAGTCCGGCACGAGTGGGCCGCAGGCAGCCACGCGCGGTGCCACGGCGAAGAAGGCGGCCTCCACCGTGTCGAAGTGCGCGTCCGTCGGTGCGAGGGTGTCGCGCTCGATATGCACCACGGCGTCGGCGAGCCGGTCGAGCGCATCGCGCGTGTTGGCGCTGTCTGCACACGCCGCCACGCGTGCTTGCACGAACTGTGATTCGAGCGACTGCCACACGGAGTCCTGCCGCCAGATGAACTCGCGTCCCCCATCGGGCGCCGGCGGCACCGGCGCCTCCGGGAGTGGCAGTGCAAGCACCACGAGGGGCAATCCGCCGAGTGCAAGCCAGCGAACCGATCGAGACATGCGAGGTCAGGTCAGGGGTCGACACGCCGGATCGCACCGGCCGTGAGGTAGCCGGCGGTCCCATCATCGAACTGCACGCGATACCAGCGATCGCTCACGCCCATGATTTGCACCGCGGTTTCGTCGGGCACCTCACGCAGCGCGGCGCTCGCCGTGTTCGGCGCCTCGCGCAGCGTTGCATTCGCAATGCGCACCACGCCGCGTGTGCCGAGCCGAGTGGTGTCGGCAGCGAGCGCCGGGGGCGTCGCACTGCTCAAGCGCACGTGTGCCAACGGATCGATGGGGCCTTCGCCGCGACGATAGATGCCGAAGTGCAGATGAGGCGCTGTGGTGCGCGCATTGCCCGTGTTGCCCACGAAGCCCAGCGTATCACCGCGACGCACCGCTTGGCCCGCGACCACTGCATGCCCATCGAGATGTGCGTAGTACAACGACTGGCGGCGCAGCGTGTCCACCAGCCACACCACCTTGCCACCGAGGTTGTTGGGCTCCGTGCTGCGCACGACTCCGTCGGTCGCCGCCACCACGGGCGTGCCGCGTGGGGCAAAGATGTCGATGCCGTGGTGCACACGTCGGCCCGCGTCACGCTCCACACCGAAAAAACTCTGAATCGCGCGATTCCCGACACCCAGCACCGGAAACTCCAGCGATGGCTCCGTCTGCAACGTGAGTTCGTAGCGACCGCTGCGCAGCAGTTCGGGCTGCAGACGCACGATGACCTCCGCATCACGTCGCGCCTCGTGCGACAGCACGTGGTACGTCCCCAGACTGTCGGTGAACGCCGCCGTATCGGCGGTGGCCCGATGTACGAACGGGCGCGCCGAGTCGGTGGTGACTTCGAACAGGTCGAGATAGAGACGTGCCGGCAAGCCGTCGATACGCAACCGCACTTGCAAGCGCTGGCCATCACGCAGCGCGACGCGATACGCGACCGCACGCGCTTCACTCGGTGAATACGCCCCCTGCTCGCGCGCCGGCAAGCGGGTGCCCAACGGTGCGCGCAGTGCGCTGTCGCTGGCGTTCAACCAGTCGCGACCGAGCGCCGTGGAATCGAGGCCGGCGGCGATGAGCGCCTGGGCATACCGCTCATGCGCCGTGGCAGGCTCGGCCAAGGAGTCGCGCAAGGACTCGATGGGCGCACATGCGACCAACAACGTCGCGATGTACGCCCACAGGCCGACTACCGGCGACGCCGGGGTGCGCACGGTGCGAAGAGTCGCCCGACGATGAGGAACTCGCGCATACATACGATACAGTATACGCCGTCAGCGTCGCACCGCGCCGCGAGCGCCACCCCGCGGCACGTGGCTTACGGTGTGTCGAGCTCAGGTACCGAACGGTCACCCTGACCCGCGATCCCCACCGGCAGCAGATCCTCGAGGGCGACATCGGGGGTCCGCAGGATGGCGCCGATGTCGATCGCCAAGGGCGGCGCGATCTCAGGCAAGTTTGCCGTAATGATCCCGTCCGTCTCGGGTGGCACGGTGAGTGCCGGCGCCGTCGTGGGCGTCTCGTCGAGCTCGGCCACGGGACCCTCGGGGACCACGGAGGCTTCGGGGACCACGGAGGCCTCGGGGAGCGCAGAGGCTTCGGGGACCTCGGCGGTTTCGGGCGCCACGAGGAGTTCGGGGAGCGCAGAGGCTTCGGGGACCACAGCGGTTTCGGGCGCCACGGGGGCTTCGGGGAGCGCAGCGGCGTCAGGGACTACGGCGGTTTCTGGCGTCACGGCGGCTTCGGGGAGCACATTCGGCAGCGGTGCGACTGGCGCGACGCGTCCCTTGGTTTCGAAGGCCTCCAGTGCCTGCTGCGATGCCGAGAGATCGCCGAGGCGGACGGCGGCGACCAGATCCTGAAAATCCGCTTGGCGATTCCATCGCGAGTTCGAGTGTGCCGGCGTGGACACCGGACCTCGCCCTGGAGGCGTCGCCCGAGTGTACGCCGGCCCGCGGTCGCCAGCCGTGGCGTCGAGCGCCTGCTGCGCGCCCTCGATGTCACCCTTCACAATCGCGGTGGTCAGCGACGAAAGCGTGCTCGTAAAGGAATCCTTGCGTTTGGTCGCCTCGCTTCCGGCTGGCGCAGCAGGCTGCACGGCGCGCGCTGTGGTCGGCGCAGGAGACGGCGGGAGCGGCGCGGCAGCGAGTCGAACGGCAGACGGCATGGGTGTTCTCCAGTTTCGGGGCAGCACGAGACGCGACCACCGGCTGATGCGCGGCTCCGGCTCGCACTTTGAGTCTCGGCGTCAGCCCCGAAGAGTTGAGCCGAGCAGATGACGGCACCGTACGCCCGCGTGACGGTTCAATCCGCGGCGCGACCGCCACGCACGGTCAGCGCACCCAGCTGCATCCCACTCGCGAGCGCCCCCTCCACGCGCCCGCCCACACACCAGTCACCCGCCACGCCCAGTCCGAGCGTCGCGTCGAACCATGCCTCGGCACCGCTGCCCGCCTCCGGAATCGCGTAGCGCCATCGGTGGGCGGTCGCATGCGTGGCGTCGATCGGCGCACCGAGCACCTCGGCGAACGCATCGAGCAGCGGCGGCACCAGCGACGCCGGATCCTGCTCGAGGTGCGCACTGCTCCACGCCGCCGTCGCGTGCACCACCCAGCATTCGTGGTCCGCCGACCGCCCGGGCTTGCTGGCGTTCCGCGCGACCCACGACAGCACCGGATGCTGGTTCACGAAGGCGGCGTCCCACGGCACTGATGGTCGCGCACGCAACTCGACCATGAGCGCAATGCACGGTTGCATGCGCACCGCAGCCAGCGGGTGTGCGAACGAGGGCGCATGCGGCGCGAGCAGCGCGTGCGCTTGCGGGGCGGGCACCGCGACCAACACCTGCTCGAAGGGGCCGTGCGTCTCGCTCTTCTCGCACTGCAGGTCCACGAGCGACCGTCGCGTGCGAGACCGCGCACCGTGGTGTCGTAGCGCACGTCAACGCCGTGCGCGAGATGGGCGCCCAGTGCGCGCATGCCTGGCACCGCGACCCATCGCGTCGTCGCATCGGAAACGGGGGTGGCCACACCGTCGGTCACCGCGACCACGCGTGCATGCCAGGGTGCGATCACCCCCTCCCGTTCCCACTGCGTCATGAAAGGCGCGAGTCGCGGATCGCGGTGCGTGAAGTACTGCGCACCATGATCGAAGTGCACGTCGCCGTGGCGGCGCGTGGCCGCGCGCCCTCCGGCCGCCCGCGACTTTTCGAGCACGGTGACCACGCAACCTCGCGCGGACAGTTCACGCGCGGCCATCAGGCCGGCCAGGCCAGCACCAATGACCGCCACATGCGGTGCACGATCTGTCACAACGGGGTTCGGGGTTGGCGACATGCAGCAGTCAACGAGCGGTACCGGTCAGCCGTGCCAATCGAGCGAACCCATCGGATGCTGCGCGCTGGACGACGGCGGATCAACATACAGGCGCAGTACCTCCTCGGCGGCGGGGATGTAGGCTTCGATCGGAGGCAGGCCACCATCGAGCAGCGGCCCGGCGTCGCGCATGATGGCCGCAATCGCGTATGTCAGCTCCTGCACATCCCGATGCACGCGGACACAGCGGTCGAACATGAGCACGAGGTGGCTCGCGAGTTCGTCGGCACTGGGCTCGCCCACCGAGCGCCATCCGATGCGTTCGAGGGCGCGCGTAATTCCCGGTACAGCACCGGTACCTCCGGCGGAGGTGTCCATGAGATAGCGTTCACGAAGCAGGCTGAAGCGAATCATGTCGCAAGATCGCCGGTCGTGCGTGACCTCACCATGGTTGCGCGGGCGTCTCGTGCCAACCGAACACTCCCGATCTCGTGCCCCATGCGCTCCCGGACTCTTGCCCCGCTGCGTCTGTTCGCCCCCCTGCTGCTGCTGGCCTGCGCGGAGCCACCGGCCGTGTCCGATCGCGCCCGCCCGACGCATGTGCGCGTGGCCACCTTCAACATCTTCGAACTCGGGCAGGAGAAGCTCGCCGAGCGCGACAGCATGGCCGCGATCATCGACCCCCAGGTCCGCGCGGCGATCGAGATCATCCTCGACGTGCGCCCCGATGTCCTCCTGCTCAATGAGATCGACGCGTTGCCCGACGACCCGGCACGCGCGGCGCGCGATCTGGCCGACGTACTGCGCTCATCCGGGCTGAACCCGCTCGACTACCCATACGTCTACTCCGCGCCCACCAATACCGGCGAGCTGTCCGGCTTCGATCTCAATCGCGATGGTACGGTGGCCACGGCCGCCGATATCGGCACCCGCACGCACGGCGACGACAGCTGGGGGTACGGCACCTACCACGGGCAGTACGGCATGGCCGTACTCTCGCGCTACCCGATCGACACGGCAGCGGTGCGCACGTTTCAGCGATTCCTGTGGAAGGATCTCCCCAACGCGCACATCCCCGAGGGGTGGTACAGCGACGAGATCCTCGCGCAGTTTCGACTGTCGAGCAAGTCGCACTGGGACGTGCCCGTGCTGGTGCACGGGGACACGCTGCATCTGCTGGCGAGTCACCCCACACCGCCGGTGTTCGACGGCGACGAAGATCGCAACGGGCGTCGCAACTACGACGAAGTCGGGTTCTGGGTGCACTATCTCGACAACACCACCGCGCTCACCGATGATCGCGGCATCGCCGGCGGACTCGGCGCCGACCGTGCGTTCGTGATTCTCGGCGACCTGAACGCGTCGCCCGACCAGATCGACTCGCACTATGGCAACGGACCGGCGATTCGGCAGCTGCTCGACGATCCGCGCATTCAGGATCCGCCGCAGCTCACCGGTCGTCCTACCGCGTCCTTCCAGCGGGGGACGCGCGTCGACTACGTGCTGCCGAACGCGGCACTGCGCGTGCTCGACGGCGCGGTGGTATGGCCTGATTCCACGAACGACGCAGCGGGGGCGGCACGTGCCACCACGGCATCGGATCACCGCCTTGTGTGGCTGGATCTCGCGCTGCCGCTTACGACGCGACCGTAAGCGCGAGCAGGGCCCGCTCGGCGCGCTTGGTGTAGTGCGCAGCGCCCATGGCCGTCGCGAGGGCGATCGCCTCACGAAAATCGGCGGCCGCCGCGTCGTGCGCCAACTCCGACTCGGCGAGCAGCACGCGGCCTCGAATGCGATGCAACTCGGGACGCCATACGACTTCTCCCGTTCGCGCCACGATGGCAAACCCCTCATCAACCGCACGGCGCGCGTCGGCCGCGCGATCCGCGGCGAGATACCCCTCGGCGAGAAACCCGAGGTACTGCGGCACACTCACCCAACACTGAAACAGGGTCAACCCGGCAATCGCCGCTTCGAGTGTGGCGATGCCCTCGGTGACGCTGCCGCGCCGGATCTGCGCACGCCCGAGATAGGCCGCCGTCCAGATCCGTTCGGACGCCACGCCGTACTCTTCGCAGACCTGCAGCGCGTCGGTCGCCAGGCGTATCGCCGCGTCGACGTTGCCCGCTTCCGCTTCGAACTCCGCGGCATGCATCGAGACATGGGCGCGTTCTCGCGGATCGCGGGACGCACGCACGTCGGCCAGCGATTGCTCGAACAGGGCTCGTGCGGCCGCGATATCCCCGGTCATCCAACAGGCCCGTGCCGCTTCGCACCGGCTCAGCATGAGCGGGTCACTGCCCACGATCGCGCGCATGCCGGCCCGCACCTCGGGGGTGGTGACGGACTCGGCGCGCTGTTGCGCCTCGATCGACAGCGCCAACTCTCCCATGAACAGCGCCGAACCGCTCATCGCACTCTCGGCCATGGCCAGCAACATCGCATCCCCGACCTCGGTCGCGATGGCGAGCATCTGCTGCGCGTAGGCGAACGCGCGCGGGGCCTGACCGCTGGCGATGTGATACACCACCATGCCCCACAGCACGGGCACGCGCTGCGGCGTGTGCCCCTCGGCCAACGACAGCTCGTGCGCGCGCTGCATCTGCTCGAACGTTTCCGGTGCTTGAAAGCCGTGCGTGACGACGTTCGTGAAGCCCAGAGAGACGCGTAGCCCGATTTCCAGCGATGTCCGCTCGGATCCCTCCGGCAGACGCTCGATCTGCGACAGCCCGCTCTGCGCCAGCGCGGCCGACTCCTGATACGCAAACTTCTCCGCCGCACGCATGGCACCGAGCGCGAAATAGCCTGCCGCCTTGGCCGGAGACCGCGCGCCATCCCACAACACCGCCAGCTCCGCCGCCAGTTCACTCGCGCGTGCGCCGTAGCGCGCCTCGAGCGCCGACGCCACCTGCCCCGAGAGCGCCACGCGCCGCGAGGTGGGAATGTCGCCGAACAGCGCGTTCTGGTACAGCACGTGCACGAAGCGGAAGCGCACCGACGGGGTGCGATCGGGCAGATCGACTTCCTCGATGGCACGCACGAACGCATACACCTTCTCGAGCGTGGTGAGACGCTCCTCCACATCCGCCGGCTCGAGGCCGAGCACGTCGGCGACGATCGTGGAGTCGAACGCGAACCCCTGCACACTCGCGGCCATGAGCAGCTTGCGATCGCTCTCTTCGAGCTGCTCGATCTTGCGTTGGATCATGCCGCGCACCGACGGCGGCAGATCGCGTTCGATCGAGGGCATCGTCCCGGTGAGCTGCCACGCCCCATTGAAATCGGCGATCTCGCCGCGTGAGCCCAGCCAGCGCAGCAGGTCGATCAGAAAGAGTGGGCTGCCTTCGGTCTTGGCATGCAGCAAGGCCGCAAACGCCTCGGGGAACCGATGTCCCGGATACCGGCGCGCCAGCAGCTCTTCCACATGCGCGCGATCCAGCAGATCGAGTACGATCTCGGTCCCGAGTCCACGCGACTGGAGATCGAGATGCGCGGCGAGAAACGGATGCCGCGCCAGTCGCATTTCCGTGAGCCGGTACGTGGCGATCACGAGCAGCGGCATGCTGTCGAGCCGCGAGCCCAGATACGCCAGCAGGTCGACGGTGGACGCATCGGCCCAGTGCAGATCTTCGAGGAAGATCACGAACGGACGCGCGCGCGCCGTCGCCTCGATGAAGCCCATGATCTCCCGCTTCATGCGTTCCGGCGACGCGGCCTGCAGCCCCTGCGGCACCTGATCGCTGCTCGTCTGCGTCGGGTCCACGGAGGTCGCATCGTCCAGCTCGCGAAACCAGGTCGGCGCATGCCGCTGCAGCAGTCCGCGCACCTGCCCTGACGGGTCGGCGCGTACGGCCGATTCGAGCGCCTCGAGGATGGGCAGAAAGGCCTCGGTTCCGGCCAGACGCTCCGAGCACCGCCCGCGGGCCACCACGATCCCGGAGCGGGTGGACAGCTCCATCAGGCACGCGTCCACGAACGTGGACTTGCCGACGCCCGGCTCACCGGCCACGCCGAGCAGCTGTCCCTGGCCCGCCGCCGCCTGCGTCCACGCGTCGAACAGCAACGCGCGATCCCTCTGGCGCCCCACGATCGTGGGGCCGGTGCTCGTCAGGGGCGGGTGATAGGTGCTCGCCGCCACCGCGGGGGTGGTGCCGTCAGCGAGCGGCCACGCCACCGTCACGGCGTGCGCGGCGGCGATCGCCGCGGGCGACACCAGCCCCGACGGCAGCGGGGGCACCGGCGTGGCGGCGAGCCGCACCGCATCGAGCGACTCGGGGAAGGCTTCGCCCACCGTGGTGCCCGCGATGGCCTCGAGCGTGGCCGCCACCTCCGCGGCCGCGGGACGCATCGCCGGTTCCTTGGCCAGCATGCGGTGCACCAGCGTGCACACCAGCGGCGGCAGCTCCGCGCGACGCTCGGCGATCGGGTCCGGGTCGCGCGCGATGATGGCGCCCAGCAGCGCCATGGTGGAGCTGCGGGCAAAGGGGTGCACCCCCGTGAGCAACTCGTACAGCACCACGCCGAGGGCAAAGATGTCGGTGGGTGCCGCCACCACTTCACCCGATGCCTGTTCAGGCGCCAGATAGCGCATGGTGCCCACGATCAGGCCGGCGCCGGTCTTCCACTCGTCGGAATTGCTGTCCGGGCCGCCGTCGCGTTCGAACAGCCGCGCGAGCCCGAAGTCGAGCACCTTCACGTAGCCGTCGTCGCGCACCATCAGGTTGTCGGGCTTGATGTCGCGGTGCACGATGCGTGCCTCGTGGGCCACCGACAGCGCCCGCGCCGCTTGCGCGCCGAGTCCCGCGATCATGCGCACGTCTGGCGAGGTGCCGATGAACCGGGCCAGCGTCCGGCCGCGCACCAGCTCCATGGCGATGTACCACCCACGGCTGCCCTGCCCGATGTCGTAGACCGTGATGACGTTCGGGTGGTTGAGCGCACTGGCGGCCCTCGCCTCGCGCAGGAAGCGCTCCGTCGCGTCCGTCTCGCCCACGCGCGACGCCGGCAGCAGCTTGAGCGCCAGCTCGCGTCCCAATCGCGCATCGCGGGCGTGATACACCTCACCCATTCCGCCAGCACCGAGGCGATCGATGATTTCGAAATGGTCGAGAAGCGTCCCGGAGGGAATCACGGCATCGTGCGGAAGAGTCACAGCGAAATGTGTGGGTGCGCCGCGCGCACGTAGCCACGAGCGAGCGGAAAAAGTAGGCGTTGCACGCGATTGTAACTGTAGAACTCCCGCATCAGGCGACCAGCTCCGCGCCAGCGGAATGCAGCCATTGGCGCAGCGTAGCGCCCGACACGTCCCATTTCCCACAAGAACCGATTCACGATACCGCCTCGCACCAGCGGCCTGAAGGTGCGCTCGGCGAGCACGGCATAATCGTGACCCTGCATCAGCGACTGCGCCGCCAACACGCCGGACCGCAGCGCGGCGCGAAGCCCGAAGGCCCAGAGGAAGTCCTGCAAACCGGCGGCCTCCCCGACCACGAGCGCACCACCGTCGCGCCAACGCGGTCGCCCCGAAAAGTGCACCAGGCCACCCACCGACCGTTCATCGTGCACCGTCATCGGCCAGCGCGCCAGCAGGATGCGTCGCGCCTCCGTCAAACAGTGTGACACGCGCCCGAAGTCGGACCAGAGCGACGTGCACAAGCAGCCCTGACCATCGCTGACCAATAGATAACTGTAGCCCTTGTACCCCGCCTCGTCATCAAGCAATGCCACGGCCACATCCGGCGCGTCCGTGCGAAACACCACGCCCTTGCACACGGCGTACGGCCGCTGACCGCGCGGACCCGTGGCCAGAATGTCCGCATCAGCCGGCGGCAGCGTGGCCCCGAAGCGGATGCGCACACCGGCGGCGAGGGCCTGTCGCTTGAGCGACTGGTCGATCGCATCGGGCATCGTGCCGCGTCGCACGAGGTAGAAAGCCGGCCCCCCGAACTCGTGCAGATCGGCGCGCTGGCCATTGAACTGAAAGCCGCGATCAAACGGCTTGTGAAGGAAGTCGGTGTCGATGCCGACCTGTCGCAGTTCGTCGAGCACGCTCGTGCCGTCCGAGAAGCTCTCCAGACCCTGCAGGTCACCGCCAAAGCGGGCACCGCAGTCCTCGCGGCGCTCGAACACCTCCACCGTGTGCCCGGCGCGAGCGAGCACGATGGCAGCGGCCAGACCGGCCGGACCAGCCCCGAGAACGCGGGTGACAGTCTTCACATGGGACCTGAGGTGGGACAGTGGGGAGGTGGGGATGGCAAAGCATAGCCCGCTGGTGCAGCGACCGCGAGTAGGCATCGCTCGTTCGGCGCGCTATGTTCGCGCTGCAGGACTTCTCCCACCTCCCCGCCCGTGTCCGCTCCGGATTCCGTCGTTCCCGCCGATCGCCCCGCCATGCCCCGCGGGGCACCCGCCACCGCCATCCCGTACGACGTCGCACGTGCCCCCACGGGCCCGCAAGGCGAGGCGGAATGGGGCGCCTGCGATGCCTTCCTCCGAGAGCTCTCCGGACACGGCGTGCCGAACGCCGACACGTTCGTGATGCACCATCGCACGCTCAAGTATGGCGATGTGCATCGCTTCTTCGGCGCGCTTGCACCGGACCCGATGCTCGGGGCGCACGACAGCGCGCGCCTGCAACGGAAGGCGCTCGGGTTGCCGGACCAGCTGCCGGCCACCCTCCCCATCGCGCTGCGAGAAATTGTCGCGCTGCCGTCCGACCACGCATCGCGCCCGCTCCATCAACTCGCCGAGTACATCCAGCGCGAACTGCGCCTGTGCGGGCAGTGTGATGCGCCATTGCTGCCGCCATGGGCCGATCGGTCGCGCATCCTGCAGGGACAGCGGGCCTTCATGACACGGTTGCTGCCGAGTGTGCTCGTGCTCGTATGCAAATCACTGCCCGAGGCGTACTCGGCGGCACGTCCCGCGTCCGTGCTCAATCTGTCCGGCGAGCTCGCGGCATTACCGTATCATCGGCTGCTCGGCACACTGCAGCTGCTCGTGACCGTGTCCACGCCGCACAGCTTCGAAGGGCCGTGGTACCCCGCCTTCGTGGCCGCGCAGGAGATGCAGCTGTTGCACGCCGGCGTGCGCATGAACGTGGCGCCGCGTTTGGCCGACGCGAAACACGGACGCATCGAACGCGACGCCGACGAGTGGACGGGACGCGACGACTATCCGCTCTGGGGCGGCTACGACGCGTTTCAGCGCGGCTGGCCGGTGACCAACGGCACGCCGGAGTCGGCGTGCGATCCGCCGCAGGTAGTGGTCAGCCAGACGGACATGCTGGCCACGATCATCGCGTTCTCGCTGCTCGTGGTGGACGGCCTCGAGACCCTGGGGGTGCCCATGCGCGACGACGATGCCGAGGCGTTCTGGCATCTCTGGCGCGTGTTTGCAGTGCTCAAGGGGCTGCACCCGCCCGGCCGACCTGACGACGGTTCGTGGGTGCCGGCCACGCTCGCCGAAGCGCGGGCCTTCTGGAAGGTGTACCGCCGCCAGTACCTCGCCGGGCCCACGGCGTGGAGCGGCGATTGGGAGCGCGAAGCCCGCGAGCAGAACCCTGCCGGCTACGCGCTCACCTCGGCGCATTTGCGCATGCTGGCCAAGCTGCTGCGGGCGGAGCTGCGACTGGTGCCCATCGGCGAGGCCCAGTGGCTGCACGTGGTGCGGTACTACCTGGTGCGCCTGTGCGGCGAGGAGGGGGCGGCGCGCGTGGGCGTGCCGCGTGCCCCGTACAAGTGGCTCATCCGCACCCTGCTCGAGACCGTGCCCCGCTGGTGGGCGCGCACGTGGGATCGCGTCGACGTCGAGGTGCACGTGGCCACGAGCCGTCGGGTGTTGACCGCTTTGATCGGTCAGGTGTATGGAGAGCGCGTGGTCTTTCCCATCCCGCAAACCGCCGATGAACTGAAGGCGTTTGTGGAGCAGTCGTCGCGGACTCGGCCGGTGGCCAAGGCGCTGGAGCGATTATGACTTGGGTACGAACGCAGGTCGTGGGGCGGTCGTTGTCATGGCTGGCCGTGAGTGGCCTCGTGCTGGTCGGTTGCGCATCAGCGGGCGGCGCCCCACGCGATGTGGCCAGCGGCGGCAGCAGCGCGGGGAAGTTCCCGCTGCCCAAAGGCGACGCCGCCGAGATCGACGTGCTGCCGGGGCTGTCGGCGTTTGCGTGGGTGCCACCGTCGCTGGTGTTCTCCGGCGTGACTCCGGCCGATGACGAACGGGCGATGTCGGTGCGGACCGCCGAGCTGCGCGATGCCAGCTCCGCCGTGTTGCGCGCCAACGGTTGGCGCGAAACGTCGCCCGATAGCGCGTCATTCGTATTCGCGCTTGTTGATGTGGAGCGGACGGTCATGCGTGAAGAAAAGTATCCTGACCCTCGCTCCGACATGACGCAGCCCTCGGTGTGCGCCAACCTTCCGCCGGCGCAGAAACAGGTGTGCCGCGAGCCGCCGCCGCGAACCTATCCGCCGATCATCAAGATGATGCCGTACAAGGACCATCGCGTAGTCTTCGCCATCGTGCGCGTGCATGATCAGGCGCGACGGACGTGGCTCGTGCCGATCGACGGCATGAACACGATCGCACGCGGAACGGTGAACCTGCTCAAGGCGCCGGCGCCCTGAACGAATCAGAGCGCCAGCTGCGCCGCGGCAAAATCTTCAAGCGCGTGGCCGACCGACTTGAACATCGTGATGTCGCGCGCATCGCGTCGCACACGCACGGTACCACGCAACACCTCACCGAGCTCGGCGAGCACATGCGACTCGGCGATCACGCCCGCGGCCAGTGGCTGCAGCAGATCGCCGGCCGTTGGCATCGCGCCAGCCCGCGTATCCACCACCACGCGGGCCCGCGCGATCGCCGCATCATCCGACTCCCGCATCTCGGGTGTGAAGCCGCCCACCAGATCGAGATGCACCCCATCGCGCAGCCACTCGCCGAGCACCACGGGCGTGGTGGCCGTCGTCACGCAGCTCACGATGTCGGCGGCGCCGACAGCCGCCGGACGATCGCGTGCCACCTCCACCGTGAGCCCCTCGGCACGCAGCTCCGTTGCCACCCCCGTGGTCGAGTCCTCGTTGCGTCCCCATACCATCAGGCGCTCCAGCGACGGCATCAGCGCGGCGTAGGCGCGCAGCATCCACGGGGCCAGCCGGCCGGTGCCGATCACGAGCAGCGTGCGCGGATTGGGGCGCGCCAGCGCGCGGGCGGCAATCACCGACGTGGCAGCAGTCCGTCGCACCGTGAGCGCTTCGCCGTCGAGCAGCGCCACGGGCGCACCGGTGGTGCGGTCGAGCAGCAGGTAGGTGGCTTCCACCGTTCGACCGCCCTGCGCAATAGCCGTCGGGATCACCGTCACGAGCTTCACGCCGATCGCCGCCGCATCCCACGCAGGCATCAGCAGTAGCGAATCGGTGTCGGAGAGGGCGTGGGCGGTGCGCACCGGACTCGCCGGTGGCGCCACGAAGGCGGCCTCGAGTGCGCGCGCCAGCGCGGGCCACGGCAGCGCGGCGTGGACGTCGGCATCCGAGAGCAGGCGGAGTGGTGGAGTTGGCACGAGCAGCCCGGTATAGTTGCGGACGCAGGGCGCACTCGCGTCCCCACGTCTCGGAGTCTACCGCCCGTCCACCATTTCGGCACGCCGCCTCACCCATGTCCACCGCTCCCGTACCCACCGCGCCGTCGTTCGTGGCTCCGCAGCACGTGGTCATTGTGGGAGGCGGCGTGATGGGCGCGTCCACCGCCTGGTGGCTTGCGGCACACCATGGCGTGCGCGTCACGGTGCTCGAGCGCGATGCCTCGTACGCGCGGGCCTCGAGTGCGCTGTCCGTGTGCGCGATCCGGCAGCAGTTCTCCACCGCGATCAACGTGCAACTGTCGCAGCGCAGTCTCGCGTTCTACCGCGACATCGCGCAGCAGTTGGCGGTGGGCAACGATCGTCCGGCGATCGGACTCGTGGAGCCGGGTTATCTGTATCTCGCGGCCACGAGCACCGGCGCCGAGGTGCTGCGTGCGCAGCAACGGCTGCAGCGCGAATACACGGTGCACACGGCGCACATGGAGCCCGACGCACTACGCGCACGCTTTCCGTGGTTGCACACCGGCGATCTCGTGCTCGGCTCGCTCGGCGTGTCTACCGCAACGAGCGGCGAAGGGTGGTTCGATGGCTATGCCGCGCTCCAGGCGTTTCGACACGCCGCCGTGGCCGCCGGCGTCGAGTTTCGCGAAGCGGACGCGGTGGGGTTCACGCGCCGCGACGCGCACGTGACGGTCGTGCACCTCGCGAGTGGCAAGTCCGTAACGTGCGATGCCGTGGTCGTGGCCGCGGGCGCGTGGTCCGCACGCGTTGCCGAGTGGCTCGACGTGTCGCTACCGGTGCGGGCACGCAAGCGCGATGTGTTTGCGTTCGAGGCCGACGTCGATCTGCGCCACGCACCGCTCGTGATCGACCCGAGCGGCGTGTGGTTTCGTCCCGAGGTGCAGCGCGGACGGTTTCTCTGTGGTGCCCCACCGCGCGGCGAGGATACCGACGACCTGCCGCTCGAGCAGGTGGATCACGGCCTGTTCGACGAGGTGATCTGGCCGGTGCTCGCCGCGCGCGTGCCGGCGTTCGATGCATTGCGTGTGACCGCCTCGTGGGCGGGCTACTACGAGATGAACACGTTCGACCACAACGGGCTCGTGGGGTCGCTGCCTGGTGTCTCGAACGCGTACACGGCCTGCGGGTTCTCCGGACATGGACTGCAGCAGGCGCCCGCGGTGGGCCGGGCGCTCGCCGAACGCATCGCCACCGGCGCATACCACACGCTCGACCTCGCACCACTGCGCGTGGAGCGCGTGGCAGACAATCTGCCGGTGCACGAAGCGAATGTGATCTGAACGCGCCACGCCGCGTGCCCCGCGCGTAACTTCACACCATCGCCGCTGCGCGCAGCACCATGCCACGCCATGTGCTCGCCCCCGTTCACGACGTAGCCCCGGCTCTCATGACCATCACGCCTCGCCGCCTCGTGTGCGGCATGCTCCTGCTGCTCGCGGCCGCCCGCCCTGTGTCCGCCCAAGGTGCCGCCGATCACACCATCGAGCCGCTGCCCACACTGCTCGGTGTACGTGAGCAGTTCGACGAGCGCGTACGCTGGCTCGAACAACGGCACGCCGCGCTGCTCCCCATGATGCGCCGACACGGCGTGGGCATGTGGATCGTGATGAACGAGGAGTTTCACAACGACCCGCTCACCGAACACGTCGCCCCGCCGCTCACTTACGTGAGCCGGCGCGACATGCATGTGTTCACCGACGGCGGCGAGGCGGGTCTGCTGCGCCACTCCAACTACTGGCGCCCCACGGACACCTACGCGCGCTTCTTCGAAATGCTCCCGGCGCCGCGCTCCGATCGCGGTACATCGGATTTGCGACTCGGACTGCGGGAGCTCGTCACGCGCACGCAGCCACGCACCATCGCGCTCGCGATCGGCGGCGCACGCGGGCAGGACGGCGGACTCTCCAAGGATTCGTACGACCTGATCGTGGACGCCATCGGCCCCGAGTTCGCGTCACGCATTGTGCCGGCCGCCGACCTCGTCGAGGAGTACCTCGACACGCGACTCCCCGACGAACGCGCGCACTACGAAGCGCTCGTGACCGTCACCGACCTGCTCGCGCAGCGCCTGCTCTCGAACGAAGTGATCACGCCCGGCCGCACCACCGCCGCCGATGTGGCCTGGTGGTTCAACGATCAGGTCGCGCGACTGGGCGTAGGCGCCACACAGTGGTTCGAAGTGCACACCGCGGTGCAGCGCTTCGATCCGGTCGCCGGACGCATGATTCCGTATGTGCACCCGGCCCCCGACGACTACGTCTTTCAGCCCGGCGACGTGGTGCATCTCGACTGCGGCTTCAACTACATGGGGCTCGCCAGCGACTGGCAGAAGGTGGCGTACATCCTGCGCCCGGGCGAGGAGACGGTGCCGGCGGGGCTCGAGGTCGCGCTGCAGAACGCAATCCGTACTCGCGAAGCGCTGCGCACCGTGGCGCGGCCCGGCATGACGGGGTACGAAACCGCCCAGGCCACGGTACAGGCGCTCGACGGCGTCGACTTCATGCCGAGCATCTATTCGCATCCGATTGGTACTCATGGCCACGGCGTGGGACCACAGGTGAACGCCCGGGGAGCGATTCTCGCGGCCCCGCCCGAGCGCGATTCCAAACTGCGCCTCGGCAGCTACCGGTCGATCGAACTGAGCGCCACTACGCGCATCCCCGAGTGGAACGACGGCACGCTCACCATTCCGTTCGAAGACGACGCCGAACTCACCGCCAACGGCTACGTGTGGTTTCGTCCACCGCAGGAACGCTGGTATCTCATTCGCAGCACGAGCGTGCAGCCGTAGCGTACGCTAAGGGTACGCCACGGCTACCGATCGGCCGTGCAGGCATTCAGCGCCGCGCCGGACGCACCACCGAGAGCGTGATGCTCGATGGCGTCCCACGCCCGAGATGCACGGCATTGCGCGCCACCACGCTCTCCGTCTCGCTGTAGTTGTCGCCGCCCGTGTTCAGGTTGCGATCGAATCGCGGGAAGTTGCTGCTCGACACCTCGATGCGAATGCGGTGCCCCGGCTTGAAGTAGTTGCTCGTGTTGAGCGGGCCGAGCGTGACCTTGTACACCTCGCCCGGGGTCATGCGCGTTTGCGGTTTGTCGTAGCCGGTGTGGTACCGCATGCGCTGAATCGTCTCATCGAGATTCCACGCGCGCCCGTCGGTGTCCACGTCGATGAGCTTGACGGTGAAGTCGGTGTCCCTGGCATCACTCGACACGTACAGCGTGACGCTCACCGGACCGCTCACTTCCACGCCCTCGGCGAGCGGTTCGGTGGAATAGACCAGAATCTGCGGATCGGTCTCGCGCTCGCGCTGATCGAACGAACCCGCCTGAATCGCCGTGCCCGTGCAGCACACGTTGCCGCCGTAGCTCATCACCGGCTTCTTCGGGTCGTACGTGAACGTGTCACGCGCGCCGGCGGTTGGAGCGCTCGACACCAGTGTTCCGCTGCCGTTCATCGTGTTCGCGGCCCGGCCGTTGTTGCTGAGGAAGTACGTGACGGGTGTGGCACCACGCGGTGGCCACACGTCGCTCGACTGCCAGACGTTGCTGCCCATGGTGAAGTAGCGGATCTTCGGCAGCGTATCGAGCAACCCGGTGCGCTCGCCCTTGAGGAAGGTGTCGAACCAGCCGTAGGTGAGCGCGTCGTAGTCGAGGCGTGCATCGCCCATGCTGCGTTCGCCGATCACGGTGTTCTCGGTGGCCCGCGTGTAGGCGCAGTGCGCCACCGGCGCAATCACCGCGTGCTGCTGCCGAGCGATCTCGGGTGACGCCGCCTTCATCGCATGCTGCCACATGGCGATGTTCGGTCCCACCGACACATCGTACCAGCTCATGAACCACAGCCCCGGCGTGTCGAAGGGCATGTCGTCATGATACAAGCCGCCGCGATACCACCGTGGGTCGTTCGGCGTGCGCTTGATCATTTCGCCACCGCTTGCCACCGGCATCGGGTCGGCGTAGATGCCGCGCGGGCCGTCCACCGCCTTGAGGATGTCCTGCATGGGCAGATGCCACAGCGCCTGCGACCAGTCGATGCGCGGCAGCTGCTGCGCCAGATCGAACGATTTGCGCAGCCGCGTGAGATCCGCCTGGCTGGTGTGTACGGGGAACATCGGGCGCTGCGTGTTCTGCTGCCCGTAGATCCACGTGATGAACAGCGTCTGCACCGCACCACCACGATACCAGTTGCCCTGCTCGAACCAGCCGCCGACACGACCTACACCCGCGCCGAATCCCTGCGCGATCACGGTGCCAAGTCCGGCCGGCTTCGTCGAAGCGACCGCCATCTGATACTCGGCGGTGCTCGAGCAGCCGATCAACCCCACCTTGCCGTTACTCCACGGCTGACTGGCAAACCACTGAATCGCGTCGTGTCCATCGGTGGCCGGCGGGCCGAGGATGTCGTATTCGCCTTCGCTGAAGAAGTGCCCGCGCTCGTTCTGGAACGCGTACGCATACCCGCGCTTGATCGCGCCCAGTACCGACGTCCAGTCGCGCGGTGCGCCCGTGCGCACGTCCCACCAGTTCATGTTGTAGGGCGTCTTGCTCAAGATGAGCGGCACGGGCCCGGTCCGCTGCTTCGGTACATACAGGTCGGTCATGAGACGCACGCCGTCGCGCATCGGCATCATGATCGAGCGATGCACCTCCGCGATCTCATGCAGCTCAGCTTCGAGCGCGTGGCGCTGTGCGACGATATCCGCATCGGGCGACGCGGGCTGTGCGACCAGCAGCTGGGCCGAGGCCAGCACGGTGAACAGCGCAGTCGACAGCGGGCGAACTCGCGCGGGTACGTCGACTCGGGACCAACGAAACGTTCGGGACATGGCAGGGAGCGGACAGCGAGAGCATGATCCTCACGAGCGTCCGCGAGGTCTGCGCTACGATAGAGGTGTCCGTTTCCGGCGCAAGAGCAGGTTCCCCGACATCAGAACACCGAGTGCTCGCCGCGCTCCGCCGCCGCCTCACCGCGCACCAGCTGTTCGTAGTAGTCCCACAGCGTGTCCACGCCGAACGAGGGCGTGGCCTCCGCGTCGTAGCGCTGCGCCTTGGCGTCCCACACCAGCATGGATTCCGTAGCGTAGTAGCGCCCGATGCGTGCGAACTCTGCCTTCGCCGCCAGCGGCGGCACCACGCGTCCCAGCACGCCCAGCACGCCCGCGATCACGTCGAGCATGGCCACGGGCACTCGCGTGAACTTCGGCGGGCGGCCGAGCATGGCGAAGAGCCGTTCCCCCTGTTCGCGCGGCGTGATGGCCGGTCCCGGACCACCAATGGGCAGAATGCGCCCCTGCCGCGACGGATCGGTGAGGCAGCCGGCGAGGAATTCGGCCAGGTCGTCATCGCTGATCGGCTTGCACGCCGTGAGCGTGCCATCGCCGAACATGAGGAACGGCTTGCCCTGCTGCACACGCGCCACCTGCCCCGAGATCGACTTGAAGAACGCGGTGGGGCGCACGATCGACCAGGTGAGTCCCGATGCCATGAGCGCCGCTTCGAACGCGAGCTTGGCGTGCTGAAAGGCGAGCGTGGGCTTCTGTACGCAGATGGCCGACAGCAGCACGAACTGCGCCACGCCGGCCGCCTTCGCGGCCTCGAGCAGATGCACGTGCGCCTGATGGTCGATCGCCCACGCATCTCGCGGTGCGCCGGTGCGCGACGCCAGGCACGAGACCACGGCATCGAAGCGCTCCCCGCAGAGGCCATCGCGTTCAATCGACGCTGGGGTGGTGACATCACCGGTGCGCACGATCACGCCCGCCGGCCAGTCGGTGCTCTGCGTGCTGCTCGGCCGAACGAAACACACCACCTCGTGCCCGTGGCGCACGAGGGCGCGTACCGTGGCGCGTCCGATCGTGCCGGTGGCGCCCACCATGAAGACGCGGCGAGGGAATCCCGAGTGTGCGGCCGTGGAATCTGTCATCCCTAACCTATCGCCTGAGCGGCCACCCATTCGCAAGTCGCCGCGCGGACGGTTGCGGTACATTCCGTGATGTCCAAAGTCTGCCCCAGCTGTGCAGCATTGTACGACGACACCACGGTCTTCTGTCCCGTCGACGGGGCAGTGCTGCGCGCCGATCCGGCCCGGTCGTCCCTGATCGGAACGGTCCTCGACGAGCGATACCTCATCACCTCGCAGATCGGTGAAGGGGGCATGGGCACGGTATACCGCGGCCGGCACGTGAAGCTGCCGCGCGACGCGGCCATCAAGATCATGCACGGCAGTCTCACCACCGATCCGGCCGCCCTCGCACGATTCCATCGCGAAGCCGCGGCTGCGAGTCGCGTGGAGCACGACGCGGTGGCGCGCGTGTACGACTTCGGCGAGACCGCGCAGGGGCTGGTGTATCTCGCGCTCGAATATCTCGACGGCCCCACGCTCAAGGCCGAGCTCGCGCAGCACGGGCCGCTGCCGCTCGCGCGCACGGCCGCACTCGTGCAGCAGATCGCCGCCGGCCTCGACGCGGCGCATCGGCAGGGCATCGTGCATCGCGATCTGAAGGCCGACAACGTACTCGTGGTACGTACCGAGTCCGGCGCCGAACAGGCCAAGATCGTGGACTTCGGCATCGCGAAAGCCATCGGGGCCGGCGAGCGCTCGCTCACGCGCACCGGCTTCGTGGTGGGCACCCCCGAGTACATGAGCCCGGAGCAGCTGCTCGGCGAGACGGTGGACCACCGCAGCGACGTGTACGCCCTGGCGCTGCTCGCGTACCACCTGCTCACCGGCGACATGCCGTTCGATACGCGCACGCCGGACCGCGGGCTCATGGCGCGCCTCACCAGCGATCCGCGTCCGCTCGAGCTGGTGCGCCCCGATACGCGGTGGCCCGAGTCGGTGCAGGCGGTGCTCAATCGCGGCATGCATCGTGATCGCGCGCAGCGCACGCCGAGTGCGATCGAGTTTGCGCGCGACTTCGCGGCGGCCTCGCACGGCAAACCGGGGCGGGTGAAGCGCACGCCGTCGGCACCCGTTCCGCCCGTGCTGCCGGTGTCCCGATCGCGATCGACACCAGCCGGCGGTGCCGCAGCACGCGCCGTCGCCGCGCCGGCCTCGCCACCACCACCGGCGGCGACACCGCAGCCCGCCACACCGGTCCGCCCGCAGGTCACCGTCGGACCTGGACGCCGACGACGATGGCGCATGCCACAGCTGCCGATCATGCGCTGGACCCTCACCGCAGCGCTGCTGTGGTTCGGCTACCTGCTGCTCACCGAAGGCTCGCTCAATCGCGCCGTGCGCAAAGTGCGCGCGCTCGCGCAGCAGGTGGAACGGCAGCTGCGCTGAGGCCATCGCCCGCGAGCGGTTCGCGCCCGGAACGCCGCGATCGACACCTCCAACGGTTTACGCGCGGAACGCCGCGATCTCCACCTGGAGCAACGGCTCGACCGCATCGCTGATCTCGAGGCGCAACGCATCAACCGTCACCGGCGTGATGCGCGTGGCACGCCGATAGCCGATCGTGCTGCCCGCCGCCAGCGATTGCCACGCGCCGTTCACGCGTCCGGACAGCGTGAACGCCGCCACGCGCTGCCCCTGTGTGATGTCTTCGCGCACGTCGATCGCGGCGATCGTTGCCGCGCGCGGCAGCGTGACCTCGAGCTGCGCGGCGCGCGCACCAACGTCGCGCCACATGCGCGTGAGTCCGCGCGTGACATCGTCGGCAAAACACGCATCGAGGCGCGCGCGCATGTCGGTGAGCCGCTGCACATCGATCTCGTGCAGCAGCCCCGCGCGCGTGGGCGGCACGTTGAGCAGCAGCTTGGAGTTGCGACCCACCGACGTGAACCACAGCTGCTCGAGATTCTCCGCCGTGCGCACGCGCGCATCTTCAGCCGGATGCCAGAACCAGCCGGGCCGAATGCTCACGTCGGTTTCACCGGGACGCCACACGGTGCCGTCGCGGTCGCCTTCGCGCAGCGAGCGCATCACTTCGTCACCCGACAGCCCCGGCACCGGCACCGTGTCGGGATTCACCGTACTCCAGTTCGTTTCGCCAGCCACGCCGATTTCGTTACCGATCCAGCGCACGTCGGGGCCCGCATCGGAGAAGATCACCGCCTCCGGTTGCAGCTGCTTCACGAGCGCCCACGTGCCCGGCCAGTCGTACACCTGCCGCTTGCCGTTGGGCCCTTCACCATTGGCGCCGTCAAACCAGACTTCGTGAATGGGGCCGTAGTTGGTGAGCAGTTCGGTGAGCTGCGCGCGATACACCGCGTTGTAGCGTGGTGAGTCGCCGTAGCTCGGGTGATTGCGATCCCACGGCGACAGGTACAGACCGGCGCGCAGCCCGGCCTCGCGGCACGCCTCGGTGAACTCGCGCACCAGATCGCCCTGCCCCCCCCGAAACGGACTCGATGCCACCGAGTGGCGCGTCGTGGCCGTGGGCCACAGACAGAAACCGTCGTGATGCTTGGCCGTGAGGATCAGCGCCTTGGCGCCGGCGGCCCGTGCGGCGCGCGTCCATTGCCGGCAGTCGAGCGCATCGGGGGCAAAGATGGACGGCGATTCGGTACCGTCACCCCATTCGCGATCGGTGAAGGTGTTCACGCCGAAGTGCAGGAACAGTGCGAGCTCGTCGCGCTGCCAGGTGAGTTGAGCGGGCGAGGGACGCGGACGATCCTGCAGCCGTGCGGCCGATGTCCATGCGCGCGTGATCTGCGTGAGATCGCGCGGTGCCACCGCCGCGCCCAACGCCGATGCACCCAACGTGGCCAGGAACGATCGACGAGAGGCGGGCATGGTCGGAACTCGTTGAAGATGATGTTGCATCAGAAGCGCAGGCCGATGCGACCGGAGCCCGTGCTTTCCCACCGTGTGGTGCGCACGACGCTCCCAGGAACGCCGTCGCGAAACGACAGCTGCGTTTGCCCAAGCTCCACCGACACGACCAGATGCCGGAAGAACACCAGCCCAACCGCGCCGACCACGCGCGGTCGCACCTCGCGCGACGATGATGTGCCGAAGCCGGGTTGTCCGATCATCAGACCAGCGCCTGCCATGCCTTCCACCTGCAGCGCTGCTGGTGCACTCTGCCACCCCGCGCCAGCGGACAGCATCGTCGAGCCTTCGAGCAACAGCCCACCTACGCGCGGCACGGGCTGCCCACCCGGCAAAAGGGCGAGACACAGCACGTCTCCACCACCCGACCCGATACCACGATCGGCCGATATCCACGGAAAGATCGAGCCACGACCACGCACCTCGGCGCCGATGGAGAGGCTGGAATGGCCACAGTTGGACTGGTACGCGTCGGACGAGCCGAGAAACCCACCACGCACGGAGACGAGCGGACGACCGGACTGTGCCGCGGCCGATGGGGCCTGGGTGAGCATGCACATGAACAGCAGGACACCGAGCGACAGCACACGAACGAGAGAGGGTGGCATACAGGGTCAGCGAACGGTGAAGATCTCGCGCAACCGAATGTCGCGCGATGACGCACCCAGCATCACCCGAAAGGAGCCGGGCTCCACGCGCCACCGCAGCTCGCGGTCAAGCAGTGCCAGCTCCCGGGCACCAAGCGTGAACATCACCCGCGTGCTCGCCCCCGGTTCGAGCGCCACGCGTGCCGCACCACGCAGTGCGATCAGTGGCTGCACCACGCTGGTGACCTCGTCGCGTACGTACAGCTGCACCACTTCATGGCCGGCGCGCGCGCCCGTGTTGCGAATGCGCGCCGAGATCTGCACGCGCACATCAGCACCAGCGCGATCGTTCACCGTTGTGACCTGCAGCGAATCCCACGCGAACGTGGTGTACGACAGGCCGTGCCCGAACGGAAAGAGTGGCGCACCGCTGCCATCGAGATAGTCGTCGCCGCGCCCCGTGGGCTTGTGATCGTACGTGAGCGGCAGCTGCCCTTCGCGCTCGGGAAAGGTGATCGGCAATCGCCCCGATGGTGACGCGTCACCGAACAGCACGTCGGCAATTGCCGGCCCACCCTGCTCTCCCGGGTACCACGCCATGAGCACCGCATCCACGTCGTCGAGCCACGGCATGGTGATCGCGCTGCCGCCCACGATCACCACCACAGTGGGCACACCGGTGGCCGACACGGCGCGCACGAGCGCATCCTGATGTCCGGGCAGCGAGAGCTTCGATCGATCCCGAAACTCGCCCTCCTCCACGCCCACCACCACCACGGCTACTTCGCTGGCTCGCGCCGCATCTACAGCTTCGGCAATGCGCGTATCGGCGGTACGTTCCACGTCCGCGTCCCACAGCAGCGTAAGGCGTGCGTTGCCACGCCGTTCGTGAAACTCCACACGCAACGCGTGCGGGCCTGCAGTGAGCGACACCGGTACGACCCATCGACCGGCGCTGCGCGCTTCCCAGCGATCGAGCACGAGCACATCGTCCACCCACACGCGCACGCCATCGCGCCCGTCAATGCCGATGGCGCGCATCCCGCCGGCTGGCACGGTGAGTG
This sequence comes from Gemmatimonas sp., assembly GCA_011390935.1. GTDB lineage: Bacteria > Gemmatimonadota > Gemmatimonadetes > Gemmatimonadales > Gemmatimonadaceae > JAABRT01. The sequence continues at coordinate 31,870 of JAABRL010000044.1, forward strand.
TGCCAGTCCACCGCGCGGCGTACCAGTCGTACGGCAGACCGCGCGCCGGTGACGACAGCGTCCACGTGAAGGCGATGGTGGGATCGATGCGGCGCACCGTCGGTGCACCCGCGAAGTCCGGGTTGTTCCAGTACTCGGCGGAGAGTCCAGCGCCAGCGGGGTGTGACAGCGCCTGTGCGGGCACGGTGCGCATGGAATCCCCGTCGCGCCCGGGGCCGGCCGCGTAGCGCACGGATACGCCGGCGCGTGACGAGAGCGCGCTACGAATGGACACGGGCGCGAAGCCGCTGCCGCTGTACCCGCCGAGTCGCACCGAGTCGGCGTCTTCGCCAATGAGGGCGATGCGTTGGACTGAGGACGCGAGCGGCAGCGTGGGCGGAGTGCTTGCGCGCGACGATACACTGCGCAAGGACGCGTTCGGTGCACTCGCATTTCCCGCAGCGGCATTGCGCGAAGGCGCATTCCGCAGCAGCACCAGCGACGCCCGCGCCGCCTCACGCGCAAGCGCCAGATGTTCGGCGTGGCCGTTCCAGTATGCCGCACTATCCGGCGCAAACGCGGGCTCGTCGAACAGCCCCAGCTGGAACTTGGCACGCAGTACACGCGCCGCTGCTCGATCGAGCAGCGAGTCGGGAATCACACCATCCGTCACGGCCCGCTCGTACGGTCGGATATCGCGCAGTCCACCCTGAAACACCACATCCAGACCGGACGCAATCGCGTGCAGAAACGCCTCGGCGGTATTGCGCTCGGTGCGATGCAGCACCGTGGCGCCTGACGTGGCCGACGCATCGGAAATCACGAAGCCGCCAAAGCGCCAACGTTCCCGCAGCGTGGTGTGCAGCAGCAGACGACTCTGCGTGGCCGGATCGCCGTCCACGCTGTTGTACGCTGTCATCACGCTGCGTGCACCAGCGTCATCAAACGCGCTGCGAAAGGGCGGAAAGAACCGTTCCTCGAGCGCACGCACGCTGATGTCGATCGGCCAGCTGTCGCGACCACCTTCGCCCACGTTGGCCACGAAGTGTTTGGGGGTGGCCACGAGCCCCGCCTGCTCGAAGGCCCGCACATGCGCGCGCCCCATGGCGCCCACCAGCCACGGATCTTCGCCAAACGTTTCTTCCGTGCGCCCCCAGCGCACATCGTTGGCGAGGTTCACCACCGGTGAGAGCGCCATGCGCAGTCCGCGACTCTGCATCTCACGTGCGGCCGCCGCATGCACGCGGTGCACGAGGGCCGTGTCGAACGTGGCCCCCAGCGCGATCGCCTGTGGAAACACCGTCGCGCCGGCGTCCATCACGCCATGCAGCGCCTCTTCGAAGAAGAGCGGCGGCATGCCAAGGCGCGATGCGTTCGTGATGCGCGCGCGCAGCGTCTGCAGCTGCGTGGCGTGCGTGCGCGCGGCCTCAACACTCGGCACGCCTGCCGGTACGCGCACCTGCAAACCGAACAGACCGGTGGAAAGATCGAGCGAATCGAGTTCGGTGGCCGAACCAGGCGCCATGAACAGCTGCCGGAACTTCTCCACGCGCGTCATGCGGGTGAGCAGGTCGGTCACGCGCGTGTCGACCGGGAGCGAGCGATTGCGGTAGGGTTCGGCTTGCGCCGCCGCAGTGGTCGCGGCTGCACACAGCAGCAGTGCAACACGAACGAACGCGACACGCGCCAGCGCGCGCTGCGAAAACAGGGCACGCACGACGTGACCGGCGCCGCGACGGCGCGCGCGAATGGTGGTGGTAGGCACGGCCCAAGATCGGACGCGGACACCGCCCGCGCCAGACTACCGGTCGCGCGCGCCCGTGCGTGTGGCGACGCGTGAGTTCACCCGATCGCCTGCTCCGCAGGCAACCGCCACGCCAGCAACGCATCGGCCGCATCGCGGCGTCTGAACTCGCCCGGCGACATGCCCACGGCGCGCTTGAACGCCTTGGAGAAGCTGAACGCATCGGTGTATCCCACCGCCGTGGCCACCTGCTCCAGCGTGCGCCCCGGCTCGGTGAGCAGGCGCATTGCCCGCTGCAGACGCACGGTGCGCAGGTACGCGAGTGGCGTGTCCCCCATCACGGTGCGAAAGCGGGCCGCCAGCGCGCTGCGCGATACGCCCACCTCTCGCGCGAGCAGCGCCAGCGTCCACGGCTTTTCGCACGCGTCGTGCAGTCGCTGCACCGCGAGGCGAATCGCCGAATCCTGCATGGCGTGGCACCAGCCGGGCGTGCGCGCGTCGCTCCGTGCCACGATCTCGCGCAGCAGGCACGTGAACAGCACATCGAGCAGGCCGTGCACCACGGTCTCGCGTCCGAGCGCATCGCCCGCCGCCTCGGCGGAGAGCAGCGCCACCGCGTGGTGGATCGACGCGATCTGCGCCGTCTCCGACGCACGCAGCACGAACCATTCGGGGAGCTCGGCGAAGAACGGATGCACCGGCGCGCTCCACAGTTGATAGGCTCCGCTGATCACCGTTTCGGTGCCACCGGTGGGTGTGGTCCCATCGTGCATCATCGCGATCTGTCCGGCCGCCACCATGGCTGCGTCGGCGCTGCTGGCAAGCAAGTGGTCGCAGCCGCGCCCCATCACGGCGATGTCGCCCGCCTCCAGGCGCAGCGGTTGGGCGAGGCGCGAGGAGTGCACGTACACCGTGCCCGACAGCACCACGTGGCACCCCACGCTGCGGTCGCAGGGAAACCGGATGGCCCCGTCGCGGGGGAGCCCCTGCAGGTCGAGCCGGCGGCGACGCAGCCCGGTCTCGCGGAACAGTTCGGAGAGCAGGTCCATCCATTTAATATCGCCAATTCTGGACTCAAGGACAAGAACCGAGGACGTTTTGCCATTCATCGTCCAGCCAAACGTCGCCAGCTTCCCTGTGTTCGCTGTCGCCTTTCTCTTCTCAGCACTGGAGCGTTTGCATGACCACCACACTCGTCCTTGGCGCCTCGGGGACCGTGGGCGGCGAAGTTGCCCGCCTGCTCGCCGACGCCGGCCACACCGTGCGCCGAGCCACCAGCCGGGCCACCGGCCCCGGTCAGGTGCACCTCGACCTGCTCACCCAGGCCGGCCTCGACCGCGCGATGGAGGGTGCGCACGCCGCCTTCCTCATGGCCCCGCCGGGGCACACCAATCAGGACGAACTGCTGGGCCCGGTGATCGAGCGCGCGGTGGCGCATGGCGTGCAGAAGGTGGTGCTCATGACCGCCATGGGCGCCGACGCCGACCCCTCGGCGCCGATGCGTCGCGCCGAGCTGCACCTGGAGGGATCGGGGCTGGCGTGGAACGTGATCCGCCCCAACTGGTTCATGCAGAACTTTCACACCTACTGGCTGCACGGCATTCGGGAGCACAACGCCATTCAGCTTCCCACCGGCTCGGCGCGCGGCAGCTTCATCGATGCGCGCGACATCGCCGCGTCGGCGGCGGCCTTGCTGCAGCGCAGCGACACGGAAGGGCAGGCGTTCGATCTCACCGGCGGTGAGGCGCTCGATCACACCGAGGTGGCGGCGATCCTGAGCGAGGCCACCGGCCGCACCATTCGCTACGAGGACGTCACGCCTGACGCCATGCGTGCGAACCTGCTCGGCGCCGGTCTGCCGACGGCGTATGCGGAGTTCATGCTCGTGATTCTGCACTACTTCTCGCTGGGATACAGTGAGCGCATCACGGATGCGGTGCAGTCAATCACCGGCCAGGCGCCGCGACGCATGGCGTCGTATGCGCAGGAGTATCGCGCGGCGTTTGGGTGAAGAACGCATGCGGAGCAGGATTCCGCGCTCGATGGGCGGGGCGAAGGGGTCGGCAACGAATTCGCGAGGGATGAGGTGGGCGCGGGCCAGGTCGCGACCGATGCGGGCTCCGGTTGGGAACTGCTCGCGCGAGACCCTCACCCCTCAAGAGTTCGTTGCCGACCCCTTCGCCCCGCCCATCGAGCGTTGAACCTCCCGGCTGCGCAGTTGACCGTGATGGTGCAGTGCGGCATTCAGCGCAGCGAGTGCGTGCACACCGACAACCAACGCGTGTCGCGAAAAACGGTTGGTATCGCTCATTCTGGATCGTCCATCCCGCAGGCAGCGATGGATGAGTGAATGGCGGACCGAGTTCGTTCAGAGGCGCCGCCGGTCGGCCTTGCGCCAAACCAGGATGGATCCGCAGAGCGGATCGCCGGGGAACTCGAGCGGAACTTCAGCAGGCGTGATGTAGACTTCAATCGCTTCGATGTCATCCACGTCGATGAACGCATCGAGGTCCATGGTCCTGCTCATTAGCTCAGCGCCGTCTATGAAGACGACGGGCTCGCAGCCCTTAAGTAAGACTCGGCTGCTGAAGGACGTGCGCGGCCCGACAGTGACACCTTGCAAACGCAGCAGCACGTCAGCG
>JAABRL010000045.1 GCA_011390935.1 Gemmatimonas sp.
GCGGTAGCGTTGGCAGAACGGCGCGGTGCGAGGTCGGCGGCCGTCTCGGTGGCCCGCAGCGCCCGGTTGCGGGCCGCAATGGTGCGACGCGATTCGGCGGGGCGGGTCGGGGCAAACATTTCGAACAGCATCATCGTGTGTGCATCGAGCGGCTCGCCACGCTGCACCGCCTTGCGCAGTGCGGCCATCGGACGCGCCAGCAGCTTGGCCACGATGCGCGTGGCGGTGCGCTCGGCGACGGCATCGCCCGCGGCGAACGCTACTTCGCGACGCGCCACTTCCGTGAGCGCTTCACGCAGCGGCTTGATGGCGTCTCGGGCGGGCATGGCCGCGACCCATTCGAGGAAGTCGGTGACTTCTTCCTGACACACATGCTCCGCTTCGGGCACGGCGTTCCGACGCGCTTCTTCCGCAGCCAGAATCGGCGAGTGCAGCGTGTCGAGGTCCACCAGTGTCACGCCGGCGAGCTCGAGCACGGCGGGATCGATGTTGCGCGGCAGGCTGAGGTCCATGAGCAGCAGCGAGTACGCGGCCGTGCCACACGCCTCACGGGTGCGGCGCAGCGCATCGGCGAGCAGAATCGGGCTCTCCGACGCCGTGGCCACAATCACCACATCGGCCATCGCCGCTTCGACGTGCAGGGTATCGAGTGCGGCCGCACGTCCGCCCAGAATGCCGGCCAGCTCCTCGGCCTTCTCGATGGAGCGATTCATGAGCACCAGATCGCGCGCGCCCAGCTTCACGAGCTGACGCGCCGTGCGCTCGCCCGTCTTGCCACAGCCCACCACCAGACACCGTGCATTCGTGAGCGAGCCGAAGCGCTGATGTGCAATCGACGCGGCTTCGGCCCCAATCGAGTTGCGACCGGCGAGCAGCGACGTTTCCGTCTGCACACGCTTGCCGGCCCGCAGCGCCGTTTCGAACAGGCGATGCAGCACCGGACCCGTCGCACCGCTCTTCGCGGCCCGCTTGTACGCGCTGCGCAGCTGCCCCAGAATCTGACCGTCGCCGAGCACCTGCGACTCCAACCCGGAGGCCACACGCACCACGTGCTGCGCCGCATCGGCGCCGTAGCGACGCGTCGCCGTGCGCAACAACTCGTCGCCGTTGACGCGCGTACGCATCCACCGACGGGCCAGTGTCTGAATGGCCTTGTCGATCTCATTGATGTCGTCGCTTTCCACCCACGCGTACAGCTCAGTGCGATTACAGGTGGCAATCAGCGCGGCTTCGGTGACGACTTCGGTGCGCGCGGTCCGGTAAAGCTGAGTCAGCCGCTCTTCCGAGAGGTGAAACTGCTCCCGGGTCGCGACGTCGGCACGGCGGAAGTCGACAGCGATCGAGATGAGCATGCGAGGGGGTGGTGACGGGGAGTGGGCGTCGAGCAGACGATGTGATCAGGCGGGGGCGAGGCCGGTCAGGTGCGCCAGGTTCTTGAAGAAGATCCGGACGTGTGACATCGGGCGCGCCTTCACCAGACGCTTGTTCATGTATCCGTCGAACGTCAGTTCCTGCACGTCACGGTCTTCGCAGATGCGCACGAAGCGTTCGCGACGATCATCGTTGTTGTACCAGAAGTCCTGCATGATGCCCAGCACACGGAAGACCTGCCCGTGCTCCCACATGAAGCGGCGGCGCGCGGTGCGCAGCCACAGCGGATTGCCGGTGAGCATGGCCACACCGGCGGCCTGCGCCACGTATCGCCCGCTCGTCATCGCATAATAGATGCCTTCACCCGACGCGGGCGCAACCGTACCGGCCGCATCACCGCCCACAATCACGTCGCGACCGTTGTCCCAACGACGCAGCGGCTGCAGCGGAATCGGCGCGCCTTCCTTGCGAATCGTCTCGGCCGAATCGAGGCCGGTGGATGCGCGGAGCTGTGCCACCGCTTCCCGCAGCTTGAAGCCCTGCTGCAGCGAACCGGTGCCGATGCTCGTGGTGTGCCCGTGCGGAAACACCCAGGCGTAGAAGTCGGGGGACAGCGGGCCCTGATAGTACACATCGCAGCGCTTGCTGCCGAATGCGTCGCTGTCGAGATCGGGTGACTTCACGATTTCGTGGTACGCGAAGACATGCTTCATCTTCTCGGCACCGGGAATCGCGGCCTTGGCCACCGATGAGAGCGCCCCATCGCAGCCGATCACCATCTTCGTCTTGACCTGCTTCTCCACTCCGTGGCGCGAACGGCCATCGGTGTAGGTGAGCACCTGCAGACCATCGTCGTCGCGCTCCATGCGCACAAAGCCACCCGTGCGGCGCTCGGCGCCGGCCGACTCGGCCCGCGCGCGCAGCCACTCGTCGAACACGTCGCGATCGACCATGCCCACATAGCCCTGGCCGACCGGAATATCGACCTTGTTCGACTTGGGCGAAATCATGCGCGCCGTGTCGATCCGTGCCACGAGCAAGTCGTCAGGCACGTTGAAGTCCTTCATGAGCTGCGGAGGCACGGCGCCGCCACACGGCTTGATGCGCCACGCCTTGTCGAGCAGGAGCACGGAGCGGCCGGTCTGCGCCATTTCATGCGCCGCCGTTGCGCCCGCTGGTCCACCACCCACCACCACCACGTCGAACTGATCCATCAGAGTGCACTCCCGTGCGTGGCCGGCAGCCGGCGCGTCGAAGCCGCGACACGCATGCCCCGAACCGTTGTTACCACCATCAGTTGTTCACCACGGCGGCGAGCATCTCGCCGCGTGTGCGCACCACGTCGCCGGCGTTGGCCGTCGATGCACTGCGATAGGCCAGCACGGCGGCCACGACGAACAGCGCCGCCTCCACCGAGAACACCGCCGCATAGCCGCGAATCGGGGAGCCGAGCAGCGAACGCGCCACATCGACACCGGCGCCGCCCACCGACACACCCACCGCGTACGCCACCGCCTGTGCGGCCCCGTAGACGCCGAGTCGCAGGCCGGCGCGGCCATCCTTGGCATCGCCGGTGAGCGCCATCATGGAACCGATCGCACCAATCGCGAACACACCGTTGGCAAGGCCCAGCAGAAACACGATCGCGCGGAACGTGTCCACGCTTGCGAAGACCGGGCTCACCGCGAGCAGGACGAACATGACCGACGAGGCCGCGCACCCCGCTGCTGCCCAGATGCGCAGCGCACCAAAGCGCGCGCCGATGATCGCGGTGACGATCATGCCCACCAGCACGCCGCCGTGCTGCATGCCGGCGAGTCGCGTGGTTTCCCCCGCCGTGAGTCCGAAGGCAATGCCGCCAAACGGCTCGAGAATGAGATCCTGCGCGCTGTACGCCAACATGGCAACGAAGACGAACACCGCGAAGGTGCGTGCCACCGGCTCGCCCCATACCGTCGCGAGCGCCTCCTTGAACGCGGTGCCGCGCTCCGACGCCGCGATCGGCTCCGGCGCCTGCCGCTCACCGAGCGTGCGCTCGAGACCAAAGAGGGTGAGCGTGGTCACGGCTACCGCGACCGCGCCTACACCCACCGTGATCATGAGCAGGCGCTCGAATCCGAATGGATCGAGCAGCGAGCCCGCCGTGGCCGTCGTGATGATGAAGCCGACGATCATGAGAATCCACGTGACCGCGGCGGCACCAGCACGCTGCCACGGATGGGCATGCTCCGAGATGAGCGCAAGCAGGGGCGTTCCAGCGGCACTCACCCCGGCGCCAAGTACCACGAAGGCGATGGCCGCGAGGGCGATGCCGAGCGCCGGTGTGGCGGCCATCACGGGAATCGACAGCGCCACGCCAATGCCACCCGCGGCCAGCGTGGCCATGCCACCAATGATCCACGGCGTGCGCGAACCGGCGGCATCGGAGCCATGCCCAAGGCGCGGACGCAGATAGAGTTGCACGGCGAAGTGCAGCGCCACCAGCACGCCCGGCACCGACGCGGGCAGCGCCAGCTCCACGACCATGACGCGATTCATCGTCGCCGTCATGAGCACCACCACCGCACCGATGCACGCCTGCACCAGGCCGAGGCGGAAGATCTGCACCCAGCTCATGCGCCCGCTCCGAGCACGCCACGAATGGCGAAGGCCGTCACCATCATGCCGGCGACCGAAAACGGCACACCGAACGCGCTCAGATACAGCGCCCGCTCACGCGGCGACTGCACGAACCAGCGCATGATGCCGAACTGCACGACCATGAGCACGCCAATCGTGAGCGCGTGCCATGGCTTGCCGATCACGAGCAGCATGGTGAGTACCACCCACTGCGGCATGAGCATGATGGCGCTGGCGACATACGCCGCCGGCTCGACGCCAAGCTTCACGGGCAAGGAGCCGACACCCATCTGCCGATCGCCTTCGATTGCCTTGAAGTCGTTCAGCGTCATGATGCCGTGCGCGCCGATCGAGTAGAACAGGGCGGCCACCACGATCTGCCACGGCAACGACGGCTGGCCGAGCATGAGGGCGGCGCCGGTCACCCAGGCCAGCCCTTCATAGGTGAAACCGACGGCGGCGTTCCCCAGCCAGCCATTGAGCTTGAAGCGAAAGGGCGGGGCGCTGTAGCCCCACGAAAAGAGCAGCGCGAGCGACACCGCGCCGAGCCCGAGCACCCCGAGCGGAATCGCCGCGATGAGCGACAGGACGGTCCACGCAATGGCGATGGCGAGACCCCACTGGCCGGGAATCCGGCCGGAGGGAATCGGCCGATTGGGCTCGTTGATCGCGTCCACATGGCGGTCGAACCAATCGTTGACCGCCTGGCTGGAGGCGCAGACGAGCGGCCCCGTGATGCAAACGCCCAGTGCCAGCAACCCCCAACGGCCAGAGAGCGGCTGTCCCGAACTGATCACGCCGCACGTGAAGGCCCACATCGGTGGGAACCACGTGACTGGCTTGAGCAGCGTGAGGACAGCGCGCGGATCCGGACGCGCTGAGGCGGTTTGTATCGTATTGCTGACACCCATGGCTGTCTAGTTTAATTGACAGTTCGGGAATTGGCGAGTGGCAATCGGCGACTTCATGTGACTTTTTCCGACAAAAGGCGCGGGGGCGACGTCAGTCGGCGGCTTCGCCGTCTCGTTCGGCGCTGGGAGACGCCAATCGGTGGCGTCGCAGCTTGACATACAGGCTCTGTCGACTGACGCCGAGGACCTCGGCGGCCGAGGTGCGGTTGTCGTTCGTAAGCTCGAGGGCGGCTTCAATGAAGTGGCGCTCGACCAGATCGACCGTGTCGCGCACCAGGTCCCGCAGCGTGACGCGTCCCACGAGCGAGGTCAGCTCTTCCACGGCGCGCGTGAGATCGCGCGCCCCCTGCGGGCCGCTGGCGAGTCGGCGGCCGATGTCGCGCATCGTGAAGCCGATGCTGGGCTCGTCACCGTCCGGCACCCACACCGCCGACACCTCGACCTCGGTGGCCGAACCGTGCGAACCGCGCGCGGCCGTGGCCACGAGTCGCACCGCCCCGTGCTTCTTGAGCATGGACACGAAGACGGGGAAATCGGCGCCGGGTCGCCCAATGAACGACGAGAGCAGCGCGCCCCGGGCCTGCTCCAGCGACGCCAGCTCGGCAAGATCGAGGAAGGCGCGGTTGGCTTCGAGGATGTGGCCGTCGAGATCCGTCACGATGAACGCATCCGGCGAGCGCTCGATCAGATCCCGAATGCGACTGCGCACCCCCTCCTCACGCTGCGACTGCTCGCTGGCGTCAGTGGAGGAGAAACGGATGAGCAGCAGCGTGGCCGTTTCCTGCCGGAAGCAGGAGGCGGAGACATTCCACTGCTGGTCGCTGCCTTCGAGGACAATGGGCACATCCCCCGCGCGACCGGCCGACCGGGCCGCGGAGATGAGGTCCTCGAGCGTGCGGGCGGAGGCCACGTTCACGCCGAACGGGAAGGAGCGCCCGATCAGCCGTTCCGTGACCTCGTCGAACACCTGACCGGCGGCGCTGTTGGCATCGAGCACCTTCATGGTGCCCGCGTCCACCACCAGAATGCCATCGCTGGCCAGCTGGAAGAGGAGCCGATAGCGCGTTTCGACGTGCCGAAGGCGCCAGTAGTCACGCTCCATGGCCTGCTGCGCCTCGACCAATCGCTGCTGGAGCGACGAGAGGTGGCGCATGTCACGCCCGACCGCCACCACCGAGCCATCGCGTCCCACGCGCATCGCGGTGTAGGCAATGGGCAGGTCGGCGCCAGCCGCGGTGGTGTGATTCACCTGGCGGCGCTTGGAGATGCCCTTCGTCGCCACCTCGCGCAGCAGCGTCTCGATCTTGAGCCGCGTCTCGCTGGTGGCCGTATCTGGCCATGGCCGACCGACCCACTCCTTGGAGAGGTCGGCGGCCACATCGGTTGGGGCGACCGAGACGTCGCGCACGACGCCGGCTGGGTCGACGAGCACGGCGAAATCACCTGCCACGGCAAGCATGCTCGCGGCGGCGCTGGCGCCTAGTGCGTCGTAGGCCGGGTCATTGGCGTCGTAGAGTCTCACGCAGACGGTCGGAGCGTCAGGAGGGTTGGCTGGAATCAGCCACGGCGCTCAGCGTCGTGGGCGCCGGCGCCGAAGCGTCAGCATGTAATGATTGTGAGGCACCACTGGCACGCACGCGGCCACAGAGCGCGCGGGCGACCACGGGCGACTCACGCGCGTCGCGCGCGTATCCATCGGCGCCGACGCGTTCCACGAGTTCGGGGTCGAGGGAGAACACCTGTCCCCCCACCAGAATCTGCAGGTTCGGATTGCGCGAGTTGGCGCGAATGCGGTGGATCTCGCGCTTGAGCACCGAGAGCCGGCTCTCGCACCCTGCCGAAAACCCGATGAGGTCGAACCACTCCGTGCGCACCATCGTGAGCAGGTCGGCTTCCGACCAGGGCGTGCCCACATGTACGCGAAATCCGTCACGAATAAGGAACTCCGCCACCATGATGAGACCGAGCGTATGCTGCTCGCCGGGGAGACAGGTGAGCAGCACCTGACCTTCCTTGGCGGGCTCGCTGCCTTCGGACTGGAAGACCTGGCTGAGCTCACGCAGGACGCGCTGCAGGCGGCCCATGGCCACCGTGACGTCCACGAAGCTGCATTCATCGTCTTCCCAGCGCAGCCCAAGTTCGCGGGCGGCCGGCGAGAGCAGCTCGAGATAGATTGATTCGACGCTCACGCCATCGGCCAGCAGCTGTCGCACGTACTGCGCGGCCGCGGCGTCATCGGTGCCCAAGACTTCTTCGAGGAAGCTCGGGATATCCTGAGGCGTCAGGGTGCGTACGCCAGTGGAGGCGGGGAGCGGGGCCGCCGAAGCGGGCTGGTGGGCCATCAGCATTCTCGGGACGAGTTCGGTCTCGATCGTGCGGTCCACGGTCCGTTCGCTCGTCGTTTGGGGATGAGGCTCGCCGGGCGACGCGGACGCGGTCCACCGCGTCCCTCGCTGGTCGAGGACGTCCGGGGCCGAAGGGATTGAGGATTGGCCGAACATCATCACGGGACCTCGGTCGGGCAAGCACTGACAAATGAAATAGGTACGGGATCCAGTATGTGAACGGGGGACGGAGTTGTCAAGCAAACCTGACGTAAACTTTGCTTGACAACTCGCGGGCCGCGGAAGTATCGTCACCCCATCTGGGTAGCGAACCCCCGGAACAGGCGGCACATGACTGAAGTCGATTCCTCCACCACGCGTCAGCCCCATGGGTCTGACGCGTCTGCGGTGTCCATGATGAGTGCATCTTCACCGGGTGCGCCGTCGGCGGCACCCGCGTCCGCGCGTGATCACGGCCGCTCCGGTACAGGGCGTGTCAAGAAGCCGCTCTACACCCCGGAGCAGCGGCGTCGGCGCGACAATACCAAATGGACGCTCGTGCAGGGCATCCTGGCGCCGCTGCAACTGCTGGCGATGCTCGTGTCCGTCGTGCTGGTGCTCCGCTACTTGAGCACCGGCGACGGTTTGGTCGCGGCGAACGTGTCCGTGGTCGTGAAGACGCTGTTCCTGTATGTGATCATGATCACGGGTGCGATCTGGGAGAAGGTGGTCTTCGACCAGTATCTCTTCCATGAAGCGTTCTTCTGGGAAGACGTGGTGAGCTTCGGCGTGATCGCGGTGCACACGGCCTATCTGTGGGGGCTGTTCGCCGGCTGGGATCCGCGCGTCAACCTCACCATCGCGCTCTTCGCCTACGCGATCTATACCGTGAACGCCATCCAGTTCCTGCTCAAGCTGCGCGCCGCGCGATTGCTCGAAGCCGAGATGAACGCCGCGGCCGCGCGTGAAGCGGCGGGCACCCCGACCTTGGAGATGGCCTCGTGAGCGCCACGCTTCCCGTAACCGCACTCGGCGGCTGCACCGACCTCCCCGTCGCGCTGTCGCACAACGCCTCGCAGTTGCCGGTGCTCAAGGAACGCGGACAGCGCGAAGTGTTCTGCGGACTCACCGGTATCGTGTGGCTCCATCGCAAGATGCAGGACGCGTTCTTCATGGTGGTGGGATCGCGCACCTGTGCGCATCTCATTCAGAGCGCGGCCGGTGTGATGATCTTCGCCGAGCCTCGCTTCGGGACCGCCATCCTCGGTGAGCGCGATCTCGCAGGCCTCGCCGACGCCAATGAAGAGCTCGATCGGTGCGTGGATCAGCTGCTCGAACGGCGCCCCGACATTGCGACGCTGTTCCTCGTGGGATCGTGCCCGTCGGAGGTGATCAAGCTCGACTTGCATCGCGCCGCCGAACGACTCAATCAGCGATTCTTTCCGCGCGTGCGCATCCTCAACTACTCGGGGAGTGGTATCGAGACCACCTTCACGCAAGGTGAGGACACGTGCCTCAAGTGCATGGTGCCACACATGCCGGAGACGACCACGAGCGCCCCTGAGCTGATCGTGGTGGGCACGCTCGCGGATGTGGTCGAAGATCAGTTCTCGCGCATCTTCGGGGAGCTGGGCATCGGTCCGGTGCACTTCTTTCCGCCGCGTCGTGCGCGCGACCTGCCACCGATCGGTCCGAACAGCCGGCTGTTGTTGGCACAGCCGTTTCTCAGTGAAACGGTGCGCGCGCTGCAGGCCCGCGGCGCCACGCTGCTGCAGTCGCCCTATCCGTTTGGCGTGCAGGGGACGAACGCCTGGTTCCGCGCCGCCGCGTCGGCGTTCGATGTGTCGGAGGCGCGAGTGGTGGACGCCACGCGTGCGCCCGCCGAACGGGCCGGTCGCGCACTCGCGCGCTATCGCGAACAACTGGGCGGCAAGCGACTCTTCTTCTTCCCCGATTCGCAGCTCGAGATTCCGCTCGCGCGCTTTCTGCACCACGAGTGCGGCGTCGAGCTGGTCGAAGTCGGCACGCCGTACCTCGATCGACTGCTGGTGGAAGCCGAACTGCCGCTGCTGCCTGGCACGATCACGCTCAGCGAAGGACAGGATGTCGATCGGCAGCTCGATCGCTGCCGAGCTGCACGGCCCGACCTCACGGTGTGCGGCCTCGGCCTCGCCAATCCGCTCGAAGCGGAAGGGATGCGCACCAAGTGGGCGATCGAACTCGTGTTCACGCCCATTCACGGCTACGATCAGGCGGCCGACCTCGCGGAGCTGTTCGCGCGGCCGCTCGAACGCGCCGAACGACTCACGGTGTAAGGGAGCGCGACGATATGCAGCTTACGCTCTGGACGTACGAAGGACCGCCGCACGTGGGCGCCATGCGCATCGCCACCAGCATGGAGGGCGTGCACTATGTACTGCACGCGCCGCAGGGCGATACGTACGCCGACCTGCTGTTCACCATGATCGAGCGGCGTGATCGCCGTCCGCCTGTGACGTACACCACGTTTCAGGCGCGCGATCTCGGCGGCGATACCGCAGAACTCGTGAAGTCGTGTGTGCGCGATGCCTATGAACGCTTCAAGCCGCGCGCCATGCTCGTGGGTGAGTCGTGCACGGCGGAGCTCATTCAGGATCAGCCGGGCACGCTGGCGCAGGGCATGGGCATTCCCATCCCGATCGTGAACCTCGAACTGCCGGCGTACTCCAAGAAGGAGAACTGGGGCGCGAGCGAGACGTTCTATCATCTCGTGCGCACGCTGCTGCTGCCGCAGGTGCCGGCACCGGGCACCGCACGTGCCGAACGACCGGCCGATCGCCGTCCCCGGGCCAACCTGCTCGGCGGCACACTGCTCGGGTTCCGCAATCGCGATGATGTGCGTGAGATCACGCGCCTGCTCGCCGATCTCGGCGTGGACGTGCACGTGGTCGCACCGCAGGGCGCGACCCCCGAATCGCTGATGCGCATTCCGGAAGCCGACTTCAACGTCTGCCTGTATCCCGAAATCGCCGACACGACGTGCCGCTGGCTCGAACGCAGCTTCCGCATGCCCACCGTGCGCACGGTGCCCATCGGCATCGGCGCGACGCGCGACTTCATTCTCGAAGTGGGCAAGGTGGCCGGGGTCGATGTGCAGCCGATGCTCGAGCGCGAGCGTATCGGTGAGTCCACCATGGATTCCTCGCGCTCGCTGCTGCCGTGGTATTCGCGATCGGTGGACGCCACGTATCTCACCGGCAAGCGGGTGTTCATTTTCGGTGACGCCACGCATGTGAAGGCGGCGGCGCGCATCGCCGCCGAGGAACTCGGCTTCAAGATCGTAGGCCTTGGCACGTACAGCCGCGAGTATGCACGCGACATTCGCGAGCTTGGCGCGAAGTACGGTGTCGAGCCGGTCATCACCGATGACTACATCGACGTGGAGAAGGCGGTGGCCGACGCGGCCCCCGAACTCGTACTCGGCACGCAGATGGAACGCCACATCGCCAAGCGGCTGGCGGTACCGTGTGCGGTGATCTCGTCGCCGATTCACGTGCAGGATGTACCGGCGCGGTACTCGCCGCAGATGGGATTCGAAGGCGCCAACGTGATCTTCGATACCTGGGTGCACCCGCTCATGATGGGGCTCGAAGAACATCTGTTGCAGATGTTCCGTGAGGATTTCGAGTTCGCCGATGGTGCGGTGCCGAGCCATCTGCACAGCGTGCATGCTGGGGCCGCGTCCACGCCCGTTGTGGCGGGCGACGAATCGATGATTGCGCCCGAACCTGCGGTGCTCGTGGCCGATCTTGGCGAGCCCGAGATCGAGCGGGCCGCGGCAACCCCGGCGTTCAGTGCGGCGGCTGTTGCCGCTCCGGTGGCGCCAAGCGGTCCGGCGCCGTGGCTGCCCGACGCCGAGCGTGAACTCAAGAAGATTCCCTTCTTTGTGCGAGGCAAGGCCAAGCGCAATACGGAGCGCTACGCCGAAGAACACGGACTTGCGCACATCACGGTAGACACGTTGTACGAGGCAAAGGCACACTATGGCCGGTAGCAGGGACGTGCGGGGGACGACGTCGACCCCGGTTCGATTCGTGATCGTCACGCTCGACGCGCATCTCGCCGATGCGTTCGAGCGGGCGCGCACTGCGCTGCAGCGCGATATGCCCGGACTGCACATCGCCATGCACGTGGCGGCGGACTGGGCGTCCGAGCCGGGCTCGGCGGAGCGCGCGCGCGCCGACATTGCGCAGGCGAACTTCATTGCGTGCACGCAGCTGTTCCAGGAAGAGTACGCCAAGGAAGTGCTGGCGGCGGTGCAGGCGCGGCGTCCCGAGGCCGATGCGGTGCTCTGCGCGCTGTGCACGCCCGAGTTGGTGAAGTGCACACGCTTGGGCAAGTTCGACATGAGCGGCGACAAGCAGCCGTCCAAGTTCTCGCCCATTTCGCTGCTCAAGAAGCTGCGCGGCTCGCGCGACGACGGAAAATCGAGCGGCGAACGGCAGATGAAGGCGCTGCGCACGCTGCCTGCGATTCTCAAGTTCGTGCCGGGTACCGCACAGGATGTGCGCGCGTACCTGCTGCTGCTGCAGTACTGGCTCGCGGGATCGGACAGCAACATCGAGCAGATGGTGCGCTATCTGATCGATCGCTACGCCACGGGACCGCGCGCGGCGCTCAAGGGCGCGCTCGCGCCGCGCGAACCGGAGCAGTATCCCGAAGTCGGCGTGTGGCATCCGGCAATCAAGGGACGTGGCATCAGTGAAGATGCGCGCGACCTGCCGTCTCGCGGATCGAACGGCACGGTGGGCGTGCTCGTCGGGCGGTCGTATCTGCTGGCCGACAACACGGCGCACTATGCGGCAATCCTGGCGGCGTTCGAAGCGCGCGGCTTGCGCGTGATTCCCGCGTACGCGTCGGCGCTCGATGCCCGACCGGCTATCGACAAGTTCTTCAAGGATCGCAGCGGACGCCCGCTCATTGATGCGATGGTGAACCTCACCGGCTTCTCGCTGGTGGGCGGGCCGGCGTACAATGACTCGTCGGCGGCGCAGGTGGTGCTCGAAGCCCTCGACGTGCCGTACATCTCGCTACAGACGCTCGAGTTCCAGACGATCGAAGAGTGGCGGGCCGACGCGCGCGGACTCAATCCGTTGCAGGCCACGTTGCAGGTGGCGATTCCCGAGCTGGACGGCGCGATCGTGCCCACCGTGTACGGTGGCAAGGGGCGCGCGGCGGATGGCAAGGCGGCGGCCGCGTCGGAGCCGATCCCCGAGCGCGTGGAGCGCGTCGCCGAGCGCGTGTCGCGCCTCGTGGCACTGCGTCGCACGCCGCGCGTGGACCGCAAACTCGCGATCATTCTGTTCAACTTTCCGCCCAACGCGGGCAACACGGGCAGCGCTGCCTATCTCGCCGTGTTTCCGTCGCTACAGCGCACGCTGGCCGCGCTCAAGGAGCAGGGCTACAAGGTGGACCTGCCGGCGAGCGCCGACGAACTGCGTGAGATGATCACGCAGGGCAATCGTGAGCAGTATGGTGCGCCTGCCAACGTGCACACGCGTGTCGCGACCGATGATCATGTGCGTCGCGAACGCTACCTCGCCGAGATCGAACGCACGTGGGGGCCGGCGCCCGGCAAGCAGCTCACCGACGGCCAGTCGCTGTACGTGATGGGGCTGCAGCTCGGCAACGTGTTCATCGGGGTGCAGCCGTCGTTCGGATGGGAAGGTGACCCGATGCGTCTGCTCTTCGAGGGGAACTTCTCGCCGACACACGCCTTCAGTGCGTTCTATCGGTGGTTGGCCGAAGACTACAAAGCCGATGCGGTGCTGCACTTCGGGACGCATGGCGCGCTCGAGTTCATGCCGGGCAAGCAGGCCGGTCTCGATGATCGCTGCTGGCCCGATCGCCTCATTGGCGATCTGCCCAACGTGTACCTGTACGCGTCCAACAACTCGTCCGAAGGCACGCTGGCCAAGCGTCGCGGCAACGCCACGCTGGTGTCGTACCTCACGCCGCCGATCACGAACGCCGGTCTGTACAAGGGCCTGCTCGAGCTCAAGACCACGCTCGATCGGTGGCGTCAGCTCGACAAGTCGCAGGCCGAAGAAGCCGCCACGCTGCGTGCGCTCGTGCAGCAGCAGGCCGCTGCGGTCGAGCTCGCCGTCGCCGAACCGGCGTGGCGCGCGGAGGAGACGGATGCGATCGTGGCGCAGCTGCGCGAGCGTCTGCTCGAACTCGAGTACACGCTCATTCCGCTCGGGTTGCACGTGGTGGGCGAAGGCATGCCGCCCGACGCACGCGTGGATGTGCAGTTGGAGATCGCGCGCGGTGGCCGTCCGGAGCTGGAGCTGGCGCCGATCGATGAAGCGATTGCAGGAACCGACGCCACCCCGGAGCAGCGCCGCACGGCCATGACCGTGGCGCGTGTTGGCGTGGAACGGCTGGTGAATGGGCAGAGCACGAGCGAGGCGCTGCGCGCCCTGCGGTCTGCTGCGCGCGATGCCGGTATCCGCGTGCAGGATGAGCGGGCGGTGGAGCGTCACGTGGAGTACATGGAGACGCTCGAGCCGCTGCTCACGAAGGACAACGAGATCCCCGGCATCATGCGGGCGCTCGATGCGCGCTACCTGCCGCCGGCACCGGGCGGCGATCTGCTGCGCATGCCGGCCGTACTGCCGACGGGCCGCAATCTGTACGGGTTCGACCCGTATCGTGTGCCGAGCGCCATGGCGATGCTCGAGGGTCGCGCGCGTGCCGAGGGGCTGCTGCAGCGCCATGTGGCCGATACGGGCGCGCTGCCCGAAACGATTGCCGTGGTGCTGTGGGGCACGGACAACATGAAGAGCGAAGGCGCTCCGCTGGCGCAGGTGATGGCGCTCATGGGTGTGGCGCCCCGCTTCGACAGTGTGGGTCGCCTCTCGGGCGCTCGTCTCGTGCCGCTGGCGCAGTTGGGGCGGCCGCGCGTGGACGTGGTGATCACGCTCTCGGGCATTTTCCGCGATCTGTTGCCGCTGCAGGTGAAGCTGCTGGCGGAGGCGGCCCAGCTGTGCGCCGAGGCCGACGAAGATCCGTCGCAGAACTTCATTCGCAAGCATGTACTGGCCACGATGCAGGAGACCGGCTGCGACCTGCCCACGGCCGCGTTGCGGGTGTTCTCGAATGCCGACGGTGCGTACGGTTCGAATGTGAACCTGCTGATCGAAACGGGGCAGTGGCAGAACGAAGATGAGCTGGCCGATCAGTTCGTGCAGCGCAAGTCGTACGCCTACGGCGTGAACGGCCGCCCCACGGCGCAGCCGGCGCTCATGAAGCGCGTGCTGTCCACCGCGGAAATTTCGTTCCAGGGGCTTGACTCCGTCGACCTCGGCGCCACGGACATCGATCAGTATGTGGAATCACTCGGTGGTGTGACGCGCGTGATCGCGCAACAGCGCGGCGGCGATACACCAACCGTGTACATGGGTGATTATTCAGGGTCCACCGGCAAGGTGCGGACGCTCGAGGAGCAGGTGGAGCTCGAGAGCCGCACCAAGCTGCTCAACCCGAAGTGGTACGAGGGACAGCTCGCGTTCGGCTACGAGGGCGCGCGCAACCTGACGGGGCATGTATGCACGACGCTGGGTTGGTCGGCGACGGGCGGCGCGAAGGCGGTGCCGCAGTGGGTGTACGGAGAAGTGTCAAAGACGTTCATGGAGGACAAGGCCATGCGGGATCGGCTTGCTGACATGAACCCGAATGCTGCGCTGGGCATGGCGCAGCGATTGTTGGAAGCGACGGACCGTGGTTACTGGTCGCCCGATGAGTCGACGCTCGATGCGCTGCGCGATGCCGCGGCTGAGCTCGAGGACCGACTCGAAGGCGTCTACGCGGCAACTTGAGCCTTCGCGCGAGCGAAGCACTTGGAGAGAAGCACGTGGCGACATCAATGAAACTGCCGATCATCGACGGTCCCGGCGACGGGGAAGGCAGCCTGCAGGTTCACCTCGACCCCGAGACGAAGATCGAGGGGGCGCTCGTGATCGCGGTGTACGGCAAGGGCGGGATCGGCAAGTCGACCACCTCGTCGAATCTGTCGGCGGCGTTTTCGAAGCTGGGCAAGCGCGTGCTGCAGATCGGCTGCGATCCGAAGCACGACTCCACCTTCACGCTCACCAAGCGCATGGTGCCCACGGTCATCGACATTCTCGAGACGGTGGACTTTCACAGCGAGGAGCTGCGTCCCGAGGACTTCATGTTCGAGGGATACAACGGCGTGATGTGCATCGAGTCGGGCGGTCCGCCGGCCGGTACCGGGTGCGGTGGCTATGTCACCGGCCAGACGGTGAAGCTGCTCAAGGAACATCACCTGCTCGAGGACACCGATGTGGTGATCTTCGATGTGTTGGGTGACGTGGTGTGCGGCGGGTTCGCCGCGCCGCTGCAGCACGCGCACTACTGCCTGATCGTCACGGCCAACGACTTCGATTCGATCTTTGCCATGAACCGCATCATTGCGGCCATTCAGGCGAAGGCCAAGAACTACAAGGTGCGGCTCGGCGGCGTGATTGCGAATCGCGCGCGTGAGACGGACGAGATCGACAAGTTCAACGAGCGGGTGGGGCTCAAGCTGCTGGCGCACTTCCAGGATGTGGACGCGATTCGCAAGAGCCGCCTCAAGAAGTGCACGGTGTTCGAGATGGAGTCCACGCCCGAGATCGACGCGGTGCAGGCCGAGTATCTCAAGCTGGCCAGCACCATGCTGAACGATGCGACGCCGCAGCACGCGACGCCGCTGAAGGATCGCGAGATTTTCGACCTGCTCGGGTTCGATTGATGAGCAAGCAGACCACACCGACTCCTGGTCCGTCGTTCGAGGGAACGCTGACAGGGGGTTCGCACGCCGCATCGGACAAGTACCTCGAGCGGCGGGCCTGGATCGGTGAGTATTTCGACCAGACGGCCGCCGACGGCTGGCGCCAGCTCACCAGCGACGAGAAGGTGTCGAAGGTGCGAGCGACGGTGCGTGAAGGGCGCGATCGCATGCGGCATACGCTGCTGTCGTTCCTGCCCACCGACCTGCGCGGCTGGCGGGTGCTCGATGCCGGATGCGGCACCGGGATGCTGGCGGTGGATCTGGCGCTGCGCGGGGCCGAGGTGGTGGCGGTGGACCTGTCGCCCACGCTCGTGGGGTACGGCCGCGACCGGGCCGCGGCCGCGGGCGTGTCCGACCGGGTGGTCTTTCACGATGGCGACATGCTCGACCCCGCGTACGGGGCGGTGGACGCCGTGGTGGCCATGGACTCGCTCATCCATTACGATCTTCCGCACATTATTGAGGCCCTCACGTCCCTTGCGGCACGGACGCGAGGCCCCATCGTGTATACGGTGGCGCCGTGGACCCCGATTCTGGGGCCACTGCTCACCATCGGTCGGCTGTTCCCTCAGCGGGATCGGTCGCCTCGCATTGTCCCCACCGCGGAGCGCAGGCTTCGTGGGGCGATTGCGGCGGCGCCATCGCTCGCGGGGTGGACCAGTGGCCGGACGCAGCGCATCGAGCGAGGCTTCTATCGCTCGCAGGCGTACGAACTGATTCGCACCGACGCGTCGGTGCCTACGGCAGGAGCACGAGCATGACCGGTTGGATTGTTGGATCGCTGGGCGCGGCGCTGGTGGCCGGCTGGTTTGTGGCCACCCGACGCACCGACGTGAAGTGCACCGTGGACCTCGAGTCCACGCACGATCATTTTCACGCGCACGTCGATCTTGACGGCGTGGAAGTGAACGAAGGAGACGCGGTGCTCGTGCACGGCACCCCCAATCGCATTCCGTTCGGCACCGTGCGCTCGTTCGAGAGCACGGCCACCGTGTACCGCGCCAGCTGGATCAAGCGGGCCACGGTGCGACTGTTTGGCAGCAGCGAGATTTCGGCGCTGTACGAAGTCGGCTTCGAAGGCTGAGTCCCCGGACCACCGAGACCATGTACCAGACGACAACACAAGCGCCGCTGCGCGTGAAGCAGCCGCCCAACGAGAGCACCCGCATTGCACAGCAGGATGCGATGCTCACGCCGCGGTTCTACACCACCGACTTCGAGGCGCTGAACAATCTCAAGGTGACGCCGGAGAATCGCGCCATGTGGGACGCGATCCTCAAGGAGTTCCGCGACGATCCGAACAAGAACCACTTCAAGCGCAACGCCGATTTCGATGCCGACTTCAGCGGCATGGATCCGGAGCTGCGCGAGCAGTTCATGGACTTCCTGGTGAGCTCGGTCACGGCCGAGTTCTCGGGGTGCATTCTGTACGCCGAGATCAAGAAGCGCGTGAAGAATCCCGATGTGCGCGAGCTGTTCGGCTTCATGAGCCGCGACGAGGGGCGCCACGCCGGGTTCATCAACCACACCCTCAACGACTTCGACGTGGCGGTCGACCTGTCGTTCCTCACCAAGGCGAAGAAGTACACGTACTTCAAGCCCAAGTTCATCTACTACGCCACGTACCTGTCGGAGAAGATCGGCTACGCGCGGTACATCACCATCTATCGCAACTTCGAGAAGCAGCCGGACAAGCGCTTCCACCCGATCTTCAAGTGGTTCGAGAACTGGTGCCTCGACGAGTTCCGCCATGGGGAAGCGTTCGCCGTGCTCATGCGCTCCAACCCCGAGTATCTCGAGGGGCGCAACAAGCTGTGGATCCGCTTCTTCCTGCTGGCCGTGTTCTGCACGATGTACGTGCGCGATCACGCGCGTCGCCCGTTTTTCGAGGCGATGGGCATGGACCCCGATGTGTTCGACAAGGAAGTCATCACGCTCACGAACCTGATCAGTCGGCAGTGTTTCCCGGAGACCATCAACACCGACAACCCGAAGTTCTGGGCGCTGCTGGAGGAGATGTGGGAGAACACGGAGCAGATGAACCGGATCGAGAAGGCGGGCGGCGTGCTGTCCGCGGTGCGGGTGGCGGCGCTCAAGATGGCGAACGCGCTCGTGTTCCTGCGGTTGTTCATGCTCACGCCGCACCGGCAGGCGCTGCCGGCCGACGTGCGGGTCGAACCGGTCTGGTGAGGCGGCGCTGATGGCGGGACGCATGGAAGGCGCGCTGGTGAAAACGTGGGCGAAGGTGGGGTCGCGCAAATGGCTCCCCTTCGCCGACGTCGCGAGTGCGGATTTGCCGTTCAGTCGCCTGCTGCGGCTGTCCATGTTCAACCTGTCGGTTGGCATGGTGCAGACGCTGTTCGTGGGCACGCTCAATCGCGTGATGATCATCGAGCTGGCGGTGCCGGCGTCGGTGGTGGCAATCATGCTCGCCATTCCGTTGCTGGCGGCGCCGTTCCGTGCGCTGGTGGGGTTCAAGTCGGACACCCATCGCAGCGTGCTTGGGCTCAAGCGCGTTCCGTATTTGTGGCTTGGCTCGTGGTTGCAGTTCAGCGGGCTGGCGATCATGCCGTTTGCGCTGCTGGTCCTGTCGGAGGCTGGCGCGCGGACGCCCGTGTGGCTCGGTTGGGCAGGGGCCGGCCTGGCGTTCCTGCTGGCGGGCGCCGGTGCGCACACCACGCAGACGGCGGGCCTTGCACTGGCCACGGATGTGGTGGATGAGGACAAGCGGCCACGCGTGATTGCGTTGATGTACCTCATGATGCTGCTCGGCACGTTGATCGCCGCGCTGGTGCTCGAAACGTCGCTACGCGATTTCAACGAACTGAAGCTGATTCAGGTGATTCAGGCCACGGCGGTGTTCACGGTGGTGTGCAACCTCGTGTCGCTGTGGAAGCAGGAGGCACGGCAGCCGGGCGTGGTGCCGTACGCCAAGGGAGAGCGGCGTCCGCAGTTCCGTGAAGCGTGGGCGACGTTCGTGGCGGGTGGCAGTGCGGTGCGACTGCTGGTCGCGTCGGGGTTGGGGTTCTTTGCCTTCAACCTGCAGGATGTGTTGCTGGAGCCATACGGCGGTGAGATTCTCGGACTGTCCGTGTCGGCGACGACGGGGCTGACGGCGATCATGGCGATTGGTGCGGTGGGCGCGTTCATCATGGCGGCGCTGTCCCTTCGCATCGGCACGCATCCGATCGTGTTGGCAGGCATCGGAGCCGTCATCGGCATGTTCGGCTTCTTTCTCATCACCGTCTCCGGGCCGATGGGGCTCTCCGGACTCTTCCGGGTGGGCACGCTGGTGATCGGTTTTGGTGAAGGACTGTTTGGTGTTGGCACGTTGTCCACGGCCATGGCGCTTCGTGATCCGTCGCAGCATGGTATTGCATTGGGCGCGTGGGGCGCGGTGTTTGCCACCGCCGAAGGGTCTTCGTTCGCCGTCAGTGGTATCTTGAAGGATTGGCTGTCGCATCTGTCCGATGCCGGACGGTTCAGCCCATCGTTCAGCACGCCCACCATGCCGTATTCGGTGGTGTATGTGCTCGAAATTGTTGTACTGCTCGCCACGCTCATTGCCCTCGTGCCGCTGGTGCGGCGTCGGGTTTCAGCGTCCCGCGAGGAGGAAGTGGTGGCCCGACCCTTTGGCCTGGCTGATATTCCCGCGTAGTTCACGCGGCTTCACACTCCATTACGGAGCTGATCATGCAGATTGATGGTGCCTCGATTGCGTTGTACGCGTTCTGGATCTTCTTCGCGGGGTTGATCATCTACCTGCGTCGAGAAGACAAGCGCGAGGGATATCCGCTCGATTCCCCGCAGGGGCCGCGTGAAGGCTGGCCGCCGATGCCCAAGGAGAAGAAGGAGTACCTCCACGCCCACCACGCCACTGAGGAGACACACTGATGGCCGAGTATGAACTCAAGGCCGTTCCGGCCGATCGGTACAACGGGTCGCCGATCATTCCGACCGGCAACCCGATGGTCGACGGCATCGGTCCCGCCGCGTGGGCGAATCGCTCCGATACGCCCGATCTCACGGTGCACGGCAAGACCAAGATCGTGCCCATGCGTACCGCGCCCGGCTACACGATTGCAAGCAACGATCCGGATCCGCGTGGTCTGCCGGTGATTGCCGCTGACAAGCAGGTCGCCGGCACGGTGCTTGACGTGTGGGTCGATCGCTCCGAGCCGCAGGTCCGCTACTACGAAGTGCAGCTCGCCGGCACCGAAGAGCGCCGTCTGCTCCCCGCCGGCTACGTGCAGTGGCCCAACTTCGGCCTCTGGGGCAACGACAAGTTGCTCGTGAAGGCGATCACGGCCGCGCAGTTCCGCGACGTGCCCACCACCAAGCGCGATGACCAGATCACGTTGCTCGAAGAAGATCGCATCATGGCGTACTACGCCGGCGGTCATCTCTACGCAATGGAAGGGCGCGCGGAGCCGTTGATCTGATGACGCTGCCGTCACCAACGGACGCACCGGGCGACGCCGAGTCGGCCACCCCGGTGTTCATCCGCGGGGTGGCCCACGCGCTCCCGCCCGGCGAACGACTGCTGTGGCAGGGCACGCCGGAGCCGGGGCTCGTGGCCCGACACGTATTCCACCGCTGGCTGGTGATCGGCTACTTCGCGATCGTCACCGGGTGGTGGGCATTCGGCACGTACGGCAAGGTGGAGATGGACGCGTTCCTGCCCATGCTCGGCATGCGGCTCGGATTGGCCGCGCTCGTGATCGGCACCGTCGAGTTTCTCGCGCGAACGGTCGCCAAGACCACGATCTACGCGATCACCAGCAAGCGACTCGTGCTCAAGATCGGCATGGTGTTGCCGATGTCCATCAACGTGCCGTTCAACGTGCTGCTCAACGCCGCCGTGGGTCGGTTCCGCGATGGCTCGGGGCAGATTGCGCTCACGCTGATGCCGGGGAACCGACTCGCCTACGTGGCGCTGTGGCCGCACTGCAAGGTGTTCAACGTGACCCAGCCACAGCCGGTGCTGCGTGGCTTGGCCGATCCCGAGGCGGTCGCGGCTGTGCTGCGTGACGCCGTCCTGGCGGACGCCACCGAACGTGCCGAAACGCTCGAGGTCGGTGAAGCGACGCGTGCGTCGGTGCCGGCGTCCAGCGCCGTGTTGCAGCCATCCTGATTTCGCGACTGACAACGAATATGAGTGCCAACGTTCACTTCGAGCCGGAACCCGGGAGTCGCGATGCGATGCCCGGGATCGGCGTCCCGAAGCCCGCGCTGTACATGGCGGCGGTGCTGATCCTGCTCGTCTTCGCGCTTGCGATTTCGGCGCGCATCTTCGGCTTCGGTGCCTTCTCCGAGCCCCAGGGCACCGCGCTGCTCACGCGCTCGCTCACGTTCACCGATGCAGCCGACGGCGGCATCTATGTGCACGATGCCGAAACGAACACCCTCGCCACCACGCTCGAACCGGGGACGAGCAACTTCGTGCGCGGCGCCTTGCGTGCGCTCGTACGCAAACGCCGCCTCGCCAACATCGGCCCGGAAATCCCGTTTGTGCTCACGCGCTACGACGACGGACGCCTCGTGCTCCGGGACTCGGCCACCAAGGCCAGCGTGACGATCTCCAGCTTCGGCCCGACGCAGATGGAGGCGTTCGATCCGCTGCTCATCGTAGGGCGAACGCCCGGAGCCGGCGCGCCGTCGTCCGGTACGTCATCGGTCGGCACCACGCCCTCCGCGGGCGCACCGTAAGCCGGTTGCCACGACGCCACGCGATGCCGCGTGGCGTTTCTGTTACCGCGATCGTGTGCCGCGCGCTTCGACCGTAATCTCGCACGCCACGCCCTTCGCTCCCTGCACGCGTCGATAGCCGATCACGGTGACCTGCATGGCGAGCGTGCCATCTTCACTGAATCGGCCATTCAATCGCGTGGTAAGCGCGGTCGCCAGCTGCTCCTGCCCGGGCATGATGCGGAACGTGCTCGCAAAGAAACCATCGGCATCCATGACCGACGGAAAGGTGTCGCCACCGGCGAACGCGATGGACAGCGTATCGTCCCCCGCGCGATGGCGAACAGTTGACGCATCGGCCCCTGACGGACCTCGCCACAGATCACGACAGGCGGCGGATCCGTTCACGCGCGCCGCTTCATACGTCACAGCGTAGCGACCGCCCACACTTGTCGCACGGCGATCGGTCACGGAACGGTTGACGCTGCCCGCCTGCTGACGAAAGCGAACGGCGCTTCCGAACTCGGTGATGATCTCATCGATGTCGTCTTTCGCGAACTCGTACCGCAGCCCCGTCTCGGCATCGCGAAACACCACCGACGACACGTGGATCACTTCGGTGCGTCCCGTAATGCGGCGCCCGCTGAGCAGGCGCAGCTGATCGAGTCCGGGTGTGGCCGCCGCATTGGCGTTGGCCGCCGACACGGGCGCCGAGACACTCGGTGCCACCGTGCGCGTGGTCGGTGCGGCCTGCGCGGGCGCGGCGGTATTGGTACTGGCGCCCGATGGCGGTGACGTGGCGCCCGCGCGAGCGGATGGGGCCACGCTGGTCAGGCGCGGCGCCGGCCGCACCGCCGGCGCAACGCGGCGCACACGCGACGCATCGCCGCCTTGCACCGGCAGCGCGTTGCGCGTCACGCCCGGTACACCCGGCGCGAGCGGTGATACGCTCGCCGGCAACGTGGGCACACTCGCGCTGTCGCCGCGCGTGAGCGCGCGCGCGTTCGAGCGTGCGGCAAGCTCGAGGTATGCGTTAGGCGTCGCGCCTTCGGCGGGGAGTCGCGTCATGGCAAGCGAGATCGCACCGCCGGTGCCCGCGGCCATTGGCACCACCGTGGCCTGCCCACCGACACCAATGCCCGCGGACAGTGCACGCGCATCGGTGGTTGAGCGGCTCGAGGGCGCGCTGCGCGTGGGTTCCGTTACGGTATACGTCGTGGGAATCTCCGCGCCGCTTGCATCACTCACTCCAATGCCCGCGCCGCCAAGGGTCGCCTGAACACTGTCGGCGAAGTCGTCGGCCACCGCGGCGGCGACCGTCGGTACGCGCGGCGGTGCACTGTCTGCGCGCAGCGCCGCGCTCGCGAAGATGTAGATGTAGCTGCTTACCGCGATCGCCGCCGTCCCGATCGCGACGCGCGTAGCGTTCGCCACCGCCCAGCTGTTGGCGGCGCCGCCTGGCATACGCACGGGTGGCGTCCACGCGTTCGGACGCGCGTAGGCTGCGGGCGGCGCGTATGTGCCGCGCCACGGGGCCGTGGATCCCGTTGAGGGCGGGGCGGTCATCGGCGAGCGCGCCGCAGCACGGAGCGGCGCGGCACTCGTTGCCGCTGCACCCTCAGGGCGTCGGGTGGGCCACTGCGGCGTGAGCGGCTCCGGCTCCGGTGCGTCCACCGACGCGGTGAGCTGACTGATGTCGATGCAGCCGAGCGCATACCCCCACGCTTCCACGGCCCAGCGCGCGACCTCGGGTTGCAGGAAACGATCGTTCACCCAGCGCATTACCAGCGGCGTGCTCTTGGCGCTCCACAGCGCCGGTGCCATGGAGGTGCGCGGCAGACTGTCCACCACACCGCGGTCGATCGCCTCGATGAGCAGATTGGCGAGCGGACGCGCATCGCTGCCGACTTCATCGAGCAAACGATTGCGAAACACCGCGAGTGACGGACGCGACCAGTCGTCCACATCGCTGACCAGACGATGCAGGGCCTCGCGCATGCTGCGGCGCGCGTCGGTGACGGTGGCAGTGGACATGGGGTGTTCTACGACAAACGCGCCGAGAGGTTCGATCGGTCCCGCGATTATTGCGGCGGAGGCGCGGCCGCCGCGGCCGGCGCCGTCGCGGAATCGGCGCGCGGCGGCAATCGTGTGCCCACCAGATCGGCGGCAATCACGCACTGTTGACGCTGACGATAGCGGATCACGGCATCGGTGGCGGTCACCGTGCGCGCCACGAATCCCTGCGGGGTGAACGTCCCGCGCATCACGAATGAATAGCGCACGCCTTCGTGCTCGCCAAAAAACGTCATCGTCTGGAACGCGCCGCCGGACTGCAGCACCCCGCGCACGCCGGGGCGCGAGATCAGATCGAAGCGCGCAGTGCCCGGCGTATGCGTGATCTCCTCCTCCGTGCGGCGCACCGATCGGCCCAGCGCGTCGGCGACCGGACTGCACAACTTGCTCCCGCTCACCGACAGAATGCGCTGATCCACGCGATAGGTGCCGCCCACGCCTTCAGCGGCCGGGTCCACGGCCCACCAGCGGATGGGTTCCCCGGTGGCGCTGTTCACGCCGTAGACGCCGCCTGCGGCCGCAGCGGGCGACGGGCTCTGACGCGGCACCACGACCACGTCACGCGATCGCGCGGCGGGGGCCGAGTCTGCCGCAGTCGTTACCGTGGTGTCGGTCGCCGTGGTTGGTGCGCCGCTCGGCGCAATGGGGGGCAGCCCGCCCGGCGCCGCGACCAGCGGCAGGCTCGAGATCGGCTGCACCACGTTCAGCGCCGGCGTGAGGGACCGCATGCTCCAGATCATGCCGCCCATGGCCACCATCACCAGTCCGAACAGTGCGAAGAAGCGGGGCATGTTCGGCGCCGGCATGGGCCGCGCGGCGACGCGCCATCGGGGTGGTCCGCCCTTGCCACGTTTCCACGCGCCGACGCGCCCCTGAGAGGCGCCGCCGGCCCAGGATGGCCCTGCGCCTGCCCCAACTGCGCCAAGGCCTCCAGCGCCCATTGTAGCGCCACCACGACGCCCCGCGGGTGCGGTCGCGAGACGCGACAGCGCGGCACTCTGCGTTTCCGCGCGCTCCCGGTCGGCGGCGGCGCGTCGCTCCCGTTCGGCGTACTCCCGCTGCAATGCCTGTACCGCGGGCGCGGGCACCACGTGCAACGCCACGGCCCACGCGTCCACGGCCCACGCCGCCATGTCGGCGCCAATGAACAGCTCACCGCAGGCGCGCGAGACCAGCCGCGTGCGGTGCGACGGCCACGCGGTCGACGCCGTGGGGCCCAGTGAGCGCAGCGCGTCCACAATGCCATGACGTCCCACGCGCAGCAGCAGCTCCACGAGCGGCCGGTGATCGCTGCCGCACGCATCGAGCAGCACATTGCGAAAGCGCAGGGGCGACTCGGGCGGCCACACCACGCCCGAGGCGAGCTGCTCGGCGAGCGCCTGCGCCGCGGCCTCCATGGCCGTGGACGGGGGCGCGTGACCGGTCGCAGCAGGCGTGGTCACGAGCGTGCGCTCAGCGCAGGAAGTCGATGCGCAGCACGCGCGCCGGTGTGTCGTCGCTGCCGCGCAGCGTGAGCCCCGCCACCAGCTCCACCGACTCGTTGTGCCCCACGAGCGGGCCGTCCACCACGCGCAACGGGGTGCGCGAGGTGTTCACCAACCACCATTTGCCACCGTGCTGCGCGATGTACCCCTGCGGTGTGCGATCGGCGCTTTCGTTCGGCGACACGCCTGACTGCAGGTGCCAGGTGTGCAACACGAGATGGTGAAAGAGACTGAACGTGAGCTTCTCATCCACAATGCCGTTGCCCGTATCACGCCACACGCGGGCATAGGGCAGGGGACCGGCAATGCGCTCTCCAGAAAACGGGCACGTGGTGGAGAGGCCGGGGCCCGTCACCACCCAATGCTGCCCCGACTGCGTGGGCGCGAGCATCGCCATCGTGTGGTAGAGCGCACTCTCCCACTCGGCGGCGTCGGCTCGCTTGTTGGGCGCATGCAAGCCGTGCACGAAACTCTTCTCGAACAGCGGCGCGAGATGCGGTCCCAGCTGCGAGTACCGTACGCGAATGGGCTGCGCCGGCGGATTGCTGCGGTCCGTCGGGTGCTCGATGAACAGCGCGCGTGCGCCCATGCTCAGCGTCTCGTCCTCTTCGGCCGAACGTGAGCTGTTCACGCGCGTGCCCTGCAGCGGATGACGCTGCAGCAGCAGCTGATACAGCAGCACGGCCAACGCATGCCGATCGGTCGCAATGCTCGGCACGGTCTTGCCCGCCAACACTTCAGGCGCGATGTACCCCGGCGTGCCCAGCACGCTTGGCGGCGCGATGCCCGGGACCACGAGCGAGTCGATATCGATCACGCACGCGTCGCCGCCCTTGGGATCCACCAGCACGTTCTTGTTGGACAGGTCGCTGTGCGCGAGACCGGCGAAGTGCATGCGACGAATCGCACGCGCGAGCCGTACGGCCACGCGCATGCGTCCGAGCAGCGTGCCCTGTTCTTCGCGCGGTACGAAGCGCGAAGCCTTGCCGCCCGTGAACCACTTCACTTCCTTTTCGGCCTTGTTGCCGAAGCGATCGCGAAAGTAGAACGCCTCGCGATACACCGGCGTGACCACGCCGAGCGCCGGCCACACGAGCCCCTGCCGGCGCGCGAACTCCATGGGGATCGCGTTCACGCCCTCCGCCATGGCCACGGGCCAGGAGAAGTACGGCGTCCAGTAGTCGCCGTGTGCGCCGAGTGTGGGATTGTACGTGGCAATGATGCGCGTGAGACGATCCATGCGCTCGCGCCGATCGCGCAGACTGCCGAAGAAAAAGCCCACGGCATACTGGCGATCACGCGTGAGAAACACACGCTTCTCGGCCCCGCTCCCGACTGGCTGATCGTCCAGATGGAGCGTGCGGCCGTCGGTCAGGCGGACGCTGACGGTGCCCATGGTGCGATCGCGTGCGACGCCGTGTGGTGCAGCGCCACGGCAAGGGTTCGGTCGTCGTTCTCACCGCGCTTTTCGAAGGCCAGCCAGTCGTGCAGCGTGCGCTCCGGCGATGGTGAGGCCGCAAGTGCCGGTGTACTCGCCTGCGCGGCGAGCCCGGTGAGTGGCGCGTTCACCCCGTGCACCAGCTGACCGAGAATGGCGCCGGCGTGCTTCGCGAATGGATAGAACGGATCGTCGATGCCGTCGGTGACCACGAGAATGGCCGCAAGGTCGGGCACGTCGTGCACGACGGTGGCCGCCTTCGCGCGGGGCAGCGTGTCACTGTCCGGCAGGAAGCAGTGCACTTCCCCCGACCAATCGCCGAGATCGCTCGCCGTGGGGCGGTGAATGCGCCCATCGGTGTGCGCGATCACGAGTGAGCCATCGCCCACCTGCGTGGTGACCAGCCGATGTCCACCAGCATGCGGCTCCCACGCGGCCACGAGGACCGTGGTGCGCAACAGGCGAGGCAGCACGTCCATGGCCGTCGCGGCGCTGGTGAGTGCCTGCACCGCGGCTTCCACCGCACGCAGCATGGACTCCGCCGAGAGCTCCGGGGCGTGCTCGAGTGCGTCGCCGATGATGTCCACCGCGATCGCACTGCCGAGCCGACTCCACGACGCGGAGCCGGCACCATCGGCGACCACGAGCACGCCGCGCGACTCGGTGAGGGAGGCGAAGTAGGCGTCTTCGCACCATTCGCCGACATGGGCGTGGCGGCGACCGCGGCGCGCTGCGGCCGTGACGCTCCAGCCGCCAGCCTGTACGTGCACACCGTCCCCTTCGACGGCCGCGTCGGTGCGCGACGCGTCCTCGACACGGGCGAAGCGCACACGAAACCGCTGCGCGACAGCGGCCGGCAGGGCACGCAACAGCGCGTCACGTTGGGCCGACGTGCACCACGGCGCCTCGGGCGCGCGCACGGTCCACGTGGCGGGTTTTGGCAGCGGTGGTTCCACCACCGGCGCGACGAGCGGCGCTGCATCCTCCGTGGAGGGCACAGCACCGTCATCGGTGGCGCGCGGTGCGATGGCCGGCGAGTCGTCGCTCGCCTTGTGGCCGTCACTCACGGAACGATGGTGATGCCTGGGGGCGGGGGAGGCAGCGTGATGGCACTGCCATCAGCCACGGCGCCGACCTTCTGCGACGTCTGCTTCACCGACGCGGATACGAAGCTGAAGAAGGCGCGGAAGGCATCCGGCGTCATCTCCTGCATGAGGATCACGTTCTCCGTCACCTGCTTGAGCACGTTCACGTCGGCCTGATCACCGCAGGCGACCGCGATGATGTTGGCGGGGCGCCGCTCACGCAGCTGCTGTGCGTAGGTGGGCCACTCCACATCGGTGGGCGCACCATCGGAGAGCACGAACACGAGCGGGCGCCAATCACCCTTCACGTCGGCGGTGGTGCGCACGAGCTCGCGATCGAAGCTTTCGATGAGCATGCGCAGCCCGTCCCCGAAGTTCGTGGTGCCGGACGCCTGCAGCTCGGGCGGGTTGAACATGGCGACTTCGGTGAGCGGCGTCACCTGTTGCGCGTTGTTGCCGAAGGTGATGATGGACAGATACGCGCTTTCGATGGCCTGCGGGTCACCGAGCAGGTCGCGATGCAGCTGACGAATGCCGGACTTGACCGACTCGATGGGGGTTCCCTGCATCGAGCCGGAGACGTCGGCGAGGATGTAAACAGGCAGTCTTCGGGTCGTCACGGGACGGCTCCGGGAGAAGGCAACGAGAGAATCGCGCTATCGGCGCGCTGATGAATGATGCCGTGTGCACCACTGAAGGGGAACGCCTGCGGACACGTTGCAGGTTTCGACACCGTGAAACAGAACACCCCGCAGCGCCGAAGCACTGCGGGGTGTGAGCGACCGCGGGGCTCCGCAGTCAGTCGTTCGGACCCGCGCGTACACGGGCGGCCGGGGCCGGGACCGCGGCGACTTCTTCTGCCGCGGCATCGGTGACCACCGGTGCTGCCGTGTCAGCCGCGGGCGGAGTCTGGTACAGACCCGGGAACGGCGCCCCATTCCAGTCAGCGCGCCCCCACATGGCCGGATAGTCCTTGGCCATCTGCGCGCCGTACAGCGGCTTGTACGCGCCGTTGTGGCACGTGATGCACTGCGCCTTGGGTGCGTCACCCATGGCCCCGAGACGAACGGCCGGGTACACCGGCTCGAGCGGCGCGAGGAAGTTGGTGTTCACGTCGCGCATCATCATGATGCCGTGGTAGGCGGTCACGCGCTGCGGCGGCGCTTCTTCCCAGCTCGAGAACGCGCGCGAGTTGTGACAGTAGGTGCAGTTCACGCCCAGCGAGTTGGACTGGGAGATCATGAGCGCATACGTCCACTCGGTCTGCTTCACCGACGAGCGATTGCCATTGGACGGCTCGATCTGACGCGTGATCACGCGGGCGCCATCGCGATCGAGGTAGTGCCGCAGGTAATCATTCTGCGACGCGTAGAACCACAGCCCATTGGGGAGCGGCTTGCCGACGTGGCAGGTGTAGCAGGTGACGCCCGTATTCGCGACGTGCTCCTCATACTGCGCATTGATGTGGCGCGTCATCTGGATCATGCGCCGCGCCACGATCTTGGTGTAGATCGGCTCGCCGCTTGGCAGCGTATCCGCCGCGAGGTTGGCGAGATTGTGGCAGTAGGCGCAGTTGCCGGTGCCGGCCACCCAGGTGCTCATCGCGATCATCGTGCGATTGAACTCCGCGACCGAGATGTCGTTGAGCACCTGCACGTTCTGCCACGGCAGCGGGCCCGGCGGTGAGGCGCCCGCTGGCGGCAGCACTTCGGGAATCGCGACCTGCGAGTAGGCGGCGTCGACGCGGTTCATGTCGTACGCCTGCTCCATGGCGGTGCCACGGAACCCACTTTGGATCGTTTCCTTCTTCCCGAGATCGCAAGCCGAGAGCCCGACCGTGGCGACGGCCAGCGCCGCCACGGTCATCGAGCGTGCACGAAGGGCACTCATCAGTTCATCCTCGGAGTCGAGGTCATCACATCGATCGCGTCATCGCTTGGCGGCGGCTCGGTGGCGGCGGGCGGCACGGCCGTCGTATCGACGGCCGCACTGTCAACCGCGGTGCTGTCCATGAGCATGGTGCTGTCCATCATCATGGGCATCGCGCCGGCTGCCGGAGCGAGGTAGGTCGGGAACGAATCAGGCGAGCTGCCCTGATAGCGTCCGCGCAGGAACTCCTGCTGCTCGGGCGTGAGCGTGTTCTGGGCCGGATACGTGGCCACCAGTCCATGCTTCTGTCCCCAGAGATACCAGTTGTCCACGACCGTGCCCGTGAGCAGGATGCCAATGCCGCCGGTGAACGTGGTCAGCACCGCGAACCACCAGGCCCAGCGATGGATCGACTCCATCGTGGCGTTGAAGCCCATCGTCCACCGCCAGAACAACATCGAGCGCTCGGCTGCAGTTCCGCGATCGGTGATCTGCTCGATTTCCCGCTCACCACCCATGCGGGCAACGGCGAGGATCGTGGCGCCGTGCATGGCGAAGAGCACCGCGCTGCCGTACAGGAACACGATCGACAGGGCGTGGAACGGGTTGTAGTACAGATTGCCGTAGCGGATCGAGAACGCCGCCGTCCAGTCGAGGTGCGGGAAGATGCCGAAGGGCACCATCTCGCTCCAGGAGCCCACGAGGAGCGGCTGGAAGAAGAACGTGAGATACAGGAAGATCGCCGAGGCAAAGGCCCACGGGAGGTGCGTGCCCATGCCGAGGGCGCGAGCGCGCTGGTACGTCCGCACCCACCAGAGCAGAATGGACGCGGTGAGGAAGAAGCCGGCCATGAGATACCACCCGCCTTCCGCGAGCGGCGGAATCGACAGGCCGTACGCTGGCGAGGGCGGTTCCAGTGCGAGCCACGGCAGCAACCGGATGAACTCGACGGGGTCCCAGCCGACGGACGCCATCATGTTCAGGCCGATGATCTCGAAGGCAATGAAGCCGAGAATCAACGAGAGGATGCCGGCCCAGCCGAAGTAGATCGGACCGATCTGTGCGTCACCGAGGCGGCCGGCCAGCGAGAGGAAAAACCCCTTGCCGTAGCGCGCGCCGGTGATGCCCATCTCCACGGGCAAGCCCGGATCGGGAGCGTGTCTGACCTGAACGCGCGTAAAGAGATTCTGGTATTCGAGCATACGCGAGAGCCTCAGGCGCCAGGCCAGATGGGAAGGTTGAGCCACCAGCTCCACCACTCCGGCCAGCCCTTCGTCCAGAAGGGACCAGAGATGATGATGCAGATCGCGCTCCAGATCGCGGCGCTCACGGCGAGGAACAGGCCCAGGCGGTGAATGCCGACCGCGCCGATCGAATAGCCGACCAGGTCACGGAAGAAGACGTTTTCGTGCTCGCTCGTCTTGACCGTCTCACCCTTCTTCGGATTCGTCACCGACAGGATCAGCGATCCGTGCATCGCGAGCGCGAGGCAGTTGGTGAAGAAGAAGGTGATGGCGATCATGTGCGCCGGATTGTAGTGGAAGTGGAGGTACTGGTACCCCACGTTCGACACCCAGTCCAGGTGCGAGAAAATGCCGTATGGAAAGCCGTGACCCCAGGCGCCCAGCAGCATCGGCCGGAATACCACGAGCGTCACGTAGGCGAGGACGGCGGCGCCGTACGCCCAGGGGATGTGCATCCCCATGCCAAGTTTACGACTGATTTCCGCCTGCCGCAGCGCCCAGCTGCCAAAGGCGCCCACCGCGCAGATCGTCACGATCTGCCACAGTCCTCCCTCCGCCAGCGGGGCGAAATTCAACCCGTATGACAGGTCGGGGGGCGCGATGTTGATCTGCCACAGATTCCACGTCGGACCCTGCGCCGCACCCCACACCAGCAGGAGCGTGCCGAGCACCGAAAAGAAAATCGTTGTGACACCAAAAAAGCCCACGTAGAACGGACCAAACCAGAAATCAAAAAGATCTCCGCCGATCAGCGTTCCACCGCGGACTCGATATTTGCGTTCAAAACTCAGGGTCGCCATGGACTCAGGTCTCCGAGGCGTGCAACAGACGCGCGTGCGGCATGGAAGGGGAACCGATAGGTAGTGCAACTACGAAACAACGGACCTCCGTGGGCGCGGGAACCGGGATCGGTCTGACATGACCGATGCCCGGTCCCGCCCCGCGGATGCGACGACTGGGAATCAGCGTCCCGGCGGCAACGGCGACATGTCAGCGGCTGCTGACACGCTCGAGCCACCAATCGGGGCCTCGGCGGCCGTGAGCGTCCCGTTATCGATCCACGAGTACCGCTGCGAGCCAAGGAGGATGAAATGAATGATGAACGCGAGCAATCCGAGGAAACCGAACAGCGCGATCATCACGCGTCGCGGGTCGAATGCCAGCCAAATTCTATGCATGGCTTCTCCCTTAGCGGGTGGCTGCTGCTGACGAGGAATACTTCGCGATGGTGCTTCCCGGATAATCAACCACCCGGAAGGCGAAGAGGTGAATGACCAGAACGGTCCCGGCGATGAACGAGCCGAGCACGGACAGGACGATGTGGGGATCAAGCCCCACCCAGAGGCGATGCATTATGGCGCTCCTCTTAATGAGCGGTTAGGGGAAAGTGCGGACGTCGGCTCAAAGCCAGGGACGCCAGCTCCATGCGAGCAGATGCGCACCAACCGCCGTCAGCACAAACGCCGACATGCCCATGATGAAATAGCCGTGGAACGCACGGGCCTCTTCATCATTCATTCCGCCTTTGTTCTCCATCATTCCTCCCGAGTGGGACGAGGCTGCCGCGACATCCCTCGCGGCGGGGAAGGACGATCCAATCGGAACGCCCTCAGTAACTGTTCCTGCAAGCTGTAAACTGTGCATTACACCTGAAAGCGTCAAGAAGAATTTACGCTTTTCGAGAACTTTTCCGTCATTTCACCAGTTCGAATGCCATGATCGGTCTAAATGTCCCAATTGCGTGGCCAAATTCCGCCAAGAGTCGGCTGCTGACCGTCCGCAACGTCCGATGGCACGTCCAGGACGCCGGAGATGGCCCCATCGTGCTGCTCCTCCACGGCACAGCCGGCTCTACCCACCAGTGGGGAGATGTCATCCCACGGTTGACGGCCCATGCGCGGATCATCGCCCCGGATCTCCCGGGCCATGCCTTCACCCACGTGCCGCAGGGGCTGGGACAGGACGTGTTCTCCCTCGCCGGCATGGCCAAGGCCGTCGCCGACCTCTGTGAGGCGCTCGAGGTGCGTCCCGCCCTCGTGGCCGGCCACTCCGCCGGCGCCGCCGTGGCCCTGCGCATGACGCTGGACGGCCTCGTCGCCCCGGAAGCCATTCTGGGCTTCAATCCGGCCCTCGTGCCGCCACCGGAGGCCTACGTGTCGCTGGTGGCCCCATTCCTTGGCCCCATCGTGGAATCGCGCCTCGTGGGCGGCAGCGCCGCCTGGCTCGCGCGGGAAACGGGGCTCATCGCCCGCATGCTCGGCTCCAGCGGTTCCACGCTCACCGACGCGCAGCGCACGATCTATCGCGACCTGTGCGCGAACGAGTCGCACGTGGCCGCTGCCCTGGCCATGATGAGCCGCTGGGACCTGCCCGCGCTGTTGCGCGATGCGGCCGGCCTGACCGTGCCTTTCACCGCGTTCGCCGGTGCACGTGATCGCTGGGTGCCGGCGCGCCAACTCGAGACGGTGGTCGCGCGCATTCCCGGCGCGCGCTTCGAGCTCGTAAACGACGCCGGGCACCTCATCCCTGATGAGGTGCCCGGCGTTGTGGTCACGGCAATCCTGCATGCGCTCTCGCAAGCGGCCGGCTAGGCACCCACGCCCTGAACGGCGCGGCGTGAGGCCAGCACATGGTCGCGTGTCACCTCACCGTCGCCCAGCTCGCGCGCGTCCTTCTCGGCCGCATCGCGCAGCCGCTTCGCCACCGAGATGCGAATGAGCACCGGCTGCGACTCGCACAGCTCGTCGAGCAGCGCCTTCGCATCGTCGCTCCACGGCAGCTCCTGGTGCAATCGGCTCGGCGTGGCGTCGATCTTGTCCATGTCCGTGCCGAGCGGCAGGATGTGAAAGAGGGCATCGAACAGCTGATTGCACACTTCCTGGATGAGATACGTCGCACCCGCGTAGCCCATGAACGGCGTGCCCGTGTGTCGGCGCACGATCGCGCCCGGGAACGACGCCGGGATGTACATGGCGCGTGATCCGTTTTCAGCCAGGTACATGCGTTCGTTGTAGCTGCCGAACATGATCAGCGGCGGCTTTTCCTTGATCGCCGCACGCACCGCCTGATTGTCCGGCTTCACGCCGGGACGGCGCGCAAAGCTGAAGGTGCAGGGCAGCCCCATCTCCGTCTCCAGGAAATGGCGAATGCCGCGTGCGTGCGTCTCGTTGGCCACGATCGCAAAACTGGCCGTGCCGAAGAAGTCCTGCGTGACCGAACGCCACAGATCCCACAACGGCTTGATCGTGGTGTGCTTCTCCTGCTCGATGAACGGCTCCGGATCGAGGCCGAGCAGTTCGCCGAGCGTGCGCAGGAACTTGGTGGTGCTGTGCAATCCGATCGGTGCCTGCAGGAACGGCACTTCGAGATCTTCGCACAGCATGCGCCCGAACTCGCGGTACATGCAGATGTTCACATCGGCATCCACCAGTCGCGGCACATCCTGCAGGTGGCTGCCGAGCGGGAACACCATGTTGATCTCGGCACCGATCCCTTCCACGAGCCGCCGCATTTCCGCGAGGTCGCTCCACGTGTTGAAGTAGCCGTAGATCGGACCGATGAGATTCACGCGCGGCTTCTCGCCGGGCTCACGCTCACGCTTCTTCGGACGCACGCCCTTCTTGAGGCCGTACTCCGTCCACAGCCAATACATGGCACGGTTCGCGGCCTGCCACTGATCTTCGTCGATGGTGCGCGGCAGGAAGCGTTGAATGTTCGTGCCTTCGGGCGTCACACCACCGCCGATCATTTCGGCGATGGACCCGGTCACCACCACGGCGGGCAGTTCGGGATCGAGCACACGGTGCGCACGACGCATGGCGCCTTCGGTGCCGGTCTGTCCGAGTTCTTCTTCGCCCAGACCGGTTACCACGATCGGCAGCTCATGCGGCGGCAACGCGTCGGTGTAGTGCAGCACCGACGTGACGGGCAGGTTCTCACACCCCACCGGCCCGTCGATCACCACCTGCATGCCCTTGATCGCGGTGAAGACATACACCGCGCCCCAATACCCGCCAGCGCGGTCGAGGTCGATGATGAGTGTCATACCATCGCCTCGGCCTTGCGCTTCTTGTTGAGCTTTTCGATGTGGCGGCGATAGTGCTCGCGGAACTCCGGGCGATCCTGCGGGACTTCTTCCCACACGCCGGCGTTGTAGCCGCTGCCCACGTCGCCGAAGAACGACTTCATTTCGTCGAAGCGATGCTTGTTGGCCATGGCCGTGTTCACCACCATGCCGAGCGAGCCGGCACCGGCGGGACCGAAGAGCGGGCGCGCCGAAATGAGGTTGGTGAAGTACAGCGACGGAATGGTGAGCTCCTTGGCCTTCTGCACCACGGGCGTGGTACCGATGGCGAGATCTGGCTGGAACTCCTGCATCGCGGCGAGATCCTGTTCGAGCGACGCACGGAACTGCACGTGCACACCCTTCGCTTCGAGCCACTCGCGATCGGCATCGCTGAAGCGCGTGCGCGGGCAAGCGCTGCCCACGTAGCGCACATCGGCGCCGCTCTCGATGAGCAAGCGCGCCACGAGCAACTCCGACCCTTCGTAGCCGCTGAGCGTGATGCGCCCCTTGATGGGCACGGTGGAGAGCGCACCCTTGATCGCCGGCAGCACCCGATTCTTGGTGGCGTCGATCAGGTCGCGCTTCACGTTGGCCATGTCGCCGATCGCATCGAGCCACGCCGCGGTGCCATCGTAGCCGACGGGGCCGGAGCCCACGATCGGACGGCCCGCGGCTTCGAACTCGCGGAACGATGCGGTATAGAACGGGTGAATCGCGGCCACGCCGACGCAGTCGAGCGCCGCATACAACTCGCGCCACTCACGCGTTGGGACCACCGGACCAGCCGCGAGCCCCAATCCATCGAGCAACATGCCAATACCGACGGGATCGGCGGGGAACATCTCGCCCACGAGCGTGACGGTGGGCTTCTGCGCCTTGCCGCCACGCGGTGCCTGCACGGGTCCCGCTTCGGCTTCGGTACGCGCGTAACGCAACATCGCACCGGCGAGCACGTCCTTCGCTTCGGCATGCGTGGGCACACCAAAGCCCGGCACGTCGATGCCGATGATGCGCACGCCGTTGATCTCCTTGGGGAGGATCTGCAGCGGGACGCCCGACGCGGTCGGCACGCACAGGTTGGTGATCACGATCGCGTCGTACAGCGCGGGATCGGCCATCTCGTGCACGGCGTCGCGAATGTCCTCGAACAGCTTGCCGGTAACGAGCGATTCGGAGTTGAACGGCACATAGCCC
>JAABRL010000046.1:0-33528 GCA_011390935.1 Gemmatimonas sp.
ATGCCGGGACGGCGGGTGCACCGGGGCGCGCGCGGCGGTTGGCTGGCGCGTACAGGCCGAACACCGGCTGCTTGGCGGCCAGCAGTTCAACGACCGGGTTGAGGCGGGGCTGGGCATGGGTGGGAGAGCCGATCAGGCTCAACGCTCCAGCCACGGAGGCCGTCAATATACGAACGCTGCGCATCGTGGTCCTTCCTCGTGAAGGTGGGGTACGAGTGGGTAGGCCGTCGATCCTGTGACGAGTCGGCCGAGTTGGCACTCTCATAAGAGAGGGCATCCCACGCGTGGTGGCAAGGTAGGTGCAGTGCCGATGGGGTGTGCCTGCTCTTGCCAGACGCGCTGCACCGCCGCACTGTTGACAGATTGTAGGAATCCGCGCGTCGCAGTTGTTGTTGCAGGTCCTCCCGCCCGCCCTTTCCGCCCTGCCCCGGAGACCTTGGGGATGAAGCCACTGGCTGTTGCTGGTGCTGGTTGTCTGCTCGCCGCACTTGGCGTCGCCGTCTCTGACGGTGTCGCCTCTGATCGCGTGCCGAGCCCTCGGTTTGTTGCTGGTGCCTTCGCACCAAGCCCCGCCAGTGCTCCCGATTCGTTGCCACGCCCCATGGGCGTTCACACACCGCCCCCCGCCCGCACGGTATCGCACGCCGAGGTCACCGCGTCGGCGGCGTCCTTCGCTGATGACGAGCTCAACAGCGTGGTGCGTCGTACCTGCGTCACCTGCCACAGCGACTCGCGCAAGGCCGGCAATCTCACGCTGGCCTCGTTCAACTTCACAAGCGTCGCCGACAGCTCGCCCGAGATCGCCGAGAAGATGATCGGCAAGCTGCGCGCGGGCATGATGCCGCCGCCGGGTCGTCGCCGGCCTGGTGGTGATACGATGAACATGCTCGCGGTGTCGCTTGAGCAGATCATGGACCGCCGCGCGCGTACGACGCCCAACCCGGGCAGTCGCGCGTTTCAGCGTCTGAACCGCCCCGAGTACGAGCGCTCGGTGCTCGAACTGCTCGGCCTCGAGGTCAACGCCTCGTCGTGGCTGCCGCTCGATACGCGCAGCGCCAACTTCGACAACATCGCCGACGTGCAGATGCCGTCGGCCACGGTGCTCGACGCCTACCTCGATGCGGCCAGCGAGATCAGCCGCCTCGCGATCGGTGATCCGAACGCCACGCCCACCTCGGCCGCGTACCCCATTCCGCGTCTGGCCTCGCAGCTGGAGCGGCTCGAGGGCGCGCCCCCGGGCACACGCGGCGGCACCTCGGTGGTGCACACGTTCCCGGCCGATGGCCAGTACGTGTTCGTGACCACGCTGCACGCGTCCCCCACGGGACAGCTGTACGGCGCGTCGGCTCCGTTCGACGAACAGATCGAGATCTCCGTCGATGGCGAGCGTGTGGCACTGCTCGATGTGGACCGCGGCATGTCGCAGTCCGATCCGAACGGCATGGAGATTCGCACGCTGCCCGTGCCCGTGCGCGCGGGCCCGCACCGCGTGACGGCCACGTTCGTGCGTCGCTTTGAAGGGCCCGTGAACGATGTGATCACGCCCATCGGTCACAGCATCGCCGATACGCAGATCGGCCTGCAGCACGGCATCACCA
This sequence comes from Gemmatimonas sp., assembly GCA_011390935.1. Taxonomy (GTDB): domain Bacteria; phylum Gemmatimonadota; class Gemmatimonadetes; order Gemmatimonadales; family Gemmatimonadaceae; genus JAABRT01. The sequence continues at coordinate 1,599 of JAABRL010000046.1, forward strand.
TTCTGCCGCACCTGCAGACGTTCGGCATCACGGGGCCGTTCAACCCCACGGGTGTGTCCGACACGCCCACGCGCCGCCTGATCTTCAGCTGCCGTCCGCTCACCGAAGCCGAAGCGCGTCCCTGTGCGCAGCGCATTGTGACGCGACTCGCCAACGAGGCCTATCGTCGGCCAGCGACAGCAAGCGATGTGTCGTCGCTCATGTCGTTCTACGATGTCGGCGCCAAGGATGGCGGCTTCGAGATCGGTGTACGCACCGCCCTTGAAGCGCTGCTCGCGAGCCCGCACTTCATTTTCCGCCTCGAGCGCACGCCGGCAGCGGCGCGACCGGGCACGGCGGTGCGCATCGACCAGCTCGATCTGGCCAGCCGCCTGTCGTTCTTCCTGTGGGGCGCGCCGCCCGACAGTGCGCTGATCGCGCTCGCCAAGCGCGGTGTGCTCGCTGACACCACGGTGCTCGAGCGCGAGACGCGTCGCATGCTCAAGGATCCGCGCAGCGAAGCACTCGCCACACGCTTTGCCGCACAGTGGCTGCGCCTGCAGGACATCGACAAGGTGCACCCGGACGCGATCCAGTATCCGGACTTTCATGAGCAGCTCGGCGAGGCCATGCGCCGCGAGACCGAACTGTTCTTCCACAGCCTGATCACGGAAAACCGCAGTGTGATCGACCTGCTCACGGCCGATTACACGTTCATGAACGAAGCGCTCGCCAAGCACTACGGCGTGCGCGGTGTGGTGGGACCGGAGTTTCGTCGGGTGACGCACACCGATTCCATGCGCCACGGCCTGCTCGGACACGCGAGCGTGCTCACGCTCACGTCGCACGCCAACCGCACGTCGCCAGTGCTGCGCGGCAAGTGGGTCATGGAAGTGATCCTCGGCACGCCGCCGCCGCCACCACCGCCGGTGCCCGATCTCGAAGAGACGGCCGCTGCCGCTGACGGCCGCTTCCTCACCACGCGTGAGCGCATGGAAATGCACCGCGACAATCCGTCGTGTGCGTCGTGTCATCAGTTCATCGATCCGATCGGGCTCGCGCTCGACAACTTCGATGTGACCGGTCGCTGGCGCATTCGCGAGAACGGTGTGCCACTCGATACGCGCGGCGATTTCTACGACGGCACCACGGTCACCAACCCGCTTGAGCTGCAGCGCGCGCTGCTCTCGCGCCCGACCACGATCCTGCGCTCGTTCACGCAGAACCTCATGGCCTACGCCACGGGGCGTCGCATGGAGTTCTACGATCAGCCGGCCATCCGTCGCATCGAGGCAGCGGCGGCGAAGAAGAACCATCGCCTCACCGAGTACGTGGTAGGTGTTGTGAAGAGTGATCCGTTCCGTCTGCGGCGCGTGCCGGAGACCGCGGTCGAGCCAGGCTCGTCCGCGCCATCGTCCACGCGCGGCCACTGAACTCGCCGCCGTCCCAACTTCTTCGGAGTCGTACGTCCATGGAATTTCTCAGCGGCAAGTCCATCCCTCGCCGGCGGTTCGTGAAAGGCATGAGTGCCACCTTGGCGCTCCCGTACCTCGACGCCATGACGCCGATCGGGCGTGGTGGCCTGCGCAAGGCCAACGATCCGCCTCGCCTCGTGGCCATCGAAATGGTGCACGGTGCGGCCGGCTGCAATGAGCTCGGCGCCAAGGCCAACATGTGGTCGCCCGCCGACGCCGGCAGTGCCTTCGATCTCACGCCCACCGCGCTCCAGTCGCTTGATCCGTGGCGCGAGTATCTCACGATCATCAGCAACACCGATGTGCGCGCGGCCGAGCCCACGTCGCCCATGGAAATCGGCGGTGACCATTTCCGCTCGAGCGCCACGTTCCTCACGCAGATGCACCCCAAGCAGACGGAAGGCTCGGATGTGCGCGTGGGTGTTTCGCTCGATCAGATGTACGCGCAGCGGTTCGGGCAGGAGACGCCGATCCCGTCCATGCAGCTGTGCATCGAAAATGTGGACCAGGCCGGCGGCTGTGCGTACGGCTACGCCTGCGTGTACACCGACTCCATCTCGTGGGCGTCGCCGAGCGATCCGCTCCCCGTGATTCGTGATCCGCGCGTGGCCTTCGAGAAGCTGTTCGGCGTTGGCGGCAGCTCGGCCGAGCGCGCAGAGCGTCGCCGCACGCGTCGCAGCATTCTCGACTTCATGACGGGCGAGCTCTCCGCGCTGCAGGCGCAGCTCGGCCCCGATGACCGGCACCGCCTCGGTCGTTACCTCGAAGACATTCGCGAGGTGGAGCGTCGCATTCAGCGTATCGAAGCGCGCAACCTCAGCGGCGATCCGCGTGAACTGCCTGAGGCACCCGCTGGCGTGCCCGACTCGTTCGCCGATCACGTGCAGCTCATGTTCGACATCCAGGCGCTCGCCTTTGCGTCCGATGTCACGCGTGTATTCTCGTTCAAGATGGGACGCGACGGCTCGAGCCGCGTGTACGCCGAGAGCGGCACCGACAAGCCGTTCCATCCGGCCTCGCATCACGGCGGCAACGAACGTGGCGTGAAGGACTTCCAGCTCATCAACAAGTACCACGTGGCCCAGCTGCCGTACTTCCTGAACAAGCTCAAGGACATTCAGGAGAACGACGGCACGATGCTCGACAAGACGATGATCATCTATGGCTCGCCGATGGGCGACTCGAACCTGCACAACCATCGTCGTTGCCCGCTCATCGTGCTCGGCAAGGCCAACGGTGGGCTCACGGGCAACCTGCACATCCAGACGCCCGATGGCACACCCATGGCGAACGCGATGCTCAGCATGGCGCACACGCTCGGGCTGAATGATCTCACGAGCTTCGGAGACAGCACCGATGCGCTCAACCTCGTCGCCGCGAACAGCTGACATGTCGCGCACCTCGCGTTCCATCGCCGCACGCCGTATCGCGCTCGCCCTCACGTGCGGCGCGGCGGTGTCGGCGCTGTCGGCGTCGCGTCCGTGGCCGTCGTCCGCGGGCGCAGCCGCGCGTGATGTCACCAGTGTGCCGGGTGCACGCGCGTCCGTGCCCAACGAAGCCCCCATCGCCGACGCCGCCATGCGTGGTGATAGCGCGCAGCTGCGGCAGCTGCTGCGGCAGGGACTCGATGTGAACGCCGCGCAGGCAGACGGCATGACCGCACTGCATTGGGCCGCGTCGCGCGGTGATGTGGCGTCAGCACGCATGCTGCTGTTTGCCGGCGCGCGCTCGGCCGCCATGACGCGCAACGGCAATTACACCCCGCTGCACCTTGCCGCCCGCTCGGGACGCGGGGCCATGGTGCGCGCACTGCTCGAGGGCGGTGCCGATCCCAAGGCGGTAACCAGCTCGGGCGGCGCGACCGCGCTGCACTTCGCGGCGGGCAACGGTGATTCGGTGTCGGTGGCGGCGCTGACCGCGGCCGGTGCCGTCGTCGATGCGCGCGATGCGGCCTACGAGCAGACGCCACTCATGTGGGCGGCCGCGTACGATCGGGTCCGCGCGATTCGTGTGTTGCTGGCCGCCGGTGCCGACAAGGAAGCCGTCTCGAAGGTGGAAGACATCGCGCAGCGCGAGAAGGATGAGCGCGCTGAGCTCACGGCCCGTGCGCGCCGCGTAGCGGCGCTCAAGGCCGCCGCACAGCCCGTACCGGCCCCCGGGCAGGGCGCAGGTGCTCCTGCGGCCGCTGGTGCCGCTGGCGGGCGTGCAGGCGCTGCCGCGCCGGCAGCCGCCGGTGCACGTCCCGCAGACGCGTCGCGCCCCGCACCTGCGGCGCGCCCGGCCGCCGACACGTCGGAAGGTCGTCCCCTCTCCTACGGCGATCTCGTGGGCGGCAAGGGCGGCCTCACGCCGCTGCTCTTCGCCGTGCGCGACGGACAGGTCGCCGCCATGGAAGCGCTGCTCGACGCGGGCGCGCAGATCAACCATGTGAGTGCGGGCGACAAGACCAGTCCGCTGCTCATGGCCACGATCAACGGCCGCTACGACATCGCCAAGGCACTGCTCGCGCGCGGCGCCGATCCCAGGCTCGCCTCCGACGCTGGCGCGACGCCGCTCTACGCCACGATCAACATTCGCTGGGCCGCGAAGTCGCTGTATCCGCAGCCCACGGCGCAGGAGCAGCAGACCACGACGCATCTCGAGCTCATGGAGGCGCTCATCAAGGCTGGCGCCGATGTGAATGCACGACTGACCAAGCACCTCTGGTACATGTCGTACAACTTCGATCTGCTCGGCGTGAACACCATCGGCGCCACGCCCTTCTGGCGCGCGGCCTACGGTCTCGATCTGCCAGCCATGAAGCTGCTGCTGGCACACGGGGCCGATCATACCATCCCCACCACCAAGCCCCCCGGTCGTCAGCGGAGCGCCGAAGGTGGTGACATCGCCATGCCCGACAAGGATCCGTCCGGGCTGCCCGCGGTGCCCGTGGGTGGGCCTGGCACGTATGCGCTGCACGCGGCCAGCGGTGTTGGCTACGGCGAAGGATTTGCCGCCAACTCACATCGCTATGCGCCCGGCGCATGGGTGTCCACCGTGAAGTTCCTCATCGAGGAGCTGGGCGTGGATGTGAATCAGCGCGACATGAACGGCTACAACGCGATTCATCATGCCGCGGCGCGGGGTGACAACGAGCTCATCGAATATCTCGTGAGCAAGGGCGGCGACGTGATGGCGATGAGCCGTCGCGGTCAGACCACCGCCGACATGGCCAACGGTCCGGTGCAGCGTGTGCCCCCGTTCCAGGAGACGGTCGATCTGCTGATGAAGCTCGGCTCGAAGAACAGCAACAAGTGCATGTCCTGCTGATTGCGACCCGCGTTGCATGATGTGCACAGGCCCCGGCGATCACTGATCGCCGGGGCCTTCTGCTTGCGTGCACCGAGCACGTTCAGTCGTCGTGACTCGCCTCGTACTTGGCCTGCTCGTGCATGCGGTCGAACCCCTGCGCCTTGTCGCGCCGCTTGGCGGCTTGCATGGCCAGCGAGCGCGTTCCCGAGGTCTTGAGCGCGGGCAGCGACAGCTGCTTCTCCACGCTCGTGCTCGTGCAGGCGGGACAGGTGGGCGTGTCGGCCGAACGCACGAGCTGCTCGAACTCGTGTGCGCAGGCGGTGCAGGTGAAGTCGAAGACGGGCATGCGGCACTCCGGGTGGGACGAGAGGTGTGACCTGATGAAAGATAGAGTGTCAGACGAGGAATGGGAGGCGTTCACAGCGCGTGACAACGCGTGTCCCCAACTCCATACTCGCTGTATGCCCCTGCTGCTGCTCCTCGCCACGCTGCTGCTCGCGACCATGGTGCCACACGCGCTGTTGGCGCAGCCTGCAGCGCGCGGCACGACCGCCACCGCCGGACCGGTCGTGCCGAGTGCCGAGCAGTTCGCGCGCTGCCTCGAGACATTGCGTCCGGCAGCGCTGAAGGCGCGCGTGAACGCCGCCACCTGGCGCGAGCACACCGCCGCGCTCACCCCCGATGCGCGCGTGCTCGCGAACCTCGATGCGCAGCCCGAGTTTCGTCTCGCCATCTGGGACTACGTGGCCGTGATGGTGGACGAGGAGCGCATTGCGGACGGACAGTTGGCTATGCGCGAGCACGCGCCGCTGCTCGAGGCCCTGCACGCCCGGTACAGCGTGGAGCCGGCGGTGCTCGTGGCGGTGTGGGGCGTGGAGACCAACTTCGGTCGCGGCCTCGGCGTCTACCCCATCGTGCAGTCGCTCGCCACGCTCAGCTGTGCGGGACGTCGGCAGGCGTACTTTCGCACGGAACTGTTTGCCGCGCTGCGTATTCTGCAGGCCGGTCACGTCTCGGCGGCGCAACTCTACGGCTCGTGGGCCGGCGCGTTCGGACACGTACAGTTCATGCCGAGCACGTTCGAACGCCTTGCCGTGGATCACGACGGCGACGGACGGCGCAATCTCATGCGTGACGTGCCGGATGCCCTCGCCTCCGCCGCCAACTACCTGCGCAACGCGGGATGGCAGCGTGGGCAGCCGTGGGGGATCGAAGTTGCGTTGCCGAGCGCGGCCGGCGCGCCGTTTTCGGCGCGCGGCGAGGGACGACGCGTGAAGCGCACGCTGGCCGAGTGGCATCGACGCGGCCTGCGTCGTGTGAGCGGCGGGCCGTTGGTCGCGGGTGATCTCGCCGCGAGCAGCACGGCCGGGCTGCTCACCCCATCGGGTGTGGACGGTCCCGCCTTTCTCGTGCTGCGCAACTTCGACGCGATCTATCGCTACAACGCCTCGGAGAGCTACGCGCTGTCCATCGCACACCTCGCCGATCGATTGCGTGGCGCGCCCGCGTTCGCGACCGCGTGGCCGACGGATGACGGCGGGCTCTCGCGCGCGGAGCGTCGTGAGCTGCAGCAGCTGCTCACGGCTCGCGGCCATGACATCGGCGACGTGGACGGAGTGCTCGGCGCTCGCACCATTGCGGCAGTGCGCGCCGAGCAGGAGGCGCTTGCACATGAGATCACCGGTCGTCCTGGTCAGCGGTTGCTCGTTGCACTGCGCGCCGTGCTGCAGCAGCGATGACGTGCCGCAGCACGCCGCCATACGCCACGTGACGCCTACACGCCGAACTGTCGCAGATGATGATCGAGATGCTTATGCGCCAGTCGCCCCCACTGCGCGGGTGTGAGCATGCCGAACAGCGGATGGGGCGCCCACGACACTGGCGCCCGATCCGGCGCAAACCGCTCCAGCAGCGACAGGAGCTGCTCACGCTCGTGTTCGATCGACACGGGGGCACGCGAGCGCAGCTCACGCGCCGTGGGAGCGCCCTTGGGAAATGGTACCACGTCGATCATGAGCCACTGAACCAGGCGAGTGCGCGCGAGCGGCAGGGGACGGAGCGCGATCGGCAGCTCGCCGGTGGCGTTGCGCAGCGCATCGGTGCAATGCGCGAGCATCTCGGCGGCGTTCATACGCCCCCAGCGCGGGGTGGAATCGGCGGTGACCGCCCGCACGCGATCGGCGAGCCGTGTGCGGTCGGCGGAATCAGCGAGCGAGGGCATGCTCACGCATCGTGCGCTCCGTAAGTTTCCGAGGTCTCGTGTGGTCCCCTCCCCTTCAGCTTAAGGAGCTACCCGTGCTCGTCGCTACCGTCTCCGTGCTCGATGGCGTGCCCGTGAAGCAGTACCTCGGTCTCGTCACCGGTGAAGCCATTCTCGGCGCCAACATCTTCAAGGACCTGTTCGCCGGCATTCGCGACATCGTCGGCGGCCGGTCGGCGTCGTACGAGAAGGAGCTCCGTCGCGCCAAGGACATCGCCGTCGAGGAAATGATCGGGCAGGCACGCGCCATGGGGGCGACCGCCGTCATCGGCGTGGACATCGACTACCAGGAAATCAGCGTGGGCAGCACGGGCACCATGCTCATGGTGGGCGCCAGCGGTACGGCGGTGGTACTGGCGTAGCGCTGCGGGCGGGCGGCAGTGCTGGCCCAACGCGGCCGGTGGTGCGGGACTCAATCGTCTCCGCACCACCACCTCTCGCCTACCAGGCGCCGAATCCGATCTCATCGTTGCCGCCCGCACGCAGGTTGCCACCGGCGCAGTTGTCCTGGCTTTCGCGCACTTCGTACGGCCCGCTCATCGTGTCGGTTCGCGACGCGATCGTGCTGCCGAAGAAGCGCAGGTCGACGCCGCCCTGCACCAGATACTTCACATACGCGCTCTTGCACACCGGCCCCCACTGCAAGCGCGACCCCACGAAGAACTCCGGGCGAATGAACGGCACGATCGTCTCGCCGAAGATCCCCACCTCGATCTTCGGCGCCGCGAAGCCGAACTGCGCGTCGACTTCGTTCCCGATGAACGCAGCAGCATCGCCCGTGGAAGCGCCGAGCACCGGTGTGCCCAAGCCGGCAGACGCCGTCGTCGTCATGGTGGTGCCGTTGTAGCGGAAGCCCGCGTCCCCGCCGTAGGTGAAGCTCGTGCGCGCAGTCGCCGACGCATTGCCGTTGACCACCAGCTTGGTCACCACCTGCACCTTGAGCGCCACAATCACCGGCAGCGGCCCCACCTGCACCGGGAAGCGAATCATCGCTTCCGGCCAGTCGAACGCGAGTTCATCGAGGCCGGCGCCGGCGGCCGTGATGTCGAGATCGACGGTACCGCCAAGCCCCTTGGCGTCGTAGTCGAATCGTTCGGTCTTGTTGTTCTCGATGTCGATGCGCGCGAGACTGCGCATTTCGCCGATCACGGTGCGCGCGGTAAAGCGCGCGTTCGCGGCGCCACCCGTCTTCTTGAGCACGGTGAGTTCGATGGTCGCGTTCGAGCCGGCCGCGCTGAGCGACGCCGTGATCTCATTCGAACCGGCCGTGTACTGCCACTGCACCGCCCCATTGGGCTGTACGACCGAGGGCGCGATCCACTCGTCTCCAGCGAGAATGCGAGCGCCCGCCAGCACGGCCGGCGTGAAGCGCAGCGGCGCATCCCACGTGATGTCCGCATCGCGGAACGCTTCGTTGAGCGACACGTACGACGTGGTCACGGTAGACACACCGCCCGTGGTGTTCACGGCCGCAATGCGCCGCAGCGCCACGCCAGGCACCAGCAGAATCCGTCCGGGCTGCAGCGTCACGTTGGCCGCCGAGAGCACGTCGGCCGAGAAGCGATAGACATGCGTGGCGCTATCCGCCGAAACCAGCGCCTGCGACGCGATCGCATCGGGAATGCGCACCGTGGTGGGCGCGTACGTGATGGAGTAGCCGCTGCCCGTTTCGGGCGGCGTGACCGCAGGGGGATCGGTCACGACGGGATCGCCACCCGACGAACAGGCGACAGTGGCGAGCACTGCTGCCCCAAGCACGACCTGCACCACGGTTCGACGCATTGCTGCTCCTGAGAGACATGGAAAATGGCCGAAGCTCGGCCCTGTCTCTCAGGCGTGAAGTGGTGCATCGCCCCGCCACGCAATCGTGGAGGACGAGACGTCGGCTCAGTGCGGCAGAAAACGCTGCACGAGGCCATAGGTCCACGTGCCCGCCATCGCCGCGAGCACACCAACGGCCATGACGCCGAGTCCGCTGCCGATGAGCGCGAACATCGGTCCCGGACAGGCTCCAATGAGCGCCCACCCAAGCCCGAACATGGAACCGCCGAGCCAGTATCGTGCGCCGCGCACGGGTCCCGTCCCCCACATCTTGGGGGTGAGCTCGATGGGCTCACCGTGCAGCGTGCGGACCTGCAACCGCCTGATCAGCAGCAGCGAGAGCGCCGCGACCACGACGGCGCTGCCGATCACACCATACATGTGCATGCTCTGAAAGCGGAACATCTCCTGGATGCGAAACCACGACGCCACTTCGCTGCGCATGAACAGCACGCCGAGCAGCACACCGGCCGCGAAGTAGGCGAGCATTGCCTGCCCGGTGCTCGCGGCCGAGTGCGCCTCCTCGCGCACCCCGGCGGGCACCTGCTCCGTATCGACGCACTCGTAGTCGAGTACCGCGGCGGGCTCACTCACGAGCCGGCTCCCAGCAGCGCGGGCAGGAGCACCGGATACACCAGGTGCGTGATCAGCAGACCGCCCGCAAAAAAGCCGATCACCGCTACCAGACTCGGCAGCTGCAGCGCGGCGAGCCCGGAGATGGCGTGACCACTCGTGCACCCGCCCGCCCATCGTGCCCCGAAGCCGACGAGGAATCCGCCGAGCACCACCATCACGAGTCCCGCCGGCGCGCCGAGGGCGTGCCACGAGAACAGCTCGGCGGGTGCGTAGCCGCTCAGCGACGTGAGGCCCAGCGCCCCCAGATCGGCGCGCGTGGCCTCACTGAGGTGCGACCCGACGTCGGGCACACCGAGCGTGGCAGTGGCGAGCCATCCGCCCACGACGATGCCGAGCGCAAACACCAGATTCCACGCGCCAGTGCGCCGCCAGTTGTATCGCAGGAACGCTGGCTTGGCCGCATCAGGCAACGGCAACGCTGCGCACAAGTGGCGGAGATTGGACGAGATGCCGAACACCTTGCCGCCCACCACGAGCAGCAGTGGCACGATCAGCCCGATGAGCGGACCTGCCACGTACCATGGCCAGACACCGGACAGCAGCGTACGCATGTTCGAAGCCGTGAGCTGATGACGACGGTTACTTGTTGCGCGATCCCGTGAACGTCGCGCCGCCCATGCCGCTGAAATCCACGATGCCGCGCACGCTGTCCGCGCTCACCACCACGCCCTTGAAGACCAGTGCCACGCCGTCCGGGCCATTGGCCTCGAGCGTGAAGTTCACGGAATCACCCTTCACGGTGCCGACAAAGCCGCGCGGTCCGAGCATGCGCGATTCGTACGTGCCGGTGAGCTTCTCTCCCTCCTGCTTCATGGTGACCGCAGGCGTGCCGGTGCCGTTCTCGGTCACGACGGAGAAGGTCCAGCTTCCCGTGAGGTCATGCAGCCACGAGGTGGCCCCGGCGGCGGAGACCGTGACGACAGCAAGCAGCAGCAGCGCGGAGACCGTACGCGCGAGGAACGACGGCGTAGTGAACATGATCGAGTCGGCGTTGGGCCACGGGGCTCCCCGAGGCAGAGCTGAAATGGGAGAATCGGCGCCGACCGTGGGTCGACGCCGATTCGTCAATGTTCTTGAAAGATAACCGAAACGGGTCGGCGAAGTTCCGCCGCGCCGCCCCTTGAGCGTCGCGGGGGCGTCGCGCCCGGAAACAGACGGGGCCCGCCGCGCGATGCTCGCGGTCAAACACGCCGCGCTACGCAGCGCCGCCCGTTCCCGCGAGCAGCCGCGCCAGCTCCCGCAGCGTGAGCGGCGCCGACCCCTCGGCCTTGTTGTTTGCGATCACGAGCACCGGCCGCTGCGAGGCAGCAAGCGTGCGTACAAGCTCGGCCACGTCAGTGCGCGTGCCGATATCCGGCGCGGCGAGCGCACGAAACGGCGCCCATGCCTCGCGCGCTGATTCATACTCCTGGTCGGGGCGCAGCATCCAGCGGACGGCCACCGGCCCCTGTGCCCACGCCTCGGCGCCCAGCCGCTCCGCCTGCTCGCGCACTGGCGGCATGGTGGGGTGCACCGTGAAGCCGTGTGTTGCACCACCGCTCACCAGCGCCGCTGCGTAGCGCGCAACGGTGTCGTCGTGGAGCAGCGACGCGTTGCGCACTTCCACGGCATAGGGTACGCCGCGCGGCAGGCGCGCGAGAAACTGCTCGAGCCGATCGGGGAAGCTCGCAAGCGCACGCGATCCGGGGGCCATGGGCGGACACTGAAAGAGCAGCACGCCGAGTGTGGCGCCGAGCCCTTCCACCACCGGCGCGATCACCGCGTCGGTGGCATACGAGGCGTCGAGAAATCGATCCACCGTCTCGTGCGTGCGCATGCGTGCAAGACCACCGGGCGTGGTCACGGCCGCGTGTGCCTTCACGAGAAAGCGGAAGTGCGCGGGCACCGATGCCGCGTACGCGACAAAGTCTTCGCGCGTGATCGGCGCGTAGAACGTGCGATCGATCCCCACCGCCCGCAGCAGCGGATGCTGCGCATAGGCCGCCAATCCATGCTTCGACAGCCGATCGGCGCGCTCACTTCGTGCGTAGACGAGCCCTTCCCAACCCGGGAACGCCCAACTCGACGTGCCGAGATGAACGTGGACGGGTACTGCTTCGGCGAGTGCACGCGTGGCGTCGTCGACCGCGACGGGTGCGATTCGCTGCGGATCATCGGCGGCGCCGAACAGATCCATCTGCGGCACGCTGCGTCGCGTCACCGCTTCACACCGATCGCGCCAACCCTGATGGGCGTCACCGCGTGACACCACTCAGACGAAGCATGGTGGGTGTCACCGCTTCACACCGATCACACCAACCATGGTCGGCGTGACCAGGTACGCTGATGGATCGGCGGTACGCGCCTCCCACGTCGCCACGAACGCGTCGCGCTCCTCGGCCGTGATGAGCTGCAGCTCGAGCAGCACGGGCAGATAGTTGGCGAAGAATGTGGCGGGCCATTCCCACAACGCGTCCCCTGGCCGCGCGACACGCACGATGGGTTCGATGTGCGTGACGTCGAAGCCCGCCGCATGCATGAGATGCGGCAGATTGCGGCCCACCGAAAAGTCGCCGCCATGCAAACGCACCGATTGGCCGGTCGCGGCAATCACACGATCGACCGCTGCACTCGCTGGCGCCATCGTGAACGCTTCGTAGTTCGCGTAGTCGAACACGGCAAAGCGTCCGCCGGGCGCGAGGGCGCGATGCACACCGGCAATCACTGCAGATGGATCGGGTGTGAAGCAGAGCACCCAACGTGCGAAGGCCCCGTGCAGCGACTCCGCCGGCAGGTCGAGCGCCGCGGCATCCTGCTCGTGCCACTGCACGTTGTGCAAACCGCGCGCCGCCACGAGCTGTTCGAGCGAGGACAGAAACCGGCGCGAGACATCGACCGCGACCACCTCACCATCGGTACCCACCAGCGGCGCGAGATCGGCGGTGGCGTAACCCGGTCCACATCCGAGGTCGAGCACCCGCTGCCCGGGCGCGAAGCGCGCCAACTCCCAGAGGCGGGCCGTGGTCGCGGCCCACACCTGATGCTGAAAGCCAAGGCGACGCAGTTCGGCTGCATCGGTGCCGAGCACGTATTCCTGCTCGGCGGTGTCGTCGAACTGGGTCATCGGAGTTGCGTGGGCGAAAGAAACGTGATGGCGTCGTCGGTGCGCACCGCGCCCTCGGTGATCACACGCGCATACACTCGCGACCATCCGGGGTGACGATCCTGCCCAATGCGTTCACTGCGTCCGTCGGCGAACGCATGTCGAATCGTGCGACACGGCTCGGTGAAGCTGGTGATCTCGAGCACGCAGCGCGCCCCGAGTTGCAGTCGCACACCGGGCACCACCTGCGACCAGTCGAGGCCGCAGGTGGTCACGTTCTCCCCCACCGCTCCAGGCGTGATCGGGTGCCCTTCGGCGCGCAACGCGTCGATGCGCTCGAGCGCGTACAGACACACGGCGCGGTCCGGCCCTCCGTGATGCTTGCGGTTCTTCTGCCAGTCGCCGTCAAGTCCGCCAACGAGGACGTACGACTCGGCGATGGGGAGCTTGGGCACACCGCCGCGGGAGCGGGCAAGTTGGTGAATGCGAGCGTCCACAGGAGCATGCGGTTGCGCAGCCGCGATGGGCCGACGTGATTTAGTGTGGGACGAGCCGAGCAGCCGACGCCGGTGTTCGACCCGCCGACAGGAAAATACATCCGTGAGGAGTCCCGATGAGCAACGACACCGCACGCTATGTGGTTGTGCCGTGCCAGTTCTGCGACACCCGCAACAAGGTCAACATGGAGCGGGTGGCGCATCGCCCGAAGTGTCGCAACGAAGAGTGCGGCAAGCCGATTCTGCTCGACCGGCCGTTCCCGTTGCGGGACGACACCTTCGCCGACGTGATCGCCAACGCCGACGTCCCGGTATTGGTGGACTTCTACGCCGACTGGTGCGGACCCTGCAAGGCCATGGCCCCGGTACTCGACGCGATCGCCAACGAGCTGGCTGGGCGCGTGCTGGTGGCCAAGGTGAACACCGATGCCACGCCGATCATTTCGCAGAAGCACCAGATCCGCAGCATCCCGACGCTCATGGTGTTCCGCGATGGGCAGCAGGTCGCGCAGCAGATGGGCGCGCTGCCCCGCGCGCAGTTGCTGCAGTTGCTGCAGCAGGCGGGGGTGGGCGGGTAGGGTTCGGGGCTCGCTGGGCTGGGCGAAGGGGCCAGCACCAAAATCGTGAGGGGTGAGAGGAGTTGCAGCGAGATCATGGCGCACCGTCGAGATCTCAAGGTTCGCCCACCTCAATCCTCATGAGTTCGTTGCCGACCCCTTCGCCCAGCCCCACGAGACGGAAATCGATGCCGGCGCGAAGCGCGGAACTGCATCGGGGCTCGCTGGGCTGGGCGAAGGGGCCAGCACCAAAATCGCGAGGGGTGAGAGGAGTTGCAGCGAGATCATGGCGCGCCGTCGAGATCTCAAGGTTCGCCCACCTCAATCCTCATGATTTCGTTGCCGACCCCTTCGCCCAGCCCAACGAGCCGGAACTCACGGCAACCCCGCCCCCAAATCGTTCCAGTGCAGGATGGCATTGAACCCCATCATGAACGCACCCTGCGTCTGCCAGCGCCAGAACGGCCGCGTGGTGAACATCACCACGTGCCCCTCACCCAACTGCTGCGACATCACGGTGGGACGGTTCGACAAATGCTCACCACCCTCCAGCACCCCCGACAGCAGCATGTCCCGGGGACTCGCCGGAAACTGCACGACCACGCGCGGGCGCATGGCGGGCAGCGTCACCATCACCGGATCACCGGCCGCGCCGAAACGTCCGAACGTGGGCGCCTCCTTGGGCACCGATGCGATGGCGCTGGTGGGCCACTGCTGCGTGGGATTCCAGCGCGACTTCTCCACCCAGGTCGCCATGGGCGACGTGTTCTGATACACGCTGCTGCGACGTGCGGCCGGCCCGATGCCTCCACCGCCCGCGGCTGCGCCGGAAAGCGCCGCCGAGCTGCCGGGCCGGAACACATCGATTTCGCTGATCGGCTTCGCTTCGGGCATGGTCGGGGCACCCGCGTCGAGCAGCGTCCCGCCGTTGAAGTAGATCGGCAGCTGATTCACGTCGTACCCGTAGACGAGCGGACTCTTCATGTCACCGATGACACCGCGCAGCAACGTGCCGCGATTCACCAGCCCCGGTGCACTCGTGGTGCGCAGCCCTGGCGTGAGGCTGTACGTGGGAAAGATCGCCGACGTGTTCCCCTCGGTGATGAGCGTGCCACCCTGCTGCACGAACTGATACAGCTGCTGCAGGCCATCGGCGCCGAGCCCACCGCGCGTATCGTCGGTGCTGTCCGGATACCCGATGTCCGGATATTCCGCGGTGCGCTTGTACGGAATCGGTGCGCCACTGGTGGGCGCCCCCTGCCCCACGGCACCGCCATGTGGCCACAGAATCACATCGAAGCGCTGCCGCAAGGATGCGATCTTGCGCACCTCGTTCTCGCCGAAGTAGGTGTACGGCACACCGTAGTGATCGAGCGCGGCGCGCACCCACCCTTCGTCCTGCGTGTTGGACCAGCTGTGGATGTAGCCGATGCGCGGCACGTCCAGGTCATGCGTGGGCACGGCCGGCAGCGAGGCCGTCGCCACACCGGTCAGGCCCAGCTCCGTGAGCAGCGGTTCAATGCGCGCGCGATTCGCATTGCGAATGATGAACGCGCCCGGTCCGAAGCGGCGGCCATCCGCGGTAAACGAATCCTGCGCCGCACGCATGGCCACATCGGCCAAGCGGAAACGCAGCCGCATGAGATTGTTGTCGCCGCTGTTCGCCACGATGATCGTGGAGCCCGTACCGGTCACACCACCGGCCGCCGTCACGTGCGATGAGGCGCGCGTCATCGGCGCCGCGTAGAGCGTCGCGTCGGTCACTTCGCGCACGATGATGTTGCGCATCATCGGGAACGTCCAGCCGGTGTCGTCGTACGGCGATGGATTGGCGGTGGGATAGTTCTGCACCGCGAAGTACATGTCGGCGATCGTGCGCAGCGGCTGATCGCCACGAATGATCCAGTCGCCGCGCTTGACCGCAACATCGCCGAAGGTGCCATCGGCATCGGCGACATGGAACTCGAGCCCCTGATCCATGAGGTCGTTCACCGCCTCGGCCGCGTTCTGCTTGTGCTGCTGCATCGCGGGAATCACCCACCCCTTGGTCGGGCCATTGGTGCCGCGCGCAATCGCGTTCTTGTTCTTGATCCAGTAGTTCTCGAGGAAGCGGTCACGCTCCTTGCCCGTGTTCCACAGCGACAGGATGATCGCCGACTGCTGGATGTTCGTGTTGGCGCGCGGTCCCCAGCGAATGTCGTTGGGCGTGGGGTTGGGACGATACCACTCGCGGCTCTGGTTGTAGTTCGAGCCGCCGAGCACGCGCGTGAGTGCATCTTCGTTCGCGCGCGTCGGTGCCGTCGCGGGCGTCGCCGCACCGCCGCGCGCACCGGCTACCTGCCCGTCGCAGCCACCACCGTAACTCTGCACCTCGTAGAAGCGACCGATCGCGTTCACGGTGTGCATCATGAAGAACATGTAGTTGGGCACCCAGCCGTCGTAGAACCCGTAGGTCCACACGCCCGGCACGCCGCGCTTGGTCATTTCCATGACCTCGTTCTGCGCCATGTACCACCATTCGTTCACCGTGACCGGGTCCACCTGCTCGTTGTACGGACCCGTTCCGGTGGACACGTACAGCAGCGTGGCCTGTTCATGCAGGTCGTGCATGATGATCGGGCGCCACGCCAGGTTCGTGTTGCGCACATGCTGCGTGAGCTTGAGGAACTGCCCCATGCCGTCGCGATTGTTGTCGTGCGCCACGTACTTGCCCCAGTACGGCGTGGGCATGGGCTGCCCCGTACGTACGCGATAGCAGATACCGTCGAGAATCTTTTCGCGGCCATCGGGCTCGATCACCGGCGTGATCATGGTGATCACGTTCTTCCGAATGCTCGCGATGCGCGGCGACTCATCCACCACCAGGCGGTAGGCCAGCTCCATGAGCATCTCGGGGCCACCGGTCTCGGTGGAGTGGATGCCGCTGGTGAGGTAGTAGATCGGCTTGGCCTTGCCATCGATCAGCTCACGGGCGCGCGCCTCGCTCGTGGTGCGCGGATCGGCGAGTTCATGCATGTAGGCCTTGTACTGATCGAGATTTGCGATCGTCTCTTCGTCGCTCACCACGAAGGCCACCATATCGCGCCCTTCCTCGCTCTTGCCGAGCACCCAGAACTTCGCGCGCGTTGGTGCGGCCTTGGCGATTGCTTCGAGGTAGCGATGAATGTCGCGCGCCTTCGTGAGATAGCCCGGCGTGCCGATCACACGACCGATGCCGGGAAAGGTGAGCGGCGTGGGCACCACATCCGACGCCGGCAGGTAGTCCACGAGCTCGGTGCTGATGCGTGGATCGGTGAGGTGCTGCCGAATGAGGCGCGTGTACTCCTCGTCGATGCGCTGCGTGGAGGCGGCGGGCTGCGCCGACACGGCGGTACTCGCCATGACGGTGAACGCAGCGGCCACGCTCGCACGTCGCATCGCGCGCCAGAGCGGGATACGAGGCGAGGCGCTGAGACGGGACATCGGGGAACTCCGCTGGGGTGGAAAAGCGAACCGCGCCGCCACCGGTCAACGGTGGCGGCGCGGGCGACAACCTGCGTGGCGCAGTGTTACTTGTTGCGTCGCGCCGAGAACGGCATGTTGCCCATACCGGATACGTCCATGCTGCCCGTCATGTTGTCGGCATCGGTGAGCAGCGCGGTGGCGGCAATGTCGAGCGCCTGACCACCCATGTCGAGGCCGAACACGAAGTTCACCGTGTCGCCCTTCACGGCGCCGCGCACCTGCGCTTCGCCCAGTTCGGACGAGAGCACGCCGCTGATCGAATCACCCTTCTGCTCCACCACGAGCGAGCTGGTGACCGACTGCCCCTGCGCGTCGACGGCGACGCTCCAGGTGCCCGAGAGATCGGCCACGAAGCGGGAGGCGTTCGCGGAGAACGCGGAGAGGCCCACGAGCAGCGTGGTGGCCACGAGGATTGCGCGAGTCTTCATCATGATGAGAGCACCGGGTTCGTTGTCAGGAGTCCGTCGGACTCAGCATGCCAGCCGCGTACAGTACGCCGACCAATGGTGAAAGTTGCGCCCATTTGGGCCGGGAAGCAATCGTTTGGCAACGAGCGGGGGCTCAGAACTCCCAGTTGAGCCCGATCGTGGGCAATCGGCCGATGCCCTCATTCCGCTCCACCTGGCGCAGCCGCGGGTTCCATTGCGGTGCGCCGCCATTGTCGCGCCCCGACACATTCTGCACGTCGAGAAACGCAATCAGCTGCTGCCGCCCGAACACGAACCGGCGATCGACCCGAAGATCCACCGCAAAAAAGGTGGTCAGTCGCTCGGTGTTGTAGCGCGCGAAGTCCAGCGACCCTGCGGTCGCCCCCTCCGTGACGAAGGGCGTATTTGGCAGCCCGCTCGCTCCACGCGCGCGCATCGCCACCTCCCACCGGGCATTGGGGCGCCAGCCGAGGACGCCGTTGGCGATCACAGGCGTGTCAAACGCGCCCGGCGCCTCGGTGCCATCGAGTCCGGTGAACCGCGTGCGATTCACACTCGCACTCGCCTGCCCATAAAACGGGGTCGCCCCCAGCTTTTTCTGCACGAAGAGCTCCGCGCCGAACGACTCGCCGCGACCGCTCGACGACAGCGGCTCGAGCCCGAAGGGAATGTCGGTGGTGGCGTCGTCAAACCCGCTCGGACTCAGTACCGCCTGCGGCCGGAAGAGGCGCGTGGGATAGTCCGCGTACCGCTTGCCGTACACCTCGAGCTGCACCTTGAGCTCGCTGCCGACGAGTCGTGTGGCACCTAGCACCACCTGATCGGCGCGAAACGGCTGCAATCGTCGGTCATTGCCCGCATCACCCACCAGCCAGATCAGACTCGGCGCCTGCCAGTAGCGCCCGCCGGCGGCGGTGAGCGTGGTGGCCTCGTCCAGCTGCACCGTCGCGCTCAAGCGCGGCGCGAGCCGCACCGCGTTGTTCAGAAAGCCGTACCAATCGGCGCGCAATCCGCTCGAGAGTCGCACTCGCGGGCGAACCTGCCAGGCGAGTTGCGCGTAGGTGCCGTTCCGCAGCGCGGTGAAGCTGGTGTCCACCACCAGCGGCTGCGGCGAGCCCGTCGCGTCACGCCGGACGTTCCCCGCCAGCGCAGCCTCGTACTGCAACGCACTCGCGTACTTCATGATCGTGCCGGCTTCCATCTCCAGTCCAGCGCGCGGCGCCCACGTCACGTCGGTACGCAGTGACGTCTCACCTTCCGTGCTGCGATTCTCGAACACCGGCTGCAGCAGCGTATCACGCTGCGCCGTCACGAAGCGCGTCCATGTGCGGCCGAGCGTGGAGGTCACGGTGCCGCGCGGGATCAGCCGCGCCCAGGTCAGCCCGCTGAAGTACTGATCCTGCGACGGCGCGAGTACCTGCGCGTTCGAGAGACGATCATCGGCGCTGTCGTTGTCGAACGTCACCGTGCCGCGCGCCGCAACGGCGAGAAAGCTCACCGCGTCGCGCGTGGTGGGACGCCACACCGCTTTCACGGTGGCGTCGGTATACGACGGAATGAAGCTGAGGCCAATGGCCTTGAAGAGCAGATCGAGGTAGCTCTGTCGCACGTTGGCAAAAAAGCTCGCGTTCTCCCCCAACGGTCCTTCGAGCACGGCGCCCACCTGTGATGCGGCCACGTTGAGCTCGCCCGCCAGCCGTTCGCGGTTCCCTTCGCGCAGCGTGAGCGTGGTCGCCGATGATGCCCGATCACCATAGCGCGCGCCGAATCCTCCCGCACTCAACGCCGCCGATTCGATGAAGCGGATGTTGATCAGCGAAATCGGGCCACCCGTGGACCCCTGTGATCCGAAGTGATTGATGTTCGGCACTTCGATGTTGTCCACCACGAACAGATTTTCGAACGGCGCGCCGCCGCGCACGATGAGATCGTTGCGGGCACCGCTCGTCACCCCCACACCAGGCGCCACCGAGATCGCGCGCAGCACGTCCTCCTGCGCACCCGGCTGCCGGCGCACCTCTTCGGCGCTGTACGTCTGCGTGGACACCGGCGCGCGCATCGGCGGCAGCACCGGGAACGCCTCCGGACGCACCGTCACCGTCTGCAGCTGTCGCTGCACACCGCTCACGCGAATCGTCACCTCGGCCGGCTTCGCGGGCGACACGGCCACATCACCGCGCGAGACGGGGGCATAGCCCAGTGCGCGCACCTCGATGGTCACGATGCCGGTTCGCACCCCGCGGAGCGTGAACCGCCCCCGCTCGTCGCTCTGCGTGGCCACGTCCTGCCCGCGTACGCGAATCGTGGCCCCCTCGATCGGTGCGTCGCCCACCACGTCGATGATCCGGCCGACGATCACACCGGTGGGCGCCGTCTCCTGCGCGTACGCCAGCCCCGGCACCAGCGCCAAGAAGACAGCGGCCACCAGCGCGGCGAGTGTCCTCGCGTAGACCGACAGACTTACAACGCGGAACGCATCAGATCGACGTGACGAACGGTACATGGCATCAGGGAGGGTCGCGAGACGGACGGTCGGCTGCGTTGCCGATGATTGCTCCCTGAATGATGCACAGGCGGACGCGGATCCCGGCGCTGCAGCTCGGCGAGGGTCAGCACCCGTCGTGCGATGTCGCGCGCCGCGTCGGGACGCCCGATCGCGAGCGCGGCCTCTGCGGCACTGGTCCGGGCGTCGAGCGCCGCCTCCCCGCGGCACCAGCTGCGAACGGCGTCCACGACGAGGGGCGCGGATGGCGCCCACACCCCCGCGCCATTCGCCACCACGTGCTCCACATTGCCTGTCTCCTGCCCCGGAATCGCTCCCGACAGGACCAGCGGGCACCCGGCGGCACACGCCTCGCTGATGGTGCCCGGACCGGCCTTGGTCACGATGGCCGACGCCGCGCGAAACATGCGACCGAGTCCGTTCACGAACCCGTACACGTGCACCGTGCCGCGCCACGCTCTCGCGCGCAGCCGCGCCTCGAGTGCCGCGTTTCGCCCAGCGACAATCGCCAGGTCGCACGGTAGCTGCGCCGCATCGAGCCGCTCGGCCAGCAGTTCCAGCGGTCCCACCCCATCCCCCCCGCCCATGAGCAGCACCGTGGGCCGCACCACACTCCACCCCAACTGCGCGGCCAGCACCGACCGCTCCCCCGGCTGCGCGGCGAAGTCGCGCGACACCGGCACCCCGTGTTCTTCGAGACGACTGGCCTTCACGCCACTCGCCAGCGCCTGCGACTGGGCACGTCGCGTCGGAACGGCCACGAGCGAGGCGCTACGGTCGTACCAGGAGCGGTGCCCGCTGGCCAGATCGGTCACCACCACCACCAGCGGCACATCGGGGAACGCACGACGCAACGGTGACGTGAGCAGCGGATGCGTGGACACCACAACATCCGGCCGCTGCGCGGCTTCCAGCGCGCGAAACGCCGGCCGCAACGCCGGCCACGCGAGCGCCTGCAACGCCCGTGTGACGCGGGGCGTGTTCGTAAGCCGAAACCCTCCGTGCCACAGCCACGAGGCGTGGTTCACCACGCGCGGGTACGCAGCCGACAGCCGATCAAAGGGCCATCGCCGACTGGCCGCATACGGGTCGGAGAGCGTGAGTTCCGCGTCCGGCGAAAGATCGCGCAACGCGTCGGCCAACGCCGTGGCCGCGGCACGGTGCCCGCCGCCGGTGTCTGAGAACGCGAGCAGGATGTTGGGCATGGCGTCAACGAAAACAGGACGGTGCCGCGATCCTGCCACGGCGCCGTCCCGGTTACGTAACTGTGGCGCCGCCCGTGCATCGGCGGCGCGCGGTGCTCAGGGACCCGTCGTCAGTTGGACGACGTGGCCAGCTCGCGCACCGATGCCGCGAGCGTGCGCACCCGGGCCGAGTCCTTCGAGCCGTTGGCGTCGCCGTCGAGCTGCGTGGCCAGCGCAGTGAGCGCACTGCTGCGCGCCGACCCAGCGGCCGACTCGGCGTTGCTGAGCGCGGTACGCACCGCGGCAATGCGCGACGCGGACAGGCCGCCATTGCGCGCCAACTGATCGACGTACGACCGCGACACCGCAAACGACGGCGCCCACGTGTACTGCGTCTGCCCCTGCGGATTCAGATACTCGTAGCGCACCGACTTCGCTGCATCGATCTCGTTCTGCGACAGATACTCACTCGGCACCAGCTCGAAGATGTCCAGCCCGCGAGCGATTTCGGAGTTCACGATCAGGCCGTTGTACCAGTACACCGACCACGTGCCGCCCATTTCCATGCGTTCGGCATCGATCGGACCACGATCGTGGTACGCGATCTCGTACGGCTTGGTGGGATCGGTCCAGTCGAAGATCGAGATGCCGCCCTGATACCACGACTGCACCATGATGTCGCGTCCCGGCACCGGAATCATGGAGCCGTTGTGCGCCACGCAGTTTTCCTGGGCGGTCTGCGGCGCGGGCAGCTTGTAGTAGCTCTGGAACACCATCTGCCCGTTCTCGATCGTGAAGATCGCGTTCGCGCCCCAGGACATCGGATCATCTGCGCGGCACTTCGGCGCGCCACCACCGCCCCATTCATCGGTGAACAGTACCTTCGTGCCGTCGTTGTTGAACGTGGCCGAGTGCCAGTATGCGAAGTTGGAATCGGACACCGCGGCCACGCGCTTCGGATTGGCGGGATCCTTGATGTCGAGCAGCAGGCCGTAGCCCTCACAGGCACCACCGGCAAGTCCAATGGCCGGATACAGCGTGATATCGTGGCACTGATTCGGACCGGGGCGCGGGCCGTCCGTGTTGCCGCCTTCACCGCCCATCATGCGCGCGATGAGCGACGGGATCGCGGCGCGAAACGTCGCGCTGTCCGCCGCCGTGGGTGCACCCGTGCCATTGCGTGCGCGCACGACCTGCGCGAGCTGCATGTTCACGAACTGGTCGGGGAGCACCATCGTCTCGCCCATGATCTCGGCGATGAACGCGCCACGCGCCTTCGCGGCATCGATCTCCGCCTGATCGGCCGGTGATGCGCCGTGCGACGGCGGGGCCACCAGGCCTTCGAAGATGCGCGGCGAGCCGACAATGGCAGCCTTCGACGGATCGGCGAGCGGTACCTTGATCACTTCGATGCGGAACATCGCCGAGTTGGGATTGGCGCTCGGCAGACCCGCCGAACAGCCGGGCAGTTCACCCTCTGGGCGCACGGGCGCCGAACCGGACACGTACACGTACACGTTCTGCGTGTCCTTGGGGTCGACGAGCACCGAGTGCGTGTGCGAGCCACGGCACGTCTGCACGTTGCCGATGTACTTCGGATTGCGAATGTCGCTGATGTCGAAGATGCGAATGCCGCGCAGGCGATCGGTGCTCACGGCGGTCTGCACACCCTGTGCGCCGCAGTCGAGGCGTCCTTCCATGCCCTCGCCCGACACGAAGAGCAGATTGCGATACACCGACACGTCGCTCTGCGACGCGGGGCACACGAACTCCTTCACAATCGATGGCCGCACCGGGTTGCTGATGTCCCACACCTGGAAGCCGGCGTAGCTGCCCTGGAACACGTAGTTGCCAAGGAACGCGAGATCGGTGTTGGTCTTCCCGAGAAAGGCGGCCGGCGGCGGTGTCGTAGAGACCATCCGCAGGTTGAGAATCGCCTCGCCCGCGTCGAACAATCCTGCTTTGAGTCCGACGCGCGGGTCGTTCATGTTGGGCGTGGTGCGCGGCATGGGCGCCGTCGAGGGCGACGATGACGGCGCGCATGCGGCAGCAGTCAGCAGAACCAGCGCCGACATCGTGGAAGTACGGAAGACAGTCATGACGAAGCGATGAAGGGGAACCGAAAATCGTGCGTCTGCGTGCTCACGCAGTGCACACGGGACGACGGCTACATCAACGAGTGGGCTCGGCGGCGCCCATGGCCGCGAGCATGCGTTCCATGCGGGCGACCTCGGTGGTCTGATCCACCTGCACGTCCGCGGCAAACTTGAACACTTCCGTATCCTGCCCCGCGCCATCGGTGGCGAACAGATCGCGCACCATTACGACCGCGCCCTTGTGGTGTGCGATCATGAACGTGAGGAAGAGCCGGTCGAACGCCGGTCCCTGCGCCGCTGCCAGCTCGGCCATCTGGGCGTCCGTCAGCATGCCGGGCATGTGGGCATGATGCGCATGTGCGTCACCGGCGCCGTGCACCATGACCTGATGCCCGGTAATGTGCACCTCCGGGACCGGCTGCTCGCGGTCGCGCAACCAACGCTGCATGATCGTGATTTCGTCCTGCTGCGCGTTGATGATGCGCGCGGCGAGCGTGCGGATCGTCGCACTGGCGCCGTTGGTCGGCGCGAGGTTCGACATGCCCACCGCTTGCGCGTGGTGCCCGATCATGCCGGTCATGAAGCGCACATCCGCGTCGGTGAAGCGCAGTCGCGCGCTGTCGGTGCGTGCGCGCCACAGCGCCTCCATCTCGGCGACCGTCAAACCGTTCGACGTCCCCGCGGTTGGCGTGACCGAGGGGGACGGACGCGCCCCGGAACAGGCCGCCGTGACGAGCAGGAGGGCGAGGACGAGTATTCGTGGTGAGCGGCTCATGAGCGAACGATCACCCCGCATGGGTCAGCGAAGCAACAGCCACTGGCCGAGGGTGCCAATGACCGACATCACGAGGGCACCCACCATTGCCGTGCCGAACGACTTCACCTCGAGGGCATCGGTGACTTTGCTGGTGAGCATCAGCATGATGGCGTTGATCACCCATCGGGTGATGAAGGCGAGCAGCCAGGCGAGGCCGAGCGTGGCAATCGCGAACACCGTGAAGAACAGCCACCCGAGCAGCGCGTTCAGCACGCCGAAGATGGCCGCCGCCCACATGGCGCCGGTGAAGCTGCGCACGGTGATCCCGGGCAGAAGCGCGGCGGTGAGGTAAACCGCGACCGACAGGATGAGCCAGGAGAGGAGTAGGGACATGTGGATCACTACGCCCGCGAGGCCCCGAAGTTTCGAGCGTGACGGAGATCACCGATGCGTTGCTGCCGTCGGGATCGGGCGTCCTGCTGCCGTGGTCGCCACGGCGAGCGTCTCACCGCAAACACCTTTTCCCGATTCTGGCATGCAGACGCCTGACACGTCCCCTTCCACTGCGCGTCTCTCGATCGCCTTCCTCGTGGGCGCAACCGCCTCGGCGGTCACGAGCGTCGTGGGCCTGATCGCGATCGTACCGGAAGACCTGCCGGGGCGCATCCCGTCCGCGACGGAAGTCGCCGTCCTGCTGCTCTGGGTGCTCGCGCTCGGCCTCGGGCACCGATGGGCAACGCGACGCCATGCCGAGGTGACACCGGCGCCGACGCTCGCCGCGACGCTCCGTCAGCTCCTCTGGGGCGGCGCGGCGTTTCTGCTGCTGGCTGCGCTCACGCTGCTCGTGGCGCCGGCCCTGACCCTTGCCGCGTCGCGCCTCACCGCTGCGACACTGCTCGCCAACACGTCGCTTCCCCTGCAGCTGCTGCTCGTGATGCCCATAGGCGTCGTGCTGGCGCTGGGCACCGGTGCCGCGACCGGCTCGCTGGTGCGACCGCGCGGGTGAGCAGACTGCAACGGCAACAGCAACGGCAACAGAGTGGGAGAAGAACCACCAAGCAGAACAAGGGGTGACAAGGCATCCTTGCAGTAGGCCGGCTCCGACCAAAGACGGCGATGCCTTGTTCCATCTTCCTCTTCTTGACGTTTCTTTCCCCCGTTCAGTTGAGGTTGCGGTCGCTGGTGCAGGTCACATCAGCACGCCACCAGCAACACCCGCCCCGCAATCAGCGCGTGTCGTTCGCCAGATCGCGGATCGCCGCGGCCATCGCCCGCACCCGCTCCGCATCCTGCGCGCCAGACACATCGCGATCCACCTGCGTCGCGAGCGCGGTCAACGCGGTGCGACGCGCCGCACCCGACTGCCGCTCCGCCGCATCAAGCGCCTGCCCGATCACCGTCGTACGCGCCGCGGCCAGCCCGCTCCCTCGCACCAGCTGGTCGAGGTAGGACCGCACCACCGGGAACGCCGCCGGCCACGTGATGCGTGGCTGGCTCTGCGGATTGAACTCGTCCATCATCACCAGCTTCGCCGCGGCGATCTCGTTCGCCGACAGATGCTCACTTGGCACCAGCTCCAGAATGTCGAGCCCACGCGCCATTTCGGACGAGTAGATGTAGCCGTTGTACCAGTACGCGCCCCACGAGCCGGCGATCGTGCCACGTGCGCGGCTCACGGCGGCGTTCGGATCGTCCGACGGCGGTGCGTCCACGGGCCCGCGATCGAAGAAGCCGATCTCGTACGGCTTGTCTTCATCGGTGAAGTCGATGAGGTTCACGCCGCCCTGATACCACCCCTGCACCATCAGGTCACGCCCCGGCACCGGAATGAGCGAGCCATTGTGCGACACGCAGTTTTCCTGCGCCGTCTGTGCCGTGGGAATCTTGAAGTACGCGTGCTGCTTGAACTTGCGATCGGCGCCGATCACGAGCGTGGTGTTGCCGCCCATCTCCAGCGGGTGCATGGACTGACAGTTAGGCGACGTGCCGCCGCCCCACTCGTCGGTGAACACCACCTTCTTGCCATCGTTGCTGAACACGGCCGTGTGCCACAGCGAGAAGTTCGTATCGGCCACGGCATCGAGGCGACGCGGACGCTCCGGATCGGAGATGTCGATGAGCAGCCCGTAGCTGCCACACGCGCCGGCGAGCAGTCCCATTTCCGGATACACGGTCACATCATGACAGTTGCGCGGGCCGGTGTTCATGTACTCGGCCATCTCGGCGCTGTCCGCACCGGCGATCGGACGAGCCGCGCGCGCACGACCACCGCGCGCCGGCGCCGGGCCGAGTCCGGTGAAGACGCGTGCACCCGTCACCACTTCTGCGTCCTGCGGACGACGCACGTCCACCTTGATGACATCGAGGCGGAAGAGCGAGTTCGATTCATCGGCGGGGTTTGCGCCGTTCTTGCAGCCGGCGAGCTCCGTATCCGGACGCGCCCCCTGACTGCCCGACACGTACGCGTACACCACGTTGCGATCGGTCTTGCTGGGAATCAGCGTGTGCGTGTGCGAGCCTTTGCACGTCTGTACGTTCTTGATGAGACGTGGCGTGCTCGGATTGCTCACATCGTAAATGCGCACGCCCGCCATGTGATCCTTGCCGTCCGACACGCCGCCCTTGGCGCAGTCGTTGCGATTGCCGGCGCCTTCCGCCGACACGAAGAGCAGATTGCCGTAGATGGACGGATCGCCCTGCGACGTGATGCACGGCACCACGGACACCAACTGCGGCTTGGTCGGATCCTTCACGTCCCAGATCGAAAAGCCGGCGAAGTTGCCCTGGTACACCAGGGTGCCGCGGAACGCGAGATCCGAGTTCACAAACGTGAGGCCGCGTATGGAATCGAACTCGGCGGGCTTCGGCGCGACGGAGAGCAGACGCATCCCCTCGATCGCGATGCCGGCGTCCTTGAGGCCGGGCTTCAGCGAATTGCGGGGATCGGTCGCGCTCGGATACGTCTGGGCGTGCAACGAGGCAGCGAGCGGAGCAAACACGGCCGCCGCAGCAAGCGCGACCGAGCAACGAGTGACCAACGAGCCGAAGCGGGGGGTTCGCATGCGGCGCAACTCCGAAAAAAAGGCGGGAAGGAACAACACGAGCAGATCAGGGCAACTCGGCGAGCATCTGGGACATCAGGCCGATCTCGGCCAGCTGCGATGTTTCCACTTCGTTGGCGAGCACGTTGATGTCAACTTCCTGCGCAGCGCGGGGCGAGCGCAGCAGGTCGGCCACCATGGTGAGGGCGCCTTCGTGATGCCGAATCATGAGGGTGAGAAACAGGCGATCGAAGTTGGTCCCGCGCGCCTGCTCCAGTTCGGCGAGATCGGACGCGGTGAGCATGCCGGGCATGGACATGCCGCGCCAGGAGGAGGTGTCGGGCACGAACTGTTCATACTCGCGCAGCCACTGCTGCATGAGCTGAATCTCCCCCGCCTGCGACAGGTCGATCTTCTGCGCCAGCTTGAGCACGCGCGCACTCGCGCCCGCCGCGTCGGCCATGCGCGTCATGTGCACGGCTTGGGCGTGGTGGGCAATCATGCCCTGCATGAACTGGACATCGGCCTCGGTGATCAGCGATCCGGGTTTGATCACGATCGGCGGCGCGTCGGGCATGTGATGGTGGTGGGCCATGTCGGCGGCGGGGGCCGCCGGGGTGGCCGGCGCCGGAGCGGCGTTCGCCTGGGGCGCCGCCGCAGGGCGAGGAGAAGGCGTCGCGGAGGGTGCGCACGCAGCGCACAGCAACACCGTCGCGATGGCGGTGAGTCTCTGAATCACGGGAGGGATCACGGGCACATGGCAAGTCGTAGGGAATGAGCCTGTAGCAGCCTACCGAGAGAACGCACGCCCCGCCAGCCGTGTTGGGGCAAGCCACCCCCGGGCGGCTCCCCGAGCTCACCGCTTGCCGCCCCCCTTTCTGGGCGCCTTGGGCCTGGGCGCTGGCAGCGCCGCGGCCGTGTCACGCACGAGGTCAGCGATGAGCGTCGCGTCGTCGAGCAGTTCATCGAGCACCGGCTGCGGCTTCGCCTCCGGGTACGGCGCATCATGCGGGCACCCGCGCACCCGATCTGCCGTGGTGGCCGTTGGCTTGAGAAAGCACCGATTGTCGCACACCAGCATGACCACTTTCCCGTCGCAGTAGATCGCGTACTCGCCGAACATCTTGCGCGACTCCACGCGGCCGGCGTTGCGGGCCTGTTCGACCACGAACGCCACGAACGATGCGTCCGACGCCATTACCACATCCCCCAGATGACCGAGTCAACCACTCTGTGCCCGCGGTTCGAAAGCCCTCGCTCCTCGACGCGGCGTCCGATGGTGTAGGCGCGATAGGCGGGCGGCGTTGGCAAGGCGCTATCCATGCGCACGTGCAGGGTGAAGCCCAGGTCGTGCATTTCGAGACGCTCGTCCGCGGACGCGTCGATGTCCACCACCGCGCGAGCACGCGTGCCATCCGGGTTGGCATAGAACAGGCGCGGCGGTTTGTGCCAACCCTGATTCGCCTCGAATTGCGTGCGCAGCACACCGGTGTCGGGGATGCGATAGACACGAGCACCGTCCTCGTACTCCGCAGGCGCGCCGGTACTGTCACCATGAATGATCACTACCGGACCGGTGAACCCCAACGGCAGCAGGTGGATCTCGGGCTCGGCGCGGTACAGCGCCACGTTCAACATCATCACCAGGTAGGGCAATACGAGCAGGCCCGACACCGTGACGCCGGCACGCACGACCAATCCGGACCAGTCGAAGGAGGAGGCACCATCGAGGCCCGGTGGCAAACCACAGACTCGCGCGGCGATGAATAGCGCACCACCGCACGCAATCGCCCAGATCGCGCCGTACGGCACCCCGAACATTGCCAGCATCCCGCCCAACACCAGCGTCACCGGCACGACCACCCCCACACCGACGACTGCGCCGGCGGCGATCAGGAGCCACGATCGTGGCGCCGCCCCCCGACCGCGCACCCGAAGCCCCGCAACGATGCTCGGCGCGACCACCGCCAGCGCGACCGTCGGGACGATGGAGAACACCGCGAAGGCGATGAGATCATTGCTGAAGCCATCAGTCAGCAGCACCGCCAGCGCGCCCAGCGCACCGGCCAATACCGGAGTGGTCAACAGCACCACCACGCGCACGCGCCAGCGCCATGAGCGCGGAACCCCACGCTGGGTCGTCTCACGATCCTTCATCTTCCAACGTTGCGTGCCGCTCGTCGGCAAGGCAACTCACACGAGTGTCCCCCTGGCGAGACCGCGGCGTCCTCGTGGGCGGACACTCTCGTGCGCGGACTCGCGCAAGTGATTGCGACACAACAAGCGCCTCAGTGGCACGCCCTGTGCACCCAGGGGTAGTGTGGAGTTGTGTTGTTTCCGACCCGGACCGGAGGTCCTGATGGTCAATCGCATTGCAACGCTCGGCCGAACGCTCGCCGTGCTCGTGGCCTCAATGGCCGTCATGCCGTCGCCCGGCAGCGCACAGGATGGAGCGCTGCGTCAGCAGGCGGCGCTGGAGGAGCGCTATAGCGCCAACGAGATCGACAATCTTGTCGGGCCGGTCGCGCTGTACCCCGATGCGCTGCTCGCGCAGGTGCTCGTGGCCTCCACCTTTCCTGAGCAGGTGGAGGACGCCGCGCGCTTCGTGCGCCTGAATGGCACCGATGACATCGACGCCCAGCCATGGGATGTGAGCGTGAAGGCGGTGGCGCACTACCTCTCGGCGTTGAACGTGATGGCCGAGAAGATCGACTGGACCGCCGCACTGGGTCGGGCATACGCCGGTCAGTCCACCGAAGTGATGGAGTCGGTGCAGCGACTTCGTGCGCAGGCGGACGCGCACGGCAATCTCGTGTCCAATGAGCAGCAGCAGATCGTGCGCGAAGGCGAGCAGCAGTATGTGATCGTACCCACGCAGCCGCAGGTGATCTACGTGCCCACGTACGATCCGTATTTCGCGTTCTCGCGACCGCTGTTCGGATCGGGCTTTCGCACGCCGTTCTGGTCGTTCGGGGTGGGTTATCCGATCGGCAGTTGGCTCATTTACGACTTTCATTGGGGGCGCCGCTCGCTGTTCTACCACGGCTGGCACCCCAACTACTTCCACTATGCCGGTGGGTGGCGCGCGCGCTCCTTCCCGTTCATCCGCATCACGAACGTGTATGTGAATCCGCGCTTTCGCGATGTGTACGTGAACGACGGCATCTGGCGGCGTCCGATCAACTACGGCAACGTGAATCGGTACGCGAGCGTGCATCGCGATACGCCGGTGGGCGGTCGCTCACGTTCCGGTTGGGACAACGTCGGTGACGGGCGGAGCCGCGATCGGCAGCCGTCAGCCGGCAGCGCCGATCGTCTGGAGCGCACCCTCGGGGCACGCGATGCCGCGGGCGCGGTGACGCGCGCCGGTGCGGTGCGCGGCGCGATGGAGGGTAGCAACATGGTGCGTACGCGTGAGGCACCATCGCGCGCTGAGGTCATGCGTTCACCGTCCACCACGCAGCGTGTGGCACCCACGCGGGCGCCGTCCACAACGCAACGGGCCGCACCCGCCCGTGCACCATCAAGCAATGAGCGCGTGGCACCCACGCGGGCGCCGTCCACAACGCAACGGGCCGCACCCGCCCGTGCACCATCAACCAATGAGCGTGTGGCGCCCACGCGAACACCGTCCACGACGCAACGTGCGGCGCCCACGCGAACACCGTCACCGACGCAACGTGCGGCGCCCACGCGTGCACCATCAACGACGCAGCGCGCTGCGCCAACCCGTGCCCCCGCCCCACGTGAGCGCGCCGCACCCGCGCGTGCCCCGACACCCGCTCGACAGGCGGCGCCGGCCCGCCCCGCATCGCCAGCGCGCGAAACGGCCGCGCCGTCGCGCGGCGGACGGGTGGAGCGCGCGGCGGGCAGCCGCCCCGGCTAACCGGGGCGGCCGCGTCCGCTAGCTTTCAACCATGCTCTCGGCCCTGCTCGGCATCGCACTCGCCACCCAGATCACCACGATGCCCGGGCTGATCGACGGCGCGACGCTACGCGCGCTGCTCAACGAGGCGCCTGATCGCATCACGGTGCTCGACGCGCGCGCCGCGCGCGACTACACGCGGGGACACGTGCCAGGCGCCGTGCGCATCGACTGGACGGCCTATCGTGATGGCTGGGGCCGCACCGGCCGCTTGCCCACCAACGTAGAGGCGCTCGCCGCACGACTGGGTGCTCTCGGCGTCGACGAAACGCGGCCCGTGATCGTGTACGGGGATGCACGGGACGGCTGGGGTGAAGAGGGGCGCATCGCGTGGATGCTGCGCTACCTTGGCCACCGCGATGTGCGCGTGCTCGATGGTGGGATGGCGGCGTGGCGTACAGCGGGCGGCGCGCTCAGCCGCGACCGCGTGCGTCCGCGTGCGGGGCGGTTCACGGCGCGTCTGAACGGCGCGGTGCGTGCCAGCATCGACGAAGTCGCCGCGGTGGTGGGACTTGCGCCCGGCCCGTTCGGCGCGACCATGCAACGCGCGATCCTGCTCGATGTGCGCCCCCGCGATGAATGGGACGGCGCGCGCCACTACCGGGAGCCACGCGCCGGCCACATCCCCGGCGCCGTGCGCTTCGACTGGCGGGACCTCCTTGATGATGCAGGGCGCCTGCGCCCGCGCGAGACGCTGCTCCCCCTGCTCTCGCAGCTCGGAGTCACGCCCGACCGCACCATCGTGGTGTACTGCACCGGCGGCGTGCGCAGCGCCGAAGCCTTGTGGATGCTGCGCGCGCTCGGGTTCACCGATGTGCGCAACTACGATGGGTCCTGGTACGAGTGGAGCTCTGATCGTAACAGGCCGGCCGTCATCGGGGGCCCCGATGACGG
>JAABRL010000046.1:34233-35317 GCA_011390935.1 Gemmatimonas sp.
GATGAAGTTCTCGAAGGCGCCCATCTGCGCGAACACCACCGGCAACGTGTTGAAGCCGAGGCCGAACGAGCCCGTGGCCACCGCGGCGGTCGTGCCACTCAGGCCGAGAAATACGAACGCGGCGGTGAGCGTGATCATGCCGCCGAAGCCCACCTCGAACAGTTCGTTCGTGGCCGTGGCCGTCAGCCCCGACAGCGCGACATCGTCCTTGCGTCGCATGTACGACGAATAGTTGATGATCACGCCAAAGCCCACCGACAGCGAGAAGAAGATCTGCGAGGCGGCCGCCAGCCATGTCTTGAAGCTGCCGAGCGCTTCGAAGTTCGGGTTCCACATGTACCCGAGGCCGTTGAGCACGTTCTGCTCCGGTACGGTGGGATCGGGCGTTCCGAGCGTGAGGACGCGAATGAGCACGATCAGTGCGCACACGGCCATGATCGGCATGGCGAACGACACGAACTTTTCGATGCCTTTGGACAGACCGCGGAACACGAAGAAGATGTTCACCGCAAAGACTACCGCCCAGCTGATCACGGTAAACAGGGAGTCACCCGTGAACAGCGTCCCGTCACCCGCCGACCCGGTGATCGCCGCGTAGAATCGTCCCGACGCGGCCGTCTGCTCGGCGATCGGAGTACCCTGCACGATGCCGATGCCGCCCGTCACATACTTCAGGAAGTACGCGAACGTCCACGTTTCGATGAACACGTAGTACGTGGACACGCCAAGCGGAATGAGTACGCCGAGCACGCCGAGATAGCGCGCGAGACGCCCCTTGCCGATGGCGCCCATGATCATCGGCGCGCCGTGCAGCCCCTTGGTGCCGCCGTAGCGCCCCATCGTCCACTCGGCCCATCCGATCGGGATGCCGAGCAGGAAGAGGGCGCAGAAATACGGGACCAGAAACGCCCCGCCGCCGTTGTCGGCCGCTTGGCCGGGAAATCGAAGAAAATTACCGAGACCAACTGCGGACCCAGCGACGGCGAGGATGACGCCGAGCTTGGATCCCCATTCTTCCTTGCGCTCTGTCATGCAGAACGGTCCTGGGGATGGGAGGGGGCATGCCAATGCCTGCGGAGCGCAG
>JAABRL010000047.1 GCA_011390935.1 Gemmatimonas sp.
CGATGACGCCGAGCTGGCCGCGCCCGAGATACCGATTCCGCTCCGGCTCGCGGCGAGCGAGCTGCGGACGCTGAGCAGCGTCGTGCCACTGGCGCTGATCTTCGCGGTGGGCACGGTCGCCTCGACGGGGCTGGATAACCTCGACCCGCTCATTCCTGTGGTGCTGGCGTTTGCGCTGCTGGCGGCGCGGCTCGGACAGATTCTTGCGGATATCTCGCGACTCGGCCGCTTGGGGTTTTCTGTCGATGACGTGCATCGCGGCCTGCGCGGCGTGGTGAACGAAGCCGCCTCGGCGCGTGAGGTAGCGCGCCTTGATCCAGAGACGCGGGTCATGCGCCGCAGCGCGCTTCGCACGGCCGCGGTGATGTTTCTGATCGGGCTCGTGTCGATCGCCGGCGTCCTGATGGTGCGAACACCGCAACCGTACGGTGGTTACGCGGTGGGCAGCGTGGGCGTGGCGCTGTTCTTCAATGGCCTCGCCTGTATCGCGGTCGCGCTGACGCTGGCCGCACGTGATCCGCGACGCACCCCGCTGAGCGAATGGCTCTTCCGACTGTCGTGGCTGAGCGCACCTGGCGCTGCGCTTCTGCGCTTCACCCTGCGCAAGGCGTCGAGCAGCCCGCCGGTGTCCGGCGCTGCGAGCGGTGTGCGCGGCGTGCTCGCGGTGCAGCCCGGTGCCTCGTCTGGCGTGGCACGAGCCGATGCGTCACTCGAGTCGCGCGTGGCGCAATTGGAGCAGCGGATGGATGCGCTGGCGAGGCGGACGCCGGGCGGGTAACTCGTCCCCACGAGCGAGCTCGTGTGTCCGGGGAATGCGTGTATACTACCATTTCGCACTGTCGTGTGCTACCATTTCGCATGCATATGCGATACCATATCGCATTTTTGCGTACTCTCGCTCCCCCCACATGGCTTCCCACGCCCGCCCCCCGTCGAAGCGCCCGTACTCGACCAGAATCATGGACCGCCAGCTCGATCGACTCTTGGCCGGCGTGGGCGCCATTGCCATCGACGGGGCCAAAGCGGTGGGAAAGACCGCCACGGCCACCCGACGGGCCGCACGCACGGTCCGACTTGACGACGCATCGCGCGCGGCGGTCGTCCGCGCTGACCCCGAGACCGCGCTGCGACCACCGTTCCCGGTGTTCTTCGATGAATGGCAGCACGTGCCCGAACTCTGGGATGCGGTTCGGCACCGAATCGATGATGACCCCACCCCGGGTCTCGTGCTGCTGGCGGGCTCGGCACAGCCTCCCGCGCACGCTCGGCCCACCCACACCGGAGCTGGACGCGTTGTCACTCGTCGCATGCGCCCCCTGGCGATCAGCGAGCGGATAGGCACAACGGACCGGGATACGGTGAGTCTCGAACGTTTGCTCACCCCGGGACCGCGTCCCGCACTGCATGGCGACTCCCCCTGGTCACTCCTCGACTATGCGAGAGAGATCATGGCGACCGGCTTCCCCGCCATCCGGACCTTGCCTTCCGAACTCCGGCATGCACAGCTGGACGGATACGTCGAGCACCTGACGTCACGCGATGTACAGGAGGTGCAGGGAGCAGCCGCCAATCCAGCGGCGGTCCGTCGGTGGTTGCAAGCCTACGCAGCGGCGACGAGCACCACCACGTCGCTCGAAAAGCTGCGCGACGTCGCGACCGCAGGCGACGGGGGGACTCCGGCCAAGACAACGGTCTTGCGCTATCGTGACGCTCTGGAGCGGATATTCATCTACGACCCCGTCCCCGCCTGGAAGCCAGGCGGTACGGCGCTGAGTCGTCTCGGCGACGCGCCAAAGATTCATCTGGTCGATCCGGGACTGAGTGCACATCTGCTCGGCGTCGACGAGGACGTTCTGCTCGATGGTGCCTCCACGCCACTCGTGGACGCCGTACCGGCGGTCCGCGATGGTGGATTGTTCGGCGCGCTGTTCGAGTCACTCGTCGCACAGTCCATGCGCACCTATGCGCAGGCCCAGCCCAGACGCGTGGAGCATGCGCATATGCGCACGCATGGCGGGAATCGCGAAGTGGATGGCCTACTCATTCGCACCGACCAGTGCTGCATCGCCTACGAAGTGAAGCTGGCAGGCAACGTGAACGATGACGATGTCAAGCAGCTGCGCTGGCTCAAGGCTCAACTGGGAGATCAACTGCTCGATGCGATTGTCATTCATACCGGTCCCGCAGCCTACCGTCGCGATGACGGCATCGGTGTGGTACCGGCCGCCATGCTCGTGCCGTGACGGGGCCGTGCGCCGCCTACCCCCCCACCACCTCTGCCGCCGCACGCTCCCCCGAGCGAATCGCCCCTTCAATGAACGTGGGCCACACCGGCGACGTCTCCGTGCCGGCCCAGTGCAGCGGTCCCACCGCATCGCGCACCGCCGACTTGAACGCCCATGTCGCGCCCGGCGCGAGATAGCCGCCGTAGCAGCCGCGTGTCCACACCTGCGTGGACCAGTTCATTTCGATCACACGCACCGGGTTCAGTGCCTGCTCGCCAAAGCGGGCGGCCATTTCGCGCAAAATGCGCTGGCGTCGTTCCGGTGCGGCCACCTGCATCGCCTCGAGCGCTTGATCCGTATAGATGAAGCCGGTGAGTACGCCCATTTTCGAGTGCTCCGGGGGCGCGCTGCTGTCGGCTGTTTCGGAGACCCACGACGAGTAGTCCAGCGAGCCACCGCTCAGCCCTTGCTCACGCCAGAAGGGCGTCTCGTACACCATGCCCACCTTGATCACGAGCCCCTGCGGCCAGTGCTGTGTGATCTTGGCGCGGGCCGTGGGGAGTGACGGGGCGAATTCGATCGAGCCCATCAGCGTCGGTGGGCCGGCGAAGATCACATGACCCGCCTCCACCTCCATCGCATCGGTCTCCACCGTGGCACCGTCCTGATTCCAGCGCACGCGACGCACCGGCTGCTTGAGCATCACGATGTCGTCACCGAGCAGTGTGGCCATGCCCTCGGCGACCGGCTGCACTCCACCCACGATGCGATCCTGCTGCGCCGCGTCTTCAAAGCCGTTGAGCTTGTCGAAGCTTTCGCAGGCGCGCAGCAACGACAGGAAGCTGAGCATGGAGATCTGCTCCGGACTGGCGCACGCGTACGACATGTCGCCCACCATGAAGGCGCGGATGTTGTCGTTCTTCACATTCTGGGCGAGCCACTGGGCGAGCGTGATGCCGTCCCACGCCTTCGCCTCCGGGTGTGTCCACGGCGCGGCGGGATCGAGTGAGTCGGCCATCGCCTGCAGCTTGGCTTTCATGGCGTCCACCACGTCCATGCCGGGCAGCACCGTCGACTCGTCGCTCACGCGATGGAACTGCGTGTCGGCCGGCCCGTACACCAGCCAGTCGCCGAAGTCGGGGCTGGGGTAGGTGGTGTGCCCCGTCTCCTTGATCCAGTGGTAGAAGCGATCGTGCCCCGCGCCGGCCCATTGGCCGCCCTCGTCCACCCACCCGCCGTCGGGAAGCGCGAGGGTAAGCGTGCGCCCGCCCACGCGGTCACGTGCTTCGAGCAGCAGTACCGATTTGCCGGCAGCTTTGATCGCGTGCGCCGCCGCGAGGCCGGCGAAGCCGGCGCCCACAACGACGACGTCCACCGCACGATTGGCTGGTGCCCCCCCTGATTGGGCGTCGGAGGGGGCACACGCGGTTGCGGTCGTGCCGGCGAGGCCAGCGGCCGCGACGGTGCCGCTGACTTTCAGAAAGCGGCGGCGGGAGATGTCAGATGGGCTCATATCCCCTCAGGCGCGAAAACGCGGCGAATTCTGACACGCACATCGTGTCTCGAAACGCCGCGATGGGGTCCGTGTCGCGAACTTGGGGCGCCGAGTCCGGCGGCGGAAGGGCTAGCCGAACCACTCCCGCGGCGTGAGTCGCTGCTGACGCGTCACGTCGAGGACCCACTCCTGGGAGTTGGGCTCCACGATTTCGAGGGGCACGCGGTCAAACCACGACACCGCCAGCTCCTCGTCGCCAATGCGCCGCCACAGCTCGCCGATGAGGTACGTGATGACCGCGCGTTCGTGCCGCTCCACCCCATCGTAGGCCACGAGCGCTTCGGCGAAGTGCCAGGCCGCGTGCCGGCGGAAAAAGCGCTCGGCCTCGTGGTCCTGCTCGTCCACCGAACACCAGGCCGCGCGCAGGTAGAGATCGCCGAGATAGCGTGGTTCACACCCCTGCCATTCGGCCACCTTGGCGGCGTGCTCGTACTTGAGCGAACCGCGCGGCCCTTCGCGGGCCAACGACGCGGGCAGCTCGAACCACACCCGCTCCCGCGTGGTGGACAGCAGTTCCACCTCCCCGTCGAAGTCCTTGTCCACACCCGCATAACCACAGGTGGTGCACATGTGCACGAAGTAGGGCAGGGGCTGCATCCCGGCAGCCCGCTCGTGGAAGTCGGTGCGCTTGCCACCAAACGCATTGGTGGCGAGCACCGCTTGCGAGCGGAACTGGGAGACACAGACAGGGCAAGTCAGGTCGATGAGCTGAAGCGTGGTCATGGGGCCGACGGGTCCGGTGATCCGGCGCGCGACATTGGCGCCGGTGACAGGTGTCAGTGTCGGCACGTGGGCGGCTGGGGATTACTCCGGGTCAGGAACCGGTTCGTTCCACGGCCGCGTGACCAATCGCAGCGTCGCGGACAACCCGGGGCGGGTGTTCTGCACCACCGGAATCCCGAAGGTGTAGCTGTCGGGAATCGGCTGTTCCCGTTCGGCGTCGTAGCGCACCAGATTCGGCGACTCCGAATCCCAGCCGTAGCGCACATGCCACCCGTCGTCGTCGCGGCGCGCTTCGAGGTTGAGCTTGTCGCGAAACAGGTGCGCACCCTCGTAGTGTCGGCGGTTCCACCAGCGTCCGCCCACCTGATACTCCGGCACGAGCATGGCCAGATCGAGACTGAAGCCCAGCGCGGAATCGTTCGGATTGGCGCGCGCGTCGTTGTGCAGGAACGTGCTCGCGAGGTGCACGGGTTGTGCCTGCTCCACGTGCTTGTCGTACTCGACGAGCACCGCGGATCCTTCGTCCACCGTGCGTCGGTGCAGATCCCAGCGCACGCTGCGCACGCGCGCGATCACATCCACGTGATAGTCGGCGCGCACCGGTTTGCCGGCATCCTTCTGCGCCTGAACATCGGCGGGCAGCGTAATGGCGTCGATGTCGAGAAACGCGTCCACGCGTACGTTGCCGAAGAGGAAGCGGCGCAGATTCTGATAGCCGTCCTCACTGTTCACGATCCCGTAGTGCCCCGAGTGCGAGCGGTGCACGAATGCGCGCGGTGTGCCGAGCGCGTACGCATTCTGAATGCGCACCAGCCCATCACTCAGCGGACCCACCGCAAAGCGCGCCATGCTGTAGTCCTCGTGGTTCGTGCCGATGAGACTGAAGAAGCGCTCTTCGGGGAACGTTTCGTTGAGACTCTGCACCGGCGTGTTCGCCGGCAGCGCGAGATACTCGCGCATTTTCGGTTCGCTGAACGTGTTGATGCCCTTGAAGCCGAGAAAGCCCGGCACGTTGCCGATGCCGCGCAGGTCGATGCCGCCGTGGGGCGTGGCGTAGGTGAACACCTTGTCCACGCGCGGATCGTTGGGCGAGAGCTTCTGCAGCAGACAGCGACAGATGAGGCCGCCCATGGAATGCGCCACGAGGTACACCTTGAAGTCGGGCGTCGCGTAGCGTCGCTCGAGCGTATTGACGAGCTCGAGCAATCCTTGCGCGTACTCCTCGATCTCGGAGCTGTCACCGGTCCCGAGGTCCTTCGAGGCCGATTCGTAGTAGCGATAGATCCACACCGCGCGTTCGGGGAGCGCGTCGCCATCGGGGATCTCGTTGCCGTCGAGAAAGCTGTCGGTGTAGCCCTCGTCCTTCATGAGGCGCACGAGTGGTGACTCGAAGATGTGGCGCACGAGGGTGCGCGGGTACTGTTGGCGCACTTTCGTGGAGCCGACGTTGAAGCCCATGTAGGGATCAGCGACGGTTTCCTCGATGGCGCCCTGAGTCATGGCGTACCCGCGGACGTAGATGATGGGGTGGTGGGGGTGGGGCATGGCGGCTCCGGGTTGAGGGGGGACCATGTCGAATGTGCGTGTGCGACGCAGACAGCGCGAGTTGGTTGGAACGCCGCCCTGGACGCCAAGGCCACAACGCGATACCGTCGCCGGCAGGGCAGCGTGCCCACTCACGTTGTCGATCACTCCTTCGCAGTTCGCATGTCTCACCTGCCGATCGGACTGTACGACCAGCTCATCACCGAGCTGCTCCGCCTGCGTCTCGCCGAACAGGGCGAGTCACTCGGCGTGCACACGAACGGATTGCGGCACGCCGAGGCCGCTGATCGACTCGCCTTGCACCTCGCGCGGCTCATCGAACGCGCCGTTGATGCGCTCCCGGACGAACGGCGCGTGGCCGATGGTACCGCCCTCGCGCGGCAACTGATCGAGTACCTCGTGCAGGCGACGGGCGTGGATGCCCTGCGCGATGAACGACCGGCGGAACCCGCGCAGCTGCTGCGCGCGATTCGCGGGCGCACACCAGATGGTCGTTTCGGCGACGTCGCCGAGCCGCTCATTCCACTGCTCGACACCACGTTGCTCACGAATGCGCCCGGTGAACCCAGCCTCGTGCATCAGGTGAACACCGAGGTCGCATCGGCTGATCGCATCGATCTGGTCATGGCGTTCATTCGACGCTCCGGTATTCGGCCGCTGCAACCGTCGCTGCGAGCGCACACCGCCGTCGGGCGACCGCTGCGTGTGCTCACGACCACGTACACGGGCTCGACCGAAGCCGAGGCGTTGGATCTTCTGCGCGATCTCGGGGCGGACGTGCGCGTCTCATACGACACCACCAGCACTCGCCTGCACGCGAAGGCGTGGCTGTTTCACCGACACAGCGGATTTTCCACTGCGTATGTCGGGTCATCGAACCTCACGCACAGCGCGCAGGTGAACGGGCTCGAATGGAATGTGCGAGCGTCTGAAGCGCGCAATCGCGCGGTGATCGAGAAGATTTCCGCCGTGTTCGAAAGCTACTGGCAGCAACATGATTTCGAACCGTACGATCGAGCGCGCTTTCTGGAGGCCACGGGCCGCGAGCGCGGCACACCTCTGATGCGGCTCAGTCCCACGGAGGTCCGACTCGAGCCGTTTCAGGAACGGTTGCTCGAGCATCTCGAGCTATCGCGTGAGGAGGGGCATCATCGCAACCTGCTCGTCTCGGCGACCGGTACCGGCAAGACGGTCATGGCGGCGGTGGACTATGCGCGCCTGCGTGCCCGTCTTCCGCGCGCGCGTGTGCTGTTCGTGGCGCATCGCGAAGAGATCCTCGAGCAGAGCATGCACACGTTTCGGCACGCGCTGCGCGACGCCTCGTTTGGCGAGTTGTGGGTGGGCGGACAGCGGCCGGTCCGCTTCGACCATGTGTTCGCGTCCATCCAATCATTGTCCTCCAGTGGGCTCGCCAGTCTCCCGCCCGATCACTTCGATGTCGTGATCGTGGACGAGTTCCATCATGCAGCCGCGTCGTCGTACGTGCGACTGCTGGAGCATGTGCAGCCGCGCGAGTTGCTGGGGCTCACCGCGACGCCCGAGCGCAGCGATGGACTGAGCGTGCTGCGATGGTTCGATGATCGCATCGCCGCAGAGCTTCGCCTGTGGGACGCCATCGATCAACATCGTCTCGTGCCGTTTGCCTACTACGGAGTGGCCGACTCGCTCGATTTGCGGGAGATTCCGTGGCAACGGGGCCGCGGGTACGACGTACAGGCGCTCTCGCAGGTCATCACGAGCACCGATGTGTGGGCACGACAGGTGCTGCAGCAGGCGGCAGAACATCTGGGTGCACTGTCCCGGGTTCGCGCACTCGGCTTCTGTGTGAGCGTGGCGCACGCACGCTACATGGCACGGGTCTTTCAGGAGGCGGGCGTGTCCGCGCGCGCCGTCTGGTCCGACACGCCGGATGCGGAGCGCCGTGAGGCGCTCGACGCGCTCGCGGCCGGTCGGATCAACGTCCTCTTTTCCGTAGATCTCTTCAACGAGGGCGTGGACGTGCCGTCGGTCGATGCGCTCCTGATGTTGCGACCGACGGATAGTCCCGTGCTGTTCCTGCAGCAACTCGGTCGCGGTCTGCGCAAGGCGCCCGGCAAATCGGTGTGTACCGTGCTCGACTTCGTCGGCCAGCACCGGCGTGAGTTCCGCTTTGATCGTCGCCTCGGCGCACTGCTCGGCGGCACGCGGAAACAGCTGGAAGCACAGGTGGAGCAGGGATTCCCGTTTCTGCCGGCCGGCTGTCACATGCAGCTGGACGCCGTGGCGCGGGACCGCGTGCTGGCATCGATCCGCGAATCGGTACCCACACGCTGGACGGAGAAGGTTCGAGAGCTGCAGCGACTGGCCCGCGAGACGGGCGATGTGTCGCTCGGCGGTTTTCTGCGTGAGACCGGACTCGCGCTGGATGATCTCTATCCGTCCAAAGGGAGCACCGATCGTTCGTCCTGGTCTGCACTTCGTGACGCGGCCGGATTGCCGCTGCTGGCGCCTGGCCCACACGAATCCGTGCTTCGACGCGCCATCCGCCGACTGCTGCATGTGGACGATCGTGAGCGTCTGGACGTATGGCGTGCATGGCTCAGGACTCCCGATCCCGAGCTCGTGGAGGACTCGGGCTCGCGCACGGCGCGCGTCGTGCGGCAGCTGCTCGTGCAAGTGCTCGAGTCGGTGGCGGATTCACACCTCGGCTTCCGCGAGGGGGCGCGGCTGTTGCTTGCCCATCCGCAGGTGTGCCAGGAGCTGATCGCGTTGTGTGACGTGCTGGCGACCACCGTGCCACACGTGACGCGCCAACTTGCCGTGCTTCCCGCCGTGCCGCTCCGCGTGCATGCCCGATACACGCGACGCGAAATCTTCGCGGCCTGCAACATCGGCACCGGGGTCGCTCTGCAAACGTGGCGCGAAGGCGTGTATTTCGCGCGTGCGCTCCCCGCCGATCTGCTGGCCTTCACGCTCGACAAGACCGACGGGCAGTTCTCGCCGACAACGCGATACCGTGATTACGCGATCTCACGCTCGCTGGTGCATTGGGAGAGTCAGTCGGGTACGCGCGCCGAGAGT
This sequence comes from Gemmatimonas sp., assembly GCA_011390935.1. Lineage (GTDB taxonomy): Bacteria > Gemmatimonadota > Gemmatimonadetes > Gemmatimonadales > Gemmatimonadaceae > JAABRT01. Next base: position 9,109 of record JAABRL010000047.1, read on the forward strand.
GAGACCGGGCGTCGGTATCGCGAGCATGTACATCGTCACAGCTTCATCTGGCTCTTCGCGCGACTCAATACGAGTGAACGCGCCTTCACCTTTCTCGGTCCGGCCACCTATGTGTCGCACGAGGGGGAGCTGCCGATGGGGATCACATGGCGGTTGGCGCATGCGCTTCCCGGCGACCTGTTTCAGGCGTTCGCGGCGGCGGTGGCGTAGCCGCGTTGTGCCGCGGAGTGCCGCGTTGTGCCGCGGAGTGCCGCGTTGTGCCGCGTTGTGCCGCGTTGTGCCGCGGAGTGCCGCGTTGTGCCGCGGAGTGCCGCGTTGTGCCGCGGAGGGACACGCGACGATTGTGGCGTGTTGCCCTCGGGCTTACGCCATCTGCCGTCGCTGCGCCGCCAGCAACGACCCCAGCACCATCACCCCCGCGCCGGCCAGCAGCGTCACCCCAAGCGGTGCGCTTCCGTTCGCCACCATGATCCCCACCAGCGCCCAGATCACCGCGCCCCCATACCCTGGCGCCCGCGGCACGCGGCGCTGCACCAGCACCGCCACACCGAGCGCCATCGCGATCCCGAGGAACGCCCACCCCAACCCGCCGGTGAGCACGCCATACCCCGCGGCGGTACTGCCAAGAGATACGAACGACGCCGCGGTGAGCCACCCCGTGTAGATCGCCACGGGCGTCTGCAGCCACCACCGATCGGAGGTCGGTGTGCGCAACAGAGCGACGACCGCAGTCGCCGCCATCGCGAAGAGCAGCACCGTGGCCCCGATCGGTGAGCGATTGGCGATGGCGAGCCACGGTGTGCCGAGTGCGAGGCTGGCAATGAGCGGCGTCCGCACACGATCCCATGACGCATCAGTTCGCCGCGCCCACACCCCGTACACGGCCGACACCAGCAGCCACCCGTAGATCAGCCCCCAGATCGAAAAGGCGTACCCCGCCGGCTGCACCGGGGGATCAACCTGCGGAATCGGCAGCTGGTCGCGCGTGAAGCCGCTGAACGGGGACGTGAACGCCGGTGAAGTGACGAACGTGACCGTGAACGCGAGCGTAAGCCACGCTTTGAGTTGGGACATGTGAAGGGCCGTAGTGTGTGGGCGTACGAGTGTATCTCGCGACCGCCGATCTTGTGATACCCACCTTTCGCGGACATGGCCGCTTGCCCGAGGCGATGCGTGACGACCCCGTTGCCCTGCTCGATCTGCCGAATCACGGTGCGCGGCGACGCTGCACGATTCAGGAAGCGCAACCTCACGCTTGCCCCGAATCACGACCGCGCACTATCTTCTCCCGTCGCCCGCATCGAACCCGGTGCGTCCGAATACTGCACCCGGCAAGGTCCCCCGCGCCGCACTCCTCGCGCCCAGAGCGTTGATGATCGTCAACCTCATCCCGGATTTCCTCGCCGTTCTGCAGGCCCCCGATCGTATGGCCGCGTATCGCGCCTACTTCGATCGGCATCGGGCGCTGCTGTCTGCGTACTGGGATAACTACGTGCTCGACCCCGCGGGCCCGCACTTCGACGACGTCGTGCGCTCCACCGTGCTTGCCGATCGCTCCGATCTGTTCACCCTGCTCGCGCGCACCGATGTCGTGGCACTCGCGGAGCGCACGCTGGAGCAGGTGCGCGATCTGCTCGCGCTCGATGTGGAAGTCGACGTGGTGCTCATGGTCGGTGTCGGCGCAGCCAACGCCGGTGAACTCGTGGTGGACGGACGCGGCGTGGCCTTCGTATGCCTCGAACACTTCACCGGCGTCGCCAACCCCGACACGCAGGGGCTCGGCCTCGATCCGGAGCTGATTCCACTCTGGCTCGCGCACGAGATCACGCATACCGTGCGCTACACGTCGCCGCTCTCTCGCAGCGATCTGCGACCACTCGTGGAAGAAGCGGGCGGCTACTACTCGTACTGGGAGACGGGACGTCTCGCCTCACTGCGTGAACACCTCGTGAACGAAGGGCTCGCCGTGCAGGTCTCGCGCGCCATCTCGCCGGGACACGCCACGTGGGAGTATCTCGGCTTCGCCCGCAAGCAGTACGCCCGCGTTCGCGAACTCGAGCCCATGCTCGCGCGCGCCATCGAGCCCGATCTCGATCGCACCGGACTTGGCCTGCGCCTGCGCTGGCTCTCGGGCGGCATGAGCGACGAGGCCCGCACCGTGGAGCGCACCATCATCCCGGAGCGCGCCGGCTACTTCCTCGGCGCGCGTCTCGTGGAGGCGGCCATTGCCGCCCATGGCTTTGCCTGGGCCGTACGTGCCACCGCGTGGGAGCTCTCCGCCAACGGCGGAGCGAGATTCGGCCAGACCGAGACGGCTGCGCAGTTCGCGTAGGGCGGGGGCCCTACTTCCCCACGCAGAACTCCCGAAACAACCGATCGAGCACGTCCTCCAGCGACACGGCGCCGATCACCTCGTCGAGCGCGGCCACCGCGGCCCGCACATGCACCGCCGCCACCAGCGCGGGCACCCCTGCCCCGCCCTCCCACGCGTCGCGGAACGCCGCCAGCTCCTCGCGCGCCGCTCGCACGGCGGCCTGATGACGCTCGCGCGTGAGGCGCGGCACCTCCGGCTCCACCACTCCGTAGCGCGTCGCCAACTCCCGCTGCACGGCCTCGAGCAGCTCGCGCAACCCCGTGCCACGCTCGGCGCTCGTGCAAAGCAACCTCCCATCGATCGCCGACACCTCGTCCTGCTTGGTGAGCACGCCAAACACCGGCACCGCCGCTCGCGCCTCCGGCAACAATCCGCGCACCACGCGTTGCGTCTCGTGCACCGCCGCCGCCGTCTCGCCACACGCCAACACCACATGGGCGCGCGCCAGCCACCGCGTGCTCACCTCGATGCCCAGTCGCTCTACCACATCGGTCGTCTCGCGCAAACCGGCCGTGTCCACCAGACGAATCGGTACCCCCGGCGTATCGAGCAGCACATCGATCGCATCGCGCGTGGTGCCCGGCATGTCGGTGACCAGCGCACGCGCTTCGCCGCTCAGCGCGTTCAGCAGCGAACTCTTCCCCGCGTTCGGCGCGCCCGCCAGCACCACGATCGCCCCCTCGCGCAGCAGCGGCACACTCGGCGCCGTGGCAAGCAGCTCGTCGAGCGACGACAGCACACTCGCGACGGCACGCGTGATGCGCGCCGGCTGCACCGGTCCGTCGTCTTCTTCAGGAAAATCGATGTCGTAGGCGAGCAGTGCTTCGAGCCCGAGACACTCATGCCGCAGGTTCAGCAGGCGCCGCGACAGGCCGCCATCGAGCTGCTCGAGCGCGGCGCGATGCAACGCCTGCGACCGTGCATCGATCAGATCCGCGATCGCTTCGGCTTGCAGCAGATCGAGCTTGCCGGCGAGCAGCGCGCGTCGCGTGAACTCCCCCGGCTCGGCCATTCGCGCACCGGCCGCGAGACAGGCACCGAGCACCGCCGACGAGACCGCCACCCCACCGTGCACCGTGAGCTCGGCCGTATCTTCGCCCGTGAACGAGCGCGGCGTCGGGAACCAGGTAACGAGCGCGTCGTCGAGCGGCACCTGCGAGATCGGGTGCCTCAGCCGCACGCGCGTCGCCATGCGCGGCGCGAAACTCACGCGACCCGTCACGGCACGCAGCACCTCGAGGGCCTGCGCACCGCTCACGCGCAGCAGCGCCAACGCGCCGCGCCCGGACGGTGTGGCGAGCGCAACGATCGTGTCGTCGCCACTCGGCAGGCCGCCCGACGCGGTCACAACGTCAGCCCAATCGCTTGGGCGCGCGATCCTTCGGCGGGCCGCCGCCCTTGGGCGCGACCGCCACGGCCGGTGTGCCACTCACGCGCGGCTTCATCTTCGCGCGCTCCTTCGCGATCAGCCACTGCTGCGGCAACGACGCGAGATTCTGCACGCCGTAGTACAGGTTCAGCCCCGACGCGAAGTTGATGAAGAACACCAGCATGATCGCCGGCAGCAGGAACGTCATGAGACGCGCCTGTGGATTGTCCGGCGTGCTGCGAAGACCGATCCACGACACGAGGAACGCGGTGGCCGCCACCACGATCGGCAGGATGTAGTACGGATCCTTGAGCGAGATATCGGGCAGCCACAGGAACGGCACGCCGCGGAACTCGATCGTGTTCTGGAACACGAAGAAGAGCGCAAAAAAGACCGGCAGCGGAATGAACATGGGCAGACAGCCGGTAAGCGAACTGAACGGGCTGAGCCCATGGTCCGCGTACACCTTCATGACTTCCTGCTGCATCTTCTGCGCATCGCCTTTGTGCTTCGCCTGCACCGCCTGAATCTCGGGCTGAATCTGCTGCATCTGCAGCGAGGTGCGCATGGCCCGCTGATTCACGGGCCACAGAATCAGGCGCACGGCTACGCCGAAGATCACGAGCACCCACCCGTAACTCAGCCCGGCCTTCTCCTTCATCCAGAGCAATGTCTTGATGACGAGCGTCGCGAACGGCTGAATGATCTTCTGCATGAAGCCGCCGTACGGATTGGAGCTCTCGAACTCGCGCCCCATGGCGACCATGCGCCGGAACTCCTGCGGTCCGGCGTACACCTCAAGAGCTGCGGCACCGTTGCGCAGGTTCACCACCACGTGACCTTTCGCGTTGGTGGCCTGCTTGCCGGTGAGCGGACCGCCGGTGACGTCGAGCTCGACAAACCCGGGCTGCGTCTCCGGGGTGAGCACGCCGAGCAGGAAGTATTTGTTCTTGGCCACCACCCATGTGAACGGACCCTGCTTGAGGAACCGTTCGCCGGGATCGAGCTTGCGGAAGTCGATGAGATCCGCGCTGCGTCCCTCGGGCTTGAACGCATACGACAGATGCGTCTGGTCTTCGATGGAATCCGCTTCACTCGAGCGGAAGCCCGGCGGCAGATCCACCAGCAGATAGCCGTCCGTATTCGGACCGGTGACCGTGGCGGCGATGTTCACGCGATAGCTGTCCGGGAGGAAGCTGTACGTGATGCCGATGGCGCGTTCGGCCACCTGCGCGGTGTAGCGCAGCTGACGGCGGTCGCCTTGCGTGCTTTCCTCGAGCGCGAACGCGGTGCGCGTGAGGTTCACCGTATCGCCACCGGGGAACACCATGTGCCAGCCGAGCAGCCGTTCACCGGTGCGCGCGAACTCCACTGGGTCTTCCGTCGCGCGACCGCCGGGCGCGAGCGCCTGATAGCGCGCCATCTCGGCGGAAATCAGTGCCGCACCGAGTGACGACACGCGATAGGTCGCGAGCGGCGTTTCCACGGCGGTCGTGTCGATCACGACGGTGCGTGCGGCGACCACCGAGTCGGACACCGGCATCATGGTGACGGGTGCACCCTCGGTGATGCCGGCCACCGACGTCGCCTGCCGCCCCGCGACGGGTCCGGACGCATTGTCATCGAGGGCGGCGGCGCCCGACATGGCGGCCGAGGCCGCGGCGGTCGTGCTGTCCATCGCCGCGTCCCCGAGACCAGGCGCTGGTGGCGCGGTGGGGAACAGGATGGGCGTGATGACAAGGACGGCAGCCATCAGAACGACGGCCAGCGCGAGACGACGTGGTTCCATGGGAAATCGGCGATCGGCGACGACACGCGGGGGTTGGGCAAACGGCGTCGACCATTCGGCCGCACCCGCTCACCCGCCGCGTGTCAGGGCACGGGGTCGAAGCCGCCGGGTCGGAACGGATGACACCGCCCGATCCGGCGTACAGCCAGCCAACTGCCGCGCAACGCCCCGTGACGCTCGAGCGCCTCGATGGCATACGCGGAACAGGTGGGATGATAACGACAGGAGCCACCCAGCAGGGGCGACAGGGCGACCTGATACAGCCGGACGCCCAGGATCAACAGGAAGCGTGGTGCTTCGCGTGCCCACTGCCAGAGGGTGTGCATGTCAGGTGTCCGTACGGGACGACCGCTCGGCTGGTGCCACCGCGCCATCGACGGGAGCGGCCACCACGAGCGAGGGCGCCAGCCGGCGCACCTGCCGTTCGATCTGCTGCAGCTCTCGCCCCAGCTCGGCGAACGACTTGGTGTACGCCGACGGGCTGGTGCGCACCATCAGGTCGAGCACAGGCGTGACGCCAGCGAATGCAGGCAGCAGTTCCAGGCGCACCCACTCGCGCAGGCGACGTTTGAGGCGATTGCGCTCCACGGACGAGTGCTTGTATTTGGGCACGATCAGTCCGACCCGTGGAAGCGCATGAAGGGAAGCGATGACGCGCACCTCGAGACATCCGGTGCGCACCCGCTTCCCTTCACGTCGTGTCCGCTCGATCTCCGGGGCGCGCGTCAGTCGCTGCGCGCGCCGGAGCGGGCGGGACTCAGGCGCCCGCGTACTTCGACGGGAGCTGGACCGTGAGCAGCTTGCGCCCCTTCTTGCGGCGGCGGCTCAGGGTCGCGCGACCCCACTTGGTCTCCATGCGCGCGCGAAAGCCGTGCTTGCGGAGACGCTTCGTATTGCGGGGGCGGTACGTTGGCTTGCCCATGATCTGGCCTGTAGGGAAATGAAATGCAAAGGGGCGCTGCTGCAGAGCGCCGCGAAGCGCTGGCGCAGCGTGTCAAAGGCCGGACTTCCGGCACAGATCTGTAACATAGCCTGCCACTTCACCTTGGGTCAAGGCACTGCATGCGAAAGATGAACCGGTTCGCCGAGCGCCGAGTCACGCATTTGACTTATCCACATTCTTCGCGCTAGCTTCGCTCCCCCACCTCCTCGTTCGTCGTTGTCGCCCGCTTCCGATCCCGCGTCCGTCCATGTCCCTCTCCCCAGCCGAGATCTGGGAGCGCCTGCTCACTCGCGCTCGGCAAGTCGTCCCCGAACAGACCTTTCGCACCTGGCTCGAACCCGCCGAACCGCTCACCTTCGCGGACGGCCTCCTCACCGTGGGCGTGCCCGACCAGTTCGCCGCCGACTGGAACGATTCGAAGCACAGTGAACTGCTCTCCAGCTTCGCCCCGGTGGCCATCGGCCAGCCGGTGCGCATCCATTTTCGCATCTCCGAAGAGCGCGCCAAGCGGGCCCAGCTCGACATCTTTGTCCAGCAACCACCCGCTCAACCCGCACCACAAAAGACGCACAAATCGGCCATCTCGGCGCCACTCAACCCGAGATACACGTTCGACCAGTTCGTCATCGGTAAGTCCAACGACGTCGCCGCCGCCGCCGCGCAAGCGGCCGCCCAGGCCCCCGGCAAGGTCTACAACCCGCTCTTCATCTACGGCGAAACCGGGCTCGGCAAGACGCACCTCATGCAGGCCATCGCCCATGAACTGCTCCGCCGCACCCCGTCGCTGCGGCTGGCGTTCGTCGGCACCGAGCAGTTCACCAACGATTTCGTCTCCGCCATTCAGGGCGGCCAGATGCACGACTTCCGGCGCCGTTACCGGGAGATCGATCTGCTGCTCGTGGACGACGTGCAGTTCCTCAAGGGCAAGGAATCCACACAGGAAGAGTTCTTCCACACCTTCAACGCGATCTACGAAGCAGGTCGGCAGATCGTCCTGACCTCCGACCGGCCGCCCAAGGAGATCCCGGGACTCGAGTCGCGCCTCGTCTCGCGCTTCGAATGGGGGATGGTCGCCAACGTGGATTCGCCGGATCTCGAGCACCGCATTGCGATCCTCAAGAAGAAGGCGAGTCTCGACCATCTCGAGCTCACCATCCCCGACGAAGTCATCGAGTTCATCGCCACCCATGTGAAGTCGAGCGTGCGCGAACTCGAAGGCTCCATCATCAAGCTCCTGGCCTACGCGTCGCTCAAACACCGCGAGATCTCCGTGGAGCTCGCACGCGAAGCGTTGCGCGACAAGCTCAAGGCCTCCGCCAACACCTCCGACTTCCCGGACGTCCCCCCAACGTCCATTACGGTGGCGACCATCCAGCAGGTGGTGGCGCGCGAATGGGGGGTCACACCAGACGGGCTACGCTCCAAGACCCGCACCAAGCAGCTCACGGTCCCACGTCAGGTCGCCATGTTCCTCTGTCGCGAGCTGCTGGCCCTGCAGCTGGTCGAAATCGGCAACGCCTTCGGGGGACGCGATCACTCCACCGTCATCCACTCCCTCGATAAGGTTGCCGAAGACATGACAACCACGCCGGAGTTTGCCGGTCGTGTGACGCGCATGCGTAGCATGCTCGAAACGCTGCGCTCCACCGGTCAACTCGGTACCTGACGCCCCGCGACAGGCCGTCGTGTGCACTCGTATTCGACGACCGTCCACTCGTCTGTGGGGAACCGTACCAACAACCCACACGACGCCCCGATCCATCAACACCGCTCCACATCACTCCACACGATTCGGACCCGGTCATGTGGGGGAGCGGGGAGTGCGCACGGATTCCCCCATCGAACGCACATGAGCTGTGGTGGCGCATATCGTTCGTCTACCGTAGTTTACCGACGTTCTACACAGTTCCACACGCTCTACTGCTACTACCTGTTTGTTCTTTAATTCAAGAACAACAGCAACGCGTCCATTCTTTCAACGCCGGGCATGCGCTTCACGATCTCGCGCGAAAAGCTGCTGGAAGGGTTGCAAGCGGTCACCGCAGCGGTGCCCGCCAAAACCACGTTGCCGGTGCTCGCCAATCTCCTGGTCGAGACCACCGATCGCGGCATTCGACTCTCGGCCACCGATCTCGATATCGCGGTGAGCACCGAAGTCTCTGCCGATGTCGAGACGCCCGGCGCGATCACCATTCCCGCCAAGAAGCTCTCGGAGATTACCAAGGAGCTGCCGCCAGCACCGGTCAAGATTGCCACGTCCGGCGAACAGCGCATCACGCTGGAGTGTGGACGCGCTCGCTTCAAGCTGCTGGGACTGCCACGCGACGAGTTTCCCACCTTCCCGCAGGTGCGCTTCGCCGAAGCGTGGCGCGTGAAATCGGGTGAGCTGCAGCAGCTCATCGGGCATACCGCGTTTGCGGTGAGCACCGAAGAGTCGCGTCCGATTCTCAACGGCGTGCTGTGGGAGCTGCGCGAAGAACGCATGCGCATGGTCGCGACCAACGGGCATCGCCTGGCCCGCATGGAGCTGCCGATTCCCGGCACCGAAGCGCCGCCCAGCGACCTGATCGTGCCCCCCAAGGCGCTCGAACAGGTGCGTCGCCTGTTCCCGGCCGAAGAGGAGCTCGAGATCGCGCGCGGAGACAATCACCTCGGATTCCGCTCGCCATTCACTACGGTGTACACGCGCCTCATCGAGGGGCCGTACCCCAACTACGAGCAGGTCATCCCGAAGGACAACGACAAGCACTGCATCCTCGACAAGGGCGCGCTCGGTGGGGCGCTCAAGCGCATGAGCGTGATCGCGAGCGATCAGACGCACCGCATCAAGCTGTCGTTCAATGCGGGCATGCTGAAGTTCGCCGTCACCACCCCCGATCTCGGGGAAGCGGCCGACGAACTGCCGATCAACTACGACGGTGATCCGCTCGACATCGGCTTCAATGCGGCCTATCTGCTCGAGATTCTGCGGTACATGCCCACCGACGAGATCAAGCTCACGTTCAAGGCGCCGGAGCGCGCGGCCACCATCGAACCGCACGGGTGGGACAGTGCCGCCGATTACCTCTGCCTCGTGATGCCGCTACGACTCATGGACTGATCCGTCGTCAGGGTCGGACGAGGCTGGCGGTGTATTGCACGCGTTGCGTGACTCGCTGCTTGCCATCGTCCGGCCTCGCGGTGTCGCGCACCTCGAACACCGTCTCACTGTCGCTGCGCAGCTCCTGCAGTACGCCGGCAGGTGCGGCGATTACCAGCTCCTGGCGCCCCTGCCCCCGTCCGCTCAACGCCACCGTGCGCCAGGCCGACGCCTGCTCACCCTCGGCGCGAATCAGCAGGTCACGCACGACGCGAACGCGCGACGCCGGCCCATCGGCGGAACTCTCGATCGCCGAAACGCGGTTGGTGGCGATGGTTTGCACGGTGACCGGGACGCCGCCGCGGCAAACGAAGACCCGGGCCGTGTCCACCCACGCAGAACCGGTCGCCAATGCGCCTGGAAGGCGCACCAGCAGCTCCCGAGCCATTGCCGTAGCTCCGGTCTCCGGTCGATCGCATTCGTTTGCCAGCGAGGGCGTGGGGGCCACGCGCGTGATGGTGCCATCGACCATCGCTTCGAACGGCACGGTCAGTGGGAGCGTAGGATACCCCGGCGCTTCCGCCACGCCAGACAGGGCCGATGTGCGAGCGTTGGCCAGCCGCGTGGTGGGGGTGAGGACGAACCCTTCGACACGACCGGTTCCACGCAGCCCAAGCGGCGCCGACGCGTTCGGGTTGCCGGTGCGCTCCAGCGAGAACTGCACAAACGCCGTCGATTCAACGTGTTCCGTGACGGGCGTTCCGGCACTGTCCTGGGTCAGCTGCGAACGGCTGCGCACGGTGTAGCGCGCGCTCTCGTGACGGAGTGCGAGCGTGAGCGATCGGCTGGCCGGGCGCACTTCGTCGACCGGGCGCTCGACCGGCGCGGCCACGGGAGTTGGCGCGGGCAGCGGCGTCACCGCCGGTGCGCAGCCACCGAGCAGCATCGACAGCGCAAAAAAAGGCCATCGGAGCGTCACCACAGCGTCACCGAACAATCACATGCTCCGCGAGGGCGGGATCAGGACCAGCAACCGGTGGGTGAATCGCCGGCCTGTAAGCCGGGTTCTGTCGGTGGGTTGGCGACCGAAATCGCCTCGCACCGGACGGTCATTCCTCTCGACGTGCAGTCACCCGCACGTTCCAGCAGCCTACCCGCGGCTCGACGTGTTGCCACGCCGTGGTCGAGACGGGCCGTCTCTCGCCGCCTATTCGGCCTTGCTCCGGCTGGGGTTTGCCGTGCCACCCGTGTTGCCACGGGCGCGGTGGGCTCTTACCCCACCCTTTCACCCTTACCCCCGCTTGCGCGGTGGCGGTTTGCTTTCTGTTGCGCTGTCCGTCACGCGGCGCTCGCGCCCCGCGCGCCCAGGCGTTACCTGGCAACCTGCCCTATGGAGCCCGGACTTTCCTCGGCACCCGCGCTCGCGCGCCGGCGACGCGACCGTCCGGCCGACGACCACCCACTGGTCTCCCGGCAATATACCCGAATCGCGAAGCGACGTGCCGCGCCGCGCGCGCAATTCTTCGCTTCATGTCGCGACGACCGCCAAACCCATCGTGACGTGCCAGTGACGTGACACCTCTACGCTGTGGTCACGTCCTCCCTCGTGCGCATTCGGCCATCACGCCATGCGCTCTCCCTTCTCCGGTGACTCGATCATGGCCCTCGACCTCACCCCCGCGCCCGCTCCTCGCGATGACGCCTCCACCAGCGCCGGCTCGGCGTCACCTCTCATTGCCAGTCTGGTGCGGCAACCCGGGCTCCGTGCGGCGCAGGCCGCCACATCCTCCAACACGGCCGTGGTGACCATGCTGTCGCCGCATGAGCGCATGCGGGTCGATGCGGCGGGGGAAGGGTGCTACCGCACGCTACATCGGGATTCCTTCGATGAGGTCCTCGCCGATCTGCGGCACTGTCGAGCGCAGGCCGTACTCGTGTCCGTGACGCGGTGCGATGCGCGGGCCGTGTCCTCGATGGCGCGCCTGGTGCGCGAGTTTCCGGCGGTGCCAGCCGTCGCGTTGTTGTCCGAATCGCACCCCAACGCCACGCAAGCGGTGCTGTCGCTCGGGCATTTCGGCGTACAGTCGTTGGTCGATGTGCGTGATGCCCATGGTTGGCGCGCGCTGCGGCAGCTCTTCTCCACGCAGGCGAGCGCCTCGATCGAACGCTTGGCGCTTGCACGAATCGCGCTCGAGTTGGCGGAGGCACCGGAGGACTGTCGGCGCTTCGTCGACGGCTGCTTTCTCGCACCGCCACGCGTGGGCACGGTGCGCCAACTCTCGCGACGGCTGGGCGTGGGGGCGAGTACCCTCATGAGTCGCTTCTATCGCGCGGCACTCCCGGCACCGAAGCGCTACCTCGCCTACGCACGACTCGTGCGCGCAGCCTCACTCTTCGAAAACCCGGGGCTGAGCGTGTCCCTCGTCGCAAACGCGCTCGAGTTCTCCTCACCCCAGAGCTTTGGCCGACACATTCACACGATGCTCGGCATTCCCGCCCTCACGTTCCGTCGAGAATTCGATGGCGCGACCATGCTCGATCGTTTCGTCCTCGATCTGATCACGCCATATGCCGCTACGCTGCTGCACTTCCGTCCGCTGGTGGTGCTCCCCACCTGGTCGCGCGAGGCGACGACACCACCGACGGTGACGATGCCAACGTCGCGTCGATCGCATCATGATCGGGCGCCAAACGCGGCCACGAGCCATCGTCCGGCCGCCTGATCACATCACGCGGATCGTGTGACGACACGCGCGCGATCGCATGTCGCAATCGCGTGGCGGCGTCGGTCAGCTGGGATGCGCTGCGCGCCAGATCGTCGAGTGCCCCACGCTGCGCGCCCACGGCATCGGTGGCATGGCGGGCGTCGGAGACCGCACGGGCGGCGCGCTCATCCACGCTCTGAAAGGCCGCATCCACGATGCTCGCCGCGTCGGCCTGCGCTCGGGCGAGCTGCGCGGCATCATCGGCATGCTCCGCGATGCGCGCGATGTCGGCCAGGATGGCATCGAGCGCCGCTTGCGCTTCTCCGGCCACGTCCCCGACATCGCGTACGCCGCGTGCCGTGAGCTCCATCGCTGACACCGTCCCCGCAATTTCTTCCCGGACCACGTGCACCGTACTGGCGATATCCTTCGACGCACGCGCGCTCTCGCTGGCCAGCTTGCGGATTTCCTCGGCCACCACCGCAAAGCCGACGCCGTGTTCTCCGGCGCGTGACGCTTCGATCGATGCATTGAGCGCCAGCAGGTTGGTCTGACGCGCGAGCCTAGCGATGGTGGTGACGAAGTCTCCCACCCGCTCCGATGCCGGACCGAGCGCCCGCACCTGTGCAGCGGCACGTTGCACATCATCGCCCATGTGCACGAGGGTGCGTGCCGCGCGATCAATCGCGTTGCGACCCGCCACGGTGGCGGCGTCCATGGCGCGCGCATCACGCGCCGTTTCATCGGCGCGCGCTACGGCGAGCGCGGTGGTGTCGCGTGCCTCGCGGCTCGCACGTGCCCCGTCGTTCGCACTGGCGCGCTGCGCGGCCAACTCCTCCTGCAATGCTTCCACACCGTCCTGCGCATCGCGCGCACGTGACTGCAGCACGCTGGTGGCGCCGCCGAGTTGAGCCGCGACCGCCGCGAGTTCATCGCTTTCCTGCTGCACCGAGCTGATCAGACGCGTGACCTCGTCAAGCATCGCATTGTAGCTGCGTTCCAGAAAGCCCAGCTCGTCTGTGTGCTGCGCATCCGCGCGCACGTGCAGATTGCCGGCCTGCACGGAGGCCATGCGATCGCGCGTCTGACGCAGGCGACGAATCAGCCGCGTGGGAATCGGCACCAGCTGTTGCGACACCACGGCCAGGAGTGCGGCGGCCATGATGACGTGCAGCGTCGTGGGTGCCGTCTCGGGAAAGAGGCGCGCATGCCACCAGCTGGCCAGCAGAAATCCGATTTCCGAGAATGCGAGGACCGCGTAGCCGAGCACGTGTCCGCGGTCGAACGAATACGACACGACCACGAGCAGATACAGCATGGCCAGCATCGGCGCCCCGAACATCGCCACGAGCAAACTGATGAGCAGCGCGTCGTAGGCCGCGAACACGAAGCGGAACCAGCGCCGATACCGGGACTCGTGCAGCGCCAGCCCGAGCGACCAGTTGCAGCCCACAGCGACCAGAAAGAGCGCCGTCATGACCTCCACCGGCAGATCGGCGAGCCCGGTCTGCACGCCCATGATGAGCGCGAGCATGACGAGCACGGTGCTGGTGAACCGGCGACGCCCCGCGACGCGGAACGTGTTGAGGTCCTTGACGCGCTCTTCGTCGAGCAGCGGGGCGAAGTAGGGGGACTGTGGGCGTTGGGTCACGGCGATCCGGGTGGCGATCGGCGCGGGGCCGACCGGCGTACACCCGGACGACGATCAGGCGCCCAATCGCGCCACGAGTTCGGACGCGGTGGCGAGCGAGCGGACGGACAGCCCCGCGGCTTCGAGCGCGTCGCGCCCGCCTTCTTCCCGGTCCACCACGGCCAGCACGCCCAGCACCCGCCCTCCCTCGGCGCGAATGGCTTCCACGGCGGTGAGGGCCGAGCCTCCGGTGGTGATGACATCTTCGACCACGACGACCTGGTCGCCAGCGGTAAAGGGTCCTTCCACGCGCTTGCCGGTGCCGTGCTGCTTGGGCGCCTTTCGCACCGTGAAAGCGCGCACCAGCGGCCCCTCGCCTCGTTCGGCGGCGAACGCACTGGCGTGTGCCATGGCGTAGGCGATCGGGTCCGCGCCCAGGGTCAACCCACCCACGGCGTCCGCGGGCCAACCGGCAGCGGCGATCTCGGCGAGTCCGAGTACGCCGAGCAGCCGCTGACCCTCCGGGCTCATGGTGGTGAGACGGCAGTCCACATACAGCGAACTGCGCCGACCGGACGCCAGCACGAAATCCCCGGTCTTGGCGGACCGCTCGGCGAGCAGGGCGAGCAGCTGTTCCCGCGCGGTCGCGAGGTCGCGCGAGGCGCTCAACGCCGGAAGAGTCCTTTCATCTTGCCGAACAGCCCGCCCGATTTCTCGTCGTCCGGGGGCCGCGGGGGGGCCGCCACCGGGGCCGCCGCCACGGGCATGGGCGCCGAAGCGGGTGCAGCCACCGGGGCCATGGGTCCGCCAGCGGCCACTGCGTCGGAGAGCGCCGCCGCAAACTCGGAGACGCCCGCGTACCGATCCGTCGGCGGCTTGGACAGCGCCTTCATGACCACGGCTTCGACCGCAGCAGAGAACTGCAGCCCGGGCTTGGCTCGGCTGAGCGGGGTGGGCGGCTGGGTGAGCAGCTGCGAAAACAGTTCGCGCGGCGTCTTGCCGATGTACGGCAGTGCCCCGGAGAGCAGAAAGTAGGCGATGGTGGCCAGCGAATACTGGTCGGCGGCCGGTCCCACGAGCTCGCCCGAGAGCGCTTCGGGCGCCACATACATGAGCGTGCCCACGAAGAACCCCGCGCGAGTGAGGCGCTGGTCGGGGGACGCATCGGTGTCTGCGGCAATACCGAAATCGAGCAGCATGACGTGACGCGACTCCGGGTCGTACATCACGTTCTCAGGCTTGAGATCACGGTGTACGATGCCCGCGTCGTGCGCGGCCTTCACGGCGGCGCACAGCTGCCGCATGATCTCGGCCACCTCCGCCGGCGGCAGCGGGCTGTGCTTCTCGGCGTACTTCTCGAGGAGCTCGCCTGCGGCCCAATCGATCGCGAGATAATAACGATCGTTGTCGGCCTGCCCGAAATCGATGGTGCGCACGATGTTCTCGTGCTGCACGCGCTGCCCGAACTGCGCCTCCCGGAGGAAACGCTGCACGGCCGTTTTGTCGTGCCGCAACTTCTCCCGGAGCACTTTCATGGCCACGGTTCCGTGCACGTCGTGTTCGGCGCGGTACACCGTAGCGGTGCCTCCCTCGCCGACCTTGGCGCGCAGCGTGTAGCCGGCGAGCGTTGAACCTACCAGTGACTCCATGGACACGCGGCGAACGTAACTCCGCCCGCGCACGCAGGCAAGCCGACGCCGGCCGGTGCCGTCGGCCCATGGCACAATGGGGGGGCTGCGACGGTAAGATTACGCATCACGCCACGTCCTCTCGCGTCGATCCCCATCCGCCCCTGTGTCCGGGGTTCGCGCTTCTCCTGCTGACCATGTGTATGTCTCATCCCCGTGGCGTTCGCGCCGTTGCCCTCCTGCTTGCGACCGCGCTGCTCTCGTCAGCCTGCGCCAGTCGTCCGTCGGTTGGCGCCGACGGCCGACCGCTGCCGCAGTCCGGCCGCTCCGATGATCCCATCGCGGCCTTTCAGCCGGTCAACGTGGTCGAGTTGTACAAGGGCATGGGACTGATCGCGGCACAGGGAAGTGCACCGTTCGTGGCGCGCGTGGCCTTCCTGCCGGATCAGTCCCCCGACTCCACGCTGATGCTCGTCTCACTGTCGTTCGCCCCGCGGTCCGTGGCGTTCGCACGTGAGGGCGAGCAGTACGCGGGCCGGTACACCGTCCGTCTCGACCTGCGCAGCGGCATCACGTTGGTGCGGCGCCTCGAGGCCACCGAAACGGTGCGGGTGGCCACGTTCCGCGAAACGTCGCGATCCGACGAGAGTGTGATCTGGCAGCAGTACATGCGCGTGGCCCCCGGGCAGTACTCGCTCAACGTCGCCCTGCGGGACGAGGGCAGTCCGCGCGGGGCCGCCGAAGAGGTGTTGGTGTCCGTGCCGCGGTTGGAGGCGGGGATGCTGGGCTCGCCGGTGCCGGTGTACGAGGTCCTGCCACGGTCAGCGCCCGACTCGCTCCCCCGCATGCTGGCGCGACCGCGGGCCACCGTGCTGTTCGGCGGCGACTCGGTGGTGCCGGTGTACCTCGAAATCGGTGGCACG
The DNA here is from genome assembly GCA_011390935.1 of Gemmatimonas sp. Classification (GTDB taxonomy): domain Bacteria; phylum Gemmatimonadota; class Gemmatimonadetes; order Gemmatimonadales; family Gemmatimonadaceae; genus JAABRT01. The sequence continues at coordinate 25,549 of JAABRL010000047.1, forward strand.
CGCAACGCCACCAGTGTGCGTGCGGATGTGGTGGGCGAAGGGGACGCCGTGCTGTGGCGCGACTCCACCGTGCTGCTCGGCCGCGGGGGCGATCTGGTCAACGGCACCTTGCAGGTCCCGGCGTCCGAACTCGGCATCGGCGTCGTCACGCTGCGCGTCACGCAAGCGGCTCGCCCGGGCGACACCGCAGCCACGAAGCTGCTGGTCACGCTTGGCGAGGATCTGCCGGTGGCCAATTTCGACGAGCTGGTGCGCTATCTGCGCTTCTTCGCGCCAGACTACAAGCTCGATCCGCTTACCAAGACCACCGGCGCCGAACGCGCGCGGGCCTGGAACACCTTCCTGCGCAGTACCGATCCCATTCCGGGGACTCCGGAACACGAGGGGCTGCGCGACTACTTCGCGCGCATCCGGCTTGCCAACCAGCGCTTTCGTGAAGACGGGCCTGTGGGGTGGCTGAGCGAGCGCGGAATGGCATTCGTGGGGCTCGGCGATCCGGACAACATCATCGAACCGATGGTCACCGACATGATGCAGCGCGGACGGCAGCAGGTGTGGGTGTACAGCCGCTGGCGGTTGCAGCTGGTATTCTTCGATCAGACCGGCATCGGTCGCTGGCGTCTGTCCCCGAGCTCCTCTGTCGAGCTCCAGGCCACGATCCGGCGGCGCTTGGCCGAGCTTCCCTGATCCCAGCCTCCTGTCCCTCCGTCGTGCCCGAGACTCCCCCCGTCACGCTGCCGTCCGCCCCTCGTCTGTTTCTGGTGGACGGCTACGCGCTCATCTACCGCGCGTTTTTCGCCCTCATCACCCGCCCCCTCACCACGCGCCGCGGCGAGAACACCTCGATCGCCTGGGGGATCGCCAACTTCCTCAAGCGCCTGCTGAGTACGCATCAGCCCGAGTACCTCGCCTGGGTGCATGATGCCGGCGCGAGCTTCCGTGATGAGCTCTACCCGGAGTACAAGGCGACGCGTGAAAAGTTGGCCGACGATCTGCAGGCCGACTTCAACACCGGGCTGGAGCGTGTCGCGCAGCTGCTGCGCGCCTACGATGTGCCCATCGTCTCGGTGGAAGGCTTCGAAGCTGACGATGTGATCGGCACCTTGGCGCGGCTCGGTGTGGACGCAGGGCTCGACGTGGTGATCGTCTCGGGCGACAAGGATTTTCACCAGCTCGTGCAACCCCATGTCTGGTTGCTCAATCCGGGGCGCGGCGGTCCGGCGGCGGTCGATGAGCAGTGGGTGGGCATGGACAACGCCACGGCCCGCCTCGGCGTCCCGCCGGATCGTGTGATCGACTACCTCGCCCTCGTGGGCGACACGTCAGACAACGTGCCCGGGGTGAAGGGCATCGGCGAGAAAGGGGCGATCGAACTGATCACGCAGTTCGGACCGCTCGAGTCGATTCTCGAGCACGTCGCCCAGATCACCAAGAAGCGGCCGCGAGAAGCACTCGAAACGCAGGCCGACGCCGCTCGCCTGTCCAAGACGCTCGTGACCATCCGCACGGACGTTCCCGTGTCGCTCGAGACGTCACAGCTCGCGCTCAGCGCGCCCGATCGCGATGCGCTGCGTGCCTTGTATCAGGAGCTCGAGTTCAACTCGCTGCTGCGCGACCTGGGCGGTACCCCGACGGCAAGCGATGCGCCCGTGCCTCCGGCACCGGCGGCATCGGGTACAACACACGTCGCGTCGGACGCGCGGCCATCGGTGGCAATGCAGGTGGGTGCATCCGGCGTGCCCGTACGCACCGATGCGCGCTACGCGATCGCCGACACGCCGGATGCGGTGCAGGCGGTGATCGAACGCGTGCGCGCGACCGGGCGCATGGCGTTCGATACGGAAACGGTGGCGCATGCCGACGCGCCGCACACCATCGATCCCCTGCGCAGCACCTTGGTGGGATTGTCGATCGCAGTCGCACCAGGCGAAGCGTACTATCTGCCGTTCGCGCATCGTGCGTACGATGGCGCGGGCAATCTCGCGCTGCTCTCTGGTGACGCCGGCATTGCGGGTGCACGGCTGCAACAGGCGATGCCGGAACCGCAGAATCTGCCAGCCATCACCAGCACGGCCATGGAGCCGCTGCGCGCGCTGCTCGCCGACACCACGGTGAAGAAGGTGGCGCAGCACGCCAAGTTCGACGTACTGGTGTTGCGCAGCGCGGGCGTCGCGGTGGAGGGCCTCGATTTCGAGACGATGCTGGCCAGCTACATCCTCGATCCCGGGCGCCGCTCGCACGGACTCGACCAACTCGCGTTCGAACGGCTGCACCACACCATGACCTCGTACGAGCAGCTGTGCGGCAAGGGACGCGCGCAGCTGCCGTTCGATGTCGTGCCGGTGGATGCGGCGCGCGACTACTCGTGCGAAGACGTCGATGTGACGTGGCGTCTCATGGACGACATGGCGCCAGCACTCGAGGCCTCCGGCATGCGTGAACTGTTCGATACGATCGAGGTTCCGCTGGTCTCCGTGCTCGCCGACATGGAGTGGGAAGGGATCGCGATCGATCTGGAGTGGTTCGCGTCGCTCAAGACCCGCTTTCAGGGCGAGCGTGAGCGCGTGGAGCAGGAGATCTATGCGTCGGCGGGCGAGACGTTCAACATCAACTCGAATCCCCAGCTGCGGACCATCCTGTTCGACAAGCTCGGGTTACCCGTCAAGAAGAAAACCGCCACCGGCCCCAGCACGGATGCCAGCGTCCTGCAGGAGTTGGCCGACGAAGGACACGAGATTCCGTCGCTGCTGATGGAGTATCGAGAGCTCTTCAAGCTCGAGGGGACGTACGTGGACACGCTGCCCAGGCTCGTGCATCCGCGCGATCAGCGATTGCACACGTCGTACAACCAGACGGTGGCGGCCACGGGGCGACTGAGTTCAAGCGACCCGAATCTGCAGAACATTCCCATTCGGCGAGAGCTCGGGCGCGACATTCGACGCGGATTCGTGCCGCGCGCGGGTCATCGCCTTCTGGCGGCTGACTATTCGCAGATCGAGTTGCGCCTGCTTGCGCATCTCTCTGGCGATCCCGCGTTCGTGGAGGCGTTCCGCGCGGGTGGGGATATTCACAAGCAGACGGCAGCGGTGATCTTCGGCGTGGAGCTGCCGGATGTGACGAGCGAGATGCGCGCCCGGGCGAAGACGATCAACTTCGCCACCATTTACGGGCAGGGGGCATTCGCACTGGCGCGGCAGCTCAAGATCTCGCAGGGTGAGGCCAAGGCCTTCATCGAGACCTACTTCACACGCTTCGCGGGGGTGAAGGCGTTTCTCGACCAGTGTGTGGTCGAGGCGAAGGAGCGCGGTTACGTGGAGACGATCTTCAAACGCCGGCGATGGGTGCCCGAGCTGAAAGACCGCAACTTCAACGTGCGCGCGTTCGGCGAGCGCATCGCGGCGAATGCGCCGATTCAGGGGTCGGCGGCTGATCTCATCAAGATCGCCATGCTGCGGATCCACGCCGAGCTGGCCTCGGGGCCGCTTGCGGCCCGGATGCTGCTGCAGGTGCATGACGAACTCGTCTTCGAAGTGCCGGTCGCCGAGGTCGAGGCATTGACCGCCCTCGTCCGACGCGAAATGGAGGGGGCGGCCGAGCTCTCCGTCCCGCTGGTGGTGGATGTGGGCGTGGGCGACAACTGGTTGGCCTCCAAGGGCTGAGGCTGGGGCGGCGCGCGGGAATCGCACTGTTGCGTTTTGCGAGTTCGTGATGGCGAACGCGAGGGTCTGATCACACCGTTGCAGCGCGTGGAAAAGCGTAAGGTGTTGTCTGCAAAGGAGTTGCAGCGATTAGCAGGCTGCGGCACTTCCCTTGCTACAGTGGAGGGCAGCCGCCGGAATGCGCGTAGGGCACCATCCCCCGTTCCGGCCTTCACTTCGCTCCGCGAGGAAACGACATGCCGGCCAGTCCTTCGGTGATCCGACGCGGATTCACCCTCATCGAACTGTTGATCGTGGTGGTGATCATCGGACTGCTTGCCGCCATCGCGATTCCGAAGTTCAACAACACGAAGGGCAAGACCTACGCTTCGTCGATGAAGAGCGATCTCCGGAATCTGGCCAGCCAGCAGGAGGACTACTTCTACTTCAACGAGACGTACGCCGAGGATATCGGGGACATCTCGTTCAGCGGATCGCCCGATGTCGTGCTCTCGATCTCGGAGGCGTCGGTGGGAGGTTGGTCGGCGGTGGCCACGCATCCGGCCGCTGCGCCGATGACGTGCTCGGTCTACTTCGGCACGGCTGCGCCGCTGCCGCCCGCCACCTCGGAAGGTGTGGTGCACTGCGAGTAGGGAGCGCCCCCCCTGCACGCTTGAGATACGCCGGTCCGGAAGCATCGCTTGCGGATCGGCGTATCGTGCGTTTGCGTGCGCGCATGCCCGCATTTCCCTTTCATCGCCCTTCGCCCGATCAAGCGGCCGATATCGTGCGCCGTACGGCCACGGCGCGTGAACGGTTCGGCCTGCGGGAGTTCGCCCAGCGCGTTGACGGCATGTGTCACGCCATGGATGGAGGACTGTGGCTGCACTTCCATGTGTGGTTCGACCGTCCCATGGCGCATCTCGTCTCGACCAACCGTAGTGTCCTGCTCGAGTATGGCGCGTTTGTCGGACTGCCGGCCGAACGGTTGCAGGACAAGCCGTTGCGCGATCCGCGGACACGCGAGCGACGTCAGGCGTGGCATTGGGATCTGGGCGGGCCGTATTTGCCGGTCCGCCAGCACCGCTAACGTCCGAGGCGCACTGCGCCTACGCCGACAACTGCTCGAGCGCGCCCGCTTCCGCACGCAGCCATGCGCACTCGTTTCGCAATTGGGCATGCCATTCGGGGTCACGACGAAACCGGAAGTAGGCGCGCATGCGGGCGCGAGCGCGCCGCGTATGATCGCCATAGCGCAGATCATGTCTGGCCGACGGCACGAGCGTGAGCGCATACGCGAGCGCCCACCAGGCATCGGCGATCACCGCCACGACTGCGGTTTGCAGGGCATAGAAGCCAAGCACCAACACCAGGCCCAGCACGACACTGCGCATCGCGGGCTCGTCACGTGAGCGCACGCCTCGCACGGCAAGCGCGCGGGTGATCGTGAGTGGCACCCAGTGATTGAGTCGCCCCCACACACCGATTGGTCCGCGCAGGAGTGCCAGTATGCCTTCGCGCAACGCAAACCGCCACCCGGCCGCGAGGCCCGGATCGATACCGACGTCCGCGAGGTCCAGCTGTGCGTCCGCCAACCGTTTGCGTAGCGCGACAAAGCGTGTCTCGAATGCGTCGACGCGTTCGAACAGCGTGTCCGACTCCACCGTGCGCACCCGATCGGCCGCGCGCGCGATGCGCCGCGTGAGGCGCACGACATCGGCCAAGGAGTGCTCGGCCTCGCCGAGCGGCCGTACCGGCGCGAGCAGCACGGCCAGTGCGTGGGCGAGCGCGGTGACGCGCGATGCTTCGGCGGCACTCGCGAAGTTGAGCGTGACATCACGCAGTCCGCGCTCGACGGCGTGCGTGATCGTCGGCACGCCGATATCGCGCATGGTGTCGAGGCCGATCGGTGTGCCGACCTGAAGCAGCACGCGTGTACGCGGTGACTCCTTCTCTTCGAAGACGAGTCCCATGGGCACGATCACCACGCCGCGCACACCGTGTTGATCACGGGCTTCGAGTGCCATGCGTGCGAGTCCGCTGCGCAGCGGTGCGAGCTGCGGATCGTCATGGCTCGTACCCTCGGGAAAGATCAGCACGGCCGACTGCGCCGCGAGCGCTTCGGAGACCGCACGAAAGGATTCGGCGTTGCGCGCCGGGTCCGCGCCGGCGGGCAGGTCACGCACGCGATACAGCGGAATGACACCAAGCCCGCGCAGGGCGGCGCCCAGCACGGGATTCGCGAAGAGCGTGGACTTGGCGAGCATGCGCACACGCCGTGGCACGAGCACACCGATCACCAACGCGTCCATGAGTGCGTTGGGATGGTTGCCCGCCAGAAACACCGGCCCGGTGCGCGGGATGCGGTCGAGCCCGCTGACCTCCACGGCGCCGTAGTACCACGACAACGCGATGCGCGCGAGCGCGCGCAGGGCGTCGTAGGCGAGCGTGTGCAGCACGCGCGCTCAGCTGACGGGCCGAACGCCGGCTTCGGCCGCGCGTGCCGCGCGCTCGCCCTCCTCCACGTTCACGAAGAGCAGCAGCAGGCCACCGAGCACGAAGAACACGATGACGCTGAGAATTGCGAGCTGGCTGCTCTGAAACCGGTTGATTACGATCGCAAAGACGAGGGGCCCGAGGATGCCTCCGAACTTCTCGAAGACGGAAAAGAACCCGAAGAACTCGCCGCTCTTGTGTTTGGGAATGAGCGTGGCAAACAGTGAACGACTCAGCGCCTGCGTGCCACCTTGCACGAGGCCCACGAGCACGGCGAGCATGTAGAACTCGCGCGCCGACGTCATGGTGTACGCGAAAATGCAGATGCCGGTATACACCGCGAGGCCGATGAATACCGAACGTTTCGCGCCGATGCGGCCAGCCAGTGCGCCGAATGCGAACGCGCATGGAATACCGATGAACTGCACCAGCAGGATCGCCGTGATGAGGTCGCTCTGGCCGATGCCGATTTCGGTGCCGTACACACTCGCCATCTTGATGATCGTCTGAATGCCGTCATTGTAGATGGTGAACGCGAGCATCATGAGAAAGGCCTGCTTGTAGCCTCGCAGCTCTCGCAGCGTTTCGCCAAGACGCGTGAAGGCGACGCGCACGGCATTCTGGCCCGGCAGCTCGTCTGCCTCGATCGTGCGTGGCGGTTCCGGCACACGACGAAAGAGCGGGATCGAGAAGAGCAGCCACCACACGCCCACGCTCACGAACGCGAGTCGTGCGGGCAGCGAGGCGTCTTCGGGGCTGAGTCCGTCACCGCTCGGCAGGCCGAACAGACCGGGCTGTTGAATCCACAGCAGGTTGAGTGCGAGCAGCAGGCCACCGCCCACATAGCCGAGCGCGTAACCTGCCGTTGACACGCGGTCGATCTCCTGTTCGTTCGCGATGTGCGGCAGCAGGGCTTCGTAGAACGTCATGCTGCCGGTTGCACCGGCGAGTGTGAGCACGAACAGCACGCTCGCGAGGAGGATCTGTCCTTGCCCGATGAAGAACATGCTGATGCTCGCGCCCACGCCCAGGATCATGAAGAGCGCGAGGAAGCGTCGCTTCGCGGCGCGATAGTCCGCCACCGCCCCGAGCAGCGGGGCCAGGATTGCGATGAGTATCGCGCCGACCGTATTGGCGATGCCCCACGTTTCGCTGGCCTTCGTGCCGTCCATGCCCGCGCCCGCGTACGACACGTAAAAGATCGGAAACACCGCCGTCATGATCGTGGTCTGCGCCGCGGAGATTCCCCAGTCGTACATGGCCCACGCACGCAGCTCGGGGCGGTGCAGCCCGAGGGATTGCAGCAGGGACCGACGTGCTGGTGCGGATGCTGGCATGGTCGCGATTCGGATGGAGGGAGGACGCGGAGTGGGCGTGGCTCTGACGCGCTGGCGCCGATGCGCGCAGATTAGTGTCCGTGTCTGCTCATCCGAAGTCCAGTCGCGGCGCGCGCTCGGTTGCGCCTCAGCGTATCCGGCGGGTCGCATGGGTCGCTGCGCTCGCGCTCGGCGTGGCGATGCCGGGATGCCGCGATCAGCCGGTGCCCGAGGTGCGGGAGCCGGACGTCGTGCCCGTGCCGATCGAGTTGGCACCGATGGATTCATCGGTACCGCTCACGCCGTCGAGTTACGACGCCGATCTGGGGCCGCTACTCCTCTTGCCGCAGCTCGGGGACGGTACCGGGACGTCGGTGTCGGTGTTGAGTCCGCTGCTCCCGCTGGAGGCGCCCATTGACGACACCGCAGGGATCGGCAGGCGGATCGGAGATGGAGTGGTGACGCTGTACGGTCGCGAAGGTGTCCGCGGTGAACGCGTCTTGGCGCAAATCCAGCTGACGTCCGGCTCGGCGTGCCCGAGCTGGCCCACCGGTCGACTGTCGCCTCGAATTCAGGATTCGGCGGCCTCGACGCCGCGTCCGTGGCTGGTAGCGCTGCGCTCGGGTCGGGCGGATGCGGTCCCGCTCGACTCGATCGAGCGCATGCCCGCGCGTGATTCGGCCTTGTTGGCCGCGACGCTGGCGCGCCTGGCCTCCGGGTTGGCCGAGGATAGCACGAGTCCGTTCCGTGGGCTCCCATTTCGCGTGACGCGAGCCTTTCGGACGTCCGGTGTGGTAGAGCCGTTCGTCCTGGGGGAGATGGTGCGCCGGGTGCCACAGGAGGATCGCCCGCTCGAGGAACGCCTCTTCGTGGTCGTCAGCGCCTCGTCGGCCGATGCCACGGGATGGCGTATCGCGTGGCACGAGCGCGTCTCGGGGCGGGAGGAAGAGGTGATTGCAACGGAACCACTGGCCGTCGTGCAGGTCGGCGCTCCGCGGCATGTCGTGGTGTTTCTTGGCCGCGACGATGGCACCGGGACTGCGCTTGCGTTGTTGGAGCGCCTGAATGGACGCTGGCGTGTCCGCTGGGAGAGTCCCGTCTCCGGCTGCTGACCTGAAGCAGCACCGAGGACTTGCGACCGAGATAATATCTCAGTACTGTGATAAATACCTTCGATCAGGAGTGTTCGCATGACCCCTCCACCGCTTGGTGGCTTGCACCATCTCACCGCCGTGACTGCGCGCGCCGGCGCCAATCTGGCCATGGCCACGCAGTCGCTGGGGCTGCGGCTGGTCAAGCGCACCGTGAATCAGGACGACGTGTCCGCGTATCACCTGTTCTATGCCGACCCCATCGGTCGCCCGGGCACGGAACTCACCTTTTTTGAATGGGCGCATGTTCCGGCGCGGCAGCCCGGTGTGGGTGAGGTGGCCGAAACGGGTCTGCGTGTGCCATCGGTCGAGGCGCTCGATTGGTGGGAGGGGCGTCTTCGTGAGGACGCACGCATGATCGTGCGGGGGCGAACCACTCGCGCTGGTCGCGATGTGCTGCGCGTGACCGATGCTGAAGGGCAGCCGTTCGGCCTTGTGGCAGATCCCGACGGCGCGGCCGTGCCGGCGGCGACCGAGCCAGCGCTGGCCGAGGCCGAAGAGGCATGGTGGCCGACGGCCCCCGTGGCGCGCGAGCGAGCGATTCGTGGGTTAGGACCGGTGCTGCTGCACGTGCGTGCCCTCGATCCAACGGCGCGATTCCTCACGGAGATCATGGGCATGCGTGAAGCCGGGAGCTACGCCGATCCGGATCACGCGGATCGCGAAATCCATGTGTACAGCATGGGGCCGGGCGGGGCGGCCGCCGAGGTGCACGTGGTATCGCGTCCTGACTTGCCACGCGCACAGCAGGGCTACGGGGGCGTGCACCATGTTGCCTTCCGGGTCGCGGATCACGCCGCGCAACAGGCG
>JAABRL010000048.1 GCA_011390935.1 Gemmatimonas sp.
GCGCGAGCGGCTCCGACGGCTGATGGAAGAAGAGCGTGCTCGTGCCGTGATTCACGAACGGATTGGTGCCATCGCCAAAGGCATTCAGGTGCACCGACAGAAACGCATGCGCGTTCGCGCGACGCGCCATGACCGGCCGATCGGTGAGCGACACGGCCTCGGCGGTCGTGCGCGTCATCACCACCTTGGCACCGCGCTCCTCGAGCAGCCGCGCCAGCTGCTGCGCCACGGGCAGCACCGCCTGGGCCTCCGTGAGCCCCGTGGGCCCGATGGCACCGCCCGGCGGGTGACCCGCGTCCACCACGAGCGTGAGCCCCGCCAGCGGTCGCTGTGCATCGATCGCCGGCACGCGACGCACACGCAGCACGAACGCGCGACGCGATTCGTCCCACATCGTGAGCCAGCCGTACATGGGACCACCGAGACGCACCTCGAGCTGCGTGCGATCGGTCGCCACCGGCTGCCACGACAGCTGCCGCACCAGCGGATCGTTGCCGATCATGGGCGAAATGCTCGGCGTGAACGGCGTGTCGTAGAAGGTGATCACCATGCGATCATCATCAGGCTCCGCCAGGAACGCGGGACGCGCACCAGTGGGCACGATCACATCCACCCACTCGGCCGATGGCACCACGCGTAGTCCACCACTCACCCGTCGCACCGCGGGCGCACCATCGAGCAGCGGCTGCAGATTGCCGTTCGCCACCCACGCTTCGAGCTGTGCGTCGAGTCGCACGCGCGAGAAGGTGCCCTGCACCCCCGTCACCTCCACCTGCGTGCCGGGAAAGAGAAACCATTTGTACGTGCCATCGGGGATCGGCATGCCGTTCACCACGCGATCGGTATCACTCTGCGCCGCCAGCCCCGTGGCCGTGCTGCGCAGCAGTGCAAACCGACGCGGTGCATCGGCGCGCACGATGTCGGGCACGCCCATGGCCAGTCGCACCGTGTCGCGATCACGCGCCACGATCACGCGCGACGCCGAGGTGATCGCATCGGCGCGCACTTCGCCCACGAAGAGTGTCGCCGCGTTCGCGGTGGCGGAACTCGCCGGAGCCCCCGCGGTCGCGGACGATGGTGCCGTCACACGTCCCACCTGCGCGGTCACCGCCGCGACTTCACTCGCGCGCACCAGCGGCACATCACGGCCGTTCGCCAACCGCACCCACGCCGTGGCGTTGTTCGGCGCCCGCACGCTCACGCGCACACGTTCGTCGGCGCGCAGACGCAGTGCGCCGCCGGGTTGCACCGAGCCGCTGTCCACGCGCAGCGCACCGGTGGCCGGCAGCGGGGTGCTCACGGGCCGCCGTATGCGCACCGTCGTGCGCACGGAATCGGTACCGCCGCCGCTGCGCGCACGCACCGCATCGAGTTCGTAGCGCGGCGCGCTGGCGGGCGGCACGGGCAGCCACGCCAGAAACGCGCCGTTATCGGCCACCGGTACCGGCGTGCCGTTGATGCGCAGCGTCGCGTCCCCCGACCCTACCGAGCCGAAGATGAACGTGGAATCCACCCCCAGCATCGTGCCGTCGCCCGGGTGCATCACCCGCACTGCGAGCGCCCCGCGCGCAGGTGGCACCGCAGGCAGCGCAACCGGTGCGCTCGAGGCGCCATCTGACGTGGCCGGCACCGGTGTGGCCGACGGGCGAGCGGGCGAGGCGCAGGCGCCGAGCAGGGCGAGCGCCACAAGGCGCCGCGAGGCCGTGATCCGTGGTGAGAACATGCCGAAAGCTCGACGCTTCCTCGGCTCCTGTCGAGCGGCCACGTTGACCGACCCCGACTCGGCGGGCATAATACCCCCTGCGGTCAATCCTGCCGGAACCTGCGGAGCATTTGTCCGTAGGGCGTCGAGAGCGCATGTTCCTCCCGATTCCGGCCATCCCTTCCCGTGTGACCTCCTTCGCCCTGCACCCAACCCCAGTGCCCCCAGACGCCGATCCGCGCGTCGTCGTCCGCCTCTATGGTGCGACCGACGTGGGGCATACGCGCGAACACAACGAGGACACCTTCCTCGTCGCCGACCTCGAGGCGGGGTCGGTTGTGTCGTTCGAGCATGGCAGCGAGACCTGTGTCGAGGGCACACACGGACTGCTCTTCATGGTGGCCGACGGCATGGGTGGCGCGGCAGCCGGCGAAATCGCCAGCGCCATGGCCGCTCAGGTGGTGTACGACGAGCTGCGCACCCACTGGCGCACCATTGCCAATCCCACCCCCGATGCGTTCGCCGTGGCACTGCGCGACGCCACCGAAACGGCCAACAGCCGCATTCACACCTTCGCGCGGCAGCATCCGGAGCACCGGGGCATGGGCACCACTGCCACGGCCGTCGGGCTGCTCGGTGACAGTGTGTACATCGCGCAGGTAGGAGACAGCCGCGCGTATCTCATGCGCGACGACAAGTTGATCCTGCTCACACGCGACCAGTCGCTCATGCAGCGACTGGTGGACGCCGGCGAGATCTCCGAAGAGCAGGCCGAAACGAGCGATCGTCGCAACATCATTCTGCAGGCGCTCGGCCCCGAGGCCAGCGTCAAGATCGATCTCACGCATCAGCAGATTCGCCTCGGCGACACGCTGATCGTGTGCAGCGACGGCCTCTCCGGTGTGGCCAAGGCGCGCGACATCGAGGTGGCCGCTCGCGAGCAGTCCGACCCGGCCGTGCTGGCGCATGCGCTCATCGCGCGCGCCAATGAACTCGGTGGCCCCGACAACATCACCGTCGTGGTGGCGCGTTTCGAAGGCGCCGGCCTGCGCACCGCAATCGGCGGTGAGACCGTTGGACGCACCGTCTATCCGCTGCAGGGCACGCTCGCCGACGATGAGCGCACGCCCGCGCGCGGTGCACCTGCGCTCGCCGAGCCGGCGGGCTCGCCGAGCAGTCCGCTGCTGGTACCGCCGAGCGCCGCCCTCGCACCCGAGCGGGCGCCCTCGCCGGTGACGCCGCCCTCGCGCGACGAAAAGGGCACACACGATCGCAAGGAGCGCGCACGGCCCGTGCTCCTGTTGTTGTTGCTCCTGGGTGTCGCGGCCGCCGGCTGGCTGATCTATCGACTCGTGCCGCTGGGCACCGCGTAGCCGCCGCGGCGCGTCAGCGCTTCTTCACCAGCGCGCGCGCCGCCGCCTGCTGCATCACGGCGTCTCCACTCCACGCGTACACCGTAGGCACCGACAGCTCGAGCGCCTGCACGAGTCGTGGATCACCCATCGCGCACACGATCACTTCGCGCGACGCATCACGCGCCGCGTCGAGCGCGGTCTGCACACGCGCCCGCGTTTCATCGAGCAGATGCGCGCGCCCCTTGCTGGGCAGACGATCGCCGAACACCGCGATCACGAACGGGCCGTGACTCACCGGCGTGGGCACATCGCTGCGCCGTGCATCGACCCCGCCGGTACGCAACGCGTCGAGCAGGCCGTTGCGCGATGCATGTTCACCGGGCACGTGCACATCGTCATCGATGATATGCACTTCGGTTACGGCCGCCAGCACGGGCAACGGCCCCTGCTCCACACGCACGCAGCGATCGGCCAGCAGCGCCCCCCACGCGGTGTCCGCACCAGACGGACGACGCCAGTCGTTGGGCGGCGACGCCCACTGCGCCCACTTGAGACGGCGACGCATGGCGAGGCGCGCCACTTCGGGATCGAGGCGACCATCGGCGCGCGCCGCTTCGAGGGCGTCCACCACGGCGATCACGTCGTCGGGCTGCAGCAGTACATCGCAGCCGGCCTGCACGGCCATCACGGCCGCATCGGTCTCTTCACGCCCTTCGAGCACGCCGCGCATGATCAGCGCGTCGGCCACCACGAGATTGTCGAACTTGAGCTGTTGTCGCAGCAACCACTGCAGAATCTCGCGCGACAACGTGGCCGGCAGCCCTGACGGATCGAGCGACGGATACGCCACATGCGCCGTCATGATCGACGCCACACCAGCCGTGATCGCCGCGCGGAACGGCGACAGATCCTGCTCCTTGAGCACATCGAGCGGTGCATTCACCACCGGCAACTCGAGATGCGAATCCACCGTGGTGCGACCGTGGCCGGGAAAGTGCTTCGCACACGCGAGCACACCCTCGCTCTGACACGATTCGATCCACGCGGTGGCGAGCTTGCCCACACGCGTGAAATCGCCGTTCACGGCGCGTGTGCCGAGCACCGGATTGAACGACTCCACATCGAGATCCACCACGGGCGCGAGATTCCAGTTCACACCCATCGTGCGCGCTTCACGCGCCGTGAGTCGAGCCGCGCGACGCAGCGCTTCGAGATCGTCGAGCGAGGCGATGGCGGCGAGTGGCGGCAGCCCGGTGGCCCCGATGAACTGCTGTCCCGCACCACGCTCGAGATCGGCGGCAATGAGCAACGGATGGCGGCTCTCGCGCTGCAGCCGCTTGGCCAGCGTGCGCACCTGATCCTGATCGCCACCAATGAGCAGAAATCCGCCCACACCCATGGCGAGGTATTCGGCAATGCGCTCCTGCTCGTGCGCGAACCCACCGGGCGCGCGCCAGGTGAGCGCAGGAATCACGAGCTGCGCCAGATCACGCGCTGTGGACTTCATGCGCCCCCCGCCGGCGTGAGCGTGCCGAGCACACGCGGTGCGCGAGCACCGGTGGCGGAGGGCACATTGCCCGCCCGTCCCTGCAGATGCAGCCAGCCGAGCAGCGCAAACGCCACCGCTTCCTTGGCGTTGCCGTCGAAGAACACGTCGCTGAAACGGCGCACCACCGGCGCGGCGGCACCGAGGCGCGTGCGCAGCGCCTCGGCGATGGCAACAAGCAACGTGGGATTGTCGGCTCCCCCGCCGGCGACGACGAGGTCGGCCACGGGTACGGTCACAAAGCGGGCCATCTGATCGGCTATGGAGTGTGCGGTGAACGCCACCGCGGTGGCCACAAGGTCGGCCACGGACGCGCCTGGCGCAGCAGCGCCGCAGGCATCCACGAACTCTGCAATGTAATCGGGCGTGAACAGCTCGCGCCCGGTGGATTTCGGTGGCTGTTGCGCGAAATAGGGATGCGTCAGCAGCGGCGGCAGCACCGTGTCGATGGGGGTCCCTTGCGCGGCGAGCATGCCATCCACGTCGTAGCTGAGGGCGGGCACGAGCGCGCGCACGACGGCATCGATGATCACCACACCGGGCCCGGTGTCAAACGCCATCGACGCGCCACTCGGCATCGAGGCCGGCGGCACCAGCGTGCAGTTGCCGATGCCGCCGATGTTCTGCAGCACGCGCCATTCGGTGGCGTGCGCGAAGCAGAGCGTATCGGCCATGCTCACCAATGGCGCGCCCTGTCCACCCACCGCCATGTCGCGCGCGCGCACATCGCTGATCACATCGCACCCGAGTCGCTCGGCGATCACCGCGGGCTGCCCGAGCTGCCAGGTGGCGTGCCCCGGTTCATGCCACAGGGTGTGCCCATGCGACACGACCGCGCGCACACTCGCGCGCGGCACACCGGCCGCCGTGATCGCGAGTTCGGCCGCGTCGGCGAGCCAGTGCGCGAGATCCACACCGAGCACGCAGTACTCGTGCGCCGAGCCTCGCTGCATGGCGGCTTCCAGTCGCGCGCGCTCGGCAGGCGCGTACGGCCGCGTCACGTTCGACAGCAGGGTGGGCACCACACGCGCACCGTCTGCGGTGAAGCGCACGCACGCAGCGGTGATGCCGTCGAGCGATGTGCCCGACATGATCCCCACGAACACGTGGTCCGGCGACACAATGGTGTTCACGTCACGCTCACTCGACTGGGTCAGGCAACGGCACCACACGACGAATCACGCCGCCTTCCTGCGCGAGACGCGCGACCGCATCGGCATGCGACACACCGAGCGCCTGCATCACGATCGCATGTTTCACGCGACCGCCCGCCTGCGTGAGCAGCGCACGCGCATCATCGCGCGACACACCGCACACGTCCATCACCATGCGCTCACTGCGATCGGTGAGCTTCGCGTTGGTCGCGCGCAGATCGACCATGAGATTGCCATACGTCTTGCCGATGCGAATGAACGCGCCCGTGGTGATCATGTTCAGAATCAGCTTGGTCGCGGTGCCCGCCTTGAGGCGCGTGGAGCCCGTCACCACTTCCGGGCCCGTGACGGCGACGATCGCATGATCCACGAAGGGCAGCACGTGCTCCGGCAACGGCGAGCAGGCCACCATGCCGGTGATGGCGCCATGACGCTTCGCGCGCTCGAGTGCCCCGTGCACGTACGGCGTGGTGCCCGAGGCCGCGATACCCACGACCACATCGGCCGACGACACGGTGTGCGCATCGATCGCCTCCGCACCGGCCGATGGACTGTCTTCGGCACCTTCGACCGCATTCCGCAGTGCGTGATCACCGCCCGCGATGATGCCCACCACCTGTCGCGGATCGGCACCGAACGTTGGCGGACACTCGCTCGCATCGAGCACACCCAATCGCCCCGACGTACCCGCGCCCACATACAACAGCCGACCACCAGCACGAAACGCCGCTTCCACACACGCGATCACCTGCGCAATCACCGCGCCCTGCGACGCCACGGCATCGGCGATGGTGCGATCGTCGGCGAGCATGAGCGCCACGATCTCCGCGGGAGACGCGAGATCGATGTTGGCGGTGCGCGGATTACGACGTTCGGTTACCCGCGGATCGAGTGTGGGCTGCGTCACGGAAAAGGGATCGCGAGGGGAGGAGTGCCGGGGTAGCTTTCGGCCATGGGTGTGCCGCGCGCGTGCCCACCGTCGGGCAGCTTTCAAGGGTAACCGACCATCCGGCGCCTTCACAACGTAGCATGACTCTCCGACCGGCCCTCCTCCAGCTCGTGATGCTGCTCGCCGTCTCCTCGTCCGCCGAGGCGCAGCTGCGCGGCGGTGGTGGCCCCGTCCGGTCGAGCGGCCTGCCCGCATGGTGGTTCAGCGGCGGCGCGGTGGTGGCCGGTGTGGGCACCGTGAACGACGGCGCGTCCGGCTCCACGTGGGACTTCACCGGCGATCCGCGCTGGCAGGTGCGCGGCTCGCTGGAGAAGGCCATCCAGCCCACCACCACGCTCGGCGTTGGCGTGAACTTCGGCAATGTGGACTTCAACTATCGGCCGCTGGCCGGCGGTCGCGTTCCGGACGCTCTCCCCGACGAGCCCGAGTCGGTCGCGACCTGCCGCTCCGTGGGCTGCGCGGGCCAGGTGGACCTGTGGAGCGTGCAGGCCGTGCTGCGAGGCGGCGGTGCCGCCGAAGGGCTCTACCAGATCGTGGAGGCCACCGGTGGTGTGATCGGCTTTCGCGGCATGCGCGCCACGGTTGACGGCGCCGCACTCCCGGTATCCAACAGTGTCGACATCAACGCCGGACTCGGCTACGGCATCGGCTTCGCCCTCGATCGTGATTTTCACATTGCGTTCGTACAGGACTTCGGCATCGCCTGGCACGCGGCCGACGGCCTCCCCGAAGGCACCGGTCGCACGTATCGCGTGCGCAACTCTCGTATCACGCTGCGCTACGGCCTCGGGTCGTTTCGCCGCCGCTGACCCTCCGTCATGATGTCACGCTCTGCTGCACGCTCCGCTGCACGCGCTGCTGCGCGCCTCACGCCGCTGCTCGCAGCGCTCTCCGCCTGCTCGTACAGCAGCACCACCACCGGTTCGAGCGTCGGCATGGGCACCGCGGTGTCCGTCACCCCGTCCGCGCGATCGCGCACACCCGCGGGTGATCCGCGCATCGCGCCACGTGTGCCGGCGCAGTTCCCTGCGGGATGGCGCCTGCCCGCGGGCGAGCGGGCCACGTTTGCGAAGAACGCGATGGCCGTGAGCAACAGCCCGCTCGCGAGCGAAGCCGCCACGGACATCCTCAAGCGCGGTGGCAACGCGGTTGACGCGGCCGTCGCGCTCGGTTTCGCGCTCGCCGTGACCTGGCCCGAAGCCGGCAACATCGGCGGTGGCGGATACATGGTGATCACCCTCGCCGATGGGCGCACGGCCGCCATGGACTACCGCGAAATCGCGCCGCTCGCGGCCACGCGCGACATGTATCTCGACGCCGACGGGAAACTCACCGACAAGAGCATTGTCGGACACCTCGCGTCGGGCGTACCGGGCGCCGTCGCCGGCATGGCCCGCGCGCTCGAGCGCTACGGCACCATGACGCTCAGCGACGTCATGCAGCCGGCCATTCGTCTGGCACGCGAGGGCTTCGTGGTGGACTCGGGGCTCGCGAGCAGCATTCGCGGCACCGATCGCGTGCCGCAGTTCGAAGGCGCACGCGTGTTCTTCCCCAACGGCCAGCCGCTGCCAGCCGGCGCGCGACTCGTGCAACCGGAACTCGCGCGCACGCTGCAGGCGATCGCCGATCAGGGCCCCGCCGGTTTCTATCGCGGCTGGGTGGCCGATTCGCTCGTGGCCGAGATGCAGCGCGGTGGTGGCATCATCACCACGCAGGACCTCGCGCAGTACTCGCCACGAGAACGCCGCCCCATTCGGTCCACCTATCGCGGCTTCACGCTGCTCGCGATGCCGCCGTCGTCATCGGGCGGCGTCACCATGACCGAGTCGCTCAACATTCTCGAGACGTGGCCATCGCTCGGCGCGCACGGCAGCACGCAGTGGTACCACGCGGTCGCCTCGGCGTATCAGCGCGCCTTCATCGATCGCAACAGCAAGCTCGGTGATCCGGAGTTCGTGCCGGTCCCCATGGATCAGCTCACCAGCAAGGCGTATGCGCGTTCGTTGCGCGCCACGATCAACGACGCACGCGCCACACCCACGCGCGACGTGGATGCCACCATGCAGGCGCTGCCGCGCGAGCCGATGAACACCACGCACTACTCGGTGGTCGATCAGTTCGGCAATGCGGTGGCCACCACCACCACACTCAACGGCAGTTGGGGCTCAGGGGTGTGGGTACGCGGCGCCGGATTTTTCCTGAACAACGAAATGGACGACTTCGCCGCGCAGCCCGGCATGCCGAACATGTTCGGACTCGTGCAGGGGGAGCAGAACGCCATTCAGCCGGGCAAGCGCATGCTCAGCGCGATGTCGCCCACGATCGTGCTCGACTCATCGCAGCAGGTGCTGCTCGTGGCCGGCGCCGCGGGTGGCCCCACGATCATCACCGGCACGTCGCAGGTGATCCTCAACGTGCTCGATCATCGCATGAATCTCGCCGATGCGATGCGTGCACCGCGCCTGCATCATCAGGCGCTCCCCGATTCGCTCACCATTGAAATCGGGGGTGTGGCGCCAGCGGTACAAGACTCGCTGCGCGCCATGGGGTGGTCGCTGCGCCCGGTGCGATCGCTGGTGAACGTGAATGCGATCATGCGTGTGAAGGGCGGCTGGGAAGGTGTGCCCGAACCGCGCCGATCAGGCGGCGCGGTCGGACACTGATCGGCGTTAGAAGCCGACCTTCACCGTCACCGGTGCACTGAGCGTCACGGCAATCACCGCGCCGCTGTTGAGGCAGGTGTCAAAGTCGGCCGTGCCAATCGCCGCAGCCGTACCCGCTGCTGCACCAGCGGCGGCACCAACCACGGCACCCTTCGTATCCTTGCCGAGGATGCGGCCAGCGATCGCACCAATGGCGGCGCCGGTGGCCACCTTCTTGGCATCGGTGCCCGTGCTCGCCGCGCGCACGCGCGTGGTGGCGGCACTCTCCGTGCTCGCCTGCACCGGATACACATTGCCGTCCACCGTCACTGAGATGAGGCGCACGGTGAGGTAGGTATCGTCGTTCTGGTTCTGGGCCCGCTTGGACGTGACCACCTCGAACGTGCCCGTGGAGCCGGCCGGAATCGTGGCCCCGTTGCTCCCCTCGAGCGTACCGCTCAGCCGCGCGGTGAACTTCTCGCCGACATTGGTCACACCCGTGCACACCTGCGTGTTCGTGACGAAGCGCATGCTGCTCCCCGACGCGATTGAACCTTCAGCGGGCACCACCGGCGCCGGCGCGGGCTCGGCCGCTGGGGCCGGGGCCGGCGTGGTGGCGACCGGGCGCGGCGCCGCGGGACGGGCGGCCGGCGGACGCGTAGTCGGCGGCGGCGCGGGCGTGGAGGTCACCGGCGCGGGCGCGGGCGTCTCGGCCGCCGGCACATCCTCGAGTGCGGGCTGCACAGAATCCTGACCCGCCAGCGCCAGATCACGGCCGAGCGCGTCGTCACCCGACAGCGCATCATTGCCGTCACCACCACCACAGGCAGCCGCGGTGAGCACCAGCGCCAGCGCACCCACCATCGTGAATGGACTGCGGGTCCTGCGAATATATTGACGCATCGGTCTGCTCTCCTTGCGGTTGTCGTGAACGCGTCCCGAACGCGCCGATAATCAACGCCTCCAGGACCCCTCCTCTCGAATTTACTACACCACTCGTGTCATCTGTGCCTTCACGGGTCGCCTTGCGGCGCCTCATTCCGTACTTCCGCCCCTATCGCACCGCGCTCCTCCTCGGACTCGGGTGCGTCGTGGCGGCGTCGGCGATCGCCAACCTCATTCCGGGGTTTCTGCGACGCGCCATCGACGCCATGGAAGGCACACCGAAAGATGGTGAGCTATGGCGCCTTGGCGCCGTGATGCTGGTCACGGCCGCGGTTGCCGGCCTGTTCCGGTTCGGCATGCGCGAACTGCTGAACTCGGTGAGTCGCCGTATCGAAACGGACCTGCGCCGCGATGCGATGGAGCGTCTGTTCCTGCTCGATGCCGCCTGGTTCGGCCATCGGCGCACCGGCGACCTGATGGCCCGCCTCACCAACGATGTGCAGGCCGTGCGCATGGCCGCCGGCCCCGCCATCATGTACTTCGTGAACACCATCTTCGGCGCGATATTCGCGCTGTTCATGATGGTGCGTCTCAGTCCGTCGCTCACGTTCTTCGCGCTGCTCCCCATGCTCGGGCTGCCGGTGCTCATGATCCGGCTCGGTCGCGCGGTGCACGATCGGTTCGAATCGGTGCAGGCGCAGTTCAGTACGCTCACCACGCGCGCGCAGGAGAATCTCACCGGGGTGCGCGTGGTGCGCGCGTACCAGCAGGAGCCGGCTGAAGTGGAACGCTTCGCCGCGGCTGGTGATGAGTACCTCGCGCGCAACATGCGCCTCGCGCGGCTCAACGGCATCATGAATCCCGGATTCGCGCTGCTCGCCGGTCTCGGCGGCGCGATCACCATTGGCGTGGGCGGACGACAGCTCATCGACGGGACGCTCACCGTGGGCGCGTTCGTAGCGTTCGGCATCTACCTGTCCATGCTCACGTGGCCCCTGATCGCGCTCGGCTGGACGATCAATCTCTTTCAGCGCGGTGCCGCGTCCATGGGGCGCGTGCTCGAGATTCTCGATGCGCAGCCCGGGCAGGTGCGAGATGCGGGCGAGGCGGTGCTCCCGGAGGCACGCGGCGGGCGCGCGCTCACCTTCAGGCATGTGTGGTTTGCCTATCCGCCGCCCGCCGTGCACGACGCGGACGCCGAGCCGCGCTGGGTGCTGCGTGATGTGTCGTTTCATGTACCCGCGGGCGGCACACTGGCGATCGTGGGGGCCACGGGCAGCGGCAAGAGCGCGCTGCTCGATCTGGTGCCGCGCCTGTATGATCCGCAACGCGGCGAGGTGCTGCTCGACGGCGTGCCGGTGCACACCGTGCCGCTGGCCACGCTGCGCGCCGAGATCGGCTACGTGCCGCAGGAGACGCTGCTCTTCTCCGAGACGATCGGCTCCAACGTGGCCTATGGACTTGACGGCACGCCGGCGATCGAGGCGTTGCACACCCACACGGCCGAACATCCGATTCCGCAGGGCGAAGATGTACTCCCCGAAGTGATCGAAGCGACGCAGGTGGCGCAGCTCACCGATACACTCGCGGCGCTCCCCGATGGCCTCCACACCCCGCTTGGTGAACGTGGCATCAACTTGTCGGGTGGGCAGAAGCAGCGCACGGCACTCGCCCGCGCGCTTGCGCGTCGTCCGCGTATCGTGCTGCTCGATGATGCGTTGAGTGCGGTGGACACGCACACCGAAGCCGCGATTCTGCGCGGGCTGCGCGGTGCACTTTCGGAACGCACCGCGGTGATTGCGTCACATCGCATCAGTGCCGTACGTGACGCCGATTGCATTCTCGTGCTGCACGACGGCGCCGTGGTGGAGACCGGCACGCACGACGCACTCATGGCGCAGGGCGGACGCTACGCGCAGCTGCTGCGCCGTCAGGAACTGCTCGACGCGGTGGAAGTGGCGTAGCCTGCTGCGTACTCGAGGCGGTACACGCTGCCGCAAACGCGCCGTACCCGCAGCGCGTGCGCCTACAGCCGATCGCGCAAAAAGTCGGGCGTGAAGCTGTCGAGGTAGCCAGCCAACACCGTGAACCAGTTGGTGAGCATGAGCACACCCACGATGATGAGCAGCACGCCCGAGATGCGGTTCACCGTGCCCATGTGCTTGCGGAACTTCTGGAACGCACCGAGAAAGCGCTCGATCGCAAAGGCGCTCAGCAGAAACGGCACCGCGAGGCCAAGCGAGTACGTCCCCAGCAGGAGCATCCCCTGGCTGAGATCATCGCTCGTGCTCGCGTAGGTGAGAATCGCGCCGAGAATGGGGCCGATGCACGGCGTCCACCCCGCACCGAAGGCGATACCCACCAGCACGGTGCCCAGATATCCCATCGGCTTGTCGGACAGATGCACGCGCGTGTCCGTGGCCATTGCCCCGATGCGCAGCACACCAAGCATGTACAGGCCGAACACGATCACCAGCACGCCGCCAATGCGACTGATCCAGTCGCGATAGGCGAGCAGCAGACTGCCGAGCGCGGTCGCGCCAATACCGAGCGCCACGAAGATGAGGGAGAAACCGAACACGAAGAGCATCGCGTGCACCATCGTGGTGCGACGCGAGCGTGTGACGTCTTCGAACCCCATGCCCGTAATGAACGTGATGTAGCTCGGAATGAGCGGCAACACGCACGGCGACAGGAAGCTGAGAATGCCGGCCGTGAAGGCGAGCGCGAGTCCGACAGTGGGTTCCATGCAGTCTCCGAAAGGTCAGCGCGCGCGATCGGTGCCGGTCGCGCCGCGCCGGCAGGCGCCACAGACGCCCTGAATCACCAGCCGGTGGCGATGCCGCGCAAAATCGTGCGACTCGGCAATGATCGTGGTCATGCGCTCAAGTCGTTCATCGCGGAACTCCTGGACCGCGCCACACACCGTGCACAGGAGGTGTTCATGATGCGGGACATCGCGCGCCGCTTCGAAGCGACGAAAGCCTTCGCCGAAGTCGCGCTCCACCACGAGTCCGCTCTTCACCAGCAGGTCGAGCGTGCGGTACACCGTGGCCGTGCCCGCCTTCTCGCCATGCGTGTCGAGTTGCGCGGCCACTTCTTCGGCCGACAGGTGGTCCGCCGATCCGATCACGACCTCGGCAATGGCGAGACGCTGGTTGGTGACCGGCAGGCTCTGCGCACGCAGCCAGGTGCGGAACGCATCCCGCCCCTGCTGCGCCGTGCGCGCCGTGCCCACCACCGCGCCCGTGCTCACGGGGACGCGGGCTCCTCGGCGTCGGACGGCACGGCCACATCCATCACCTCGGCCGCAGCGCCTTCGAGTCGCAGCACGTGCACCAGTGCCGGCGCGTCGTACCGCACCGGATCCTCGAGGTCGCCACTGCGGCGCTGTACCCCACGCACCACCGTTTCCGCGGTGATGAGCGGCGCGTCGGCCTCCGCCACGCACTCGAACTCCCAGCGCCCGCGATCGGGCCCTTTCACCACAAGCCGATAGCGCGCCGTGTAAATGGTGTGACGCGCGCCCTCGGCGTTTTCGGCGCCGACGGGCCAGGCCGCAATCACGGCGACGCCCGTTTCGTACGTGCCCTGCCGAAGCGAGGGAAAGAGGTGCAGGTCGGCAATGCGAACCACTGGCACTTCGTTCACCATGGCGCGCAGAAACCGCTCAGCCGTCTCCGTGACGGGGCGGCGGTTGTCCAGCGACGTCGGTGCCGTCATGCCGGCACCTGCAAAGCGGGCACCGTGCACCGCAGCTGGGAGGTGCCGTGTTGGGAGAAGCGCAATCCGAACTCCAGAGCAGTCACGAGAAAGAGGGCAGCCCGTCGACGAGGCGCCGACGTGAAGCGCACCGCCACCGGCGCACACCGGAAGATCGCCAGCTGGGCGTGCCCGGAACAGGGTCGGACGGCGCTCTGTTCACTTCGTGTCGAACAAGGGCTTGCATATATCTTACAACTGAGATATATTCAGGAAGGTTCAGTGCGTGTCAGACCAGTTGCTCCGTGTAGTTCACCATCTCCAGATCTGAGGTTCCCTCATGCAGATTCGTCGTCTCGCCGCAGTGCTCGCACTGCCCCTCGCACTCGTCGCGGCCCGGCCGTTCGCCGCGCCCAAGCCGCACGTGATCGACAAGGCACACAGCCAGATCAACTTCATCGCCGATTCGCGCCTCATCAGCGCCCGCGGTCACTTTGCCACGTGGGACGCCGAGATCTCGCTCGACGCCGCCAACCTCGCGTCGTCGTCGGTCACCATCACGATTGACGCGGCGAGCATCGACACGCGCGTGGATCGCCGCGATACGCACCTCAAGAGCGCCGACTTCTTCGACGTGGAAACGCACCCGAAGATCACGTTCACGTCCACGGCCGTCCGTCCCAAGGCCGAGGGGCAGCTCGACATCGAGGGTGACCTCACGATCCGCGGCACGACGAAGCGCATCACCGTGCCGGCCAGCATGGTGTTCTACGACGCCGGTCTGGGTCGTTTTCGTGGTGAGTTCGTGCTCAAGCGCACCGAGTACGGCGTGAGCTACGACTCGCGCTTGAATCCGATCAAGGATGACGTGACGGTGCAGTGGGACTTCGCCGTGCAGGATCCCGCGGCCGCGAAGTAAACACCCGGTCAGCCGAAGGTTCAGGAGCCCTCGTCCGCGCGATCAGCCGCCGACGAGGGCTCTTGCGGCATCGGCGAGCACATCGGCCGGCTGCACGAACGAGATCCGGAACTTGCCCCGCCCCGCTTCGCCAAACGCGAGCCCCGGCGTGACCACGATGTGGTAGGTGCGCATGCAGTGCTCCACCCACCCCCAGTCATCGTGCGCGCCCGGAATGTCGAGCCACAGATACATGGTGGCCTTCGGGGCGGTCACCGACCAGCCGTGTTCAGTGAACGTGGAGACCAGCGCATCTCGCCGCGTCTGGTACTCGGCCACGATGGGTGGCACGATCTCGCGATAGTGTGCAAACGCTGCCGACGCGGCGATCTGCGGCAGTGAGGCCGCGCCATAGCCGGTGTTCGTGCGATAGGCGTCGAGCGCGGCGATCACCTGGGCATTGCCCGCCACAAAGCCAACACGAAAGCTGGCCATGTTGAAGCTCTTCGAGGCGGTGTGCAACTCCACCGTGCACTCCATCGCACCAGGCACCTCGAGCGCGCTCGGTGCGCGATAGCCGTCGTAGCCGAGTTCGGCGTACGCGAGGTCGCTCACCAGCAGCAATCCGTTCGTACGCGCGAACTCCACCAGTCGCGTCTGCTCGGCGAGATCGATCGTGGTGGTGGTCGGATTGCACGGGTAGTTGGAGATCAGCACACGCGCCTTGGCGAGCTTCTCCGGCGCGATCGCGCCCAGGTCGAGCGTGCCATTCTCGGTGAACGGCACGAGCACCGGCTCGGCGTGCGCCAACTGTGTGGCACGCACGTACACCGGATAGTAGACCTCGGGCACCAGCACCACATCGCCCGGCTCACACAGCGCGAGAATGATCTCGGCGAGCCCTTCCTTGCTGCCCGCCACCGACATGAGGTGGCGCGCGGGATCCGCGTGCACACCGAATCGATCGGTCAGATAGTGCGACGCGGCCGCGAGAAACTCCGGGTGCCCACGAAACGCCGGGTACCGGCTCAACTCGCGTCGGCCGGCCGCCTCCTGCAGATGCGCGACCACCGACGGCGGGACCGGCTGATCGGGGCTGCCGATCCCGAGGTCGAGCAGGTTGTGGCCGGCGTCGCGATGCGCCTGCTTGCGGGCTTCGAGCTCCCAGAAGACGTACTGGGGAATGGAGCGAATCAGGCGCGTGGGCTGGAACGACGCGCTCGGGGCGACGGAAGTCATCGCAAAAAGATAGCCACCCCGAGCAATTGTATGTCAGCCCCGATCGGGCATGAGCTGCGGCGGCGCCGCGAATCGCAACAGCGCGCCCACGCCACCCGCTGCAGCATCGAGCTGCTTCGCGGCGGCGCCCTCCACGTGCTCCACCATGCCGCCCTGCAGCAGCGTCCCGGAGATCACCTGCTCCACTTCCCGCGGATGCTCCGCCCACGCCGACGCGGTCACGAGCAGCTCTTCCACGGCACCGAGTTCGATGGCCACTTTCGTACTCACCAATCCAACGGTGGCGCGTGTGTTCTTGTGCGCGCGCTCCACGAGTTCGGACACCAGTCGCTGCTCGCGGGCTTGCCGGAGACGGGCACCACCTTCGTCCACGGCGGTGCGAATGTCGGCGAGTGTCGCCTTGCTGCGCATACCGGGATGCACGAGTGTGCGCTCGGCGATACCACGCGGCAAGGCCGAAAGCAGTCGTGGCACGATGTCCTTGGCCCCACCCAACACCACCCAGCCGGTGTTGCCGGCGTGCTCCACAATGCGCTCGACGGTGTCGGAGACCAGACGCTGCACACTCGCCTCCTGCACGCGGCGCATGTCGTCGGCGGCGGTGGCTCCGCGCACGTTCCGGTGACCGCCGACATCGTTCGCCGTGCGCGCGCGGTCCGGTGCTTCCCCATCACCACGCACGTCGCGCGCGAGCACCGCTTCGAGTCGCTCCAACGTGCCCAGATGCGATTCGTACAAGCGAACCTCACGGCTGCCACCAATCACGGCCAGTACCGGTCGTTCGTGCTCGAGCGCGCGGACATACGGTGCGACACGTGCCCCACGCGACCAGAAGGCCGCCGTGGGCATGGGCGTGCCGACGCGCTCGGCGAAGCGCACCTGATCGGGCGTGACGAACGCAATGAACCCCGGGGCGCCGATGGCACCGTCGAACTGCGACAGCACCTGTTCGAGCCGCGTTTCGCAGAGCAGGAAGGGCTCGCGCTCCAGTGGTGGTACGGAGCCGCGCACAGCATCCAGGGCGTTCTGCAGCTCCGTGCGCCATCGGGTGCGCATGGCAGGATCGGAAACGCGTCCATCGATGGAGACGGACAGAGTGACGACATCGTGCGATTCACGCACGAGGGCCACGAGGGCATCGGTTGACAGCATGCATGCTCCTCGGAAGGGGGGGAGGAAATGTGCGCTGTTGTACCCCCGGAACCGTCAGAAGGTGCCGCCTCCTGCGATTGTCGCGGCGACTGGGCGTGGGTGCGGCTACAGCAGCGCCACCGGGTCGCGATCCACCACCAGTCGTACCTCCGCGTCGCGTGCAGCCGGTGCGCGCGCGGCAACGTAGCGACTCAGCCGCGAGAGCAGTCCACCATCGGGCGTGCGAAGAAAGAAGTGCCAGCGCCAGCGCTCCTTGATGCGATGGATCGCGCACGGCGCCGGTCCCACCACCTCCACCGAACGAACGCCGCGGTCACGCAGCAGCGCACGCGTCCAGTCGGCGGTCGCGATCGCTGCACGCGAGGCCGCCTGCTCGTCGGTGCTGCTCACCACCACATTGGCCAGTTGCACGAACGGCGGGTACGCCGGCGAACGCCGTTCGCCGAGTTCAGCTTCCACGAACGCGTGCAGATCGTGGCGCACCGCACACTGCACCGCGTGGTGTGACGGCCGACGCGTCTGCACCAGCACTTCCCCCGGCTTGTCCCCGCGCCCCGATCGGCCCGCCACCTGACTCAGCAGCTGAAAGGTGCGCTCCGCGGCACGAAAATCCGGCAGGTTCAGCCCCGTGTCCGCATCGATCACGCCCACCAGCGTCACGTTCGGAAAGTCGAGGCCCTTCGCGATCATCTGCGTGCCCAGCAGAATGTCGATTTCGCCCGCGCCGACCCGATCGAGAATGGTCGCATGCGCCCACTTGCCGCTCGTGGTGTCCACGTCCATGCGCGCCAGTCGCGCGTCGGGAAACCGCTCCGACACGACGCGCTCCACCTGCTGTGTGCCCAAGCCACGCCGCGAGATCGCCACGCCGCCACACGCGCCACACTTGGCGTGCACTGGCGCCCGATGCTGGCAGTAGTGACACACCAACGACTCGGGCACACGATGATACGTGAGCGCAATCGAACAGTGCGGACACGTGGTCACATCGCCGCAGTCCCGGCACTCGAGAAACGACGCGAACCCGCGGCGATTGAGCAGCAACACCGACTGCTCGCCGCGCTCGAGGCGAACCGTCAGCGCGTCCACCAGCGCGGGGCTGAGTACGCCGATCGTTTCGTCGAATGGCGCATTGGGCGCGCGTCCCGCGAGCGCGTCGCGTGTGACGGCGCGCAGATCCACCACCTGCACGGACGGCAGCGCGGCACCGGTCGCCCGCAGCGGCAGATCGAGGCGCGTGATCCTGCCACGCTGCGCGCGCTCCCACGTTTCGAGCGACGGCGTAGCACTCCCCAACACCACCACCGCCCCCTCCTCACGCGCACGCACGATCGCCGCTTCCCGCGCATGATAGCGCGGCGTTTCGGCCTGCTTGTAGCTGGCGTCGTGTTCCTCGTCCACAATGATCGCGCCCACATTCCGCAGTGGGGCAAACAGCGCGGAGCGTGCGCCGACCGCAATGCGGCGCGTGCCATCACGCAAGGCGCGCCACGCATCGTACCGTTCGCCGTCGCTGAGCGCGGAGTGCAGCACCGCCACATCGTCGCCGAAGGCGCCGCGAAATCGATCCACCGTCTGCGGTGTGAGCGCGATCTCCGGCACCAGTACGATTGCCGTTCGGCCGAGTGTGCGCACCACGTGTCGCAGCACCTCGATGTACACCAGCGTCTTGCCGCTGCCCGTGATGCCGTGCAACAGGAACGTCTGCCCAGGCGCACCGGCCACGATCGCGTTCACCGCGGCACGCTGCGCGTCGGTGGGTAACGCTGGCGGCTCCACGTGCGCGCGCGACGTGAACGGATCGCGCACCGCCACTTCGCGTTCCACGCGCACGAGCCCCTTCCTCACCAACCCATCGAGGACGGCATCCGTCACGCCGGCCTGCTGCAACAACAGCACCGCATCCGCTTCACCACCGCGCGCTTCGAGCAGCTCGAGCAGTGTCCGCTGCTTCGGCGCACGCGCGAACAACGCCTCGCGTGCCAGCAGCGAATCGAGCGGGCCATCGGGCGTGCGCACGAGGCGCACCATGCGTCGCGTGCGCTGTGCCGGTTGCGGCACCGCGGCGCGCGTGAGCGCCACCGGCAGCAGACTGCGCACCGTAAGCCCGATCGGCGCGGCGTAGTAGTCCGCAATCCACCGCGCCGTGTTGAGCAACGGTGGCGGCAGTGCGGGAGTGTCATCGGGCACGGCCTGCACGGCCTTGAGCGTCACACCCGCCGGCGGCGCGACCGTCCCGAGCACCACGCCGATATCGCGCTGCGTGCGGAACGGCACGACCACACGCTGCCCTGCCGTGGGCATGGGCAGCGTGTCGGGCACACGATAGGTGAAGGTGCGGAACAGGGGCACCGGCAGGGCGACCTCCACACAGCGAAGTGCCTCGGTATCCTCCGGTGCGACACGCGGCTCGGAGGGCGCCAGTGGTGCGTCAGCCCCGTCGTGCGACACCGAGCCCCGGGGCGTCTGAGAGCGTGATCGCACCGAGCGCGCCCGGTGCCTCGATGGTGGGACCGGTAAACGGATCGTCGGACAGCAGCGCGGCCCCGTCAAGATCGGCGTAGTCGAGCAACGGCGCGAAGTGCGCGGCGGCCGCAATGCCGAGCGACGTTTCGATCATGCAGCCGGTCATCACCTGCAAGCCATGCGCGCGTGCGGTCGCAATCATGCGCAGCGCTTCGCGCAACGAGCCGCACTTCATGAGTTTGAGATTGATGCCGTCCACCGCGCCCACGAGCTGCGCCACGTCGGTGGCAACGAGGCATGACTCATCGGCGAACAGTGGCATCGGACACCGCTCGCGCACAAAGCGGAAGCCGGCAATGTCATGCGGCGGGAGCGGCTGCTCCAGCATCTCCACGCCGTACGCCACGAGTGTATCGAGCATGGCCAGCGTGCTCTTGGGTGTCCACGCGGCGTTCGCATCCACACGCAGCACCGCCTGCGGTGCTTCCTCACGCACAATGCGCAGAATCTCGCGATCGCGTGGCGACCCGAGCTTCACCTTGAGCACCGGGAAGCGTGACGCTTCGCGAACGCGGGCACGCAGCGTTTCATCGTCGGGCGCAATGCCGATGGTGAACGAGGACGGCGGCGCGTCGCCGGGCGTGAGCCCCCACAACTTCCACAGCGGCACGCCGAGCCGCTTGCCATGCAGATCGTGCAGCGCCGCACTCACCGCCACCTTGGCCGCCGCATTCCAGCGAATCGACGCCCCGATTTCGCGCTCGATCGCTTCGAGCGACCAGCCATCGGCCTTCTCGAGAATGGGGGTGAAGCGCTGCAGCGCAGCGACGACGGTATCGACCGTCTCGCCGTAGAAGCTGCTCGGCGCCGCCTCGCCCCACCCTTCGGCGCCGTCCGCGTCACGCAGTCGGACCCACACCACCGGCCACTCCGACCGGCCACCGCGCGCAATGATGAACGGGTACTTCGTGTGCACCGTGTGGACTTCGTAGCTGAGCTGCATGGCGAGCCGAGGGAGTGAGAGGTGTGGGGAGGTCAGATGGGGGTGTTGCCACCAATGCGCGCCACGCGGGCCGAGCGGGCATCGCCCACGGGGGCATGCCCCGAGAGGAAGCCGAGCAGCGCATCACACAGTTCGAAGCCGCGATCGTACCGATCGCCGGGCTGCTTGGCGAGGCATCGCATCACCACGGCCGAGAGCGCGGCCGGTACATCGCTGCGCGACTGCTCCGGCGGGGCGGGCTGCTCGTGCACGTGCTTGTAGCCCACGGCGTACGAATCGGCGCCGTCGAACGGCGGATGCCCCGTGAGCATTTCGTACAACAGCAGCCCCACCGCGTACAGATCGCTGCGGCCATCGACCAGTCGCCCCATCGCCTGTTCGGGCGACATGTAGTGTGGCGTCCCCATGGCGCGTCCGGTCGCGGTGAGCCGACCATGAAAGCGGGCCGTCGCGATGCCGAAGTCGGTGAGCACCGCGTTGCCATCTTCGTCGAAGAGCACGTTGTCCGGCTTCACATCGCGATGCACGACCCCGTGTCGATTGGCGTAGTCGAGCGCGCACGCGACCTGCGCGCCGATGGCGGCGGCCGTGGTGAACGACAACGTCTTCGAACGCGACAGCAGGTCGGCCAGTGAGCCGCCCGCGTAGTACGGCATTACCAGATACACGATGTCGCCAGATGCACCCTGATCGAGAATCGAGCACACATGTGGATGCACCAGTCGCGCTGCCGCTTCCGCCTCTCGGCGAAAGCGTTCGCGCATCTCCGATTCACGCGCGAGCGAGCGATGCAGCACCTTGATCACGACCGGGCGCGCCAACGCCGCGTGGCGCGCGAGGTACACGTGCGCCATGCCACCACTGCCGAGACGCTTGATCACCGTGTAGCGGTTGCCCGTGACACGCCGCAGATCGGAGAGTTCTTCGTCGGGGGCCTCGAGCGGGGGCGCAGACACTTCCGGCAGGGGCACGCCACAGCGAGTGCAGCGCGCCGCAGCGGCGCGATTCCAGGTGCCACAATCGGGACAGAACATGTACGACCGGGACGCGGGGACGAAGGAGGAACGGCCTAGAGAATGCCGCGACGACGCAGGAACAGAAGCAACCCGCCGCCAATGAGCAACTGCAACACGAGCATGATCCAGAAACCGGAGGGCCAGCTGCCCAGCGGCACGCGCGAGAAGTTCATGCCCCACATGCCGCTGATCACCACGAACGGCAGACTGAGCGTGGCCAGCACCGACAGCGCCTTGGTCGTGGCACCGAGCCGGTTGGACACCTGCGTGAGGTAGCTCTCCATCGTGCTGCCCAGCAGGTCCCGATACGTGTCGAGCGAGTCATTGATACGCAACACGTGATCGTAGATATCTCGAAAATACAGCTGCGTGGCGGGTGTGAGCAGGGGGGTCGGCCGGTTGGTGAGCGTAGCCAGCACCTCACGCTGCGGGGCGAGATGTCGCCGCAACGACAGCACCAGCCGCTTCACCTGGAAAATGTCGCGCAGCGCCGTGTCGTCGAAATCCACGAACACACGCTCCTCCACCCCGTCCACGAACTCGTCCACGCTCGACAGCAACGGAAAGTAGCCGTCGATCGTTTCGTCGATCAGCGCGTGCAGCACGCGATCGAGGCCGCGAGCGAGCAGTTCAGGCGAGCGGGTGAGACGGTCGGCCACGACAGCGACTGCCGGTGCCGCACCAGCCGACACCGTCACCAGCGCGCGTGACGTGAGAAAGGCATGCACGTCGTGCGTCTCGAGGTCGTACGGGTCCTCGGTGCTCGCACGGAACTGTACGCCACGCACCACGAGGAACAGATACCCGTCATACTCCTCCACCTTCACGCGCGTCACCGGATTGAGCGTATCCTCGATCGCCAGCGGGTGAAAGCGAAACAGCTTCTCGAGCAGTGCGTGTTGTGGCGGACTCGCAGAATCGAGGTGCACCCACAACAGCCCATCCGCGCGCGCCAGCAACGACGCGAGTTCACGCGGATGACAGTTCACCACGCGTTCATCACCCGGCCCGTGCCACACGATCACGGCAGGCTGCGCCTCGTGATGCGCAGCGTGCACCATCGCCTCGGTCATGGCGACCTCGGATGCGGCCACTTCACGCCGCGGATCACGTGAAATCCCACGGCCCGCTCACGCGCCAGTTCGCCCAGCAACGCCGTCTCCTGCTCCACCGCCTCGCGCGCCGCCCGCCATCCCCAGCGTCGCCACGCACGCCCCGCGATCTGCAGCTTCTCACGCAGCGTGAACCGCGGATCCGATGCGACACGCCCGCGGGTTCCACGATCCGTCCAATCCTGCACCTCGATCTCCACCAGCCCAGCCTCGCGCATCATCTGCTTCCACTCCACGAGGTGGCGCAACCCCAGCCCCAGCCGCGCGATCACGGCCTGCTTGCCCTCGGCGTCGAACTCGAGGTTCCAGGTGAGTTGGCACAGCACCACCGGCGCGTACGGCTTCACCACGCGCACCAACTCGGCCACGGCGCGCGCCGGGTCTGCACTCGCGGCCAGCATGGGCTGCCCGATCGCCGCGTCGAACACGGCATCATCGAACGGCAGATCATCGAACGCCGAGTGCTGCACACTCACCGCGGCCTCTGACGTCGCGCGCAGCCGCACGTTGCTGTCGTGCACACGCTGTGGGTCGGGATCGACACCCACCACCGTCGCGCCTGTGCGCACGCCGAGCCACTCCACATCACGCGCGTCGCCACATCCGCACACCAGCAGATCGCGCGCGGGGCCGGCTTCCGTGAGGTCGGCCAGCTCGCGGTACAGTGTTTCCACCGACGCCCGCCAGCGACCCAGCACCACGCTCTGCACGAGGCGAAGCACTGCAGGCACCGGCGGGACACGTGGCGTGGTGGGCACGCGCGTCAGTCCTGCGGTTGATGCAACACATCGGGGAGCGACAGGCGCGCCACCACCGGCGGCGCATCGTCACGATCTGTCGCCACGACGAGCAGATCGGTGCGCCCGACACTCGCAATACGCCAGTCTCGTCCCACCTGCAGGGCCATGAGCGGTGTGCCGTCGGCACCGAACACCCACCAGCGCCAATCATCCGAGAG
Organism: Gemmatimonas sp.; assembly: GCA_011390935.1. Lineage (GTDB taxonomy): Bacteria > Gemmatimonadota > Gemmatimonadetes > Gemmatimonadales > Gemmatimonadaceae > JAABRT01. The sequence goes on from JAABRL010000048.1 coordinate 23,780, forward strand.
ACTGGTCACCGGCAGCCGCACCCAGATCCGGTCCCATGCATCGGTGAGCAACCCGGAGGCCGTGGCTTTCGAGGGCGGGAACGTCGCGTCTGCCACGAAACGTCGGCGCACCGATGAATCGCTGCCGGAGCGCGCCGTCGAGAGCACTTCCCGCAGGAACTGTTCGCGATCGACCTCGGTGACCGCTTCCACGGCGCACTCGAAGTCGAGACGCATGGCCAGCGCGCCGGTGGAATCACGTCGCTCCACGTGGCACGCTTCGGTGTCGAGCAGCAGCACCCCCTGCTGCCCCACCGTCCACAGCGTGGAACGACCGAACGGCACGTTCACCGCGCGCACCGGCACCCCATCCAGTTCGCTGCCGGCCCGTCCCATCTGCACCACCCGCTCTGCGCCGCGAAACGAAACCAACGTGTCGCGGAGCGTCCCGTTCGGCGCAAAACGCAACAGCGCCGACGGCGCACGCGATAGACCGGGACGCTGCTCACCCGGCGGCACCGCGGTCATGCCGATGATGGTACCGTCGCGCCACACTCCCGAGATCGCGCCCAGCCTCGACAGTGGGTAGTCAACGCGCGCGAACTCGGCGAGGCCGCTCGCAGCAATCCATGACAGGCGTCCCGCCTCCGCGTCCCACAGCACGAGCGTATCACGCGAAAAGGGCAACACGGTGGCACGCGATCCGTAACTGCCCGGTGCAGTCCCCGATGTGCCAATCGCTACCGCACGACGCGGCTCGCCATCGTAGCGCAGCAGCGCCGGACCGCTCGCCGAAAACATCACCAGCGATGTATCCGAGAGCGGCTGCAATGCCACCAGGCCGATCACGCCATCGTGTTCAGGCTGGGCCCCATTGAGTAACGTGTCGCGCACCGGGAGCAGCGGGCCAAGCGCATCGCTCGCGAATCCGGCGCGAACGAGGCGAACGCCGGCGCTGTCGCGCACGGCGGTGTCGGGCGCGTCGTCCGGCACGACGGGTGCAGGTCGGCGTTCACACGCCGGTAGCAGCAACACGAGTGCACCCATGGAGAGTGCACGCATGGTGAGTGCACCCATGGTGAGTGCACGCATAGGAAGTGCGCGCCGCCGTGTCCTGTGCACTCGCTGTGGCCAGCGTGTCATGTTACGACTCCACCATCACATGCAGCTGCGCCATCACGGCTTCGGCCGTCGCCTCGGGTGCATACCCGCCCTCGAGCGCCGCAATGATGCGCCCGTCACACCAGCTGTCTGCGCGCTTCATCAAGGTGCGCATGATCGATGCGAGATCGGCTGCGGTCCACGTGAACTCACCCAGAGGGTCACCGGCCAGACTGTCGAATCCGGCACTCACCAGGACGAGATCGGGGACGAAGTCGGCCGTCGCGGCATCGATGGCGCTCCACAACGCGTCCGTGTACACCGACGGTGCGAGCCCCGGTGGCATCGGCACATTGAAGAGCGTGCCGTGCGGCCCGCGCTCGTCTGCGGCCCCGGTGCCCGGATACCACGGCCATTGATGCATCGACACGAAGCGAATGCGCGGCTCATGCTCCACCAGGGCCTGCGTGCCGTTGCCGTGATGCACATCCCAGTCCACAATGAGCACGCGCTGTGCGTCGTGCTGTGCGATCGCATACAGCGCGCCGAGTGCCACGTTGCCGAACAGACAGAACCCCATGCCACGCTCGCGTACCGCATGATGTCCCGGTGGACGCACCGCGCAGAACGCGCTCGTCGACGTACCGGCCATCACGCGATCGACGGCATCGAGCACGCACCCGGCAGCCGCTGTCGCGGCGAGCCAGGACCCGCTGCTCACCACAGTATCGGGGTCGAGTCGCCCTCCGCCGTCCGCCGCCATCGCCTCGACACGCGCGATGTACGCCGCGTCGTGCGCCAGCGCGAGTTCCTCGGGGGTGGCGTGCCGTCCTTCCAGATGCTGCAGCGCGTGGAAGAGATCGGGGTGGTACTTGAGCGCGCTCGGAATGGCGCGCAAGCGTCCGACATGCTCCGGGTGCTCCCACCCGGTATCGTGCAACCCGCAGTCGGGGTGCGAGAGGAAGGCAACGCTCATGCTTGATGTTACGGCATGGACCGGGGCACTGGCTACCAGGCTCGGCGCGAGACGCGTCGCCGTCAGCGCACCCCGCGCAGCCGGCGAGACCACCACTCGCCCACCAACGCCACCAATGCCGTCAGCAGGAGCCAACCCGGCAGTCCTGCACTGCTCACGCCGGCGCTTGGCTCGATGCTCGGCGCCGAGTCGGCCGGTCCGACCCGGGCCACCAGATCGGCGAGCGGCGCGGCGTCTCCGGGCATGGTATGCCCGCCACGCAGTGACGCCAGCTCCGGCGCCGGTCCTGCCGAGGCGGCGCGCTGCAGCATTACCCGCCACCAGTCTCGGTGCGCATCGACCGCGTCGTCGCCGCCCAGCATGCGCCACTCCCACAATCCCGACACCCCCGCCTGCACCACGCGGCCGTCACCGACCACGCGCGCCGCCACGCGCACGGGCGAACCGGTGCGTTCGCTCCGTTCGAGCACCACGCTCCCGGGCAGCAGCCCAGTGAGGGCGCGCAGCGGGACGCCTTCGAGCGGCGTGGGGGTGCGCAGCGCGCCGGGCACGGCGACACTCAGCGCGCCGATGCGACCGGCCGTTGGCATCGCCCCGGGCGCGCCCAGCGCCGCATCGGCGAGCAGCACCAGGCCGCCGCCACTCCGCACGAATCGCGCAATCGCCGGTGCGTCAGCCCACGCCGTACTGTCGAGCGCCACCACCACGCGATAGCGCGCGGTATCGAGCGCCTCGGGTCGCCCACTGCGCACCGTCACACGAGGCGCGATGGTGAACGCCGCATCGACGGTCCACCCGGCTTCTTCCAGTGCAACGGTCGTGAATCGTGATTCCCAGCCGGGCGCTCCATACAGGCGCACGCGAAAGCCGGTGGCCGACGGCACCGGCTGCGCGATGGCGCGCGTGTCCCCCGACTGCAGACGCACACCACGGGTCGCACCAGGGACACGCCAACGAATGCCCCCCTGCCCACTCGTGGTACTGTCAATCCAGCCGAGCGAATCGGCGAGCTCGAGCGCGACACCGTCCGGAGCAGCGGCCCCAACCACCATCCCCGCAGCGGGGTCCACACTCGATTCCGCCGACAGCGCCACTGCGGGGAGCGAAGCGCCCGCATCCGCCCGCCACGCGATGGGAACGCCCGCCTGCGCACCGGCCTGCAACAGGGCGCGACGCTCTGCATCGGGCACCGCCGACAGCGACAGCCACTGCGGGGCACGCGATGGCGCCACCAGGGCCTGCGCCAGCGTGGTTGCATCGGACAGCGGCGCCCAGCGCGGCGCCTCGGTGAGGCGTGCCGCCGTGGCCGGAAACCACGCCATCCAGCACGCCAGCAGCAGCGCCCCCACCCCGATCACGCGCAGCACGCGCTCTCCCCACACGCGCGACTCAGTGGGTAAGCGCATAGACGATGATGTTGACGCCGAACCGCGTGGGGTCCACGCCCATGAATCGTTTGTTGTCGGGGTGGAAGTTCCACTCCGAGCTGTAGTCCTTGTTGCTGTAGAGCACACGAATGCGTTCGTCCACGCGCACCGCGAGCAGCTGTTCGTGCACCAGATTGTCGCCCCACCCGTTCAGTTCATGGCTCGTGGTGGGCGGCCCATCCGGGAACGAGAAGAACGACGAATACAACGCATGCGTGTTCGGCAGCGGCGTGAGTGGCGCGATGAGTCGCGCGATCTCCTCGGTCGCCGTTTTGTGAAAGGCGCCGTCGATGTCGTGGTTGTGATCGTCAATGAACAGCAGACCACCGCGCTCCACGTACTTCTGCAGCACACGCCCCTCTTCCGCCGTGAAGCGCACCGGCAGATGGCCGGTGAGAAAGAGCAGCGGGTAGCGCAACGCATCATCCGAGGCGAGTGACACGGCCACGCCTTGCGGCGCCACCGGCAGCGACGTGTAGCGCGCGACGGAATCGATGAGATTGCCCGGCAGCGATGGTGCCGACTCCCAGTCCCCCGAATCGTACTGCGCGGTGGCGAACACAAAGGGCGACGACACGCGGACATGCGGCACGGAGGTACTCATGGCACACTCCATGGTGACAACCCAACAGATCGCTCCGGCATCGCGAGCGATCGTCGCGCACGCACCAGCGCCTCGGTTGGTTCGCGTCCGCTCGACAGCGCATCGAGTGCCAGCGCCAACGCACGTGCGAACTCCGGGTGTCCGTCAATCGCGTCGAGGCGCAGCGTGAGGAGCGAATCCCGCGCCGCCGTCGCGTTTGCGTCAAGCAACCCCACCGCGCGCAGCAGTCGCGCGTCGTACACCGCGGCCACGCGCTCGAGCGCCGTCCCTGCACGGCGCACCGACGCCTGTCCCGTGTCGCGCCCCGACAGCCGGACCCGCACGAGATCCACCACCACCGCGCGCGTACGACCGCGCAAATACACACGTTCCGCGGCACGGGCCCGCTGAATCGCCTCCAGCGCCAGGCGCATGGGCGGAATCGCCGCCTCCGGATCGGCCAGCTCGAGCGCTCGGCCTGCGTCCCACATGGCGTTGTAGGCCTCGAGCAACGGGCGATTGATCCCGACAATCGGTGCTTCGCCCGACACCATGTCCGACGCGGGCGGTGGTGCCGTGGCCCCAGGCATCACATTCATCGCTCCGGAGGGCGTGGTAGGCACGAGCTTCCCTTCGAGCAGCGTGAGCCCGTGATCGTGCCCGTCCCCCTCCGAATGCGCGTGCTCGCCCGGGTCTTCACCGGACAAGCGCTGGAACACAATCGCGCTCACGGCGCGACGAATGCGTGCCTGCTCCGCACCGAGTCGTCGGGACTCGCTCACGAGCACTTCGCGCGAAATGCGCGGGCGCCGCGCCTCCAACCGTTCGGTGAGCAGCAGCAACATGCGCTGTGACAACATCGACGAATCGATCGCCGGCGGTGGCGCTGCATCCACGGCCACGCTGTCGTACTCATCGGCGCGCGCAATGCGCAGCGATCGTGTTTCACTCACCCCGGCTTCACGCGCGGCCGCTGGGTGTCGATCGCGGGCCACGGCACGCATGTGCACCACGTCACCAGGCGCCAGCTTCAACGAGGCGAACGTGATGCGCTCACGAATGGTCGCCCGCGCTGCGCCGCCCGGACTGCTGCGTCCCACCTGCTGCGTGCGCGCGGTGTACTGCTCACCAGCCCCACTCGTGACAATC
>JAABRL010000004.1 GCA_011390935.1 Gemmatimonas sp.
CGCCGATGGCTACGTGAACACGAAGGAGACGCTCTTTCTCCGTTCGCTGGCGCAGTCGCTCGGTGTGGACGCCCGTGCACTCGACGCGGAAGCCGGGGCGGCGAGTCGTGGCGTGGAGTCGTGGGTGTCGGAGCTGCGCAGCGAGGGGACGCCCGGGGCGGCCGCGATGGGTGCGGCGGCAGCCGCTGCAAGCACGGGGGGCGCGTCCGGTGACGGGTCGATTGACGATTTCATTCTCGATCAGGCCATGCTCACCGCCGCGCTCGAACTCTTGCCGGACAGGCTCGCCAACCTCGGCATCATTCCACTGCAGCTGCGCCTGGTGCATCAGATTGGCCAGCGCAGCGGCGCCAGCGGTGAGTCGCTGCATGTGAAGGAGCTCATGGCAACGCTCGGCCTGAGTGTGGTGGGGCAGGCGCTCGAGACCGCAGTACGCAAGACCTTCGGGGGCGTGGCCGGCGGACTGCTGGGTCGCATGCTTGGCGGCGCTGGCGGCGTGGCAGCCGGAGCGGCCGTCACCTTCGCCTCCACGTACGCTCTCGGCCATGTGGCGCAGCAGTACTACGCGCAGGGCCGCACGATGTCGGCGAGTGATCTCAAGACGCTCTTCGGGCGTCTCAAGGACGACGGCGGTGCACTGTACCCTCGTATGCAGCAGCGCATCGGCGAACTTGCGCGCGGCAACACGCTTGGCTCGATCATGCAGGGTCTGCGCGGCTGACCGCACATGACATCACGTCGGGAGTTTCTCGCCACGAGCGCTGCGGTCGTGACGTCGATGGCGGTCGCGCCGGCACTGTCCGCGGCGCCGGCCGTGCACGCGCGGCGTGCGGACCACGATCTCATTGTCCGCGGCGGCACGGTGTTTGATGGTCGAGGTGGGGATGGTCGCACACTCGACGTGGGAATCACGAATGGTCGCATCGCCGAGATGGGGGCGCGCATCACCGGGCGCGGACGCGAGGAGTACGATGCGCGCGCACTCGCTGTGGCCCCCGGCTTCGTGGACATTCACTCGCACGCCGATGGCGCACTCTTCGATGATCCGCGTGCCGAATCGGTGATTCGGCAGGGGATCACCACGATCGTGTGTGGCGCGGATGGCAGTTCACGCGCCGTGGGATCACCAGCGCGACCGTTCGCCGCGTACTTCGAGAGCGTGCAGCGTCTGTCACCGGCGTGCAACCTGGCGAGCATGGTGGGGCTGGGTTCCGTACGTGCCGCAGTGGTGGGTCCCGATGACCGGCCGGCCACGGATAACGAACTGCGTACGATGGTGGGCATGGTGGAGCGCGCGCTCGCCGAGGGCGCGTGTGGGGCGTCGAGCGGGCTCGAGTACACGCCGGGTGCGTTCGCGTCGCGCGACGAACTCATCGCGCTCTGTCGTCCGTTGTCGGCGCGCGGCCTGGTGTACGCCACCCACATGCGCAATGAAGACGATCGGCTGCTCGACGCGATCGACGAATCGATCGCGGTGGCGGAAGGGGCGCGCTGCGGCCTGCAGATCTCGCACCTGAAAACGCAGGGGCCGCGCAACTGGCCGTCGCTCGACGTGGCGTTCGCGCGGATCGAGGCGTCGCACGCGCGCGGCCTCGATGTGGCGTTCGACCGGTATCCGTACCTCGCCTATGCCACCGGTCTCACGAGTCTCTTTCCGGTGTGGAGCCGCGACGGTGGTACCGCCGCGTTCTTCGCGCGGCTCGACGATGCGGCCGTGGCGCCGCGCATTCGCGCCGAGACACTGGCCAAGATCGACCTGCTCGGTGGATGGGACAATGTGCAGGTGACCTCGGTGCAGGTGCCTGAAGATCGTGACGCCGAGGGGGCGCGACTGGGGGCGTATGCGGCGCGCACGGGGGGCGATCCGTATGCGGTGGCGGTGTCGTTGTTGCGGCGCAGTCGCGGCGAGGTGGGGATGGTGGGCTTCGCCATGAGCGAACCCAATCTGGAGCGCATTCTGGCGCACCCGCTGGGCATGGTGTGCACCGACGGCGGCGGTTTCGCCATCGATGGTCCCACCCGTCGCGGCAGTCCGCACCCGCGAGGCATCGGGAGTTTTCCGCGCGTGCTGGGGCGCTACGTGCGCGAACGCGGCGCGCTCGCTCTGGGTGACGCCGTGGCGAAGATGAGCGCGAAGCCGGCGGCCCGAGCGGGGATGACGGACCGAGGGGTGCTCGCCGAGGGCATGGCCGGCGATCTGCTGGTCTTCGATCCGACCACGGTGGCCGATCGGGCCACGTTCGAGGCGCCGTTTCAGTACCCCGAGGGGATTCGGCTGGTGGTGGTGAACGGTGGGGTGGCGCTGCGGGACGGCGAGCGTGCTCGCGAGGGGACCGGTCGGGCGCTGCGGGTGAGGTAGGGAACTTTCAAGACCGACGCGGTTGACTTAGTTTGTTGATCAAGTCAACCTGGAGGACCCATGTCCGACGCCCGTGGCCCCGAATCGAACGACGAGCTACCGCCCCCGCAGGGCGACGTCACCATCTACTACGCCAAGACGCACCTGTCGCGCCTGCTCCGGGAGGTCGCCACGGGGGCGGAGTACGTAATCTCCCGCGGCGACACACCCGTCGCGCGTCTGGTGCCGTATCGCACCGACGTGCCGCAGCGCACGTTCGGCGTGCTGCGGGAGCGGCTGGTCGTGCCCGACGCCTTTCTCGAACCGCTGTCGTCGGCGGAGCTGGACGCGTGGGGGAGCGACTGAGTGCTGCTGCTCGATACCCACGCCCTGCTCTGGTGGCTGGCCGGCGACGAACGGCTCTCCGCGCACGCTCGCTCCGCCATCGAGGGCGCGAGCAGGGTGCACGTGAGTGCCGTGAGCGTGTGGGAGATTGCCATCAAGACCCAACTCGGCAAGCTGCCGCAGGGCGAGCTGCTGCTCGCCGAGCTGCCCACGGTGCTTGAGCGGCAGGGGTTCGTCTCCCTGCCCATCGAGGCGCGCGACGGTCACATGGCCGGCCTGCTGCCGAGTCACCATCGCGACCCGTTCGATCGCATGCTGGCGGCGCAGTCGCTCCGGCTGGGGTTGCCGCTGGTGAGCAATGATCCCGCGTTTGCGCCCTACGGGCTGATGCTGGTGTGGTGAGCCGCTGGCGCCAACGCTCACCGCATGTGATTGCGTCGCACTGAACGGACTGCGCGAGGACACGCCGCTACCGCACCCCGATGTCCTTGTGCGTCTGCACACTCAGCCGCCACTGCGGATGCGCCAGGCAGTACGCGATCGCCGCCGCCGTATTCTCGGCCCGCCTCGGGCCGTCCATGGGTTGCAGCAGGAAGTGCTCGAACGCCATGGCGGCATAGTGCGCCGGATCGCCCGCGGGTTCAGTCTGCGGATACACCAGCTTGAGTTCGCTCCCACTGGTCTGTACCAGCGCCGCGCGCGCCTTGGGACTCACGCACAGCCAGTCGATCCCCTCGGGGGCGGCAATGGTGCCGTTGCTCTCCACGGCAACCTCGAACCCCTCGGCGTGCAGCGCGTCGATCGCGTCACGATCCAGCTGCAGCAGCGGCTCCCCGCCGGTGCACACCACGAAGGGACGCGCCGATGCCGGTGCGTGCTCCGGCCACCGAGCGCGCACCGCGGCGGCCAGTGCCTCGGCGGTGGAGAACTTGCCGCCGTCGGGCCCCACGCCCACGAAGTCGGTGTCGCAGAACTGACAGGTGGCCGCGGCGCGGTCGGCCTCGCGCCCCGTCCACAGGTTGCACCCCGAGAAGCGGCAGAACACCGCCGGCCGACCAGCGTTGATCCCCTCGCCCTGGAGCGTGTAGAAGATCTCCTTCACCGTGTACGTCATGACACGCTCCCGTGTGCGCGATCTCGCATCATGCGGACGTCACATACGCGATCGGATCGCGCGAGCCGGCTTCCGCGAATCCCTTGAGTCGCAGCAGGCAGGCGTCGCAGCGGCCACACGCGTCGCCATTGGCTGCCGGATCGTAGCAGCTCGTGGTGAGCGAATAGTCCACGCCGAGTTCGTGGCCGAGCGCCACGATGCCGGCCTTGCTGAGGTGCAACAGCGGCGCGTGAATCGTGAGACGCTGCGTGCCTTCCACACCGGCGCGCGTGGCGAGATTGGCCATCGTTTCGAAGGCGCGTAGATATTCGGGGCGGCAGTCGGGGTACCCCGAGTAGTCGAGCGCATTCACGCCCACGAAGATGTCCGTGGCGCCCAGCGTTTCCGCCCAGGCGAGCGCGAACGACAGAAAGATCGTGTTGCGCGCCGGCACGTAGGTGACCGGAATGTCGTGCGCGGCGCTCACATCGCGGTCCTTGGGCACCGCCACGTCGCTCGTGAGCGCCGAACCGCCCCATTGGCGCAGGTCGATGTCCACGACCACATGCTGAGAGACGCCCTGCGCGGCGGCCACGCGATGCGCGGCGTCGATTTCGTGCAGATGGCGCTGGCCGTACCGAAAGGTCATGGCGTGCGGCGCGAAGCCCTCGCGCCTGGCCACGGCGAGTACGGTGGTGGAGTCGAGGCCGCCGCTGAGCAGCACGACCGCGGGACGGGGAGCAGGAGCAGACGTCATGCCCCAAAACTATCTCCCCGCCTCTCGGGTATGGTATTTTTCAGGGTTGGTTCACACCCGATTCGAGGATCGTTCATGACTCCGTTGCATCGCTCGCTGCGCCTGCATGTGGCGCCGCTGTTCCTCGCCTTCGCCGCCGCTGGCGTCCTTGCCGGTTGTGCCCAGCAGGGCACCTCGACTCGCGCGGGATCGCCGGCGGCATCGGCCGGGGGCGGCGCGCGTCCGGCCTACTCGGCCGGCATCACCGAGACCGACCTGCGCACTCGGCTGTTCATCTTTGCCGACGATTCCATGGAAGGGCGGGCGGTGGGCACGCCGGGGCACGATCGGGCGCTGGCGTATATCACCGCCGAGCTCACGCGGCTCGAGATCACGCCCAAGGGCGAGCAAGGGTACGAGCAGCGCGTGCCCATTGAACGTCGCGTGCCGGGCGATGCGTCGAAGCGTGACACGATCTGGTCGCGCAACCTCATCGCCGTGATCGAAGGCAGCGACCCGGTGCTCAAGAACGAGTACGTGGCCGTGGGGGCGCACAGCGATCACGTGGGCATCGCACGCAGGCCGGTGGATCATGACTCGGTGCGCGCCTTCAATCGTGCGGCGTGGGAGGCCACGGGACGCGACGCCAATTCGCGCGGCCCCACGGCGGCGCAGCGGTCGGCCATTCGCGTGAATGTCGATTCCCTGCGCGCTCTGCGCGCGCCGCGCCTCGACTCGATCAACAACGGCGCCGACGACGACGGCTCGGGCTCCATGGCGCTGCTCGAAATCGCTGAGGCGTTCGCCACGAGCGCGACCAAGCCGCGCCGCTCGATCCTGCTGGTGTGGCACACCGGCGAGGAGGTGGGGCTCAACGGCAGCGAGTGGTTCATGGACCACCCCACCGTGCCGCGTGAGCAGATCGTGGCGCAGGTGAACATCGACATGATCGGCCGCGGGTCGGCCAAGGACGTAGCGGGCGGCGGCGACAACTACCTCACGGTGCTCGGTCCCAAGCGCCTGTCGAGTCAGCTCGACCAGTGGGTGCGCGACGTGAACCAACGGCAGCCGCGTCCGTTTGCGCTCGACTACCAGTTTGATGCCGATGGGCATCCGCAGCAGTTCTACTGCCGAAGCGACCACTACCACTACGCGCGATACGGCGTGCCGATCGCGTTCTTCTTCACGAGCATTCATGAGGACTACCACCAGGTCACCGATGAGCCGCAGTACATCGAGTATCCCAAGTACGCGCGGGTGACCCAGTACCTGTACGACCTCACGACGTTCGTGGCGAACCAGCCGCAGCGTCCGGTGGTGGACCAGCCGAAGCCGGATCCGGCGGGGCGCTGCCGGCAGTAGTGGGCGCTGTTATGCGCGGACCAGCTCAAGTGTCCTTTGAATAGGACACTGTCACGCGGGCCTGCGGCATGTTTCGCAGCCTAACGCTCGTATTGGCAAGGAGTTACAAGGCTCGTGCACGGACGACGCCCAATGGCGCGCGAGATGCATTGGATCATGGCAACCCTTACTTCGAGGTTGCCATGACCACTCGCTTTGTTCGCCTGGTTGCCACACTCGCTCTCGTCGCGCCCGTTGCGCTTTCGGCTCAAACGCTCGGCGTGGGCGGTTCCGTCACGCCGTACGCTGGCTACCTGATCACGGGCCGCTATCTCGACGGCCCCTTTGGTACCAATGTGGCCACGGTCAACACGCCCATGATCGGAGCGCAAATGGCCATCCCGCTCGTGAGCGGCCTGTCACTGACCGGGAACGTGGGCTACGCCTCGGCGGACGTGCGCGTGGGTGTGCCGGTGATTGGTGGTATCAACGTGGGCACGAACAACTTGTGGGTATACGACGCCGGCCTCGAACTCGGTGGGCTGGCCAAGGGGCGCACGGGGCTCGCCCCCTTTGTCCAAGCGGGCGTGGGTGGCATGACCAACAACATCCGCAGCAGCTTTCTGAATCTGCAGAGCACGAACCTCGTGTACACCGCCGGGGTAGGGGTGGATGTCGGACTGTCGCGTCTGGTGGGCGTGCGCGTGCAAGCCAAGGACTACATTGGGCGCTTCGATACCGAGGAAGCCATCGGCATTCGCACCCGCGGCAATCTGACGCACAACTGGGCGCTGAGCGCCGGTCTGAAACTCGCGTTCTAGCGGTTGGGGTTTAGACTAGGCATCGGCGAGGGGGCGGCGCGAGTGCGACCGTCCCCGCACGTTCTTTCGCAGCGAGAGTCCTGTCGTGTCTGTCTCCCCCCAGCAGGTTGGTCCGTGGTGCGCCGAGACGGCGCCCGCCCTGGTCCGCTCCCCGCGGTCGTCGCGCGTGCTGGTGCGCGTGGTCGCGGGGGTGCTGGCGTCCGCTTTGTCAGCGTCTGCGCTGGCGGCGCAGAACGACGTGCCACCACCTCCGCGCTTCGATTCGCTCACCATCGACAACTCGCGGAGCGCGACTGGCGAGCCGCGCCGCGTGACCGCCGAGGGATCGGCCGCACGTGCCGCGCAGGACGCCTTCGAGCGCAATCGTCGCGCCGGCCTGCGCTTCTACAACGGTGGCGCCAACGCGAGCTGCGAAGTACAGATCGGCACGTTGTGCTATTGGAACAACAATGGCGATGTGCCGCCGCCCGCCGAGCGCACGGACCTGATCATCGAGCGTGATCGCATGCTGGAAACACTCGCGCAGGCTGCGCGCGTGGACCCCGGTGACGATTGGGTCGCGGGCATGCGCGTACGCTACGCGCTCGAACAGCAGAAGGTGTCGGTGGCGATCGCCGCAGCGCGCGAATGCGGCGGCACCACGTGGTGGTGCGAGGGGCTGCGCGGCATGGCGCTGCATGTGAATGATCAGCATGTCGATGCGAGTGCCGCCTTCGATCGCGCGCTTGCGGCCATGCCCGATTCCATGCGCTGTGCCTGGACCGACCTGCGTCCCTGGCTGCCCACGTCCATGCACGAGGCGTACGGGGCGAAGGGGTGCGCCGCGCGTGCCGCGGACAACGCGAAGATCCTGCGACTGGCACAGCCGCTGTGGATGTTGCCGGCCAACGACATTCGGAACGAACTGTTTTCGCGCCACCTCATTTCGATTGTGCACGGACAGGGGCGCATTCCGTACGACATGCCCTTCGACGGCTCCATTCCGGCCATTCAGGTGCGCTACGGATGGCCAACGGCGTGGAGCATGCAGACGGCGGGCGCGCTCGATCCTCGGTTGCCGAGCATCATCGGACATGAGCCCACGCCGAGTTACGATTTCATGCCCACGCCTCGCGTGATCGACAGCCCGATGGTCGCCACCGTCGATGACTTCGAGCCGGACCGCAAGGATGCCCGCATGCGGTATGCGACGCGCTACGCCACCGGCTTCGCGCCGCTCCCTCATCAGCTCGCTCGCTTCCGCCGCGGCGATTCCACGGTGGTGGCGGGTGCGTGGCGACTCATGCGCGAGCAGCGCATGGGGCCGGCACCGTTCAAGGTAGGATTGTTCGTGGTGGACGATGTCCTCGATGTGCTGCACGAACGGGTGATCGACAGTGCGGGCGCGAACGGGGCGGTGATCGCCGGCCTCGGACGGTCGCCGCGACTGGTGTCGCTTGAAGTGCTGGGCACGAACGCACGCCGTGCGGCACGGGTGCGTACGGCGGTGGCGCCCCTGGCCCGCGATGTGCGCGTGAGTGACATGCTGTTGTTGGTCGGCGGTGATGCCGGTGCGACGCCGTCTCTTGAAAGCGTGGCGTCGCGCGCGTGGGGCAGCAACGACATCGAAGCAGGCCGCGCCTTCGGTCTCTACTGGGAGACATACGTGCCGGTATCGCCACAGAATCCGCTGCAAGTGAGCGTACGCGCGACACGTACAACGGCCAGCTTCACGCAGCGGCTCACCAATGCGCTGCGACTCTCACGGGCCATGACTCCGGTGACGATCGGCTTCCGGGATGCAGGCCGACCGGACGGGGAGCCGGGGCGAGCGATCACCTTCCGCTGGCCGGAGGTGCCACCCGGCGAATATCGGCTCACCGTGACGTTGCGCGGCGCAAACACGGTGGACAGTACCTCGGCGCTGTTTGTGGTGCGAGAGCGCTGATCGCTCGCAGCGACGCTGGTCAGGTCCCCCAGCCGCCCCCGAACTCCAACGTTCGCGCGATGACACGGACGAGCCGGTCGGCGGCGCCCATCCAGTTGCGCTCCGTCGCCTGTTCGGCGGCCGGTGCGTCAGCGCGCCGAATCGCCTCGATGATGTTCTCGTGTTCGCGCACGGACTCGGGCGTCTCGGCCACCAGTCCGGAGTAGACGCGCTCATAGCGCTCAGCCTGCGCGTTCATGACCTCGTGCGAGGCACGCAGTCGCGGCCCGGCCGCGCTGCGCACGAGCTCGCGGTGGAACTCGCCGTGCAGGACGTGCAACCTGGACACGGCACCTTCCATGTCGTCGGGGGCGCATGCGCTCAAGTGTGCATTGATGGTCGTGAGTCGATCGGCGAGCGCGAGGCGTTCGCCCTCTGGCAGCTGGGCGGCGCGGCGTGCGGCGAGGCTCTCCATCTTGCCCAACAGCTCGAACAGTTCGCGTCCGTCCTCTCGACGAAGCGGGGCGACGAGTGGGACGGCTCGTGCCAGCGCTTCGTCGCTCACCACGTAGCCTTCCTGCCGCAGCCGCTGGATGGCGCTGCGCACGGGAGTGCGGCTGATGCCGAGCGCGGTCGCGAGCGCGGCTTCCACGAGGCGGCTGCCGGGCGCGAGTCGCCCGCTCACGATGAGGTCGCGCACGCGGACGTACGCGTCGTCGGAGGCGAGGGTGGGGCCGCGCGCGACTCGGGGACGCGGGAGGGCCTTCTTGAGAGCCATGGCATGATGGTAACACATTTTCCGACAACGAGATAGGGTATGATTTGTCATATTGTACACAAAATGGTATACTAAAGAAATGCCAGACTCTCAGCCGCGCGACGCCGCGCCCGACGGCCTCATGTCCCGCCTGGTTGCCTTGCTGGGCGACCGATGCACGGCGACCGCCAGCGAACGCGAGCGACACGGCCGTGGTGAAGGGCGCCGCGACCTGCATCTGCCCGACGTCGTGGTGTTTCCGCACACCACCGCCGAGGTCGCCGAGATCATGCGCCTGTGCAGTGAGGCACGCGTGCCGGTGGTGCCGTTTGGGGCGGGCAGTTCGCTTGAGGGGCAGGTGACCGCCCTGCGCGGCGGCGTGAGTGTGGACCTCTCCGGCATGCAGCGCATCGTGCGCACCAGTGTGGCGGACCTGGATGTCACGGTCGAAGCGGGCGTCACCCGTGGACAGCTCGTGCGCGCCTTCGAGGGCACCGGCGCCACATTCTTCATCGATCCCGGTGCCGACGCCACGATTGGCGGCATGCTCGCCACTGGCGCATCGGGCACCACCACGGTGCGCTACGGCACCATGCGCGAAAATGTGCTCGGACTCACGGTAGTGCTCGCCGACGGCCGCGTGATTCATACCGGAGGACGTGCGCGCAAGTCATCGGCCGGCTACGATCTCACGCGGCTGTTCGTCGGCTCGGAAGGCACGCTTGGCATCATCACCGAGGCCACGCTGCGACTGCATCCGGTGCCTGATGCCATCGCCGCCATGATCGTGCGCTTCGACAGCGTGGATGCGGCGGTCGGCATGGTGGTGGCCATGCAGCAGTGTGCGCTACCATTGGCGCGCATGGAGCTGCTCGATGCGATCACGGTGCGCTCGCTGAACGCGTTTCTCGATGCAGGCCTCCCCGAGGCACCGCTGCTGTTTCTCGAGATCCATGCGTCGAGCGGCGCGTCACGCGATGAACAGCTGCACGCCGTGCACGAACTGCTCGACGGATTCGGTGGCACGGTGCACCAGACGGCGATCACCGAAACGGATCGGCAGCGTCTGTGGGAGGCACGGCACAAAACGTTCTACGCGGGTGCGGCCTCGCGTCCCGGTGTCGATGTGATCACCACCGATGTGTGCGTGCCGATTTCGGCGCTGCCGGCGTGCATCGCAGAGACACGCGCCGATCTGGCGCGGCTGGGGCTCACGCCGCCGCTCGTGGGGCACGTGGGCGACGGCAACTTTCACCTGCTGCTGCATGTGGACCGCAGTGACGCAGCCGAGTCAGCCATGATCGAGGCGTTCGTGGTGCGACTGACGGCGCGCGCGCTGCACCACGGCGGCACCTGTACCGGTGAACACGGCATCGGCATCGGCAAACGCGAATCGCTGCGCAAGGAGCACGGCGACGCGCTCACCGTGATGCGCGCGATCAAGCAGGCCCTCGATCCGCACGGACTGATGAACCCCGGCAAGATTCTGCCGGATGACGACCTGATTCCCCTGCCAGGAGGTGCCGCATGAGCTTTGCCCCGGGAGCGTTGCTGGAACCCGTCGCGCCGTGGGTGGTGCAACCCGAAGCGGACGCGCTGGTGCAAGGACTACTGCAGGAGGCGCTGGCCGCGCTGCCCGAGGCGGCGGCGTTTCGCACGCGGTTGCACGCGGAGACCGGCATTCGACTCGTGGACATTCTCGACCACATCGTGGTGCCGTCGTCGCGGGTGACACGAGCGCTGCTCGAGCGCACCGGCTTCACGGTGCGTGGGAACTCGCCCATGATCGGCGTGCATGAGCGGGGCATCTTCCCTGATCTCGTGGTGCGGGATCAGGCGCGGCTCACGTTGGCGATGCAGGTGGAATCGGTGGCCGATTTCTGCGCGGCGCAGCAGCTCGACGTGCCGATCGAGGGGGCGCCGGGCGGGACGTATCGCCACGCCATCGCGTGGCAGAATGCACAGGCGGTGCTGTCGGTGGTGGAGCGACATGGGCACGTGGGCTTCGAGCTGCCGGTGCACGAGCCGGCGCAGCTGGTGGCGGCGCAGTCGCATCTGGAGGCCTTCCGTCGCCGTCGTCGGCACTTTGCCGACACGGGCGCCGGATTCGATGCCACCGAGGCGCTGGTTCGACAGGCCGTGGAGGCGCTGGGGCCGCACTGGACATGCGCGCTGTTTCTGCGGGCCGAGCGCGAGTATTGGGAGCGGCGCAACCATGCGGCGCGTGTGCAGAAGGCACGGCAGGATGCGCTGGGCCTCGGCTGGTGCAACGATGACCATCACACCTACGACGCGTCGCGCGAGTGGTTCCATCGCACGATCGGGTTGCTGGAGCTGCTCGGCTTTCGCTGCCGTGAGCGCTTCTATGCCGGCGCCGAAGCCGGGTGGGGCTCGCAGATTCTCGAGCAGCCGGTCCTGGGCACGGTGATCTTCGCCGACATCGACCTCGCGCCCAACGAACTCGAGGGCGATTTCGCGCACGCGCCCGACATGCAACCGCTGTCCACCATGCGCCGCGCGGGCCTGTGGTGCGCGTTGCACGGCGAGTCGATGCTGGAGGCGGGGATCAACCATCTCGAATGCACCTACGACCAGGTGGCGCTGCGCGCACAGCTGCAGGAGGCTGGCGTGCAGATGATGGCCCCGTTCTCCAACTTTCCGCACCTGTATCAGGAGCTCACCGAAGGCGAATGGTGGCCGGTGCGCCCGGAGCGCATTGACGCGCTGCTGGCGTCCGGCATCATCACCGAGGACGCGGCGCGCGATTTCCGGGAGCGTGGAGCGATCGGCTCGCACCTGGAGAATCTGGAGCGCAACTTCGGCTACAAGGGGTTCAATCAGCCCGGCATCAGTCAGGTGCTGCGCATCATCGACCCGCGCGAGTTCGTCCCAGTCTCCGAGTAACGCATGGCGCCGTATGACGTGATCGTCGTTGGGGTGGGCGGTATGGGGAGCGCCGTGGCGGCGCACTGTGCCGCGCGCGGGCAGCGCGTGCTGGCCCTTGAACAGCATGCGATCGGGCACGAGTACGGCTCGTCGCATGGGCTGACGCGCATCATCCGCCTCGCCTATTTCGAACATCCGTCGTATGTGCCGCTGCTGCGGCGAGCGTTCGCACTCTGGCGTGAACTGGAGCAGGGGCTCGACGAGCCGCTGCTGCACGTCACCGGCGCCCTCGATGTGGGGTGGGCAGGCAGCGAGGTGTTCGAGGGCTCGCTGCGCAGCTGCCTCGAGCACGGATTACCGCACGAGGTGCTGGATGCGCCGGCGCTGGCCGCGCGCTTCCCCGGGTGGCGCCCTGCCGACAACGCCATGGCGGTGCTGCAGCCGGATGGTGGGTTTCTCACGCCGGAGCGGTGCATCGCGGCGCACGTGGCACGGGCGCAAGGGTTCGGAGCCACCGTACGCGAACACACGCGCGTCTCGGGATGGCATGCACACAACGGCAGCGTGCAGGTGAACACCGCCGATGGCACGTTCGAAGCCGGCCAGCTCGTGCTCACTGCGGGCCCGTGGATGAGCGACATCGCTCCCACACTTGGGCCGCTGCTCATGCCTGAGCGGCAGGTGCTCGGCTGGTTCGGCATCAGTGATCGACCGGCCTTCGCGCCCGCGCACTTTCCCGTGTTCGTGCTCGATGCAATCGAAGGGCGCTACTACGGGTTCCCCGAGTACGGCATTCCGGGGTTCAAGATCGGCCTGTATCACCACCACGCCGAACGTGTGCACCCCGACACGATGGACCGCAGCTGCACGGCCGCGGATGAAGCGGCGTTGCGCGCGGCGGTGCAGCGGTACTTCCCGGCAGCGAACGGCGCGCTGCAGCACGCACGCGCGTGTCTGTTCACCAACACGCCCGACGAGCACTTCATCATCGACCGGGCGCCAAACGCACCGGAAGTCCTGCTGGTGTCTCCGTGCTCCGGACACGGCTTCAAGTTCTGCAGCGTGATCGGCGAGATCTGCGCCGATCTGGTCGTGCGCGGCAATACCGACCACGACATCGCCCTCTTTCGGCTGGATCGTTTCTCTCGCACGTGACCCACATGCGCGCACGCTTTGCACTGCGATGGGCCGCGAGTGCGGCACTGCTGATCGGCTCGGCCCCGCTCTTCGCGCAGCCCGGTGGCGCTCCTTCGTCACTGCCGACGCGCGCCGACTCGTTCACCGTGCGCGAGGGCACGTGGATGTCGCTGGACATCGCGCCCGATGCGCGCACGATCGCGTTCGAGCTGCTCGGTGATGTGTACACGGTGCCGGCAGCTGGAGGCACCGCCCGCGCGCTGTTCACCGGCTCGGCGTTCCAGTCGCAGCCGCGCTACTCGCCCGATGGCTCGCGCCTCGTGTTCGTCTCCGACGAGAGTGGCACCGACAACCTGTGGGTGGCCAACGCCGATGGGTCGTCACCGCGTCGGCTGTCGAATGTGCCGCGCGCGCTCATCATGTCACCGACCTGGTCGGCCGATGGCGCGGCGGTGTTCGCGACCGTGGTGAGCGCGCGCGTCGCCGAGCTGTGGCGCTTCGATGCCGCCACGGGCGACGGGGCGGTGTTCGTGCCCAACGGCAATGGCCCGCCGGCGCCGCTCGTCTCTGCGCCGGCTCCTGGCCCGTACTCGGCGCACGCCAGCGCCGATGGACGCTGGTTGTACTACACGAGCGTGACGCCACGCCCGTATGGCAGCCGGATGGGGGCGTCGAGTGGTGTGGTGCGCCGAGCCCTCGCTGGCGGTGCGGAAGAGCGTCTGGTGCTCGAGGAGCCGTTCGCCATGGCGCCGGTCACGTCGCGCGATGGCCGCTGGCTGGTGTACGCGGCGCAGAGTGAGGGGCGCACCGGACTGCGAGTGCGCGACCTGCGCACGGAAACCGAGCGGTGGCTGCGCTACCCGTTGCAGCGCAATGAACTCGAAGCACGCGCGTCACGCGATGTGCTGCCGGGGTATGCGATCACGCCGTCGAGTGATGCCGTGATCGTGGCGTTCGATGGACAGCTGCAGCGCATCGCGCTCGCTACCGGGGAGGCAGAGGCAATCCCGTTTTTTGCATCCGTGCGCGTGTCGCTGCCCGAGCCGTTCCGTGTGACGCACCGCATTGCGCACGGTGATGATGCCACCTCGGTCCGCGGCCGCATGGTGCAGCAGCCGGCGCTGTCGCCCAACGGGCGATTGGCCTTCTCGCTGTTCGCGCGGCTCTACGTGCGCGACGGGTCGCGTGCGCCGCAGCGCGTGACGCGCGACAGTGCGCCGCGCGAGTTCATGCCGGCGTGGTCGGCCGACGGTCGCCAACTCGCATACGTGACGTGGGATCGTGAAGGCGGGCACCTGTTCACGGTGCCTGCCGGCGGCGGCGCGCCCACTCGACTGTCGCGCGCCCCCGCGCTGTGGATGGATCCGGTGTGGAGCCCGGACGGCTCGGCGATCTACGCGCTGCGCGCGCCGGTGACGTCGGCACGCGCACAGCCGCTGCCCGTGCCGAGCGATGCGGTCGTGGTGCGAGTGTCGGTGAGCACCGGAGTGGTGGATACGATCATGCGTGCCGAGGGGATGCGGCATCCGCACTTTGCCACGCTCGTGGCTGGCGAGGCACCGCGTCTCGCATTCACCGGGCCGGCGGGGCTGGTGTCGGTGCGCGCCGACGGGTCCGATCGACGCACGCACCTCCGACTGCCGCGTGTGGCGGGCCCGGCGGGCTCGCCGGGGCCGGTGGAGGTGCGCAGCAGCCCCGATGGCGCGCATGTGCTCGTGGTGGCAGGCGATCGGCTGCTACTGGGTGCACGACCCGCGGAGGGCGGCGCGGAGCCGCCGATGTTCGATGTCTCGTCGGCCGAGCTGCTCACGGCCGATGCCCCCATGGGATTCGCGTGGGCACCGGCGAGTGATTCCGCGATCTGGGTGGTGGGCTCCACCGTGCATGGGCGTACGGTGCCGCGCGGCGCAGTGGCCACCTCGCAGCGCATCGAGGTGCGATTGCCGCGGGCGGTGTCGACGGGTACGCTCGTACTGCGTGGTGGCCGCGCCATCACCATGCGTGGCGATGAGGTGATCGACAACGCCGACATCGTCGTGGTGAACGATCGTATCGCCGCGGTTGGTGCGCGTGGCACCGTGTCGATCCCCGCTGGCGCTCGTGTCCTCGATGTGTCCGGCACCACGATCATGCCGGGGCTGGTGGATGTGCACGCGCACTGGCAACTCAGGCGCGAGCTGCTCGAACCGGAGAACCCGTCCACGTTTGCGAACCTCGCGTACGGCGTGACCACCATTCGCGATCCGCAAACGTTCGCCGACATATTCGCCTATGCCGATCTGGCGGCGATCGGCACCATGCCAAGCCCGCGCATCTTCTCCACGGGGCCTGGCGTATTCTCCGAGACCGACTTCCAGTCGCTCGATGATGCACGTCGCGTGCTGCGACGCTACACGAACGACTACGGCACGCATCTGCTCAAGAGCTATCTCGTGGGCACGCGGCAGCAGCGGCAATGGGTCGTCGCCGCCAGCCGCGAACTCGGCCTCATCGTCACCGCCGAGGGTGGTGCCGATTCGAAAGAGGACATCACGCACGCACTCGACGGGTTCAGCGGCAACGAACACGCGCTGCCTACGGCGCCGCTCTACGACGACGTGGTGCAGCTGCTCGCGCGCAGCGGGATCACGTACACACCCACGCTCCTGGTATCATTCGGGGGCGCGCTGCCAATCTTCCGACTGCTGGCGCAGGAGCGGCCGGCGTCGGAGGCGAAGCTGCAGCGCTTCTTCCCGCGCAGCGAACTGTATCAGCGCACGGCCACGCGCCTGCTGGCCTTTGCGCCCGAAGACTACAACGACGCGGAGACGTCCGCGGGCGCGGCCGCAGTGCTCGCCGCGGGTGGACACGTGGCGCTCGGTGGGCACGGTGAAATGCAGGGGCTGCAGAATCACTGGGAAATGCGACTGCTGGCGCAGGGCGGCATGCCGCGGCACGACGTGCTGCGGGTCGCCACGCTGAACGGCGCGCGAGCCCTCGGCCTGGAGACGGATATCGGCAGTCTCGAGCCCGGCAAGCTGGCCGACCTGCTCGTGCTCGATCGCGATCCGCTGCAGGATATCCGCAACACCACGGCCATTCGCTACGTGATGCTGGGTGGTGCGCTGCGTGATGGCGAAACGCTCGACCTGGTGGCGCCGCGTGCAGAACCGCTGCGCGCGCCGTGGTGGCGCGAACAAATGCCCGTGCCATCGGTGCGCGGTCCGGTGGCGTTCGATGAGCGCGCGGTGGAGGGCGCCGTGCGCGCCGAACTCGCTCGGCAGCGCATCCCCGGCGTCGGCGTGGCGATTCTGCGCGGCGATCAGACGCTGTTGGCCACCGGGTACGGCATGGCCAACCTCGAGCAGCAGGCGCCCGTGACCGCAACGACCATGTTCCAGTCGGGGTCGCTCGGCAAGATGTTCACGGCGGCCGGCGTCATGACCATGGTGGAGCGTGGTGAGCTTTCGCTCGACGCGTCGATCCGCCGATATCTGCCCGACGCGCCGGCGGCGTGGGACGCAATCACGGTGCGGCACCTCCTGTCGCACACGTCGGGCATTCCCGACTACACCGGCGACCAGATGGACTATCGCCGCGACTTCACCGAGGCGCAGCTGGCCGCGCTCGCGTACACGTTGCCGTTGGAGTTCGCGCCGGGCACACGGTGGAACTACTCCAACACCGGCTACGTGCTGCTCGGCATCATCATGAGTCGCGTGAGCGGCCACCCGTACTGGGAGCTGTTGCGCGAGCGGGTGTTCACGCCAGCGGGCATGCCGAGTGCACGCGAGATCACCGAGGCCGATGTGGTGCCGCACCGTGCCTCTGGCTATCGCCTGCGTGGGAACGAGTTCGCGCATCAGGAGTGGGTGTCCCCCACGCTCAATACCACGGCCGACGGCTCGCTGCTGTTGAGCGTCAACGATCTGGTGGCGTGGGCGCGCGTCATGCGCAGCCGAGGCGTGCTCTCTGCGGCGAGCTGGGAGACGATGCTCACCCCGATCACGCTCAACAGCGGCCGCACGCACCCGTACGGCTTCGCGTGGTTTCTCGACAGTCTTGGCGGGCAGGCCGTGGTGCAGCACGGCGGATCGTGGCAGGGCTTTCGTACGCAGTTCACGCGCTACGAGGGGAGCGACCTCACCATCGCCGTGATGGCCAACCTCAACGCGGCCGATCCGGTCGCGATTGCGAACGCGATTGCGACCGTCATCGACCCTGCGCTCGCGCCGCCAGCGCCGCCGAATGCGCCCATCGTGGATACCGCGCCGGCGTTCACCGCGCGCGTGCGTGCCATGTTGGAGAAGACCGCCCGCGGCGAGCTGGCTGTTTCGGACTTCGAGTTCGTGCGTGCCACCACGTTGCCGCGCATGCGGGCGGCGTACGGCGGGCTGCTGGCGCCGCTCGGGGCACTCACGCGGTTGGAGCTGCTCGCCGAGGGCACGGTGGCCGATGATCGTACGCGTCTGTATCGTGCCACCTACGGCGATACTCGCGTGTCCGTCTCGGTGCGCATCGGACCGGGCGGCGGGTTCACCGGATGGCAGCTCGCGCCGCTCGACCGTTCACCCTGAGTCTCTGCTCATGCTTCGCTTGCGCAAGCCGTATCTGCTGTACCTGGGCGATGCCCAGATGCCCACCGATGCAAAGACCGCGTGCGGCCTGCGCGACTGGTGTCCGGCCGACGTGGTTGGCGAGTGGTCGCTGCCTTCGTGCGCGCTGTCGGTGGGCGTGCCGCGGCGCTCGCCTGAGGAGGCTGCAGCGCTCGGCGCCGGCAGTCTGGTCATCGGCATTGCCTCGGTGGGTGGCACGCTGCCGCCACAGTGGCTTCCCGACCTGCATCGGGCCATCGACGCCGGGCTCGACATCGTGAGCGGCATGCACACGCGACTCACCAGCTTCCCCGAGCTGGTGGAGGCGTCGTCGGCGCGTGGCGTCTCGCTGCAGGACGTGCGGCACAGCGACCGCCGATTTCCGGCTGGCACCGGGCGCAAGCGCAGCGGCCTGCGTGTGGCCACAGTGGGCACCGACTGTGCGCTTGGCAAGAAGTACACAGCGTTGGCGCTCACGCGCGAACTCACGGCATTAGGCGCCAAGGCGACGTTTCGCGCGACGGGTCAGACGGGCATCATGATCGCGGGTGAGGGGATCGCCATCGATGCCGTGGTTGCCGACTTCATCGCCGGCGCCGCGGAGGTGCTCTCGCCGGCCAACGACGCGGATCATTGGGACGTGATCGAAGGGCAGGGCGCACTCTTTCACCCGGCGTACGCAGGCGTCACACTGGGATTGCTTCACGGCTCGCAGCCCGACGCGTTCGTGCTCTGCCACGATCCGTCCCGGGTGACCATTGAGATGTTCCCCGATGCGACCATCCCCACGCTGCCTGATGCGATTGCGCAGTACACCACGGCGGCTCGGGTCACCAATCGCGCGGCGCGGTGTGTGGGCGTGAGCATCAACTCGTCCTCGCTCAGCGATGACGCATGGGCGGCGTACGCGCGCGAGACCGCCGCGGAACTCGGCGTGCCCGTGTGCGACCCCATGCGCGGTGGAGTGGCGCCGATCGCCGAGGCACTGCTGGAGATCGGTGGGCGGTCATGAAGCTGCGTGTTGACGCGTCTGCGGACCGAGCGGGAGTCGCAACGCGTTGGCGTTCGAGTGCACGGCGCGCGTGTGCCCTGCTGATGCTGCTCGGCGGCGTTGCACTCGGCAGCTGCGCCGAGCCGACCGCCATCGTCGCCGACGTGCTGCTGCGCGGTGGCTCGGTGGTAGACGGTACGGGGAGCCCCGTACGGCGCGCCGACGTGGCCATCGTCGGCGATCGGATCGTGGCCATCGGCCCCGATCTCGCCGTGGTGCCGACGGCGCAGGTGTTCGACGTGACCGGTCTCACCGTGGCTCCCGGCTTCATCGATCCGCATGCGCACATCACCACGATTGCAGACTACCCCGACGCCGAGAACTTTCTGCGGCAGGGGATCACCACGATCTTCAACAGTCTGCACAGTCTCGATCAGCCGTATCCGCTCGGCGTGTTTCTCGACACGTTGCGCGTGGCACCCAACACCCTCTGGAGCGCGGGGCACACGTGGGTGCGCAAGCGCGTGATGGGCTTGGAGAACCGGGCGCCAACGACGCGCGAACTGGGGCGCATGCGCAACCTGGTCGGCGAGGCCATGCGCGATGGCGCATTCGGGTTGGGCACCGGACTCGAATACGTGCCGGCGGCCTACGCCGCGCCCGAGGAACTGGCGGCGCTGGCGAAAGAGACCACCGTACCCGGTGCGCTGTACGTCACGCACCTGCGTGATGAAGGCAGCGCCCTCGACGCCGCGATCACGGAAGCGCTCGTGGTGGGAGAGGCCGCGTCGCTGCCCACACACATCAGCCACCTCAAGAGCACGGGCGTGGCCAACTGGAATCGCACAGGGGCGCTGCTGGCCCGCATGGATTCCGCGAACGCTGCCGGGGCGCGCGTGAGCTTCGATGTGTATCCGTACACGGCGTACAGCACCTACTCCGATGTGCTGCTGCCGGCGTGGGCGCTGGCCGGCGGCGCCGAATCGTTCGCGGCGCGCGTGCGTGATCCCGCGGTGCGCGCGCGACTCGCATCGGAGATGCGCGCGCTCTTTGCCGCGCAGACCGGTGGTACGGCGGCGAGTGTCCGCTTTCGCACCATCGAGAGTGCGCCGGACTTCGTGGGTCGCACGCTCGCCGACTACCTCGCCGAGAATGGGCGCGGCGACACCATCGACGACATCGTGGACGCACTCATCACGCTGCAGGCCGCCGGTGGCTTCACCGCCATCGTGGAGGCGATGAGTGAGGCCGATGTGGAGGCGTTCCTGAGGCACGATGCGGCGATGGTGTCATCGGATGGCGATCTGGTGCGCCCCGGTGTGGGCTTTCCGCATCCGCGCAGCTACGGCGCGTTTCCGCGAGTGCTCGCCCGCTATGTGCGCGAGCGCAGCGTGCTGTCGCTCGAGGCGGCCATCGCGAAGATGACCTCGGTGCCGGCACGAGCGCTGGGGCTCGTCGATCGAGGCGCGCTACGTGTGGGCGCCTTCGCCGACGTGGTCGTCTTCGATGCTGCCGCCGTGACCGACCGCGGCACTTTCACGGAGCCCCATCAGTACGCCGAGGGGATCGTACACCTGTTCGTGAACGGGCAGGCGGTGATCGCCGATCGCGCGCTCACGGGTCTGCGTCCGGGTACGCCGATCCGTCGTCCGGGCACGGCCGCTACGCCGTAGCGCGCATTGGCTTCATGGCGCCCCCTGCGCAAGGAACTGCAGCAGCGTCATGGCCACGAACACACCGACCAGGAGCAATGTGATCTTGAGGTTGGTGCCGCCAAGTCGCCGCAGCAGCTCGAGCGACTGCTCGGCGGGCATGGGCTGCGCGTCAAGCACACGCACCGCCGTGCTGGCACGCCGGAAAAGCAGATAGTTGGCAATGCCACCGGCCGCGAGTCGCGTGGACGCCTGCACCGAGAGCACTAGCAGGCGGAGACGACCGTTCTCCGGCGCCATCACCGCTTCGAGCGTGAGCGCGTCGCCCCACAGCCACTGCAGCACGAAGGTGGGCAGGAAAAAGAACACCGCGAACCACAGGTACATCTTGCGGTACAGAAACCAGTACTCGGTGAAGAATGCCGCCGACCAGTTCCACGTGGGCACGAAGCTCGCGTCCGCGAAGAACTGCGCGAACTTCTTCCGATAGCTCTGCTCCCACCGTGGTCCGACAAACAGCCCAACGCGCCGCTCGAACTCGCTCCCTGCGCCGACCTCGCTCATGACGTGCGCGCCGTCGGCTGCTGCTGCGACAAGCAGTGCAACGTGCCAAGTCCCCACACGAGATCCACGGCGTGGATGCCCACGATGCGACGCGTGGGGAAGCAGTCGGCAAGGATGTTGAGGGCCACGCGATCGTTTGGGTCGTTGAACGTGGGCACGATCACCACATCGTTCGCGATGTAGAAGTTGGCGTAGCTCGCCGGCAGCCGCGCACCATCCATGATCACGGCGCGCGGATAGGGCAGCGTGATCACGCGCAGCGCGTCTCCCCGTGCGTCGCGCGCCGCCCGGAGTCGGTGCAGGTTGTCGAGCGAGCGCGCATGGTTCTCATCGGCCGGATCTTCTTCGTGCGCCAGCACCACCACACCCGGCGCCACGAAGCGGGCGATGTCATCCACGTGACCGTGCGTATCGTCCCCCACACAGCCGTCACCAAGCCAAATGGTGTGCGTGATGCCTAGCGTGTCGGCAAAGGCGCGCTCGTAGTCGGCGCGCGTGAGCCCCGGGTTGCGTACCTGCACATCAGTGAGCAGCCATTCCTCGGTCACGAGCATGGTTCCGAGTCCGTCCGTCTCGATGCCGCCGCCTTCGAGCACGAGCGGGCCCGAGCCGTCGGGGCGCATGGCCTGATGCATGGGCAAGCCGGTGACGTCGGCCACGACCTCCGGAATGCGCCGATCGTGCTCGTAGTTGTCGTACTTGGCCCACGCATTGAAGTCCCAGCGCATGAGCGCCACGCGTCCATCCGGCGTGTGCACGCCGGTGGGGCCGCTGTCGCGCAGCCACACGCGATCGGTTGGCGCTACATGCAACCGGTACGCATCGCTCGGCACCGCGTGCATGTCGAGACACGCGAGTGCGTCTTCGCGCACGACCTCGTCGTGACACACGATCTCGACGAGTTCGCTCCCCGAGAGTGCGCGTACGATCTCGGCGTACACCCACGGGATCGGTTCGAACTTTCCGGGCCAATCGGGCTCATGATGTGGCCACGCAATCCACGTCGCGTCGTGGCGCTCCCACTCCGCCGGCATGCGAAACGGACCCATCAGGCGCCGAGCCAGCGATTGAGAATCGGACCGTACGCGTCAATGCGTCGATCGCGCAGGAACGGCCAGTTGCGGCGCGTTTCCTCGATCAGGTTGAGATCACACGTGGCCACGAGTACGGCAGGATCGGTGCCGGCTTCGGCGAGATAGCGACCGAACGGGTCGGCAATGAACGACTGCCCGAAGAACTCGATGCCATCGGTGCCGAGCTCGGGCTCGAGTCCCACGCGATTGGGCGAGGCCACGAACACGCCGTTGGCGATCGCGTGTGAGCGCTGCATGGTGCGCCACGCTTCCACCTGTGCGGTGCCGAACTCTGCCTTCTCTGCCGGATGCCAGCCGATGGCCGTGGGGTAGAACAGGATGTCGGCGCCGAGCAGCGACGTGATGCGTGCGCCCTCGGGGTACCACTGATCCCAGCAGATGAGCACGCCGATGTTCGCGTAGCGCGTGCGCCACATGCGGAACCCGTTGATGCCGGGGTGTGTGTGCGTACGCTCGTCCCCCGTCACGTCGCCGGGTGCGAAGTAGTACTTCTCTTCGAAGAGCGGATCGTGCGGAATGTGCATCTTGCGGTACGTGCCGAGCAGCGCACCGTCGGCGTCGATCACGGCCGCGGAGTTGCGATACAGGCCGGGCGCCTGCTTCTCGTAGATGGGCACCACGAGCACCACTTCGAGCTCTTTCGCGAGCGCCTGCAGGCGCTCCACCGTGGGCCCGGGAATGGGCTCGGCGATATCGAAGCGATCGAGCTTGAGCGACTTGCAGAAGTACGGCGCGTTGAAGAGCTCCTGCAGGGCAATGATCTGCGCACCGTGCGCAGCGGCTTCGCGCACGCGAGTGATGGTGCGCTCGAGATTGGCAGCGTGATCGTCGCTGGCGGTCTCCTGGATGAGACCCACCGTGACCGGGCGTCGGGACATGGGCGTGGGGCGCGAGTCGAGAAGCGCGCTCAAGGCGCGGGCTGGGTGAAAGTTCGCCCCGTGCGGCGTCAGGGGGTAGGGTGCGGGGGCATCGCGCCTCCGTAGTTGCACGGAGGCCATGCGTAGCTCTCCGGGGATGACGCGGCGCCGCACGCGGTCGAGCTTGCGCGTCATGTCCAACTCGCTCGTGCACTACGTCCCGATTCTCACCACGCTCGTGGGCGCCGTCTTCGCCCGCACGCTGTTTCTGCACTGGCGCCGGAAGCCGGGCGCCACCTACCTGCTCTGGTGGTTCCTGGGCGTGCTCACCTATGTGGCCGGCACGCTCACGGAATCCGTGACGGCGCTCATCGGCTGGGATCCGGTCGTGTTCCGCACCTGGTACATCACCGGGGCGCTGCTCGGGGCCGCACCGCTGGCGCAGGGCAGTGTGTATCTGTTGCTGCCCCGTCGCACCGCCCATGCACTCACCATCCTGCTGCTGGTCGCCGTCGCCGTGGCCGGCACCTTCGTGGTGCTCTCACCGCTCGATGCCACGCATGCCTCGGTGGCGGCGGGCCGCCTTACGGGGCAGGTGCTCGAGTGGAGCTGGGTGCGTCGCTTCTCGCCGTTCCTCAACCTCTACGCGTTCATCTTCCTGGTTGGCGGCGCGGCCTGGTCTGCGTGGCGTTATCGACGCGTCGCGGGAGCCGGGCCGCGCGTGGGTGGCAACGTGCTGATCGCGGTGGGTACGCTGCTGCCTGGCATTGGGGGCATGGCCACGCGCTACGGGTATACCGAGGTGCTGTTCGTGACCGAGCTGATCGGGCTCGTGCTGGTGTGGCTCGGCTATCGACTCATGGTGTCCGCGGTTGCGCCGAGTCTGCATGCGGCGCAGCGCACGCTCGCCTCTGACGCGATGCCCGCTTCGATCTGACGGCCGCGGCGTTCAGTCCGCGTTCGGATCGAGCATGGGCGTGAGATACGCCGCAAGCACGCGCCGCAGATCGTCGAGAATGGGCTTCTTCTCGCTCGCGGGTGCGCGATCGCGGCGCGCCAGCAACGCCTGTCCGATCGACGCGCACACCATCGCACTGCGCCGCCGAGCGCGCGCGGGCAACGTGGGATTGCGCGCCGCGAACAGCAGGTCGAGCCGGTCCACGAACGAATCGAACAGCTGCGCACGCAGCCGCACCGGCGCGCTCCCGGTGGAATCGGGGGGCGCGTCCACCGTGGCGAACACGCGGCGAAACGCCGGATTGCGATCGTGAAACGCGGCTAGCGGCTTCACGATGCGATCGATCAGCCGCTCCACTGACAGCCCGTGCGGATCGGTGGCGAACGCCTTCTCGTGCACGGCGCGCAGCTCGTCGGCAAAGCGCATGGCGAGTGCCGCCACCACGGCATCGCGATTGGGGAAGAACTGATAGAGCGACCCCTTGGCCGTGCGTGCGCGCAGCGCGATTGCTTCGGCCGTGGCGGCCTGCAGCCCCTGTTCGGCGATCACCTCGGCGGCCGCGTCAAGCAGCAAATCCACCCGTCGCTGGCCACGTGATTGTCGCGGCACACGGCGAAACGCCGAGTCCGGATCGTCGGCAGGAGCGGCAGCAGGGGGAAAGTCCGGGCGTGGGGCGCGCCGAGGGGCTCGTGGGGGCATGCAGCGAATATGGGCCGTGCGATGGGGCGGGACAAACCGAAGCGCGTGGACGGACGCCCCGGTGGTGGTCAGTGCGCCGCGATGTGCACGACCACCAGATCCATCACGTTCGTACCGCTGGGGCCGGTGCGCAGCAGTGCGCCGGCGGCATCGAGCGCACGATGGCTGCGAAACCGATACAGGTCGCGCACCGGATCCCGTCCGCCGCGCCGCGAGAGCACCGCGGTATCCGCGTCCACGAGTGCGCCGGCCGCATCGGTGGGGCCGTCGCGACCATCGGTGCTGGTCGCGAGCAGCGAAATCCGACCGGCGACCTGACGTTCCGTCCACGAGGCGGCGTTGAGCTCCACGGCTGCGGCGAGGGCGAGCGCCTGCATGCGTCCACCGAGTGGTGCTTCGTGTTTTGCGTGGTCGGCGGCGTGCGCGCTGTCGTCCGCATCGCCGAATACGCGCGCATCATCGGTGAGTCGCATGGTGGGTTCACCGCCCCACACGAAGAGATACTCCCCATCGTCATGACGCGCGCGTCGCATGGCGGCGTGCACGATCGCACTGCCGAGCAGCTCAGCATCCCCTTCGAGCACTTCGGCAGGCGCCTCCACGTTGGGCACGCCCTCAGTGGTGGCCGCGTGGACCACGGCTGCGACCGCATCGGCGTTACGCGCCACGATCTCGGTGTGCACGCGAGCGAATGCGGCGTGCGACGCGGATGGCGGCGTGATGGCACCGCCGCGACTTCCCGAGAGGCCGAGTGCGCGTGCGAGCTCGGTGTTCAGGTCGCTGCGTAGCTCGTGCGCATCGCACAGCGTGAGCAGCATGTCGTGATCGAGCGGATCGGCGGTGCACGGACCGGAGCCGATCACGGCCGGGTCATCACCAAGCACGTCGGAGATGGCAAGCACGCGAATCGATCGCGCACCGCGCGCGTGCAGCGCCGTGGCCAGGCGCCCTGCACCCCACCGCAGCAGGCGACGGCGAATGGCGTTCATTTCGTGAATGGCGAGCCCACCGTCGAGCATGACCTGCACCGCATCGGCAATCGCCGCTTGCGCCGGCGCCGGATGTCCGAAGAGCGCCACGAGTTCGGCGCACGGCGCGGCGCATAGCGACGTGGTGCCGCCCGAGAGCAGCACGAGCACATCGTCACCGGGCGCCACGGCGCTCACCGCAGTGGCAATCGCATCGGCGGCGGCGAGTGAGCCGATGTCGGGGATCGGATGGTCGCCCACACGCAGCGGCAGCACCGAGGGCTCGATGGGCCGATGCGCGGCGACGATCAGTCCGCCGGCTGGCGTGATGTGCTGTTCGGCCAACGCGTCCACCGCGCCGCGCGCCATTTCCGGGGCGGCCTTGCCGAGCGCGAACACGTGGACGGGCGCGCGCTCGGGGACGGAAACACACCACGCACGCGTGGCATCACGCGTGCGTGGGTACGGAGCAACACCGTCGAGTGCGGCGCGATGCAATCGCGCGAGCAGCGCGAGGGTCAGCGGGCGACCTTCTTGATTTCCGCGTCGAGCTCGTCGTACGCGTCCTGCGACAGCGGACGGAAGCTCGTGGCGTACGAGATCTTGCCGTCGGGGCCGATCACGTAGAGGTAGCGGTTGTGGAAGCCGCCATCACGAGCGGCACCGTACAGGCGACCCACGGCGCGATCCGTGTCGGCGCCAAACGCGAACTGGAAGCCATCATCCTTGGCCCACGCGGTGAGGTCGGCGTCGGTGTCGGTGCTGATCCCGATGAGGCGAATCTTCTGGCCGTTCTGGAACAGCGCCTCGTACTTGTCACGGTACGTGTGCATCTGCGCCGTGCAGCCGCTGGTGCGCGCCTTGGGGAAGAACGCGAGCACGACCGTTTCGCCGCGATGCTTGGACAGCGTGAACGGCTCGGCGGTGCGGCCGTCCTTGGTGGCGGTGACCACGGTGAAGTCGGGGGCCATCTGGCCAGCCTGAAGCATGCCGGCCGGCGCCGCCTGGGCGTGCAGCGACGTGGACGCAAACGGGGCCGCGACAACCGCCGCGGTGAGCGCGGTCATCGCCAGCGTGAGGCGACGAGCCGAAGAGACGAGCGACATGAACGGACTCCGGGTGAACGAATCAAAGGCCGCGCGAGGCGGATCAGGGAAAGATACCCCGCCGAACCGACGGGTGTTCGGACAGAGCGCGAGCCGGGGAGCGTCCCCGATTCGGGACGCCCCCTGCGTCGCTGCAGGGACAACGTTTGGTGATGCACCGCGCGTTTCCCGGGCATGGCGGTCCCAATCCACGTGGCACGAGTCCTGCCCTGTAGTGGGGTAGCGAGCGGAGCGAACCGCCGCCGAGTCCGACCTCAGGAGGTGCATCATGCGTGTCGCCCTGTTTCAGCCCCCGACCATGCCCATGAATCCGTGGGCGCGTACCGACGAATCGCGCGGCGTGAGCACGAGCCAGCGCGTCCGGCACCAACTGCTCGTGCTGGCCGTGATTGCCAGTGCGATCCTGCTCGGTGCCTGCGGTGGCTCGAACGACAAGGCCATGGACGACGCGCTGCGCGCCGACCTCTCGATGGCCTCCTCGGCGCCGTCCATGCGCTCTGCGTACGTGGGCCCGATGGAGCTCGGGTATCCGCCGCCGGGGTATGCGTATCCGCAGGCGTACGGCCAGGGCTATCCGGCGCCGTACCCACAGGCTGGCTATCCGGCTCCGTATCCGCAGCCCTACCCGCAGGCGGGGTATCCGGCGCCTTATCCGCAGCCCGTGGTCTATCCGGCACCGGCGCCGCAGCGGGCCCCGCAGCAGGTGGTGTATCGTGCGCCGTCGCAGGGCACGGGCACGTCCGCCGGCTCGGGCAGCGGTGGGGTGGTGACGGAGAGCAACACCAAGCGCGGTGCGATCATTGGCGGTGCATCAGGCGCCGCGGTGGGCATCATCACCAGTCGCGACAAGGTGAAGGGCGGCGCGGTGGGCGCGATCACCGGTGCGGTGCTGGGCGGCGTGGTGGGCTCGCAGATCTACACGCAGCCGCGCAGTCAGCGACGTCCGTAGCCACAGCACGCGTCGCCACACGGCCGCCGAGCCGCGACGCCTTGTTCACCCTTGATCCATTCTTCCACCCTTTCCCCGCTCAGTTGCTGTTGCTGTCTCCAACCGCACCGGCAACCGCAACAGAGATTGGGAAAGGAGGGAAGAAGAGATCAAGCGATGACAAGGCTCCCGAGCCGCGACGCCTTGTTCACCCTTGATCCATTCTTCCCGCCCTTTCCCCGCTCGGTTGCTGTTGCTGTCTCCAACCGCAACGGCAACCGCAACAGAGATTGGGAAAGGAGGGAAGAAGAGATCAAGCGATGACAAGGCCGCCGAGCCGCGACGCCTTGTTCACCCTTGATCCATTCTTCCCGCCCTTTCCCCGCTCGGTTGCTGTTGTCTTTGCCGTTCGAAGCCAAAACGCTACGACATCACACCGCGCATGGACGCCGTCCATGCGCGGTGTCCGCGTATGGCCAGTATCGTGAACACCGCGTACAGCACAGCCGTGAGAATGAGCTGCTTGTGCACGAACATGCCCACGTACACCACGTCGAGCACGATCCAGCACATCCAGTTCTCCACGCGCTTGCGCGCTGCCAGCCACTGCGTGCCCAGGCTTCCCGATACCAGCGCCGCGTCCAGCCACGGTAGCGACGTGCCGGGCAGGCGCGAGGTGATCGTCGCCAGCAGCAGCCACCCGATGATCGCGCCGCCCCCCGCAATCCACGCGTCGCGCGGCGGCGTGCGTGTAACCGGCAGCGGCGCACGCACCGTCGCGTCGCCTGAACGCACGCCCTGCCACCAGTGCCACCAGCCGTACGCTGACAGCCCGATGTACACCACCTGCAGGCCGGCATCGGAGTACAGTCCCGCGCGCTGAAACACCACCGCATAGATCGCGGTGTTCACCATGCCCACCGGCCACGCCGCGATGCGTTCGCGCACCATGAGCGCGACGGCAATTACGCCAAAGACGAATCCGAACAACTCGAGAGCAGAGCTGCCGAGCGGCGCCAGCAGGGTGTCGAGTGCGGTGAGCCAGGTGGTGAGCATGCGACGCGAACGGTAACCGTTGCGCACAGCGCGCGCACTCCACTAGGCTTGACCCACGACCGGGGTGTCCGCGCCACAAGGGGCGCGGGCTGAGAGATACCCGTAGAACCTGATCCGGCTCATACCGGCGTAGGGAGTCCTTTCCATGTCCCGTATGTTTCGTACGCGGAGCGCCATGGCGCTCGGCGTGGCGCCGCTTCGACCGCTGGCGCACTCCTCCTCGATGCGCTGCGCCACGGCTCTCGTCGTCGCCCTCTCGATCACATCCCCGCTCGGCGCACAGCAGACCGCCCGTGACAGCGCGCGTGTGGACAGCACGCGCGCCCTCGAAGGCGTGCTCGTGCAGGCGCTGCGGGCTGGCGATGATGCGCCCGTCACGCGCAGCACCATCACCCGCGCCACGATTGCGCGGCGCAACTTCGCACAGGATGTACCGCTGCTGCTGCAGGGCGCGGTGCCATCGCTCATCGGCTACACCGAAACCGGTGCGCCATGGGGCTACAGCTATTTGCGTCTGCGCGGCATGGATCAGACGCGCCTCAACCTGTCGCTCGACGGGATTCCGCTCAACGATCCCGAAGATCACGTCTTCTTCTTCGCCAACTTCGTGGATCTGCTCTCCGGTGTGCAGAGTGTGGACGTGCAGCGCGGCGCCGGCACCACGGGCGCGGGCACGGCGGCGTTTGCCGGCTCAGTGAACTTCGAGACGCGCCCCATCGCCGCGATGCCGAGTGCAGCGGCGGCCGAAGTGCAGGCCGGCTCGTTCAACTCGCAGCGTGTGATGCTCGAAGGCAGCACCGGACTCACACCGCGCGGCTTCGCGGCTTACGGACGCTTCTCCGGCGTGCGCAGCGACGGCTTTCGCTACAACGCCGGGGTGCTGTCGGGCTCCGGGCTCGTGAGCGCCGGGTGGTTCGGCGAGCGGCAGTCGCTCAAGCTGCTCGCGCTCGGTGGTGTATTGCGTGACACGCTCGCGTATCTCGCCGTGCCGGTGAACGAGCTGCGCGTGGATCGGCGCATCAACCCCATCGGCCCCGACGAACAGGATCGATTCGGTCAGCGACTTCTCGGCCTCACGTACACACGCGAAGCGCTCAGCGGCGCGCGCTTTGCCACCACGCTGTATCGCATGTCGGCGAGTGGCAGCTATGATGTGCGCATCGATCCCGATCCGATCGAGGGGCTCTGGAACTTTCATCTCGATCACACCTGGTACGGGCTCACCAGTGCCGTGACGCACGATGTGGGCGCGTGGCGCCTGAACGCGGGCGTGAATGCGAACACCTACGCGCGTGATCATTACGCCTGGGTGGACGGCACGCGCGGCACACCGGGTGCGAGTTCGCTGTACTTCAACACCGGCCACAAGCAGGACGCCGCCGCCTTCGGCAAGGTGGCGTATCGGGCGGGTGACGTGACGCTGTTCGGTGATGTACAGGGGCGCGTGGCGCAGTTTCGGTATGAGCCCACAGAGGGCTCTGGCGTTCCGGAGGAGCGCGTGAACTGGGCGTTCCTCAATCCGCGTGTGGGGCTCACGTGGCAGGCGACTGCTCCGCTTTCGGTGCGCGCGTCGCTTGGGCGCACGACGCGGGAGCCGGCACGCAGTGACATGTTCGGCGGCGCGGACGACCTCGATGCCACGCAGTACGCGGCCATTGGCGACTTTCGCAACGTGCGGCCGGAGCAGGTCACCAACCTCGAAGCGGGCGTGAAGTACACGGGCGCACAAGGCGCGCTCGACGTGAACGTGTTCGCGATGGAGTTCCGCAACGAAATCGCGCCCAGCGGCGTGCTCACGCCACTCGGCTCGGCGCTGCGCCGCAACGTGGGGGAGAGCTACCGCCGAGGTGTGGAGCTGGACGGACACGTGCGCGTGACGCCGCGCCTCACGGTGGGTGGCAACGCGGCGTGGCTGCACGCGCGCATTGCGTCGTTTACCGACGAGACGGGCGAGCAGCCGATCACGTACCGCGATGTGCCGCCGCTGCTGTCACCGGCGTGGCTGAGTGCGCAGCGCGTGGAGTGGGCCGCGACGAGCTGGCTCGACCTCG
Source organism: Gemmatimonas sp. (assembly GCA_011390935.1). GTDB lineage: Bacteria > Gemmatimonadota > Gemmatimonadetes > Gemmatimonadales > Gemmatimonadaceae > JAABRT01. The sequence continues at coordinate 30,859 of JAABRL010000004.1, forward strand.
GCGTCGAAGGGCGGTATCAGGGGCAGAGCTTTCTGCGCAATGACGGCAGCACGGGCACCGTGCTCCCCGACTTCTACGTGGCCGACGCAACCGCGCGCGTGCGGCTGCCGCGCGTGGAGCTCACCGTGCGCGGGGCGAATCTCGGCAACAGTCAGCGCTTCGCGAGCGGGTACGCGGTGGAAGGGGTGCCGTACTTCTATGTGCTGCCACCGCGCAGCGTATTCGTGACGGCGCGAGTGGGGCGGTAGAGGGGAGTCGGGCGGCTGGTCGAACCCCGTCATGGACGGTAGCATTCAGAGATGAACGTTGCCCACCTTCCCGGCGCCGAACTGATCGAGACGGGGTGTGCCGACCTCGAGGCAGGGATCGTGAGTATCGAGTCGCTGCTGGTCTCGATCGCGGCACCTGCCTTGCGTGACGTCGGACTCGCCATCGAGCATCCCATCGCTGACGCGGAAATGCGGTTGTATGCGCTGCTGTCGGCGCGCGACGGTCCGGCGGCGCACAGTCGATACAACGCGCTGCTGCGACGCGTGAGCAGCTACCGGCGCGCCGCGCAGTGCGCGAAGTAGCGGATCGCGAGCGCATCAACGCGTTCATGACCGCGTTGGCACGACATGCGACAGACGACGTGGACGTCTATCTCGTGGGCGGCACCAGCGCCGTTCTCGTGGGATGGCGCGCCACCACGGTCGACGTGGATCTGGTGATGCGTCCGGAGTCAGACGCAATGCTACGGGCAATCCCGCGGCTGAAGGAGCAATTGCACCTGAACGTGGAGTTGGCGTCTCCGGATCTGTTCATTCCGGTGCCGCCCGGCTGGGAACAGCGGAGCCCCGTGGTGGCACGCATCGGGAGGGTAACCTTCCGGCACTATGATTTCGTCGCGCAGGCTCTCGCCAAGATCGAACGAGGGCATACGCGCGATCTGGCGGATGTACAGGCCATGCAGTCACATGGACTCATCAGTGCGGTCGAGGTACGTGCGCAGTTCGCCCGCATGGAGCCGGAACTGTACCGGTTTCCCGCCATCGATCCCCCTTCGTTCCGGCGCGCGGTCGATTCGGTGTTTCCGCCGGACGCGCCAGGGTCGTGAGAGGCCCCCCGGCGCTTGGCGCGCTCGTGCTCGCCTGGCTCACACGATGGTCGTGCCGTACGTGGCGCCGCTGGGTGGTCGTCGCCTCGGGGATTGTGTCGCCGCTGACCTCGGTGGCGCTGGCGCAGCCCGCGCTGCGGCTCGAGGCGCCAGTCGCTGCCAGCAGAAACGAGTTTCAGCGCCTCACCGCTGTCCGCGAGCTTTCCAATGGATCACTGCTGGTCGTGGACCGCGACCGAAAGGCGCTGCTGCGCATCTCCAGTTTAGGAGAGCCTGCGACGACCGTGGGTCGGATGGGGGATGGCCCGGGCGAATACCGATCGGTCGGAGATCTGTGGCCGCTTGGTGGCGACTCCACCCTGCTGACCGATGCCTTCAGCGGCCGTTGGATACTGCTCGATGGTGCACGCATTGTCCGCACCTTCGCGGAGTCGCGACCTGGCAACCTGATCGTGCGTGGAACGACCGATGGGGCCTCCGCCGCCGGCGAGGTGGTTGCTCGACGCGTGCTGCGACACCGCGCCGGCGTCACGCATCGGGAGGCGACGGCGGATTCGCTCGTGATTGTTCGTGCGCGGCTTCACAGCGATCTGGTCGACTCGATCGCGGTGATTGCGGGACACGGCCCGGAAGGCTTTACCGTGGTGCCTGCCGCCCTCGGCCGGCTCACCCATATCGTCCCAGTCAATCCCTTGGGCAGCGCGGATCAGACGCTGCTGTTTCCGGACGGCTGGTTGGTGGTGGTTCGCGCGCAGCCCTATCGTGTGGAATGGCGCCGCCCGGATGGCGAGTGGGTTCGGGGACCGCTGTTGTCCTCGACCGCAAGGCGCGTCACGCGCGAAGAGCAGTGCGAGGCCATTGCTCGCGCGTTCACGGCGACCTGGCCGTGCAATCCAGCGGAGTTCAATGGCTGGCCAGCGACCGTTCCGCCCCTGCGATTGTCCAATCCGTACTTCGAGCATCCGCTACTCGCGCTCTCGAGTGGTCGAGTGGCGATCGGCCGGACCGAACCGCTCGGCGATGCGCGCCGCCAGTACGACATCGCGGATCGACGCGGCCATCGGGTTGGGACGCTCACGCTCGCCCTCGGCGAGGTGCTCGTCGGCAGCAGCGCGCGGTACGCGTACGTGGCCTACACGGATGACGATGGCCTCCAGGCGCTGCGGCGCTACGAGTGGCCGCCGAGTGTGCGCGCGCCGCAGTCACGTCTCCCTATGGGAGCTCGCGGTGAAGCGGTCGGCCGGCAAGCTGCAACTCGATGTGGCGCGTTTCGCCGAGCAGGTGGCGGCCACGGGCTTCGAGTGGTTGCCGATCACACGCGAGCACATCCTTGCGTGTGATGCGCTGGTCGTCAGGCCGGATCACCGCGATCCGTTCGATCGACTGCTGGTGGCGCAGGCAGGGCGAGAAGCGGTGCAGCTGATCACGGCCGATCGGGCACTGGCCGCGTACGGCGAGACGGTGACCGTGATCGCGTAGCCGCCCGTCAGGCCACGCACACCAGCGCGCTCCGCAGCACGTCCGCTTCGAGCACCGAGCGGTCGGTGGTCACCAGCTCCCCATCCAGCTCGCACGCCACCGGCCGATCGGTCGCGATCGTACACGCGTGGGTCGTGAGCGCCCGTACCTCGGGCGCCCGCACGTGCGTTCCGAACGGTGCCGCCGCAAACAGCCGCGCGCGACGCCAGGCGTTCGCGTCGCGCACCAGGACCAGATCGAGCTGCCCGTCGTCGAGCCGAGCGGAGGGCGCAATCCGGAACGACCCGCCAAACCACTGCCCGTTCGCGATCACCACGAGCAGCCAGCGTGCGCGCTCATCGAACACATCGGGTGCCACCTGCACCCGCGCCTCCACGCCGCCAAACCGGAACAGCTCGCCGAGCGCCGCGGCGATGTAGAGCGCGTCGCCGCGCAGCCAGCGCGCACGGGTCATGCGTTCGAGCACCGCCACATCGAAGCCGAACCCGGCGGCGTTCACGAACGGCCGGCCGCCCAGTCGCCCCACATCCACGCGGCGCGTCTCACCACGCGCGATGCGCTCGGCCATGGCGGCGTAGTCGTGCACCGGCGCGCCGAGCGATTTCGCAAAGTCGTTGCCGGTGCCAGCGGCAAGAATCGCCAGCGGCGTGTCGGCACCCGCGGTGGCAAACGCACCGGCCACACGCGACACCGTGCCGTCGCCGCCGAGCACCACGAGCGTGCGCACGTTGTCGGCCGCGGCTTCGAGCGCGAGACGCGCTTCGTCACCGCTACGCTCGGTGCGCACCACGTCGAGCGCACCGACCCGTGAGAGCGCGCGCGTTGCCGCGTCGAGGCGACGCAGGGCACGGCCGCGACCGGCGGCGGGGTTCACGAGCAGGCGGGTGGGGGCGGGCATGCGGAGCAAGCTAGAGCGCCAGCCATGTGGGCGAGAGGCGGAATCGCTTTGGGTGGCGCGAAATCGATGACGGACCGCCAGCGGGAGTGCGCCATTGTACGGAGGCGCGTGCCCGGGGGGAAAATCGTCCTCATCGCACCGCTTGACTCATTAGCATGAGTAAGATAGACTAATGGATATGACACAGCGCCTCCAAGTCCTTCTGGACGACTCCGAGTTCGACGAGATCCGTCGCATTGCGCGCCGCCACCACATGACGGTGGCGGAGTGGGTGCGTCAGGCGTTGCGCACCGCGCGGCGCGACGAGCCCGCTACCGAACCGCAGCGCAAGCTGCTGGTGTTGCGCGAGGCGGCCCGTCATGCCTACCCCACCGCCGACATCGCCCAGATGCTCGATGAGATCGAGGGCGGGCGCTTCGCGGGCGAGGGCGCATGATCTTCATCGATTCCAACATCCCGATGTATCTCGTGGGGACCCCGCACCCCAATCGCGAGTTGGCCGTCGCCGCGCTGGAGCAGATCATCAGGCGCGGCGAGCGCATGGTCACCAGCGCGGAGGTGCTGCAGGAAATCCTGCACCGCTACACGCGCATCCAGCGCCCCGACGCGATTCAGGCCGCGCTCGACGTGCTACTCGGCCTGGCCGACGAGGTGTACCCGATCGAGGCGGACGATGTGCACGGTGCGCACGCCGTGCTGCGCAGCCAGCCACTGCTTTCGGCGCGTGACGCGCTGCACGTGGCCGTGATGCAGCGGCGGGAAGTGGCGCGCATTCTCAGCTTCGATCGCGGCTTCGATGCCGTGGGCACGATCGAGCGGGTGAGGTGAATCGCAGCGCTGCTGCGCTCACGCGACGCGGGCCCGCGCTACCGGGAATCGCTGCTCGGGCGTTCGCGGTGCTGCGTTTGCAGAATCGCACGTTCCAGATCAGTCGCCGATCGATGAATCGCATCGGCACCAACATCGGCACGCGTAGCCACACGATCATGAAAGGCACGTCCGCCCGCCACCACGATCAGTGACGGATTGCGCGAGGCGCGCCGCACCGCGTCGATCATGTGCTCCATGCTGGCGAGTCGATGTTCGCGATGCAGCGCGGGACTCAGCGACAGATCGATCGCGTCGAACCAGTTCGTGGCCACGATCTTGTTGAGCGCTTCTTCGGTGGACGGAAAGCGAATGTGCGTTTCCCACCCCGCCTTCCAGGCCGCTTCGGCGCCCAACGTGGCACCGAGCAGATGGATCTCGCCGGGCAATGGGGCGACCAGCACCACGAGCGGATCGCTGGCGCGGTCGGGTACGCTGCCTGCGGTGATGTCGCGCATGAACGTCTGCAGTCGGCACAGGCCGAGCGTGACCTCGTACTCGCCGCAATCATCGTCGCTCCACAGATCGCCCAGATAGCGCGCAGCGGGCTCGATGAGCTGCTCGGTGAGCTGGTGCACCGAGCCGATGCGCGCAAAGGCGCTGCGCAGCAGCGTGCGCGCCGACTCCACGTCGTCACCGATGGCGAGTGTCGCCAGCCGATGGGCATCGGGGTCGGCCAGCAGCGCGGGTGACGCCATGGACGCCGTCATTTCGCGGCGACTCGTGAACAGTCGCATGTCCCACTGCGAGAAGAGCCGAGTGGGGGCGGCGTGCACGGAGATCGCTTCGATGTCGGTGTGACGCGAGTCCTGACTGATGGAGGACCAGATGCGCGCGAGACTGGCGGGTGGCCCTTCGATCCACTGAAAGAAGCGCTGCTCGTCGTACAGCACCACGCCCGTAACCCCTTCCGCGCGATTGCGCGCCGACGCGGCCTGATGCAGCTCACGCAGTCGGTCGGTGGTCATGGGGGCCGCGGCTCGACTGCGGTACGTCAGCGTCATGAGCGGCGCCGAGGTTGATGCAAGCGCACTGGCTTCACTGCGGGCAAACTCGGTCCACACATTCAGCGGCACGGTCCGCGCCTCCGCGGCAGGAGAATCGTCAGGCCAACGGCCGATGGACTCGATGAAGTGTCCTATCGGTGCGCGCGGCTGTCAAGCGCGTGCTGGCGCGGACAGCCGCCTCAGTTCTGCATCCAGATCACCAGCGTACCACACGGCGCGTTGCCGCGCATGTTGAACCGCTCGGGGGTGGAGGCGGGGGTGTAGAACTCCACGCCGGCAATCATCGATGCCTCGAGGCTGCGCACGTCGAACGGAGGCATCCCCGCACCATTCGCGAAGCGCAGCATGTCGTCGACGATGACATTGACCAGACAGCGTCCCGCAATGGGCGTGATGATGCTGATGGAGCCGCGCCCGGAGGTGGCGAGAATCTGGCCATCGACATTGACCAGTCGCACGCCGGGCAGCTTGGCGCGCAGCACGGCATCGAGCGTGCGCCCTCTATTCTGCAGCAGGTCGGCCCGCGTGATGAAGCGGCCGATGCCCATGGCACGGCGATTTTCGAACTCCCGCATCCCCATGTTGCGCGGCGCGTCGGCGTCTGCCTCGGTCACCACACTGTCGAGCACGGTCGACAGCGGGTCGAGGTCTACATCGAGATCAATTGGCGGACCGGCAGTGAGCGGCACCGTGGCGCGCGCAGGGCCGAAGCCCACCGCCTGCACCACGAGCGTGACCTCGCCGGGACGCAGGTCTCGTAGCGTGAACTGCCCCAGCGAGTCCGTGCGCGTTTCACGCGAGAGTTCGGTGAGCGACACGGTCGCGTTCGGGATCGGTTGCTGCGTCGCCGAGCTGAGCACGCGTCCGCGAAGCGTGGCGCCCTGCGCCGAGGCGTCGCTGGGAAGCACGAGCATGCAGAGCGTGACCGCAACCGATGCCAGGAGACGCAGGAGAGGACGCTTCATGACAGACGGGCAGGGAGAAGAGGTGGCGGTACGCGCGTGCGATTCCATACCCACGAGAAGCTGTGCCGGTTCGCGCGGATCGTGCTGGCACAACGGCCCCGGCACGCATCGCGCGCCGGGGCCGTCTCACATCACCGGGACGAATCCCTCACCCCTTCGCCGCCAACTGCCGCAGCACGTAGTGCAGGATCCCGCCGTTCTTGTAGTAGTTCAGCTCTTCCGGCGTATCAATCCGGCAGCGCGCCTCGAACGTGTTCACCGACCCATCGGCGCGCACCGCGCGCACGGTGAGCGTGGCCCGAGGCGACAGCGTGTCGTCGAGCCCGTCAATGGTGATCGTCTCGAAGCCGGTGAGCCCCAGCGACTGCCGCGTGGCACCGCCCGTGAACTCCAGCGGCAGCACGCCCATGCCCACCAGGTTGGAACGGTGAATGCGCTCGAACGACTCGGCGATCACGGCCTTCACCCCGAGCAGTGCCACACCCTTGGCCGCCCAGTCGCGCGACGAGCCGGTGCCGTACTCCTTGCCCGCGAGGATCATGAGCGGCGTGCCCTGCTGCTGCCACGCCATCGCGGCGTCGTACAGCGGCACCGCCTCGCCACCGGGCGAGGTGGCGGTCCACCACCCTTCCTTGCCGGGCGCGAGTTCGTTCTTGAGGCGGATGTTGGCGAGCGTGCCGCGCATCATCACCTCGTGATTGCCACGACGCGAGCCGTACGAGTTGAAGTCGGCGCGTGCCACGCCCTGCGACTGCAGCCACTGACCGGCCGGTGAGGCGCCCGCAATCGAACCGGCGGGGGAGATGTGGTCGGTGGTGATCGAATCGCCGTACATGCCGATGACGCGCGCGTTCGCGATCTGACGCACACCCGGCGGCGTCATGGTCATGCCGTCGAAGTACGGCGGGTGCTGCACGTACGTGCTGCTCTCGCTCCACGTGTAGCGCGCGCCCGACGGCGCGGCGATGGCCTGCCAGTGCGCGTCGCCATCGAACACGTTGGCGTACTGCTCCACGAACTGCTCGCGCTTCACGTTGTGCAGGATCGTGTCCTCCACTTCCGTGGCGCTCGGCCAGATGTCGCGCAGGAACACGGGGCCATCGGTGCCCACGCCGAGCGGCTCGGTGGCAAAGTCGATGTCCATGCGACCGGCGAGTGCGTACGCCACCACGAGCGGCGGCGAGGCGAGGTAGTTGAAGCGCGTCTGCGGATTCACACGCCCTTCGAAGTTGCGATTGCCCGACAGCACGGCGGCCACGTTGAGCTTGCCACTGTCAATCGCTTCGCTGATGGACTCCGGCAGCGGTCCCGAGTTGCCGATGCACGTGGTGCAGCCGTAGCCCACCACGTTGAAGCCGAGCGCGTTGAGCGCGGGCATCACGCCGGCCTTGTTGAAGTACTCGGTGGCCACCTTGGAGCCCGGCGCCAGCGATGTCTTCACCCACGGGCGCGTGGTGAGTCCCTTGGCCACGGCCTTCTGCGCGAGCAGGCCAGCGGCCAGCATCACGCTGGGGTTGGACGTGTTCGTGCACGACGTGATCGCGGCGATGACGACATGCCCGTGCGTGAGCGTGAACTCGGCGCCCTTGTACGACACGGGCACGCCATTGTCCGCAGCCGGTGCGGGGGCGCCCTCCGCGACCATCTCGGCTTCTCGGCTGCCCGGCGCCGGCTTGGTGGCGGCACCAGCCGTGGCGAGCTGCGACGAGAGTTGCTGCGCGAGTGCTTCGCGGAACATGCGCTTGCTCTCCGAGAGCGGCACGCGATCCTGCGGACGCTTCGGGCCGGCGAGGCTGGGGACAACCGTGCTCAGGTCGAGCGCGAGCGTATCGGTGAACACCGGATCGGGTGTGTCGCTCGTGCGGAACAGCCCCTGCGCCTTGCAGTAGGCTTCCACGAGTGCGACCTGCTCCTCGCTGCGTCCCGAGAGGCGCAGGTACTTGAGCGTTTCGGCGTCCACCGGGAAGAAGCCCATGGTGGCACCGTATTCCGGCGCCATGTTGGCAATGGTGGCGCGATCGGCGAGCGAGAGGTGGTCGAGGCCGGGGCCACAGAACTCCACGAACTTGCCCACCACCTTCTTCGCGCGCAGCATCTCCACGCAGGTCAGCACCAGATCGGTCGCCGTGGAGCCGGCGGGCAGCTTGCCGCTGAGCTTGAAGCCGATCACCTCGGGCACCAGCATGGACACGGGCTGTCCCAGCATGGCGGCTTCGGCTTCGATGCCGCCCACGCCCCAGCCGAGCACGCCGAGGCCGTTGATCATGGTGGTGTGCGAGTCGGTGCCCACGAGTGAGTCGCAGTAGGCGAGTGTGTCGCCGTCCTGCTCCATGCTGAACACCACCTGCGCGAGGTACTCCAGGTTCACCTGGTGGCAGATGCCCGTGCCCGGCGGCACCACGCGGAAGTTGCTGAGCGCCTTCTGGCCCCACTTGAGGAACTCGTAGCGCTCGGTGTTGCGCTCGAACTCCTTCTCCACGTTGATGAGCGCGGCCGCTTCCGTGCCGTACTCGTCTACCTGCACAGAGTGGTCGATCACCAGGTCCACCGGCTGCAGCGGATTGATGCGCGAGGCATCACCGCCGAGCTTCACGATCGCGTCGCGCATGGCGGCGAGGTCGACCACGCAGGGCACGCCGGTGAAGTCCTGCAGCAGCACGCGGGCGGTGCGGAAGGCGATCTCCTTGTCCACCGGTTGCCGCACGTTCCAGCGCGCGAGCGTTTCGATGTCGGCGGCGCGCACGAAGGCGCCGTCTTCACCACGCAGCAGGTTCTCGAGCAGGATCTTGAGCGAGAAGGGCAGGGAGGCGACGGTGTTGCCCGCGAGGGCGTCGAGCGCGCCGAGCCGGAAGTACGTGTACGACCGTGAGCCCACGCTGAGGGAAGCGCGGCTGCCGAACGAGTTGGGATGCGTCATGTGGCACGGGAGTGCGACACCGCGGGCCCTTCGGGCGACGCGGCGTGTCTGGAACGGAGCCACTCATCGCCCGGTCCGGGGGGTCCCGCGGTCGCGACGAGGCTACTTATAATGTGGCACGGTGCGCGGTCTGCAGCCACAGGGGAGGCGAGCGACGGGTCAGCGGGCGGCCGCGTGCCCCTGCTGCGCGAGCGACGGCCCGCCCCGATCATCCACCCGGATGGCGTCCACCGGGCACTGGCGCACGAAGGCGCCGTCGGCGGGGCTCCACTCGAGGTGGGGCGTGGTGGCAAAGGCCTTGCCGCGGGCATCGAGCGCCATCAGGTGCGGGGCGAGTGCCACGCACAGCCCGCAGCCGATGCACCGGTCCCCGTCCACGCGCAGGGCGACCGGGCGGCGCGGGTACACGCCGCCGTGCGCGCTGAGCACGGTGTCGAGTTCGCGCAGCGCCGAGCGCATGGCCTCGTAGCCGGCCTCGATGAGCTGCTCCGTGTGATGAAAGCTGAACCACGAAATGTGCGACACCCGGGGACGCACGAGCAGCATGGGCGGCCCCTGCCACCGCTCGAGTGACCGGGACTGGAGTGTGTGCATCATGAGCGTGGCGGCGCGCATGTAGATGGTCGCAAAGCCTTGTTCGCCGAGTCCCTCGGCCGAGGGGACATCGGCGATACCAACGTCCACCGCGATGACGGCGTCCACGTTGAGCGCGGCGATGGCGACCGGCAGGTTGTCGGTGGTGCCGCCGTCGATGCAGGGGCGCCCGCCCACGTAGCCCGGTGGGAAAAATCCCGGTAGCGCGCAGGACGCGTACACGGCATCGCGTATCGACACGTCGCGCAGCCCCGGCGTGCCCCACACGACTTCAATGCCGCGCTCCACGTCCACTGACGTCACCAGCAAGCGCGTACCCAGCTCGGCGAACGTGCCCTCGGGCACGACGTGGTCGCACAGCGCCCGCAACGGCGCCTCCATGTAGATGGAGCGCGACTGCATGCGGTCGAGCAGCATGCCCATATGGTTGATGCGGAACAGATCCTTGCGGCGCAGCGCAGTGGCGCGTTCGGCCATGGTGTCCACGTCCATGCCACCGGCCGCGGCCGCTGCCACGAGCGCGCCAATGCTCGAGCCGGCGAAGACGCTGGGCGCCACCCCATGTTCGGCGAGCGCGCGCAGGGCACCGATGTGCGCGAAGCCCTTGAGCGCGCCGCCGCCGAGCACGAGTGCGATGCGCGGGGCCGCGTGGGGGGCCATGCGCGCCGCGGGACGGGGCGCGATGCGCGGCGTCGCCTCTCGTGTCATGCGAGCGTGGGGGTGGGACACGTAGATTGCACCAATGCGGATCCTGCTCGTGGAAGACGACGCAACGTTGCGGGACATGGTGGCCGGCTTTCTGCGCGCCAGCGGGTTTGCCGTGGACGCGGTGGCCACCGGGAAGATGGCGCTCGTGCAGGCTGCCGTCAGCCCCTGCGATGCGGTGGTGCTCGATGTACGCCTGCCGGATACCGACGGAGTCGCCGTGTGCCGTGCCTTACGCGCCATGCCGTCGTCGCCGCGCATCATCATGGCCACCGCGCGCGACTCGGTGCAGGATCGCATTGCCGGACTCGACGAAGGCGCCGACGACTACCTCGTGAAGCCGTACGCGCTCGGCGAGCTGGTGGCGCGTTTGCGTGCGCTGCTGCGTCGGCCATCGGAAACGCTGCCGCCTCGGCTCGTGGTACACGACCTCGTGCTCGACGTGGCGACACGCACCGCCGCGCGAGGTGCACGCGAGATCACGCTCACCACGAAAGAGTTCGCGGTGCTCGAGGTGCTCATGCGACACGCGGGCGCCGTGGTCACACGGGAACGCATCAGCCGGCATGCGTGGGATGACAACTTCGATCCGTCGAGCAACGTGATCGACGTGTATATCGCGCGACTGCGCCGCAAGGTGGACGAGCCCGGGGAGCGTGTGCTGCTGGAAACCGTGCGTGGCGCGGGGTATCGCCTCGGAGATGCGACCAGCGTCGCGGAGCGCGCGTGAGTCCGCGGTCGGCCGTGCGCCCTCGCCTGCGCACTCGACTGATCGCGTGGTATGCGGGCACGATGTGCTGCGTACTGCTGCTCGCCGCGGTCGCACTGCGCTTCGGTGTGGATCGCACGCTCGACCGCGCGCATGTGGAATCGCTCGAATCGTCGGTGGCGCTCTTTCGACAGTTCTTTCGCGTGGAGATCGCCGAGTATCGCAGCGTGGAGGCCACGCTGTCGCACATCGCCGGCGAGCTGGTGTTCGAGGATCGCGTGATCGATGTGCACCGTCCGGATGGTTCGCTGTTCAACGTCACGGGCGCCCCGGTCACCGAGGACTATCCCTCGCTGCGCCCGCCGGTGCGCACGTTGCGCGCGCCGCTCGATCCGCTGCTGGCACCGGGCTGGACAATCGACGTGCACGGCAGCAAGGCCAACCTCGAGGCGGCGTCGCACCGGCTCGACCTGTGGCTGCTCGGCGGTATTCCGCTCGTGGTGCTGCTGGCCGCGGCGCTCGGTTGGTGGCTGGCAGGGCGCGCGCTGCGGCCGATCGGCACGCTGGCGGCGCAGGCACAGCAGCTCGACGCGGCCGCTGGCTCGCGCCTGGCGCTTCCGGATACGACGGACGAACTCGGACGACTTGGTACCAGCTTCAACGCGCTGCTCGATCGGCTCGATGACGCGCTTGCGCAGCAGCGTCGTTTCCTGACCGATGCGGCGCATGAACTGCGCACGCCGATCGCGCGGTTGCGAAGTCGCGTGGAGATGGGACGGCTCTCCCTCGCGCACACCGACGCACCCGCGGTTCGACACGAGGCCGATCGCGTGCTCGCCACGCTGCAAGGAGAGCTGCGCGATACGTCGGAGGTGTTGCACGGCCTTCTGGCGCTGGCGCACGCCGATGCGTACATCGAGCCGTCGCGCTTGAGCGTGGGGTATCTCGACGATGCGCTGTCCGATGAGCTGCCGCGCTGGCGTGAGACCGCCGAAGCGGCCGGCGTGCAGGTGATCCTCGGCGCCTTCGACGAAGTGCAGGCGCGATTCGATGCGGCGCTGATGCGCCGATTGCTGGCGCTGCTGCTCGACAATGCGGTGCGCTACTCACCGGCCGGAACGGTGATCACGGTGCATCTGTTCGCGGACGACGCCACCGTGTACCTCACCGTGGAAGATCGGGGCATCGGCATCGCGGCCGCAGATCGAGAGGCCGTGTTCGAGCGTTTTCACCGCACCGAGGAAGCGCGCGCCCACCGCGCGGATGGCAGCGGGCTCGGGCTGGCGCTGGCTCGCTGGATCGTGCTGCGTCACGGCGGCACGATCCGGGCGGAGTCACGCGCCGACGGAGGAGACGGGGTGGCGATCCTCGTCGAGATGCCGATCGGTGTGACGTCCGGCGAGCTGGTCGTTGAGCGCAGTGAGCCGGTCGGCAGCCTGCCAGGCACCGCGTAGCTGGTCGAGCGTGCGGGCGGCTCCGAGATAGTCCCCGCCGAGCACGGCCTGTTCACACCAGGCGTAGATCGCATCGATCCCCAACGCGGTGGGCGTGTCACACGGATGCGCGGCACGCAGCGTGGCGATGTGTCGGTAGGCGGCGCGGGCGTTGCGGGCGCGGCAGGCGTCGATCGCTTGGCCGTAGGCCTGCAGTAGCGTGGCGAGGGGCGAGGACGCCGGCGTCGGCGATTCGCGAAAAGGCGTGGGCATAAGACCGTCGTAGGAGGAACCGAGGACTGCCGTGCGTCGGGGTGACGCCGTGGTGGGAAGGGCAACAGCGCCCTGTCTTAGGTGATCGGCTTGGGTACGAAAAGACTTGAGCGCCGATGGTGACCGAGCGCACGGTCGTGATACCGGTGGCCATTCACGTCACGTTCATGTTGGCGGCCTAGGTTGGCTGTCATGCCCGCACTACGAATGACACAGGCACATGCACACGCAGTGCGCAGGCCGCGGTGGGCGAGTGTGACCGCTGCCGCGTGCGTGGCGCTCGTGTCTGCCACCGTGGCCCACGCACAGGGGGCCTCCCGCGAGGTACTGACCCTGCCAGCGGCGCTCCGTCTGGCCGCCGATCGCTCGCCGCTGCTCGAGCAGGTGGAAGCGCGGTTCAGCATCGCGCGCGGCGAAAATCGCACGCTGGGGCAGTGGCCCAACCCGGTGCTCGAGTATCGTCGTGAGAATCTTGGTGCGCCGATCGATCCTGACGAGTTCTTCACCGCGTACATCCCCATCGATGTGACCGGGCGGCGGATTCAGTTGGCGCGAGCCACGCGGCGCGGCGCCGAGCGCGTGAGCGCCGAGCGGGCAGCGGCGCGTCGCGATGTGGAGTTGATGATCGCGCAGTCGTGGCTCACGGCCGCGCTCTCGCGCGATCTGGGTGAGACGGCCACGCGACAGTACGACGCGGTTGCGGAGGTCTCACGCTTGCAGGCCGAGCGGGCGCGTGAAGGGGTGGCCTCGGAAGCGTCGGCGCTGCGCACGCGCGTGGAGGCCGATCGGCTGGCGCATCAGGCCGCGCTGGCCGAGGCACGGGCCATTGGTGATCGGCAGTCGCTCGCTGCGGCGCTGGGCATGTCCGCCGATTCGCTGCCGCCACTGCCGAGTGTGCTCACCGCCGAGGCGATTCCGGAGCTTCGCGGCGCGGACGACTTGGCGGCGCTTGGTGAGGAGGCCCTGCTCGATCGCGCGCGCGCCGGCCGCGACGAACTGCGCGCCGCCACCGTGGCGCGCGAGGAGGCCTCGCTTCGCCAGGGTGTGGAACGCGGCGCGGTGCTGGGCGACTGGCAGCTGCAGGGCGGCAGCAAGCTCACCGGTGGCTTCATGACCGGACAGGTGGGCTTGGCGGTGCCGCTGCCGTTCTTCAATCGCAATGCGGGCGCCCGTGAGCGCGCGCAGGGCGCGGTGCGCGAGGCCGACGCGGTGTGGCGCAGCACCATGCTGACCGTCCGCGGCGAGGTGCTGGCAGCGGCCGCGCAACTTCGCCGACTGCTCGTGCTGGGGGACCGCTTGGCGACCACGCCGACCGACGGCGACACCATCGCGGAAAGTGCACGCATTGCCTACACCGAGGGACACATGACGCTGCTGGAACTGCTCGACGCAGAGCGCGCGGCGGCCGACGCGCGCACCACGGCGTTGCAGTACCGCGCCGACCTCCTGCTGGCGCGCCTCGCGCTCGCGCGTGCCGTCGGCGCCAGCCTGCTTGCCGGAGAAACCCCGTGACCCGCCCGATGCGACGGTTGACCACGCTCACACTGCTCGCGCTGAGCGCCTGCGGTGGCGAGAGCGCCCCCGAGGCTGTGCCGATCACAGAGGCTCCGGATACCGCGCTGCTCGGCGCGGAGTCGGTGGCGATCGCCGGATTCACCATCGATACTGCACGCCTCGCGCCGTGGTCTGCGACGACGGCAGCGCCGGCCCGGATCATTCTCGATCCGTCTCGGCACCAGACGTTAGGCTCCATCACGGAAGGGCGTGTCTCGCGCGTGTTGGCGCGCGAAGGTGATGCCGTGCGCGCCGGACAGATTCTCGTGGCCATTCACAGTCACGAAATCATGGACGCGCGCAGCGGCCTGGTGCGTGCGCAGTCGCAGCAGCGTACGGCGCGCGCTGAGCGCGAAGCGGCCGAGGTGGCGTATGGGCGCGCGCAGCGGCTGCTCACGGCGAAGGCCATGGGGCAGGCGGAGGTTGACCGCGCACGGGTCATGTTCACGGCCGCCGATGCACAGTTGGCCGAAGCCGCTGCCGAACTCGAGCGCGCCGAAGGATTGGTCGAGCACCTGCTCGGCGATGGACCGTTGCCGGACGGCCTCGACCCACACGAGGTACTCATTCGCGCGCCGTTCAACGGCGTGGTCGTGGAGCGGACCGCCGTGGCGGGGAGCGTGGTGCTGCCCGGGGAGCCGCTCCTGTCGGTCGCCGACGCACAAGCGCTGCAGCTCGAGGTGCGGTTGAGCGATCGACAGGTGGGTGAGGTGTCCGTGGGCAGTCGCGTGCGTTTCACACTGATCGGTGATGGCGCAGATGCGTCGGTGGGCGAAGCCATTGTGCGACGCATCACACCAATGGTGGACGGCGCATCGCGAACGACGATGGCGATTGGCGAGTTGGTGAAGACGCCACCGGGTACGCGCGCCGAACGCTTTGCGAATGCCACGATCGACGGCGTCGCGGGCAGCGAAGTCGTGGTGGTGCCGGTGCATGCGGTGCAGGCATTGGCGGGTGATACGATCGTGATCGCGGCGGAGCCGCGTGGCGAGGGGCTCTTCCTCGAAGCCGTTCGCGTTCGCGTGGGGCGCCGTGATGGCGTGCACGCCGAGATTGTCGCCGGACTGAACGCCGGCCGACCGATCGTGTCGCGTGGCGCGGTCACGGCGCGCGCCGAGCTGCTCAAGCGACGCGAAGGTGGCGGCGATGAGTGAGACCGCGCCGTCGCTGCTCGCGCGCCTGGTGGGCGCGTCGATGCGGCGGCTGGGCGTCGTGCTGGCCATCACGGGTGTGCTGGTCGTGTCGGGGATCCTCGCGTTCCTGCGGCTGCCGTTCGACGCCTTTCCGGACCTCACCGGTGTACGCGTCGAGGTCATCACGGACGCGCGCGGCTATGCCGTGGAAGAAGTCGAACAGCTCGTCACGTATCCGATCGAATCGGTGCTGATGGGACTGGAAGGTGCCGAGCAGGTACGCTCCACCTCCAAAGCCGGACTGTCACTCGTAACGGTCGCGTTCGAGGATGGTGTGGACCTGTACTTCGCGCGCACGCTGGTGACCCAACGGCTGGGTGACGCGCGCAGCGAACTCCCCGATGGTGTGGAGCCCTCACTCGGTCCGGTGTCCACGCCGCTCGGTGAACTGTACCAATATGTGGTGGAGAGTGATTCGCTCACGCTCACGGAACTGAAAACGCTGCACGACTACGTGATTCGTCCGCGTCTGCGCAGCGTGCCGGGTGTGAGCGAGGTGAACTCGTGGGGCGGTCTCATCGAGCAGGTGCAGGTCGTGGTCGATCCGGCGGCGCTGGCGGCGCGTTCGCTGACGCTCACCGATGTGCATGACGCGCTCGCCCAGAACTCACTGGCCTTTGGCGGCGCGTATGTGGAGACGGGCGGTGAGCGCTTCACGCTGCGTGGCCTGGGGCGCGTCTCGGGCGCGGCGGACATCGAGCAGGTGGTGGTGCGTGTGGTGGCAGGCGTACCGGTGCGCGTCGGCGACATCGCGACGATCGAGATCGGTGCGCTGCCGCGCTATGGTGCGGTGTCGCGTGATGGCGAGCGCGATGTGGTGGCCGGCATGGTGCTCAAGCGACAGGGTGAGGATTCCCGTCGCGTGATCGATGCCGTGCTCGAGCGCCTTGATGAAGTGCGCGGCACGCTTCCACCCGGTGTGACGATCACGCCGTTCTATGATCAGGGCACGGTGGTGAGTGGGACCACCCGTACCATCCTCACGAACCTGACCGTAGGCGGTCTGCTGGTGGTCGCGGTGCTGTTCTTCTTCCTCCGCGATGTGCGCGCCTCGCTGCTGGTCGCCAGCGTGATTCCGCTGAGCATGTTGATTGCCTTCCTCGGCATGTGGATGACGGGCACGTCCGGCAACCTCATGAGTCTTGGCGCCGTGGACTTCGGGCTGCTCGTGGACGGCGCCATCGTGATGGTGGATCAATTCGTGCGGCAGTTCGAGGGCCGACGTGGCGAGGCACTCGTGGCGATGGACGAAGCCAGCCGTCGCGACACCCTGCGTCGCGCCGCGGTCTCCGTGGCGCGGCCGGTGCTGTTCGGTGTGTCGGTCATTGTTGCTGTCTATCTGCCGATCTTTGCGCTCGGTGGCATGGAAGGGCGCATGTTCCGGCCGATGGCGTTCACCGTCGTGGTGGCGCTGGTGGGTTCGATGCTGCTGGCGCTCACGTTCGTGCCGGCGGTGGCGTCACGACTGCTGCGTCCCGTGACGCGGACTCCGTCGCCGATGCTCACGCGATTGAACGAGTCGTACGGGCGCGGGTTGGATCACGTGCTGGGGCGCACGCGTCTCGTGCTTGGCGGCGCCGTCGTGCTGGTCACCATGGCGCTCTGGCTGCTGTCAACGCGCGGGACGGAGTTCATGCCGCGGCTCGATGAGGGCGCCATTCTCGTGAACACGCGCACGCTGCCGAGTGCGTCGCTTGATGAGGCGATGCACCTCGTGAAGGCCGCCGAGCGCATCGTGTTGCAGTTTCCGGAGGTGATCACGACCGTCACCAAGCAGGGGCGCCCGGACTTGGCGACCGAGGCGATGGGCCTCTTCGAGGGCGACATGTACGTGCCCTTGCGTCCGATGGATGAGTGGACAACGGCGAGCACGCGCGAAGGGCTCGTGCAGGCCTTCGATTCGGCGCTGGCGGTGGTTCCCGGGCTCGAGGTGGCATTCACGCAGCCGATGGCGATGCGACTCGACGAAGCCGAAAGCGGGATCAAGACGGATCTCGGGGTGAAGATCTTCGGGACGGATCTCGACGTGATTCATGCAACGGCGGAGCGCATTCGTGACGTGATCACGCGTGTTCCGGGAGCGGCCGATGTGATGGTGGAGATTGCGGACGGCGCTGGTGAACTGCGGATCACGCCGCACCGCGAGGCACTGGCTGCGTACGGGCTGTCGGTCGCCGATGTGCAAGCGGCGCTCGAGCTGTCCGGAGCGCGGCGCACGGCGGCCGAGCAGGTGATTGGCCCGCGTCGTGTCCCGATCGCCGTGGCGCTGCCGGCCGACGCGCGCGGCGACCTCTCGGCATTGGAACGGCTCCCGCTGCGGACCAGCGAAGGCGGGACCGTGCCGCTCGGTGCGGTGGCGACGCTGACGTACACCGAAGGCCCCGAGATGGTGGGGCACGAGGATGCGCAGCGTCGCACACTGGTGGTGGCGAATGTGCGCGGCCGCGATCTGGGCGGGTTTGCCGCTGACGTGCGCGAGCGCGTGGCGCAGGAGGTGTCACTGCCCAGCGGGGTGTTTCTGGAGTGGGGCGGGCAGTATGAGAATCAGCAGCGCGCCATGGCGCGTCTGCGTGTGGTGGTGCCACTCGCGCTGGGCCTCATTCTCGTGCTGCTGTACACCGCGTTCGGTTCGTGGGTGCAGTCGTTTCTTGTGCTCGCGAATGTGCCGTTCGCGCTCGTTGGCGGCGTGGTGGCGCTCTGGCTGCGCGATCTGAATCTGAGCCTCTCGGCGAGCGTCGGCTTCATCGCGCTCTTCGGCATCGCGGTGCTGAATGGGGTGGTGCTCGTTGAGCACCTCAACCATTTGAAAGCGGACGGGACGCCGCTGGAAGAGCGCGTGCGCCTGGGTGCCCGCGACCGGTTGCGCCCGGTGCTCATGACGGCGCTCACCGACTGGATCGGTTTTCTGCCAATGGCCATCTCGGCCGGCGCCGGTTCGGAAGTGCAGCGGCCGCTCGCCACGGTCATTATCGGCGGATTGATTTCATCGACGCTGCTGACGCTGTTCGTGCTTCCCGTGTTGTACCGAGCGGTCGAGCGGTGGCGCGACGTTCACGCCACCGCTCGCGCGTCCGACGCTACTTCAGGTATTGCCAGAGTCCGTACAGCGTGACACCGGCACCGCCGAGCACGATGATCGAACCGGCGTCGTCATCGACAAAGCTGCCGATCACCATGGCCGACAAGCCCACGACGATCAGCGCCGCGCTGCGCCGCGAGGCAGGGCGATTCATTTCGCGTTCGTTGGCCGTGAGGGCCTCGAACTGCGAGGTCACCGCCGGCTTGTACGACACCAGACCCTCGTTCAAGCGGGGACCGAAGGACGTCGAGCTGCTCGTGCGCGCATCCGCCAACTCGGTCCTGGTCACAGCAGCCGTCTCGGCACGCTGATCAGACTCGGAGACGAGGGTCCCCGCGGAGGCCTGATCTGGCGTCGCCTGCGCGCCGGCGACGGACGTGACGGCCGCTGCGGCCGTCGCGATCGCCGCGGCAATCAGAATCCAGCGCCGCACATTGGGACGCGGGGCGACACGGGCGGTGACACGAGCGGAGCGTGTGGACATGGATTATCCGGTGTGATGAGGTACAAAGTGTGGAGGCGCGCGCGACCGTGCGTGCCGGCGAGCACCGCCGTTCCCCTGCAGGCCGTACGCCGAGCAGACGCCGAAGTTCCCGCAGTGTGATCGTCATCACGCTGGCGCCGGCGGCGTCGCCATCGCAGGTTACGGTCACCGTGTCCTTCTCCACTCAACCCGTCGGCCGATGAGCGCACCGAAGAAGCTTCGCAAGCAGTTCGTCAACAACACCTATCCTCTCGTGGTGCTGCGCTTCGAGGATGGGCACGAAATCAAGGTCTATCAGAACTCCGGCAAGGTGTTCGACGCGTGGGCTGGCGAACGCGTGAAGCTGATGGCGGTGCATGACGTGAACAGCAAGGAGTGGGAACTCATCGAAACGCGAACGGGCGACAAGTTCGACGATCCCATCATCGACGCGTGAGTCGCCTGGCTCCTCGGTTGGCGACGTGGCTGCTCGCGACCTCGTGCGCATTCGCCGGATCGGCGGTGGCGCAGCCGGCGGCCGCACCACCAGCGCTGCCGGCGGCTGACACGGCGTCGCTGCGTCGCGCGCTTGACGCACTCGTGGAGCCGCATCGTGGCGTGGTGGGCTACACGGTGCGCGACATCGACGCCGGCTGGACGCTGTCGCGGCGTGGTGATGAACCGTTCCCCACCGCCAGCCTGATCAAGGTTCCGATCCTGGTCACCGTGTTCGATCTGGTCGAGTCGGGACGCCTCTCGCTCGACGATCAGCTCACGGTCTTGCCGATCGACGTCGTGCCGGGTGCGGGCATTCTGCAACACCTGCACCCGGGCATCACGATCACCGTGCGCGACGCGGCGTGGCTCATGACCACGATCAGCGACAACACGGCCACGAATCTGCTGCTCGATCGGATCGTGATCCGGCGGGTGTGGGACAAGATGGAGGCGCTCGGCTTGCCGCGCAGCAAGGTGCATTCGAAATCGTTCCTGCGCGAGTCGAGCGTGGCCATGGACAGCTCGGTGAAGTACGGGTTGGGCGTCACCACGTCGAACGAGATGGCGCAGCTCTTTGCACTCCTGGCCAACGGGAAGGCCGTCTCGCCGCGCGCCGATTCGATCATGCTGCGC
This sequence comes from Gemmatimonas sp., assembly GCA_011390935.1. Classification (GTDB taxonomy): domain Bacteria; phylum Gemmatimonadota; class Gemmatimonadetes; order Gemmatimonadales; family Gemmatimonadaceae; genus JAABRT01. Next base: position 51,225 of record JAABRL010000004.1, read on the forward strand.
ATGCTGGCCGCGAATGAGGATCGGCAGCTGCTGCAGCGCCTGGTGGGTGGCATTCGTGCGCCGCACAAGACGGGAGCGACCGACGATGTGCGCACGGAGTGCACGCTCTGGTTTCTGCCGCGTCGTGTGGCCGCCTGCGTCCTCACCCGCGAGAACGCCGATACTCGCTGGGTGCTGGACAGTGAACCGCAGCTGCTGATGGCGCGTATGGGCGAGGCGATCGTGCGCGGATTGCGGTAAGCCGCGCACGTTTGTGTATCGCGTTGCATCGCGCGCGTTTTGTGCATTGCGTATTCGCGCACCGCGTCCTATGATCGGGCGTGCGCGATCGCCTCTCCTTCCCAGGCTTGCTGTCGGACCGCGTCGCCGCGTCGCGTGCACGCGGTGAGGGGGTGGTGGTCCTCGAGAGTTCCGTGTTCGCGCAGGGCTTGGCGATTCCCGCCAATCGGCAGGCGGCCACGCGCATGCTCGCGGCGGTAGAGGCCCAAGGCGCCGTGCCGGCTGTCACGGCGGTGGCCAGGGGTGTTCCGCGCGTGGGGCTCGACGGCGAGGACCTCGAGCGCTTCCTGTGTCGTACAGGCGTGCGCAAGGTGTCAGCCCGCGACCTGCCGGTGTGCATGGCGCAGCGGGCGGACGGCGCCACCACCGTGGCGGCCACGCTGGTGCTTGGCGCGCTCGCCGGCCTCACCGTGTTTGCGACCGGCGGCATCGGGGGCGTGCACCGGGACGCGCCGTTTGATGAATCGGCAGATCTCGTGGAGCTGGCGCGCACGCCCATGCTGGTGGTGTGCGCCGGCGCGAAGAGCATCCTCGACCTGCCGGCCACGCTGGAGCGCCTCGAGACGCTCGGGGTCCCGGTGGTTGGCTATCGCACCCGCGAGCTGCCGGGGTTTTTCACCACGGGCACCGGACTGTCGCTCGACGCGTCGGTCGAGAGTCCGGAAGAGGCAGCTGATCTGTGGCGCCATCACCGGGCGCTTGGCCGCTCAGGGAGCGTGCTCCTGGTCCAGCCGCCGCCACCGGAGTCGGCGCTTTCGGCGGATATCGTGGGGGAGGCCACGGTGCATGCGTTGGCGCAGGCTCGAAAGGCGGGCGTGCGCGGCGGGGCGGTCACGCCATTTCTGCTGTCCGAGATCGAACGGAGGACCGCTGGGGGCTCCGTGCATGCCAATCTGGCGCTCCTCGAGGCCAACGCATCGCTGGGCGCCCAGATTGCGGTCGTTCTGGCCCACGATCGCGCACTGAACGAAACGTCCTGACCCTGTTTTTGCGTAGTGTTAAGGAGTGCTGAACGGTTGAACTTGTGGGAGAGCGTACGGTACTATCCGGTAACCTGCTCGCTTTCGGAGGCCTGACCCATCATGTCCGATTCATTCCTGAGTTCGGAAGAGTACGACGAACGCGCGCACGCGCTGTACAACGACTCGCGGTACGACGAGGCGTTGGACGTGCTGCGCGAGGGGTTGGCGCTGTACCCCAGTGCAGTCGAGTTGCACGTCGGGGTGGGGTATGCCCGACTGGCTCGCGAGGAGTATGCGTGGGCTCGCCGTGCCTTTGACGACGCGCTCGTGCTCGATCCCGAGCATGAGGATGCGCTGGCTGGCGCCGGGGAGATCGCCCTCAAGATCGGGCGCGTCGACGACGCCATGATGGCCTTCGAGCGCACGCTCGAACTCGGCTACGAGGACGATACCGATCTCATGCTGCAGATCGGGCGCGCCCTGTTCCGTGAAGGGTTCATCGAAGCGTCGCTGTCGTTTTTCGAGCGTGGCGTCGCCCACGCGACGGACAACGCCGAAGCGGTGGCCTGCGTGGGATATGCGCAGCATCGGCTGGGGCGTGATCAGGACGCGATCGCGACGCTGCGTCGCTCTCTGAGCCTCGACGAGGCCTTCGGTGAGGCGCGCGTCTATCTGGCCAATCTGCTCTACGACGTGGGGGAGCTGGACGCGGCCCTCACCGAGTTCGAGCGCACCGCACCCGAAGATCACTGGGACGAGCTTGGCATCTGGCGCTATCTCGAACTGCGCAAGGCGGCGAGCGGACTCGGCGACGACGATCCGTCGTTCAAGACGTGGGAGGAGCGCCTGCTCGAACTCTCGAGCGAGCCCGACGCCATCGACGAGTTGCTGGCCGAGGTGGAGACGCAGTTTGTGGAGCGGGAAGGCGCCGCGAAGGAGCAGGCCCAGGGACACCTCGAAATGCTGGGCTCACTGCTCAATAATCTGGCCAGCGATCGGGAGCTCGACTCCAGCGCGGATGAAGCGCTGGCGCTCGACGCCGCGACGCGCCCGGCGAGCGCGCGCGAGCTCACGGCCGAGGCGGCGCATCGCGTCGTCATGCGCGACGGCCGGTCGTACGAGGGCAGCTGGGAGGAGATTGTCGGGGCGCTGCGTGATGCACAGGATGCCGGGCGGTCGCTCGACGAGTTCATGGCCGTGGAAGCGCGTCGCTGCTATGGGGCCACAGGGGTGCGCGTCTCCACGCGTGGTCCCGAGGAGTTCCTGCGCGGCAGCGAACACGCGGGCGTGCTGCGGATCGTCCGCTGACGCCGCTGCCGCAGCTGGAAGCGCTACGGATCGAGAGTGCGCGGGACGGGGCCACAGTGGCGCCGACCCGCGCACTTGCCGCGTGGCAGGAGGTCGCCGACGCGCTCGGCGCACTTGCACCCACGACAGCGCGCACGGACGCCAAGGCACTCGTGGCCGCGCTTCGGCAGCAGGGGCTGTGCACGCTCGACGAAGCACATGCCCTGATCGACCTGCAGACCCTCGTCTCCCGCATGGCCGCCGAGCCGGACGTGGCGCATCAGGCTGGTGAGAGCACGCGCCAGGTGGTGGCGCGCGCGGAGCAGGCGGTCTCGCGCATCCTACGCACGGCCAACACGGCGGAAATCGCGGCACCGCTGCAGGCCGAGTACGGGCGGGCCGCGGTACCGCCCCCTGCGGCTGCCGGTCCGCCGCCGCCCCCCCCACCCGAGTTTCCGACGCCCGTGCCGTCGAGCATTGGTGGCACCGGCCGTTCAAGCGCATTCGTGGTCGCGTTGGTGGTGGTGTGCCTCGTCGCGGCAGGCGTGGCCGCCTTTCTGTTCGCCGGTATCGGGCGCCGTGACCCGTTGAGCGAGGGGGTGACGGCGTATCAGGCCGGGCAACGCATGGTCGCGCGGCTCGCCTTTGAGCGGGCGCTCGCCGACGATCCCGGCGACGCCCGGCCACTCATTTACCTTGGCCGCCTCTCGCGCGAAGAGGGCGATCTGGCGCAGGCACGCCGATTGCTCGAACAGGCGGTGCAGCGGGCACCAGAGAACGCGTTGACCCATCGCGAACTGGCGTCCGCCCTGCTCGCGGACGGCCAGCCGGAGCTGGCCCGCCGGTTCTACGTACGCGCGCTCGAGCTCGATCCCACCGACCGACTGGCGCAGGGCTTCCTGGGCTGTGCGCTGGCGCGGCTCGGACGCGTGGAGGAGGCGCAGCGGTGGCTTGGGCGCGCGGGTCCGGGCGACTGGACGGCATGCGCCACCTTGCCGGCGCGTGCGCCAGGCATGCCATGAGCGGAGTGCAGACGTCGTCGCACGCGCTTCGCGTCCACGATGATGTGGTGCGGACCGTGCTGCCGAACGGGCTCACGGTGCTCGTGCGCCATGATGCGTCGGCACCGGTGGTCGGGATCGTCACGCACGTGAAAGCGGGCTACTTCGATGAGACCGACGACATCGTGGGCATCGCGCATGTGCTCGAGCACATGTACTTCAAGGGCACGCCCACCTTCGGGGTAGGGGCGATCGCGCGCGAAACCAAGCTGGCCGGTGGATGGCTGAACGCGCACACGATCTACGATCACACGGCGTACGTGACGGTGCTGCCCACCGATGCGTTCCTGCGCGGACTAGACATTCAGTTCGACGCGTTCGCGAACTCGTCCATTGATGCGGGCGAACTCGCGCGCGAGCTTGAAGTCATCATTCAGGAAGCGCGTCGCAAGCGCGATGCGCCCGGCGCCGTCACGGTGGAATCGTTGTTCGCGTTGTTGCATGATCGGCACCGCATTCGCCGTTGGCGTATTGGCGACCCCGACATGCTGCGCGGGTTCACGCACGAGATGGTGCACGGCTTCTATCGTCGCTGGTACGTACCGGCGAACACGATCGTGTCGGTGGTGGGCGCGATTGATCCGGCGCACGCACTCGACGCGATCGCCGCGCGCTACGGCGCACTGCCCGCGGCACCCGTTGCACGCGATGATGCGCCACGTGAGCAGTCGCTTCCCGGCGTGCGGGTGCGCGAACTCAGCGGCGACATTGCACAGGCGCATGCGGCCTTTGGCTGGCGTACGCCCCCGCAGGCACATGCCGATTCGCCGGCGCTCGACCTGGCCGGTGTGGCACTTGGCACGGGGCGCGCGTCACGCCTGTATCGGGCGGTACGCGAACGGCAGCTCGCCTCCGGGGTGTCGGCGTATCAGTACACATCGGCGGATCTGGGCGTGTTTGTGGTGCACACCGAATCGCCGACGCCCAAAGTCGGTGATGCGTTGCGCGCGAGCTGGCAGGAAGTGCAGCAGCTGCGCAGCCATCGATTGCGTGAGAGCGATGTCGTGCGCGCACAGCGCATCCTCGAGGCGCGGTGGTTGCGGCGCCTCGAAACGATGGACGGGCAGGCGGCCTATCTGGCGGGGTGGGAAGCGGAAGGCGAGGTGTCGATGGGCGCGCGCTATTACGAACAGCTGCTCGATACCGACGCCGAAGCGATTCGGTCAGCCGTGGAGCGACACCTCGATCCGTCGCAGGTGAGCCTGCTGGTGTATCGACCGAAGAGCTCGGACGCGCTGAACGTGACCGCAGAGTCGCTGCCCACATGGCTTGCGGGCAACGTCGGCGCCGATGCTGTCGCCAACGTGGCGGCGTCCACGTCCACGGTCATCCCGACCACGCCGGCCACGCCTGCCACGAGTGCCCCGGCTGTGCAGACGGCTCTGGCGCCCGAGCGTGTGGAACACGGTGTTCACGTATATCGGACGCGCCGCGATGTGCCCATCCTCGTGCAACCGCGCCGCGGGACGCCGATGGTGAACATCGGAGTGCAGGTGCGTGGTGGTGCCGTGGCCGAGCCCGCGAGCTCCGAGGGGCTGGCCCGACTCATGGCGCACGGCACCCTCGCGGGCACGCGCCTGCGCACGGGCGCCGAGATTGCCCTCGACGCGGAGTCACTCGGCAGTAGCGTTGGCATCAGCGCGGGGCTCGAGAGTGTCGGGTGGACGATGTCCGTGCCGCTGCGGCAGCTCGAGACGGCGCTCGCGCTGCTCGGTGATGTGGTGCAGCACCCCACGTTTCCCGTGGCCGGTATCGAGACGGAGCGAGCACTCGCGCTGGCCGAAGTGGAGCGGCTGCGAGATGACATGTATCGCTTCCCGATGCGTCTCGCGGCCGAGGCGGCGTACCGTGGACACCCGTATGCGCGCTCCGTGGTGGGCACCACGGACGCGTTGACCACGATGTCGCGCGACGCGGTCATGGCACAGCACGAGCGCACGGTGCGCCGTGGCGCGTGTGTGGTGGGTGTGGTAGGTGATGTCGATCCGGCGCGTGTGGCGGCGCTCGTGCAGCAGCATTTCGGTGCGCTGGTCTGGGCGGACGATGTGGCGCCGCCGCCGGCCCCGTGGCCGACGGAGCTCGTGACGCACACCGAGCGACGAGAGAAGCAGCAGACGGCGTTGGCGATGCTGTTTCGTGGGCCGTCGCGCCGCGATCCGTTGCGCTTTGCGGCGCGGGTGCTTGGTGCAGTGGTGAGCGGACTGGGTGGTCGCTTCTTCGAGCAGCTGCGTGACAAGCAGTCGCTCGCGTACACGGTGGCGGCCTATCCGGTGGAACGGCGCGCTGGTGGGTTGTTCGCGGCCTACATCGCAACGGAGCCGGATCGCGAGGAGGAGGCGCGCGCCGGTTTGTTGCAGCAGTTCGCCCTCCTGCGCGAGCAGCCGGTGCGAGATGACGAAATCGAGCGCGCGCGTCGGTACCTCGTGGGCTCACACGCGATCTCGCAGCAGAGCGGGGCGTCGGTGTTGGCCGACATGATCGACGCGTGGTCGTTCGGCGACGGGTTGCCCGAGCTTGTCGAATATCGTGATCGACTCGTGGCCGTGACGCCTGCCGAGATTCAGGCACTCGCGCAGCGTTGGTTCGAGGCGGCGCATCGGGTAGAAGGCGTAGTGCGAGGGCGCAGCGGCGGCTGAGCGCGGCGTTGCTCGCGAGCCGGCTACTGCGGGCGCGACAGGGACTCGAGTAACGCGCGCGCGCGGCCGTTGGCGGCGATCAATCCCGTCATGTTCGCGTCGTCCGATGGTTCGCCCACGATGACGCCGCGGACCCACGGGCGCTTGGCACTCCAGGCCAACACATGCTGCACGCCGGCGCGCTGCGCCGCATCACCGTGTGCCCGAGGGAGTCCGTGCGTGAGGATCCAGTGCGGGCGATCACGCGCCGCGAGCGCGCCGCGCCAGCGATCCGCCGCGCGCAGTCGCGCGTTGAGCGACGGCAGGCCCGCAAAGGTGGGGGCCGGCGCAAAGCCGAGGACATCCAGCGGTGAGCTGTCGCTGCCTGCCCACTGGTACAGTGTGCTGTCGGCATCGTCGAATCGGGTGGCGACCCAGCCCACCTCGGTGGCTGGTCGGACACGCTGCACCGTCGCGGCGACGGCGGCGAGCTGCCGGGTGATCCAGTCCGCCGAGACAGCGGGTTCGCCGAGCAGCGAGGGGATCACCGGACGTAGCACCGGAATGACCACATCGGGAGTGAGTCGCAGCACGATATCCTGTACGGCGGCGAGTCGGCGTTGGTGCACGAGTTGGGGTGTGCGCCGCACGGCGAGCGCGTCGTCGCGCTCGAAGGTGAGTGCGACCAGCAGCCGCGTGCCCTCGGTGCGGAACGAGGCCAGCGTGCGCGCCAGTGAATCGACGCCGAGCACTCGTCCCTCCTCCATGCGCAGCAGCACGAGCACGGCCTCGGGACTGACGCGCTCGTGTAGCACCGCGGCGGCTCGGACGGCTCGCGCGCTTGGTGGCCCCGACAACACGGACATCACACGAACCCCGTGTGCGAGACGCGGTGCTTGTGCGGCGGTTGGCGCCGTGCCCTCGGCGTAGCTGCGCACCGCGTCCATGCCGCGCGGCAGTTCAACGGCGAGCATTGTGCTCAGCACCGTGGCGTACAAAACGAGCAGCGCGCGAAACGTGGCGCTCGCGCGCCAGCGCGCTGGGTACGCCGGCGCGAGCAGTGGCACCATGAGGGCGAGCGGTGAGGAGAGTGCGGCTGGCCCCATCACGATGCCCAGCACCGAGTCGCGCGCGGCCACGGCGCCCTGCAGCAGGAGCGCGGCGCTCCCCGAGCGGGCCACCAGATCGTCCCCGATCGCGAGGACGCACACGCAGCTGTTGTATACGATGATCGGTACACCGACCGTGCGCGACACCGCCCGCAGCGCTGTCGCGGAGATGGCCTGCACGACGAGCAGCAGGCAGGTGAGCGGCCACAACCAGGTGACCCCGGTTATGGTGCGCGCGCCCGCATCGCTCGACACGGCGACGGCGATGACGGCCGCCGGCGCCACAAGCAATCCCGCCAGGCCGGTGAGGCGTGCAAACCACTGCGGACCTTCGCGCCGCGCCGCGATCCAGCCGGCGAGCGCGATGTTCCACATGAGCACGATGACCGCCACGATCAGCGGCACCAACGCGAGCGCGATGGGCGTCACGCGCTACTCGGGTGTCTGGGGGTGGCTGAGCCTCGTCATCGCTAGCCGCGCAACAAGCGTTCGGCCCGCACGTCGGTCATGGCGAGGCGCCGTGACAGCACCTCGAAGGCCGGGACAAGGTCGTGACGGAGCGGGGCGAGCAGATCGACGAGGACCACGCGGCGCGCCGGCACCGAGTGCAGGGCGGCGTGTCCCCCTTCGAGCAGCAGCATGGCATCGACCCCGTGCGCGCCACTGGTGCGAACGAGCGGCGCGCCCAATGCGTGCAGGCCGGCGGCCCCCGCAGCCGCCACCAGCAGTCCGCCCAATCGGCTGCCGTCCCCAAGCCATTCTTCGGCCACCCCCGTGAACTCCGCGACGAGGTGCGCATGCGATGAGGTGGCGGACTCGCGCGCCGATGAAACCATACGCGGCAGATTAACGGGCGCGAGTCGTTGCTGGCACCCCGGCGCGTTGTGAGCGGAACGCACTGTCACGGTGGTGGCATGCGACACGAGGGGGGAACTCGGTGAGCGCCCCCGCTGGTTACTGCGGGGCCGCGGCGGGTAGTTTTCGCTGATGCCCGCGACCTCATCAACGTCCTCCGTCGTCACGCTACCGAATCTCGTCTCCAGCTCACGCTTTGTGCTGGCGGCGGGATTTCTGATGGCGGAAGGCACCGCGTGGCGGATCGGACTGCTCGGCGTGGCGTCGCTGACGGACTTTTTGGATGGGTGGCTCGCGCGACGTGCACGGTTGACGTCGCAGCTGGGGGCGTTGCTCGATCCGGTCGCCGATCGGGTCTTCGTGCTCGCTGTGGTGGTGAGTCTGCTGGCGAGCGGCGAGTTGCAGGCGTGGCACGCCGTGGCATTGCTCTTTCGCGACGTGATGAGTCTGATCGGGTGGTTTGTGGCCCGCAACTCCCCGGCGCTGCGCTCGATCCCCTTTCGCGCTCGCTGGCCGGGCAAGGTGCTCACCGCGCTGCAGCTGTTCGTGTTTCTGGCCGCGCTGCTGTGGCCAGCCCTCGTGTCGCCGCTGGTGATCGCGGCCGCCGTGCTTGGCGTCGGTGCCACGGTGGACTACACGCTGATGCTGTGGCGCGAGCGGCGGGTGGAGGCCGAAGGGGCCTGAACGCCGAATCCCCCCGCGACTGGCGGGGGGATTCGAGACACTGCACAGGATCCACTCCGGATCCAGCTACGGCTCAGGCGCTGACGGCTTCTTCAGTCTTCGGCTTGAGCGGCAGCGCGAACCGTTCCCCGAGCGTACGCAGCTCAACGAGCTGTGCAGGCGTGAGTTCGGTAAAGCGCGTCGTCATGTACTGCATGGTGTTGTCGAACCATTCCTTCTGATCGTCGGGGTGAGCCCCGATGACACCACACTGCATGATGTGCTGGAACATTTCGTCGCGAGCCTCTTCGTACGGCGTAGGCGCGCTGACGTCACGGCGCGGACGTTGTTTGAGCTTGGTCATTTCCTCGGGGAAGTGCGTAACGAAGGCTTGGCGCGATGGCCACGACCGTTCGGACAACATTGGAAACCTAGCGGACTGTGCCACGTGAAACCAGTGTCCGTACTACTGTTACGGCTGTGGCGTCGGGAGTGTTGAAAACTCGAGCTGTTCGCGCAGGAGTGCGCTCAGCCGGTCGGGCACGTCACTCGCCAGCAGACGCCCCGCGCCGACGATCGTCTCCAGACGCGCATTGGGCAGCGTGCCGGCCAAGGCGGCGGCGACCGTCGGCGGCACGCTCCGGTCGGCCGTGCCCCGCACGATGAGCGTTGGGGTCTCAATCGACGCGAGGGAGGCCAGCGGCACGCTCTCCTGCTCGAGCGTGCGCGCCAACACCAGCAGCTGCTCCACACCGCCGGCGCCCACCCACGGCGCGAGGTAGCGCGCCATATCGCGTTGCGACAGCTGCGCCGGATCGCCCGTGGCGTCGGCGAGCAGCGCCGCGACGAGTGCCGTTGCCCCCAACTGATGCCCCACCGTGGAGAGCGCCACACGCGCGGCCGAACGCTGCATGAGGCGCACGGGTGCGGGTGGGAGGTCCGAGGGATCCGGCGGATTCACCAGCACCAACTGCTCCACCAGCGAGGGGTGACGGGCGGCCAGCGCGAGCGCCACCAGCGCCCCCACGTCCTGCCCGACCACGCTGGCCCGCTCCAACCGCAGCGCGGCCAGCACCCGCTCCAACGCGTCGGCCTGTGACGCCAAATCGTAGCTGGCCTCCACCGGACGGTCCGATTCGCCGTGACCGAGCAGATCGACGGCCAACGTGAGGTACCCTGCATTGGCGAGCCGGAGCGCGACCGGCCGCCAGAGGGAGGCGTTCGTCCCGAAGCCGTGCACCAGCACCACGACCGAACGGCCGCGGCCGACTCGCTCCACATGGACGCTCCCCGGACCGACCGGGAGTCGAAGATGTTCCACGTACATGGCGTGATTCAGGGAGGGAGGGCGGAGAAAGGATGGCGAGCACTCACGTCGCACGCATAACTTGTACGTACGGTCCGACACTGTCGGATTGACCACTGTCACCTCCCCCGCGTTCGAGAGGCCGTCGCTCGGTGAGCAAGAAATCCGTCAAGCCACAGAAGTCGCAGGCTCCATTCGTGGGCCTCATTGCCGTTGTCGCCCTGATCGGCGGTGCGGTTCTCTATCAGGTTACCCGTCCCTCGGCTCCCGAAGCCATCAGCATTGACCCGACGGCACCGCCAGCGGAAGCCAAGGGCGTGCTGTACGGAAACCCTGACGCGCCCATTACGATCACCGAGTTCGCCGACTTCGAGTGCGGTGGCTGTGGACAGTATGCGCTCCTGCACACGCCCGACATCAAGAAGCGCATCGTCGATGCCGGCCTTGCGAACTTCAAGTTCGTGGATTTCCCGTTGAACATCCATCCGAACGCCATGGCGGCGCATCTGGCAGCGGCGTGTGCCAACGATCAGGGGAAGTTCTGGGAGATGCATGACAAGATCTTCGAGAGCCAGTTCGACTGGAATTCGCAGGCGACCACCAATCCCAAGAAGGTGCTCGCGGGGCTTGCGCAGGGACTCTCGCTCGACATGAACGCCTGGAACAGCTGCTTCGACAATCGCACCCATCTGGGTACGATCGAGGCCAATCGCAATACGGGCATCAAGCTCGGGGTGAACAGTACGCCGAGCATTCAGGTGGGTGGCCAGATCTTCCCCGGTGGGATCACGGCCGATCAGGTGAAGCAGATCGTGGACTCGCTCGCGGCCTCCGGGATCACGCCGACCGCCGCACCCTGACGTGCCCTCAGGCCAGACGACGCCGAGCAGCAACGGCGTCGTCGAGCCTGAGTCGTGGGCGTGCCGGGCCGTCTGGCACCAGCTCCACCGTGGGCGCGCCGGACAGCGCCACCGCGCGCTCCGGCATCACGCCGTCGCCAAGCGCCACCAGCGTACGCGTGAGCACGACCGCCGCCGCGGGATCAGGGAGCCCCATTTCTCGCACATAAATGTCGAGCGCGCGCTCGAACGGGACATCCGGCGCCAGCGCGTCGACGAAGAGCAGGGCATTGTCCACGTGCACCCGCACGATCGCTTCATCGGCGCGCGCCTGCGCCAAACGCAACCGCTGCTCCACCTCGGTGGAGAGTTTGCGCGGAAACAACGATTCAGGCAGCAGGCTGCGGAACATGCTCATATGTACCGCGTCAGACGTCCGGATGATCCCCGGCGTCACCCCTCCTGGGCTTCGTACTGCTCCTTGAGGCCAGCGACCACGCCGGGGTCGGCCAGTGTCGTCGTGTCGCCAAGCGCGCGTCCCTCGGCGATATCGCGCAGCAGGCGCCGCATGATCTTGCCGCTGCGTGTTTTGGGTAGATCGGCGCTGAACAGAATGTCGTCGGGCCGTGCGAGCGCGCCGATCTTCTGCGCCACGTGGTCGCGCAGTTCATCGCGCAGCGACGTGCTGGCGGTGAAGCCGGTGCGCAGCGAGACGAACGCCGCGATCGCCTGCCCCTTCATGTCGTGCGCCTTGCCGACCACGGCGGCTTCGGCCACGGCCGGATGGTCCACGAGCGCGCTCTCCACTTCCATCGTGCCGATGCGGTGGCCGGAGACGTTCAGCACATCGTCCACGCGTCCCATGATCCAGTAGAAGCCATCGGCGTCGCGCTTCACGCCGTCGCCCGGGAAGTACAGGTCGGGGCGGCCGGCCCACTTGGTGAAGTACGTGTCCACATACCGCTGGTCGTCCCCCCAGATGGTGCGCAGCATGCTCGGCCACGGCTTGGTGATCGCCAGCAGGCCACCGCCCGTGTGCAGCTCGTTGCCGTGCACGTCGAGCAGCGCGGCCGTGATGCCGGGGTATGGGGTGGTGGCCGAACCCGGCTTGGTGGGGGTCACGCCCGGGAGCGGCGAGATCATGATGGCGCCCGTTTCCGTCTGCCACCACGTGTCCACGATGGGGCAACGCCCCTGCCCGATGTGTTCCTGGTACCACATCCACGCTTCGGGATTGATCGGTTCGCCCACGGAGCCGAGCAGGCGCAGTCGCGAAAGATCGTACGGCTTCACCAGACTGGCGCCCCACTTCATGAACGCGCGAATGGCGGTGGGTGCGGTGTAGAAAATCGTGACACCATAGCGTTCGCACAGCTGCCAGAAGCGGTCCTTCTCGGGCCAGTCGGGTGCGCCTTCGTACACCACGCAGGTGGCGCCGTTGGCGAGCGGGCCGTACACCAGATACGAGTGGCCGGTAATCCAGCCGATGTCGGCGGTGCACCAGAACACGTCCTCTTCCTTGAGGTCGAACACGTGCTTCATGGTGCTGGTCACGCCCGTGAGGTAGCCACCGGTGGTGTGCACGATCCCCTTCGGCTTGCCGGTGGTACCACTGGTATAGAGAATGAAGAGCAGGTCCTCGGCATCCATGACCTCGGGCGCGCAGAACTTCGGGACCTGCTTCTTGAGACGGTGCCACCAGTGGTCGCGGCCGTCCTTCATGTCGGCGAAGGTTTCGTCGCCCACGCCGCTGCGGCGGCGCATCACCACCAGCACGTGCTCAATACTCGGGCACTCCGCGATCGCCTTGTCCGCGTTGCGCTTGAGCGGCACCGTCTGGCCGCGGCGGGATCCGCCGTCGGCGGTGATGAGCACCTTGGCGCCGGCGTCGTTGATGCGATCACGCAGCGCTTCGGGCGCAAAACCGCCGAACACCACCGAGTGCACCGCACCAATGCGCGCGCAGGCGAGCATGGCCACGATCGCTTCGGGGATCATCGGCAGGTAGATCGCCACGCGATCGCCCTTTTTCACGCCGAGATGCTTGAGCATGTTGGCCGCGAGATTCACCTCGCGATACAGGTCCCAGTACGTCATGGTGCGGCGATCGCCAGGCTCGCCTTCCCAGATGATCGCGGCCTTGTTGCGCCGCGGCCCGGTAATGTGCCGATCGACGCAGTTCACGCAGGCGTTGAGTTGGCCACCGGTGAACCACTTGGCGTGCGGGGGCGTCCATTCCAGCACCTGATCCCAGGGCCGGTCCCAGTGCAGCGTTGCGGCTTCTCCTGCCCAAAACGCTTCGGGATCGGCCGCTGCCGAGGTGTGCAGCGCGTCGTCGCGCACATGGGCCGCGTCGCGAAACGCGTCGCTGGGGGGGAATGACCGGTCTTCCTGCAGCAGGACGGAGATATCGCTCATGATCCGGATGGTAGGGGACAACGGGAACGCTGATCGAAGCTGCAAAGGTGGCGGCGCGGTGGCAACCGGTGGGACAGGTGTCGCGGCTCGGGGTGCACGTCGCGGCGCCGCGCCGAGGTCGCTAACCTTGAGGGATGTCCACGCTCGCCCCGTCGGGTCGCTCTCGCGCCGTGCGGTCACCCCGGTGACGGGGGCTGTTGCCGTGTCCGGTGCCCTGGTGGCGTCGGGAGTGTCGCGTCGGTTCGGCGCTCGCACCGTGGTGCGCGAGGTATCGCTCGCGCTCGAGGCCGGCGACTGCCTCGCGCTGTTCGGTCCCAACGGGGCCGGCAAGACCACGCTGCTCCGACTGCTCGGTGGGTTGCTGTCGCCGCATAGCGGCACGGTGGCGTTGCACGGGCATACGCTGCCCGGCGAGGCCGACACCCGGCGGCTGCTGGGCGTGATCTCGCACAAGAGCATGCTGTACGACGCGCTCACCGTGCGCGAGAACGTCACCTTCGCGGCCGAATGTCAGGGCGTGCGCGATGTGCGTGCCGCGGTTGACGCGGTGCTCGATCGGCTGCTGGTACGCGACCGGGAACACCAGCCGGTGCGGGCGCTCAGTCGCGGCTTGCAGCAGCGCGTGTCGATCGCGCGGGCGCTGGTGCATGGGCCGCGTCTGGTGCTGCTCGATGAACCGTACACAGGGCTCGACGAGGTCGGTGCGCGTGCCCTTACGGAGGCGCTACGCGCGCTCAAGGCGAGCGGGGCGACGGTCGTACTCATCACGCACAACCTCGCCGAGGGGCTCGAGCTGGCCACCCACACCGCGATCATGCGTGAGGGGCAGTTCGTGCACGAGTCTGAGCGTCCGGCGCACGGCTTCGATGTCGCGATGTACGCGGCCATGTATCGTGAGCTTGTGGCGGGGGGCGAATGACGGGGCCTGCCATCGAAACCGGTGCGCCGGTGCGCGCTCGTGCGACCGCCGAGGCGCTTCCTTCGGTCACGGTGCCGTCGCGCGCGCCGTCGTTTCTCGGCGACACCTGGCGCATCGCCCGCAAGGACCTGCTCATCGAGTTCCGCACGCGCAGCGGCTTTCTGAGTACGGCCGTATTTGCGCTGATCGCGCTGGCGATCTTCCGCTTTTCGTGGGACCCCACGGCCGTCAACACGCTCGACCTCGCGCCCGGGGTGCTGTGGGTGATCTTCACCTTTGCCGGGCTGCTCGGGCTCAATCGTTCGTTCGGGGTGGAACACGCCGACCGGGCGCTCGACGCGCTGCTGGCCTCGCCGGTGTCGCGCGAGGCGATCTTTGCGGGCAAGGCGCTCGGCAATCTGGTGTTTCTGCTGGGGGTGCAGGCGCTGGCGATCCCCACGCTGGGGCTCTTCTTCGGCTTGCCGCTGGGGCCGGAGTGGCTCATGGTGGCTGCGGTGGCGGTGCTGGCGGCGGTGGGGTTCGTGGCCGTGGGAACGCTCTTCGCGGCCGTGGCGTCGAATACTCGGCTGGCCGAGATGCTGCTGCCGATGCTCTCGCTGCCATTCTTCATGCCGGTGGTGATTCCGGCGGCGCAGGCGACGGCCCGGTTGCTGGGCGATCAGCCGCTGTCCGAAGCGGTCCCTGCGTTGAAGATCCTGGCGCTGTTCGACATTGTGTTCGTGGTGGCGTGCACGCTCGCCTTCCCGTTTACGCTCGAGGAATAAGTCATGACGTCGGTTTCTGCGATCGAGTCGCGCCCTGCGACGCGTCCGCTCCCCATGGTGGACTGGCTGCTGGTGCTGTCGCTCTTCGCGGTGGGCGGCGCGCTCACGCGGGCGCTCCTGTACACGCCGGCGGATGCGGCGCTCGGCGCGGTGCAGCGCATCTTCTACATTCATGTGCCGTCGGCCATTCTCGGCATGTACGTGGCCTGCACGATCATGGCCATTGGTGGAGGATTGTATCTGTGGCTCAAGGACGATCGCCTCGACCGGATTGCCGAATCGGCCGCCGAGGTGGGGTTCGTCTTTCTCACCGTGGTGCTGGTGACCGGCGCGATCTGGGGCAAGTCGTCGTGGGGCACGGCGTGGGCGTGGGAGCCGCGGCTGATGTCGGCGCTGTTTTTGTGGTTCGTGGTGCTGTCGTACCTCGTGCTGCGTGATGCGCTCGAGAATCCCGAAGCACGGGCGCGGCTGTCGGCCGTCCTGGGCGTGCTGGCGCTGCTGCTGGTGCCGTTCATTCACATGACGGTGTACCTGTTCCGCGGACTGCATCCGGAACCGATCGTGCTGCAGCCGTCCAAGCCGGCGATGTCGTCCGAAATGCTCGGCACGTTCGGGTACGCCGTGCTGGCGTTCACGCTGCTGTTCTTCGCCCTGGTTCGCGTGCGGTATCAGTGGGCCACCGCCCGCGACGCCCGTCTCGCCCTGGAGCAGGCGTGATCCTTCGCGTCGTGCAGGAAGCCACCGAGCTCACCCCTCCGTCGGCGATCATTACCAACGTGCAGGACAGCGCCCCCGCCATCCCGGCTCCACAGGGCGCCACGAACATGCCGGCGCGGACTGGCCCACCCGACACGTCGTACTACATGAAGCTCGGGTACGTGGCCGCGATCGTGATCTTCGCGGCGTACATCGGGCTGCTGCTCAAGCGGGTGGCGGGCACGCGCCGCTCGCGGTGATGCGCAAGGCGTGAGCACCATGCCTCTCACACACGCGCGCCCGGTCGCCGGCCGCTGATGTCCGGCCCTCTCCGTGTGGCCGTCACCCGCGCCGCCGGTCGCGTGGATACGCTCGCCACGCGCCTCACCGCCGCCGGCGTACAGGTGTACGAGGTGCCGCTCACGCGCATCGTGCGCCTCGATCCCGCGCCGCTGCACGACGCGCTGCGAGCGCTCGGTGACACGCGCTGGATGCTGCTCACGAGCGTGAACGCGGTGGAGGTGCTGGCCGATGCCGTTGCCGCCACAGGCACGGCTGATGCGGTGCAGGACTGCTGGTTCGCGGTGGTGGGCGAGGTGACCGCCCGCGCCGCCGAGGCACACGGCTGGCGTGCAGACGTGGTGCCGTCGCAGTACAAGGCCGAGGAGCTGCTCGATGCGCTCGCGACGCGCAGCGATGTGCGTGGCACGGGCGTGCTGTACCCCTGTGCGGCCGGTGCCCGCGATGTGCTACCCGATGGGCTGCGCACGCTCGGCGCGCGCGTGCACGTCATTCACACCTACGAGAGCGTGCCCGACCCCGACGGACAACGCCTCCTGGCGCGTCTTCTGGCGGCCGGCGACCTCGATCTGGTGACGGTCGCCGCCCCCAGCGCAGTCGACGCGCTGGCCGAGGCGCTGCCCCCCGAACGGGCGGCGCAGGTAGCGCTGGCGAGTATTGGGCCCGTCACCAGCAAGGCCGCACGGCAGGCCGGATTCCGCGTGGTGCTCGAGGCCAGCCCGTTCACGGTGGAAGGGTTGGCGCGTTCTATCGTCGACTGGCGCGGAGCCGGTCGCTAGTTTGCGGCGTGACGCTGTGTGTCACGCCGACTGGACACCTTCCCCGACCGCATGTCAGACGTCGTACGCATCGGAACCCGATCCTCCGCGCTGGCCATGGCGCAGGCGCACCAGGTCGCGGCCTTGCTCGCGGAGCTGGGCGCCACTTCGGCGCTCACCGAATACACCACCATCGGTGATCGCATTCTCGACAAGCCACTGTCGGCGATTGGCGAAAAGGGGCTGTTCACCGCCGAGCTCGAAGCCGATCTTCGTGCGTTTCGCACCGATTGTGCCGTGCATTCGCTCAAGGATCTGCCCACCGCCGATCCGGACGGGCTCACCGTGGTGGCGCTGCTTGAGCGCGAAGACCCGCGGGACGCCTTCGTGGTGACGGCCGGCAGCCCGGTGACGTCGCTGGCCGACCTGCCTGAGGGCGCGCGGGTAGGCACGTCGAGTTTGCGCCGCCGCGCGCAGCTGCTCGCGCTCCGCCCCGATCTCGATATTCAGGAGCTGCGCGGCAACGTGGGCACGCGGCTGCGCAAGATCGACGAAGGGCAGGTGGACGCGGCGCTGCTCGCGGCGGCCGGACTCAAGCGACTCGGGCTCGGCGATCGCATCGTCTCGCTGCTCGACCCGCCGCAGTGGTTGTCGGCACCGGGGCAGGGGGCGATTGCGGTGCAGGCGCGCGCCGATGACGAACCCATGCGTGCACTGCTGGCGCAGCTCGATCATGCGCCCACGCGTCGCGCGATCACGGCCGAACGGGCACTGCTCGCCGCGCTCGAAGGCGGCTGTCAGGTACCGATCGGTGCGGCGGTGGTGACGGAGGGTGACGAACTCGTCCTGCATGCGTGCATCGCCGATCTTTCGGGGCGCACGGTGCTGCGCGGCTCGCGCGTGGTGCACCCCGATGCGCCTGACGCCGCAGGTATTGCGCTCGCCGAGGAGCTGCTCGCGGCCGGCGCCACGGAGATTCTCGACCAGCTGCGCGCCACGGGCGGAGGCCACGGATGAGCGACGTGTCCAACACGCCGGCACCACTCGGCGCCTTTCCTCGCGTACGGCCGCGTCGGCTGCGCAGCTCCGATGCGATGCGTCGTCTGGTGCGCGAGACGCGTCTCGATGCGTCACAGTTCATTCTGCCGCTGTTCGTGCGGCACGGCTCGGGGATTCGCACGCCCATCGGCTCGATGCCCGGCACGTTTCAAACGAGCGTGGACGAGTGCGTGCTCGACGCCGAACGCGCGCTCGAAGCGGGCATTGGCGGCGTGCTGCTGTTCGGCCTTCCCGACACGAAAGACGCGAGCGGTTCGAGCGGGTGGCATGACCACGGCCCCGTGCAGGACGCGGTGCGCGCGATCAAGGCGGTGTGTCCCACGCTGCTGGTGATCACCGATGTGTGCATGTGCGAGTACACCGATCACGGCCACTGCGGACTGCTCACGCCATCGGGCGACGTGGACAACGACGCCACGCTCGAGCTGCTGTGCCGCGAGGCGGTCTCGCACGCCGCGGCGGGTGCTGACATCATTGCGCCCAGCGACATGATGGACGGGCGCGTGGGAGCGATTCGCGATGCACTCGACGCAGCCGGCTACAGCGGCGTGCCGATCATGAGCTACGCCGCCAAATATGCATCGGCCTTTTACGGGCCGTTTCGCGAAGCGGCCGAGAGTACGCCGAGCTTTGGTGATCGGCGCAGCTATCAGATGGATCCGGCGAACGGGTCCGAAGCGTTGAGGGAGGTGCGGCTCGACCTCGCCGAGGGTGCGGACATTCTCATGGTGAAGCCGGCCGGTGCGTATCTCGACATCATCCAGGCGGTGAAGCGCGAGACCGGGGTGCCGCTGTGCGCGTACCAGGTGAGCGGGGAGTTCGCCATGATCAAGGCGGCGGCCGAGCGCGGCTGGATTGATGGTGAGCGCGTGATGATGGAATCGTTGCTGGCAATCGTGCGTGCCGGCGCCGACATGGTGATCACCTACTTCGCACTCGACGCAGCGGCCGTGCTTCAGCGGCGCTGACGCGAGTGGCGTTGCCGCGATTCGCGCGGCGTCGTTTCTCTGTCCCTGCATTCGCATGTCCAATCTCTGGCACGACATTCCCGCGGGTCCGCATCCGCCGGAGTCCGTCACGGCGGTGATCGAGATTCCGTCGGGCAGCCGCAACAAGTACGAACTCGACAAGGTCACGGGGCTGCTCAAGCTCGACCGCGTGCTGTACTCGGCCGTGCAGTATCCGGGCGACTACGGGTTCATTCCGGGCACGCTCGCGGAAGACGGCGACCCGCTCGACGTGCTCGTGCTCATCAATGAGCCCACGTTTCCGGGGTGCCTGATCACGGTACGCCCGGTGGGCGTGCTGCACATGAAGGATCGTGGTGATCCGGACGAGAAGATTCTCGCGGTGCCGAGCGAAGATCCGTACCATCAGGAGTACTTCGACATCGCCGATCTTCCGCAGCACTACCTCAAGGAAGTCGAGCACTTCTTCAGCGTCTACAAGGACCTCGAAGGCAAGCGTGTGGAAATGCTGGGCTGGGACAAGAGCGTGGCAGCGATGAGCACGATCACCGACTGCATCGCGCGATACGAAGCCAAGTACCCGCGCTGATCGGGGCTCGTGCCCAACCTCGCGTTCTGGCGTCGCTACTCCCCGCCGCAACTCACGGCGGGGACGTTTCTTTTGGCCATCCTCGTCGGCACGGTCGGCCTGCATGCGGTGCCGGCGTTCTACGTGAACGGGGTGCCGCTGGGCTGGGTGGACGCGATGTTCACCGCGACCAGCGCGATCTGCGTAACCGGGTTGATCGTGGTGGACACGGCAACGTACTTCACCCCGCTGGGGCAGGGCTTTCTACTGCTGCTGATCCAGCTGGGTGGATTGGGCATGATCACCATCACGTCGCTGGTGATTCTCGGGCTGGGTGGTCGTCTGTCGGTGCGCACGGAAGCGGTGACCAAGAGCATGGCCTCGTCGCTGCAGGGCGTCGATCCGCTGCAACTCACGCGCGACGTGGTCGTGTTCACACTGGCCATGGAGGCGATCGGCGCGCTGCTGCTGTTCGGCGCGTTCCGGCCGCACCATGAGGCGGGTGAAGCGCTGTGGCATGCGGTGTTTCACTCGGTGAGCGCGTTCTGCAACGCCGGTTTTTCCACCTTCACCGACTCGCTCATCCCCTGGGCAACGAACGGGCCGGTGCTCGTGATCGTGATGCTCCTGGTGGTGGTGGGTGGCCTGGGGTTTCTCACGCTGGAGGAGCTGGCGGTCCGAGTTCGGGCGCGCCACGATCGCGGGCGACGTCGCCTCTCGTTGCACTCGCGCCTGGTGTTCGCCACTACGGCACTCGCGCTGCTGACCGGCTGGGTGCTGTTCAGCATCTTCGAATGGCGTGGCACGTTGCAGGAGATGACACCGGCCGCACGCGTGCTGAATGGATTGTTCATGAGTGTCACGGCGCGCACGGCCGGCTTCAATGCCATCGTGTACGGCGAGGCCAGCGACGCCACGAATTTTCTCACGATTCTGCTCATGACGGTGGGCGGCGCACCCGGTTCCACCGCGGGTGGACTCAAGATCACCACCATCGCCGTGATCGGTTTGTTGGCGTGGTCACGCGTGCGCGGTGAAGTCAGCGTGTCGGTATGGGCGCGCACCATTCCTGACGAAACGGTGCAGCGGGCGATCGGCATCGGAGTGTTCGCCTTTACCGTGGTTGGGCTCGCCATTTTTCTGTTTACGGCCTTCGAAGAGCAGGTTGCCCCCGGCGTGGGTTTCCTGCGGCTGGTGTTCGAGGCCGTGAGCGCGTTCAATACGGTGGGATTGTCACTGGGGGCCACCGGTGACTTGAGTACCGCGTCGCGCATTCTGGCCACGATTCTGATGTTCATTGGCCGCATCGGCCCGCTCTCGTTCGCGGCCGCCTTGGCGCTGCGCGCACGCGAGACGAGCAATCGCTATTCGTATGCGCGTGAAGATGTCACCATTGGTTGATCCTCGTTCAGGGACAGCAACATGAAGCGCATCGTCGTCATCGGACTCGGCAACTTCGGCATGTCGGTGGCCGAAAGCCTCGCGAAGAAGGGAGTGGACGTGATCGCGGTGGACCGCCGCCAGGATCTGGTGGACCACATCGCCGAGTGGGCGGCGCGCTCCGTGGTGTGCGACGGTACCAACGCCTCGGTGCTCAAGGATGTCGGCGCCAAAGGGGCCGATGTCGGCATCGTCTCCACGGGAGACGACATCACGGCGTCGATCCTGGCCGTGCTGGCGCTCAAGGACGTTGGTGTGCGCGAGATTCACGTGAAGGTGATCTCGGATCAGCATGCGCGCGTGGTGGACAAGCTTGGCGTCGCGAGCACGGTGTTTCCCGAGCGCGATTCGGGGCGACGCCTGGCTGAGGCGGTCGTCAGCCAGGAAATCCTGAGCTTCTTCCCGCTGAGTGACGACTTCGCCATGCAGGAGATGGCGATTCCCGACAGCTGGCTCGGGCAGTCGCTCAAGGACCTCGACATTCGGCGCCGCTTCAATATCGGCGTCGTCGCGGTCAAGGACATGCTCACCAACTCCATCGCGGGCATCCCCGACCCCGAAGCGCCGCTGAAGGACTCGGACACGCTGTTCGTGTCGGGGGCGCCAACCGATCTCGCGCGCGTGGCAACGATCAAGTAGCCACCCACGCACGCGTCGTGGCCTGTGACGCGCCACGACGCCGAACGATCACTCGGGTGCTACGCCCGCCGCATCACCAGACTGGCGTTGATGCCGCCAAAGCCGAACGAGTTGCTGAGCACCACCTCGGGCTGGCCGTCGCGGCCGTGCTGCGGCACGTAGTCGAGATCGCACGCCGAGTCGGGACGCTCGAGGTTGAGCGTGGGGGGAATCCACCCGTGATGAATGGTAAGCGCGCTGATCGCCGCTTCGATGGCGCCTGACGCACCGAGGGCGTGGCCGTAGTAGCCTTTGGTACTCGACACCGGCATGCGGTACGCGTGATCGCCGAACACGCGCTTGATGGCGAGCGTCTCGGTGGGATCGTTGAGGGGCGTCGCGCTGCCGTGCGCATTCACATACTGCACGTCGGTGGGCGCGGCGTCGGCATCGGCGAGCGCGAGTGACATGCAGCGCGCGGCCTGTGCACCATCGGGACGCGGTGCGGTCATGTGATGCGCATCGTTGGTGGTGCCATACCCTGCAAGCTCGGAGTAGATGCGTGCGCCACGCGCGACCGCATGCTCCCACGATTCGAGCACCAGCACCGCGGCCCCTTCACCCATCACGAAGCCGTCGCGATCGGCATCGAAGGGTCGAGAGGCGCGTTCCGGCTCGTCGTTGCGCGTACTCATGGCGCGAATGAGCGCGAACGCACCGAAGCAGAGCGTGGCCAGGGGGGCTTCGGCGCCGCCGGCAAGCATCACGTCCACCTCGCCGTCGCGCACGCGCCGGAACGCCTCGCCAATCGCGATCGTCCCCGACGCGCAACTCATGGCATTCGTGGAGTTGGGTCCCGTGATGCCGAACTCGATCGCGATGTTGCAGCTGGACGCGCCGCCGAAGACGGCGAGCGCCAACGTGGCATCGACCTCGCGCAGTCCACCGTGCTGAAAGCGCGCGGCCTGCTCTTCGGCGTATGCCACGCCGCCAAGTGCGGTGCCCATCATCGTGCCCGCGCGATTGCGATCGATGGTGTCGAGATCGAGATCGGCGTCGCGCAATGCCAGCATGGACGACACGACGCTCAACGCCCCGAACCGGTCGAGGCGCCGCACGCGCCGTTCGTCGAGGTAGGTGAGCGGGTCGAAGTCGGGCACCGCGGCATTGCAGCGACTGCGAAAGATCGACGAATCGAAGCGCGAAATGGCAGTCACGGCGCTTCGCTCAGCGCGCAGTCCGTTCCACATCGCCTCGGCGCCGGTGCCGATCGGCGTGACGCAGCCGATACCGGTGATTGCGACGCGTCGTGGAGACGGGCGGTGGTGCATGACACCGTTGCCCATGCGCGTATCCGGCGTGGGAGCGGTCATGCACCCGTCCCGGTCGTGCGCGACGGCGTGTGCACACGCGTCATGTCGGCGGCGGCCGCACCGCGTGCTGCCGGCAGATTGCCATCACCACGCTCGGCGACGCGCGCGAGTCCGGCCAGCGTGCGCGACGCGATGCCGTGCACGAACACCGGACCGATCACCGCCGTGGCGGCGAACGGCCCGATGAGCGGCCACCGCGGACCGTCCCACGTGTGCACGATGCGCACCCGCGTGCCACCCTCCACCTCCGTGAACTCCCACGCCACGTCCATGCGTGTCGTGACGCCGCCCACGTGGCGAAAGCGGATGAGCGGCGTGTCGTGATCGACCGACATTTCCGACAGCCACCACGTGGGCCAGCCGACAGGACCGAACGGCCGATTGGCCGACATCTCCACGAGCCCCCCGCCATCACTCGCGCGCGCGCGAAACCGCACGAAGCGATAGTGCGGCAGATACACCGGCCAGTGCTCCACGAGTGCCGCGATTTCGAAGATGCGCGCCATGGGGGCGCGCACGATCTGTTCATCGATCGTGACCAATCGACGCGCCATGGGCAGTGGCCCAAGCACGTAGGGAGCGCGCGTTGCGGGGGCAGGGGAGTCAGCCATGATTCAGGTCGGCGTGCGGGACCAGCGCGCCGTAACGCGCCAGCCCAGTCGGTGTTGCACGGCCGGTCTCACGCCAACGGCGTGATGCACGGCGTGAGCAAGTTCCGGTGCGGTAAATCCGCGCAGGATGGAGAGCATGCCGTCGTGGCGGCTCACCGGATGGAACCCTAGAGGGAACGATGCGATCCACAGCAGTCCCACCGCAATCCAGCTGCGTCGCAAATCGCTGACAATCACGCCCGCACGCGCCACGCGGGTCAGCTCGCGAAGCAGGGGAACCGCCTCCTGCGTATCAAAGTGATGTAATACCTGCGAGCAGGTGATCACATCGACGCTCTGATCTGCAAACGGCAGCATTCGTGCATCGCCACACACACACTGCTCTGCACCGGGCATCGCGGCCAGTGAGAGCGGGGGGGAGATCTCGAGCCCGATGGTGTGCAGTTGCAGGCCATGCCGCACGGCCAGCGCGCGCGCAGCTCGCGGAATGTCGCCAAGTCCCGTGCCGACGTCGAGCAACACCAACGATGTCTCGCCCCGTGCGCGAGCGGCGAGAAAATATCCGGCCAGCTCCGCGAGTACCGCGCGTCGTCCCCCAAACAACAAATTGGCGCGCGCCACATCCTGCAGCGAGCGCGTGGCGATGGCCGAGTCGAGCGACGGGTCGTCGAGGTACTCTGTGCCGCGCCGACGCGCCGGTGTGAACATTCAGCGGCTCAATCGCGCGTAGGCACCGCGGCAATAGAGGAGCGGATCACCCTCAGCCAGCTGCACGTGCTCCACCGCGCCCACCACGATCGTGTGATCGCCGCCCTCATGCCGCGCCGTGATGCGACACTCGAGGGTGGTCAGCGTGTCGGGCAGCACGATCACCCCCGATTCGGTGCGCGTGTAGGGCACACCCACGAAGCGCCCCGCGCGCTCGCTGGCGAAGCGCCGCGAGTACTCCTCCTGCGCGTCACTCAGCACGTGCACTACAAAGTGCGACGAATCGCCAATGGCCGCGTGCCAGGACGCGGTCTGGTTGATGCAGACGAGCACGAGCGGTGGTGAGAGACTCAGCGACGAAAAGGCACTCACCGTCATGCCATAGTCGGTGCCGAGCGCATCGCGCGACGTGACGACGGTGACGCCAGAGGCGAAACGACTGAGAGCCGCGCGGTACTCCGTCGCGGAAACGAGTGTGGATGATTCGGTGGTCATGAGCGAGCAGGGGGAACAAGCATGCGCCACAGTACGCCGGGGCGCAGGACTTCGCGCGCGGGCACGAAGTCACCGGTGACGCCGATGAGCAGGTCGGCAAGGTCGGTCCGTCGCGACAGCACGCGAGCGGCGTGATTCATGAGCGCAGGAAACGAGACGGCGAGTCCGATGAGCTTCTCCACGCGCCATTTGCCGGCGAACGTGCGCACCCGCTCACGATCGTAGGCGCGCAGCGCGTGCGCGGACGCTTTTGCCGTAGGTGCACGCAGCGCCTCGAGCACATACGGTGCGACCATTTCGCCGCCGCGCAGCGCCGCGTAAATCCCCTCGCCGGTGAACGGATCGAAGAAATCGGCCGCGTCGCCCACGAGCGCGGCGTCGGGCGCCCACGCGCGCGTGGCGTGTGAGGCGAACGGCCCCGTCGCGCGTACCGGCGACATCCGCTCGGCATGTTCGAAACGCGCCGCGAGGTGCGGATACCGCGCGAGCCAGTCGCGCACGTAGCCGTCCGCATTGCCGGCCGCCCCTTTCGCGAGTCGCGCCGGCACCACGAGGGCGACATTGGTGAGGCCGCCCCCCACATCGGCCAGGCCGAGATAGCCATCGCGCTGCACGTGCATCTCACCCCGCGCGCCAATGCCCGCCACGCCGCGCCAGTGCGCCACCAGCGCGAGGCGCCGAGGCCACCGTGAACGGCGCGCCACGCCAAGCGCACGCGCCACGCGGGACCGCAATCCATCGGCGCCGATGACGAGGTCCGCGTGCAGGTCATGTTCGACGCCATCGTGTCGAAGGCGAACAGCATAGCCGCGCGGCTCCGCGTCGAGTGCCTCGAGCGTCACCCCTTCGTGCACCGTGGCGCCTGCGGCGCGAGCTCGATCGAGCAGCAGGCCGTCGAGGATTTCGCGTCGCAGGGCCAGGCCGCGGTCGCGAAAGCCGCGAAAGCCGTGCTCGGCCGCAAACGCCCCCTCGATTTCGAAGCCGTTGGGCGCCCGCACACGCATGCCGGTGAGCTGGGCGGCGCCCGCATCTTCCACCGCCTGCAGCGCGCCCATCGCGTGCAGCACCCGCGACGCTTCCGGGCTGAGGTACTCCGCGCACGGCTTGGAGCGCGGAAAGTGCGCCCGGTCAATGACCATCACGTCTACGCCGGCCTGCGCAAGAAACGTTGCCGAAGACGACCCCGCGGGGCCGCCTCCGACGATCAGGACCTGCGTGCGCTGGGGGAGGGACATGAAGGGCCGAATGAGAGCAATCGCTCGCGCATCCGAGTGCACGAACAGACAAGGAATAAGTGGGAGTTTCGCGCTCGGGTTCCCGCCCCGCAACCACGCCGTCTACCGAAGCAGCACCGCCGCAACAGCCGCGCCGACCGCCGTGGAGAGCAGGTTGACCAGATCGTTGTCGAGCCATGAGGCGCCCCCGATCTGTCGCGTCGGGTGGCCGCACTCGTGTTGGAGCTGCTCGGTGTCGGTGCCGCAGTGGTCGCACCGTCGCCGCTGCTGTGCGACGGCGCCGAGCAGGGTGTCCGCCGATGCGCCTGCTACCCCGCCAATGGCCACGGCGTGCCAGACACCCACCGGGACGACGCCATACAACACCGCTGCCCACGACCATATCAGCGCACCCGCCACCATGGCCATTGTCCCTGGGGCTGAGACGGCCCCCGACGTACCGGCCGGCACCCACCGCCATGTACGAAGGGACCACGCTCGCGCACTCGCCCACGTGCCGCCCTCCGTCGCCCAGGTGTCGGCACCAGCCGCCGCCAGCGAGGCAGCCGCGGCAACGGACACCACCGTCAATGGCGGACCAACGAGCGCCCATGTGAGCAGCGCGGCGAGCGCGAACAGCCCGCCGTTGGCCAACACCTGCAGCGCGTCACGCGTCCCACCCTTGGCCACGATGCCGTGTACGTGCCGCGCCTTTCGTGCACGGCCCAGTCGCGAAAGTGCGGCCGTGACCACGAACCACGTGACAAGGTAGGCACCCCATCCGGGACCGGTGCTGAGTACGAGGGTACCGACGAGGACTGCGGCGACACCGCCGCTGCGACTGAGCGATCCCGCGCGCCAGGCAAGGAGCGCGATGCCGGCGGATGCGGCGACGGCGAGGGCGAGACCGTACAGACTCGGCACGGGACGCCGCGCCGAGGTGGGTCAGGACCGATCGACGTGCGTGACGCGAGCGTCGGCGTCGCGAGCCTCGCTCGACACGCGCTGCTCCTGATCGGCAAACAGCTGCGTCACGCGAAGCTGCAGTCGGCGCGACGCCAACACCGGCACGTGCGCTCGCTGGATCGCCGCGATGAGATGCCGGAGACCCAACTCGGCGTGCTGGCAAGCCGAGCAACGACTCACGTGTGCGAGTACCTCGGCCGCTTCCTCGGGTGAGGCTTCACCATCGACAAAGGCGCTCAGGCAGGCGCGAACGTGCCGACACTCCGCCGACGTATCGTCGGAGGGCGCGCTGTTGGGTGAGCGGGACGCGATGGAGGGCATGACAGGTCCGGGGAGGGACGGGAGCTGGCAGTGGGAGCGCAACACACGCTGCGAGTTGGTGATATAGATCCGCCGTCGCATGCTGCCTACTTAACACAACGACTGGCGACGCGGGAGGTTCCAGTCCGGACCGATCAGGTGGACCGATATCCGCTGTTACGTGCCGAGTCGATGCGCTAGGTTGGGCGGGTGACGCACATGTACCCGGATCTCTCACCTCGCCTGACACCCGCCGCCGGTGTCGCTCTGCTGCCGCTCGCCGGATCGCCGGTGGACGCGCTGGTCCCGCTGGCGTTGCTCGAATCCGTACGCGCCCTGGATCTGCCGGCCGCCGACCTCGACACGGAGCTTGTGCACGAGTTGCGCAACAAGCGCTTCGGTCTCAGTGATACGGTGTACATGCAGATCAAACGGTACGGCGAAGCGGTGCGACGCCAGCAGCGTGTCCCGTTCGACGAAGTACTCGCGCTGTCACGCCTCATCGGGCGCCGCCCGGATGCCGATCTCGTGTTTCGCGAAGCAGGCCGTCGCGTGGCGCGCGCTTCACTCGCCACCGTCTCGTCCACCACGCGTCGCGCCGGTCGTTCACTCCCGGGTCCGCTTGGCCGGCCGATTGCGCTCCGGAGTTTGCGCGCGATCTGCCGCCGGTATCTCGATGGTCGACTGGAGCGACAGGGCTCGACGTTGCTGCTCGAGGTGTTGTCGCCGGTGACCGCCGATGCGGCCCCCGATTGCGGTGGGTGTGGATTCCAGGAGGCGGCGCTGCGCGAACTCCTGCTCGGCCTTACCGGCGTTGACCACGCGATTCAGGCGGTGGCCTGTCTCTCGCGTGGCGACCGTACCTGTCAGTGGCGCACCGACTGGCGTCGCTGACCTTCGCGAAGACTGCCCATGCTCACGCCCGCGATGCTACCGTCGCTGCAGCAACGGATCGCCGATCTCGAACTGGACGGTTGGCTGCTTTACGACTTCCGCGGTACGAATGCGATTGCGTCCGGCCTGCTCGGTTTTGGAGGCCTGGTGTCGCGACGCGTCTTTGCCTGGATTCCGCGTGAGGGGACGCCAATCGGCGTGCAGCACGCCATCGAACCGGGACCGTGGGCGCGCTGGCCGCACGAGTGGCCGCGCGTCACGTATAGCGGATGGCGAGCGCTGGAAGCAGAGCTGGCGACGCTGGTGAACGGCAAGCGGGTGGCCATGGAGTATTCGCCGGGCGATGCGATCCCGTATCTCGATCGCATTCCCGCCGGCGTGCTCGAGATGGTGCGCGCCGCCGGTGCCACGGTGGTCAGTTCGGGAGAGCTGGTGAGCGCGGTGTACGCCACGTGGACGCCCGCGAATCGCGCGTCGCATGAGCGGGCCGCCGAGGCGATTCGCCGGATTGCGCACGAAGCGTTTGCCATCGCCGGCGAGCGCGCACGCACGGCGTCACCCGCGGCCGAACATGAGCTGCAGCAGTTCATCCTCGACGCGTTTGCTCGCGCGGGACTCTCCACGGATCACGGGCCCGATGTGGCCGCCAGCGAAAATGCTGCCAACCCGCACTATGAACCGAGTGCCAGCGCACCGCGACTCGTGCGCGAGGGAGACGTGCTGTTGATCGACCTGTGGGCGCGCGAAGCCGATGGCGTCTACGCCGACCAGACGTGGATGGCCTCGATCGGCGCGCCATCGCGTCGTGTGATCACGGTGTGGGAGGCGGTGCGCGATGCCCGCGATGCCGCGCTCTCACTGCTGCACGCGCGACTCGGCGCTGGGGAGCTCGTGCGCGGTGCCGAAGCCGACGATGCCGCGCGCGCCGTGATCGAAGCGCGCGGCTTCGGGCCGTACTTCACGCATCGCACGGGTCACTCCATCGATTCGCGCGAGCTGCATGGCTCCGGACCGCAGATCGACAATCTCGAGTCGCGGGATGAGCGACTGCTCGTGTCCGGTGTCGGGTTTTCGATCGAACCGGGGATCTATCTGCCCGGAGAGCTCGGCGTGCGCAGTGAAGTGAACGCGCTCGTGACGGACGATGGGCTGCTGGTGACGCCTGGGGTGATCCAGCGCGACCTGCTCGTGCTGTAGTGCACGAGTGCTCGCGCCCTGCGCGCCGCTCGAATGCGGCGCGAGTGGCCGGGATGGCGCTGCTGGCGCTGTGCGGGTTTGCCTGTGGTGGAAGCGACGCCGAGGTTGCCCCCGAGACACGCGCACCGGATCCGCTGCTCAGCGCGCCGCGCATTGTGCACATGCAATCGCTCGCGATGGCCAGTGGTGCCTTGCCCTATGTGGTCGATACGACCATCACCGCCGAGCAGACGGGCCGCATCAGCGCTGTTGTAACGGCCGATGATGACCTGCCGCCGGACTCGCTCGTGCGCATCACCCACGATGCCCCCACGTGTGCGGCCGTGCCCGACGCTCCGTTCGTGGGTACGCGCAGCGGGGTGGGTGATGCGGTGGCGTGGCTCGTTGGCGTGCGACGCGGACCAGCCGATCCGGCAGCGCGACGCATGACGATCGCGTTGGCGCAGTGTCAGATTCAGCCGCGCATTTCGCGGGCGCCACTGGGCGCGACGTTGCTGGTGCGCAGTGCGGACAACATCGATGCGCGACTGCGCTTCCTCGATGTGATGGACGAGCTGCCGACGCGTACCAGTGGCGATACGACGCCAGCCGCACGCGTCGTCACACCGGTGGCGCCGCGCGCGCTGGTGCCATTGTTCAGCGCCGGCGCCGTCGTGCCGCTGACCGCGGTGACGGACGCCCCAGGGCTCGTGGAGATTCGCGACGATCGGCACCCGTGGGTCCACGGCTGGATTGCAGTGGCACCACACCCGTTCGTGGCGATCAGCGATGCGTCGGGTCGGATCACCTTCGATCACGTGCCGACTGGTCGCTACGTGCTGGTCACCTGGCACGAGCGACTTGGCACCGTCGCGACCGATGTGCGCGTGGAACGTGGCGTGGAGACGCGCGTGACGGTCACACTCCCCGTCACGCCGTAAGTCTCGGCTCGAAGCGCGCGTCGCTACTCGACGAGGGTGTCGGCAAGCCCCGCGAACTGGCGGGCGTGCAGTGCGTGGTACAGTCCGCCAAGCGCGACGAGTGTCTCGTGCGTGCCCTCTTCCACAATGCGCCCCTGATCGAGCACCACCACGCGATCGGCGCGACGCACCGTGCTCAGCCGGTGCGCAATGATGATGGTCGTGCGGCCGTGCAGCAGTTCACCGAGCGCGGCTTCCACCAGATGTTCGCTTTCGCTGTCGAGACTCGACGTGGCCTCGTCAAGAATCACCACGGCAGGGTTCTTGAGAAACACGCGGGCGATGGCGATGCGCTGACGTTGGCCACCGGAGAGCTTCACGCCGCGCTCGCCGACACGCGTGTCCAGCCCTTCAGGCAACCGGGTGATGAACTCCCACGCATGCGCCGCCCGGGCCGCTCCCTCCACATCGGCATCGCTCGCATCGGGACGCGCATACGCGATGTTGTCGCGCACGGTGCCACTGAACAGCGTGGGTTCCTGCGGTACGATGCCAATGGCGCCGCGCAGGTCGTGCAGGGCGAGCGTGCGCAGGTCGTGGCCGTCGAGCGTGATCCGGCCGCCGGTCACGTCCCAGAAGCGGGGGACCAGCGAGGCCATCGTGGTCTTGCCGGCACCGCTGCGTCCCACAAGCGCCACGATCTCGCCCGGGGCGAAGCGCAGTGACACGTTCCGCAACACCGGCCCCGCCTCGTCGCTGTAGGCGAAGGTCACGTCGTCGAGCGAGACCGCGCCACGCACGGGGCGCTCGAGCGTCACCGGCGCTGCCGGATCTGCGACCGTGGGCGGTGTGTCCAACAGCTCGAACACGCGCAGTGTGGCGCCAACCGCTTCCTGGAAGTTGCCAAAGAGCGACGCGAGTGCACCAACCGCTGCCGCCACCGTGAGCGCGTAGAACAGAAACGCCACGAGCGCACCGGCGGTAAGGCGTCCGGCCAGCACCTGCGCACCGCCTTGCCAGAGCACCGCCACCACGGAGGCGAACGCCACGAACCCCACCACGCCGAAAAATCCGGCGCGCAGCTTCGCGCGATGGACGGCCACGGTCACCACACCCTCGAGCAGCGAGCGAAAGCGCGCCGTCTCAACGGGTTCGCGTGTGAAGCTCTGTACGGTGCGGATCGAGCCGAACGCTTCATCGGCCGTGCCCATGGCGTCGGCGATGCGATCCTGCACACCCGTGGTGGCTTTGCGCAGCGCACGGCCGAACACGATCGCTGCACCGACGACGAGCGGCACGACCGCGAGCGTGGTGAGTGTGAGCCCCGGATTGGTGATGGTGAGCATGATGATGCCGCCCACCAGAAACAGAATCTGACGCGACAGCTCCGAAATCCACGTGCCCAGCAAGGACTGCAGCAGCGCGAGGTCCGACGACAGACGACTCGTGAGCTCACCCGTGCGCCGATCGGTGAAAAACGCCGGGCTGAGGCGAATGAGATGCGCGAACGTATCTTCGCGCAACGTGGCGACGACCCGCTCGGTGGTGGAGCTCAGCAGGTACACCTGCACGAAGTTCGCGATCGCCTGGACGGCGAAGATGCCGAGCAACGCAAGCGCGATGCGATCGAGCGCCCCACGATCCTTGAGTTCGAAGGCGGCGTCGAGCAGGTAGCCGATCACGAGCGGGAACACGAGTCCCGCCGCCGCCGCAATCACCAGGCACACGAACGCCGTGAGCAGTCGCGCGCGATAGGGCGCGACACGTGGCAGCAGCCGACCGAGTGGTTTTGGGGAGGGCAGTCCGCGGGGGCGAGCTTCCGCCGTGCTGCCGGACGCAGCCATGCTCGGCGTCCGGCGACTCACCGTGCCAGCGCCCGATCCACACCCATCGCCACGAAGAGCAGCGCGAGGTAGAGCAGGGAATACTTGTACACCCACCACGCGGGCCCACTCCACGGCGTACCGGCACGCGCGGCGCGAATCATCTGCACGATGCCGCCGAGCAGGAGGCCGCCGAGCACGAGCGCACTGGCGAGATACAGCAGGCCGAAGGCACCAACCCACCACGGCAGCACGGTGAGCCACAGCAGGATGATCGTGTACCAGAACATCTGGTACATCGTTTCCCGCTCGCCCCACACCAGCGGCGCCATGGGCACGCCCGCGCGCCCGTAGTCCACCTGCTTCATGAGCGCGAGCGCCCAGAAGTGTGGCGGTGTCCAGTAGAACACGATGAGAAACAGTGTGATCGCCACAATGTCGAGCGAGCCCGTCACGGCCGCCCATCCCACGAGCGGCGGAAACGCACCCGCCGCGCCGCCGATCACGATGTTCTGCGGCGACGACCGCTTGAGCCACCGCGTATAGATGAACACGTAGAAGTAGAACCCCGCGAGCGCGAGCGCCGCGGTGAGCACATTCACGAAGTACGCGAGCAGCCAGGTCGCGGCGACGGCACACGCCACACCGAAGGCGAGCACCTGCTGCGGTCGCATGCGTCCACTCGGGATCGGACGCAGTCGCGTGCGCGCCATGACGTCGTCGATATCGCGATCGAGATACATGTTGACCGCGTTCGCGCCGCCCGCCATGAGGTAGCCGCCGAGCATCACGAGCATCACCAGACCGATGGATGGTGAGCCCGCCGCGTACATGGGCGCGGCCGTGGTCACCAGCAGCAGCGAAATGATGCGTGGCTTGGTGAGCGCGATGAGGTCACGACCCAGCGAGGTCTTCTTCGCGGCCGGCTTGCCCTCACGCGGCGAGGGGGCCGTCACCGCCGTTTCGTCCAACGGGATGCCGGTCATAGCGGCACCGTGAAGGACCGAATCACCGGGGAGGTGAGCGACGGATGCTGCAGCTGCCACGCCCACACGAAGAGCAACGCAAGCCCGACCGCGGGCAGCACCGCCCACGCAATCTCGAGCGGGCGCGACGGACGGCGTAGGCGACCCGCGGCGCGTCCGGCCTCAGCCGGTGACCCCACGGGTGCCGGTGCTTCCGGAGCGAAGACCGCGCGCAAGATGAAAAACTGCGCCACCGCACACGCGGCCACGGCGATCCAGAACAGGGCGTCGAGAACTGCTGTATTCATATCATGAGGGCGCCGTGCGCCGCCTCGGGAGCAAGTATGTCGGGATTGAAGAAACTTCACCCACGTGCGGACGAGCGGCAAGCGCAGTACCTTCGGCTGCTTATGCCCACTCCTTCCGCTCCGCCGCCAGGTGCGCCTGCGGTGTCCTCGACTTCCTCGTCCAGGACGCCCACCGAACTCCCCCGCCAGCTCGGTCTCTTCTCCGCGATCGCGGTGCTGGTGGGCTCCACCATTGGTTCCGGGATCTTCCGGTCCCCCGCCGGTATCGCGGACAAGTTGCCCGGACCCGCGCCCATGCTCATCGTGTGGTCGGTGGGCGGGCTATTTGCGCTGTGCGGTGCGCTCACGTTGGCCGAGTTGGCGGGGGCGCTGCCGCAGACGGGGGGCATGTACGCGTACATCCGCGAAGGGTGGGGGCGGCTGCCGGCGTTTCTGTTCGGGTGGACGGAGCTCCTGCTGATTCGTGCGGCGGCGCTTGGTGCGATCTCGATCACCTTCGCCGAGTACGCCGTGCGGGGGCTGGGGTTCGAGCCGGCGCTGGAGCCATATGCCACGTACGCCCGCTTCTTGGCGGCGGGCACGCTCGCGCTCATGGCGACCATCAACATCGTCGGGCTGCGCTACGGCTCCATGGTGCAGAACGTCACCACGATCGCAAAGTACGGTGGCTTGATGGTGATCATTCTGCTGGCCTTCGCGCTCGGCTTGCCGAAGACGGGGGGACACTTTACGCCGGCGGTGCCACCGGGAAGCTTCTCGATCGGCGCATTCGGGTTGGCGCTGGTGTCGGTGTTGTGGGCGTTCGACGGGTGGGCGGATCTGTCCAAGGTGGGCGGCGAAGTGAAAGATCCGCGGCGCAACCTCCCACGCGGCATCGTCTTTGGTACGTTGGCCGTGATTGCGATCTACCTGCTGGCGAACCTGGCCTACCTGTCGGTGCTGCCGATCGAGGAGATCCGCACCGCGCGCCTGGTGGCCGCCGATGTCGCGCAGCGGCTGGTGGGTCCGATGGGCGTCACGATCGTCTCGCTGACGGTGCTGGTGAGCACGTTCGGCTCGATCAATGGCTCGATGCTGACGGGTCCGCGCATCTTCTTCGCGCTGTCGGACGACAAGCTGTTCTTCCCGCAGGTCGCCGCGGTGCACCCGAAGTACAAGACGCCCTACGTCGCGATCCTGCTGGCGGCCACGCTCGGCATCGGCTTCGTGCTGCTGCGGTCGTTCGAGCAGCTGGCCGATATCTTCGTCACCGCGTCGCTCGTGTTCTATATCCTTGGCGTCTCGGCGATCTTCCCGCTGCGTCGACGCGTCGGCTGGGACCCGTCCGTGCGGGTGCCCTTCTATCCGGTGGTGCCGCTGCTGTTCATCGCGGCCACGCTGTTTCTGATCGTGAACGCGGTCATGGACCCGGGGGCGCGTTGGGGCACGCTGGCGGTGCTCGGCGTGATTGCGCTGGGCATTCCGGTGTTCTACGCGACGGTCGGACGAAAGCGCTGACGGCTAAATGGTCAGGGGATAGGTGTCAAGCCACACTTCGGTCACAGGACGTGACCGGGCGGTTACACAAGTTGGTTGCCCGTGTTCCCTGGGTCCCCTAGCTTCCCCCCGGTCCGCCGATCGGGGCAAGGGCGGCATTTCCTGTCAGGATGTTCTCAAATCAGCTTCACGGAGCGTTGATTTCCATGCGAATGCATCGTTGGCTCGGGCTCGCGCTCGCTGCCGTTGGACTGGCGTTTGCGCCGGTCAATCGGGTAGCGGCCCAGGGTACCACCACGGGTGCCGTGACCGGCACGGTCACGAAGACGAATGGCGAGCCGGTGATCGGGGCTCGCGTCGAAGTGCTCAATGCGTCAACAGGTGCCCGGACTGCCGCGCTCGTGCGCGACAACGGGCGCTTTTTCATTCAGAACCTTGAAGTCGGTCGATACACCGTCACGGCGCGTTCGATCGGCTACAAGGCCGAAGAGCGCCTGGACGTCGTGGTGTCGCTGACGCAGGCGACGCGTGTCGACTTCGTGCTCGACGAGTCGGCGGTGGACCTCGCCGCGGTGACGACGACCGCCTCGGCGCGTACAGTGGAATTCGGCCCGACGCGTCAGGGTGCGCAGACGATCGTCAGCGACACGCTCGTCCGTCGCCTGCCCACGCTGAACCGCGACGTGCAGGACCTGATTCGCCTTACGCCGCAGATCAGCGAAGCGTCGAACGGCCGACTGTCAGCCGCTGGACAGAACAACCGCTTTACCAACATTCAGGTTGACGGTGTGTCGTTGGCCAATCGCTTCGGCCTCGGCGGCTCGCCCACGGTGGGTGCGCAGGTGGGTGGCCGTGCGCTGCCCCTCGAAGCCATCAAGGAATTCCAGGTGCTGCTGTCGCCCTACGACGTTCGGCAGGGCAACTTCACGGGCGCGTTGGTGAATGCCGTGACGCAGAGCGGCACGAACGAGCTCAAGGGCTCGGCGTTTCTCTACTACCGCGACACGGAGCTCGCGCGAGACACCGCGTTCCTTCGCAACAGTCCGTTCACGCAGCGCCAGCTCGGTTTCTCGCTGGGTGGTCCGATCATCAAGGACAAGCTGCGCTTCTTCGCGACGGTGGAAACCAGCCAGAACTCGGCGCCGGCTACCGGGCCGTACTTCGACCCGACGGCGCCCAACGGTCTCGTGAACTCACCGAACACCACGGCGCGTATCCTGCCGGCGCAGGTTGATTCGTTCACCAATCGCTTGGCAGGGCTCGGCATTGACGCCGGTTCACCTGGCCTGGTGTCCGCGGACAACCCGCTCCTCAACACCTTTCTCCGCCTCGATTACCAGATCAGCGACAAGCACCGGTTGGTGGTGCGCAACATCTATAACGACCAGGAGGCGTTCAGCTTCGGACGCTCGCTGGGCACGTTCAACTTCACGTCGAACGGATTCCGTCGCACCGAGCTGTCGAACCAGATCGTGACGCAGCTGTTCTCGAACTTCGAGAACGGCTTCTCCAACGAGTTCGTGTTCGGTGTCACCAACACGCGCTTCAAGCGCAACCCCGGCACGATCGCTCCGCAGGTGCTGGTGCAGAACATCGGTGGCCAGAACTCGGGGTTGGGATTCCGTGCGGGCACCGAGAACAGCTCGCAGGGCAACGAGCTGCGTGAAGACCTGATCGAGTTGCAGAACAACTTCACGATGCCCTTTGGTCGTCATGTCGTCTCGGTTGGCACGCGCAACGAGATCTACACGGTCTTCAACTCGTTCCTCCAGAACTCGTTCGGCAACTATACGTTCAACAGTCTTGAGGACTTCGTCTCCGGTGCGCGTCCGGCCACGTTCTCCGGCTCCGGTTCGCTCGGCGGCGCGGTGGTCGCAGACTTCACCGCCGCGCAGCTCGGCGCGTACATCCAGGATCAGTGGTCGGCCACCGATCGCCTTACGATCACGGCCGGCCTTCGTATTGATGTACCGGTGTTCTTCGACAAGCCGTCGTTCTCGCAGCCGGTGCTCGACGACTTCGGCCGCAACACCAATAGCGACTTCCCGTCCGGCAACCTGCAGTACTCGCCGCGTCTCGGATTCAACTGGGACATCACGGGCGATCGCACCAACCAGCTCCGTGGCGGTATCGGTCTGTTCCAGGGTGTGCCGGCGTTCGTGTGGATGTCCAACCAGTACCAGAACACGGGCGTGGGCCTGGGCCAGATCACCTGCGGTGGTGGTGCCTCCGCCGCCAACGGCGTGGCACCGAACTTCGATCCGAACCCGGTCGCTCCGCGCGGCTGCGGGCCGCGTACCAACGGACAGCCTGGTCGCAATCTCGACGACGGCTCGTTCCTTGGCACGGTGAACCTGGCCGACCAGAACCTGCGCTACCCGCAGCTCATGCGTGCCACGATCGGCTACGATCGCCCGCTGCCGTACGGCTTCATCGGTACGTTCGAAGGTCTGTACTCGCGCAGTGTGAACAGCTTCTTCTACGAGAATATCAACATCCCGACGGCATCGCGCATCGATGCGCAGGGTCGCACGGTGTTCAGCACGATCGGTGCCACGGGCCAGCCGGCCATCTCACCGGTGGTGCCGCGCTACGGCACCAACGTGATCGAGATCTCCAATCAGAGCCGCGATTACGCCTACAGCCTCACCGGCCAGCTGCGTCGTCGCTTCGGCACCGCGTTCGAGGGCAACCTCGCCTACACGTACGGCCGCAGCTACTCGGTCACCGACCTCACTTCCTCGGTGGCGCTTTCGAACTGGCAGTTCGGTCGCGTGTACTCGGGCGCGCAGTCGGATCAGACGCTCGACCCGTCGATCTTCGACCAGCCGCATCGCCTGCTGTTCAACGGCACGTATACCGCGCCGTGGAAGCGCAATCAAACGAGCATCACCACGTTCTTCAGCCGTCAGTCCGGCACGCCGTTCGCCTATGTCTACACGGGCAATGCGGGCCGTGGTGACCGGAACGGTGATGGATCCGGCTCGAACGACCCGATCTACATCCCCACGGGTGTCGGCGATCCGAAGCAGCGCTTCGTGAACGCCACGATCTCGGGTCAGGCCTTCACGGCTTCTCAGCAGGACGAGGCGTTCAACGCCTTCATTGACGGCGACGAGTGCCTGTCGAGTCAGCGCGGCCAGATCATGACGCGCAACAGCTGCCGCAACCCGTGGTTCGATCGCTTCGACGTCACGATCGAGCAGCAGCTGCCGCGCATTCGCGGTGAGGCCGTGACGCTGCGTGTCGACATCTTCAACTTCGCGAACCTGCTCAACAAGGACTGGGGCCAGATTCGTTCGGCCACGGGCAACGCCAATCTCGGCCTGCTGCAGGTGCAGTCGATGACGAGCGCCGAGCCGGCCACGCAGGTGCCGAACGTGACGTTCAACCCTGGCGTCGTTCGCTTCCCGTCGCTGCTGAACGCCGGTCAGTTCTACCAGATTCAGACGTCGCTGCGCATCTCGTTCTAAGCGACCGCACACCCGGTGGGATTGGCGCGACCACGTCGATGAGACGCGCCGCGCCACGGAAGACGGACAACACAACCGCCCCCCATCTTCGGATGGGGGGCGGTTGTGTTTGCGAGCCACCGATCCTCCCGTTACCGTTCCGTGACGCGCATCCCAAACCGGTACGCGGTGCGCACGCGTTGATTGCGTCTGACCTTGGTGACCGACCCGTTTGATCGGCGCCCCCGTCTCTTCCCGCCATCGCATGACCTTGCTCACCGCACAGTCCGCGGCGAAGGCTGTGGCCAGCCGACCGCACTTCGTGCGCGTCGCGTCGGCCGCGTTCGCCCTCGCTCTCCTCGCCGCCTGCGACGAGGCCGTCGCCCCTCCGGGCCAATCCGCCGACGTGGCCGTTCGCGTGTACCTCGACCGCGACGCCTCCGGTTCGTTCACTCCGGCCGACTCCGGCCTGGCCGGCGTCGCCCTCGGCCTTGTCACCAATGACGGGGCTGGGGACTTGCGCACGGCCACGAGTGACGCACAAGGTGTGGCCACCTTCGCTGACGTACCGCCCGGCGCTTACTCGATCACCCTGCCGTCCGCTGCGCCAGCTGGGACGGAACTGACCACCTCCAGTTCGCCACGCGTGGTGGTGAGTTCGATCGGCGCGGTCCAATCCGCCGAGATTCGCTACGCCTGGCGTCCCGCCGGCGTGGACGGGGTGATCTACCGTGATGAGGATGGGGACGGCGTCTTCTCCGACGGGGATACACCCGGTGCCGGCCTGTACGCGGTCCTGCTGCGCGGCGCCGCCGTGGTGGATTCGGTGACTGCCGATTCCGACGGGCGCTTTGCGTTCTCGTATCTCATGCCCGGCGCATACACGGTGCGCCTCGAGAACCCGGGGACGATCGAGTTCCCGGACGGCGCGACGCGCACCGTCACGCTGGCGGCGGGAGAACGCACGACCGTCAACGGGATCTTTACCGGCGCCCTCGTCATCCCCATCGCCGAGGCGCGTGCCCGAGCGATCGGCGCGGCCGTGGCCGTGATCGGCAACCTCGTGGTGCGCCCCGGCCGCTTCACGTCGGGTTCCGGTGGCGTCAACTCGGAGATCTGGGTGCAGGACAACACCGGGGGCATTGCCGCCTTCTCCGTACGGACGGCAGACAGCGCCCAGTACCAGCTTGGCGATCGCCTGGAAATCGGTGGTGTGCGCGCCGCGTTCTCGCAGCAGGCGCAGATCACCGTCGCCCGCGTGCGCAATCTCGGTGCGGGGACGCCGGTGCAGGCGGTCTCGCAGAGCGTGGCGCAGGCTCGTGCCCTCACGCGAGAGGGGCAACTGGTGCGTCTGCCCAATGTCACCGTCGTGTCCGTTCCGGGCGGCACGGGCCCGGCGTTCACCGTGCGCGTGGCCGACGCTGCCGACGATACCCTCGACGTGCGCATCGCGGCTGCGGGCACCGGCCTGACGCGCGCCGATTTCGTCGTGGGACAACGGTACACCATGAGCGGGTTGCTGACGCGCTTCAATGCCTCGCCGCAGCTCAAGATTCGCGATGGTGGCGACCTCGTGCCCGGCACGCCGGTCACCCCGATCGCCACCCTGCGCCAGACGGGTACCAATGGCACGAGCTACACGATCACTGGTCGACTCACGGTGCCGCCCGGCACGTTCACGAGCGGCTCCGGCAACGTGAACTCCGAGCTGTGGGTGCAGGACAACAGCGGCGGCATCGCCGTGTTCTCCGTTCCCACGGCCGATAGCACCCAGTTGGCGCTCAGCGATCTGGTGGAGGTCTCCGGCGCGCGTGGCGGCTTCAACGGCCAGCTGCAGCTCGGTGCGCCGACGCTCGTGCGCATCGGGGCGGGGACGGCGGTCACCCCGGTGTCCGTCACGGCCGCCGAGGTGGCTGCGCGCGGCGACCTCGAAGGGCGGCTCGTGACGCTGTCCGGATTCACGGTCACGACCATTGGCGGTGGCACGGGTCCCGCGTTCACGGTCACCGGCTCGGTTGGTGGACAGACGGTGCAGGTGCGTGTGGGCGGCGCGCTGCGCGGGCTCTCGCGGGCCTCGTTCACCGTGGGCAGCAGCTACACCGTGACCGGCATTCTCACCCAGTTCAACGGCACCTCGCAGATCAAGGTGCGCTTCGCGAGTGATGTGACCCCATGATGATGACCGCCTCTCGACGTTCCGCGCTTCGCGTCGGCCTCGCGCTGCTCGCCAGCGCTGTCGTCACGACCTCCTGCATCGACGATCCGCAGCCCGTCACCGCGCTCGAGGAGCGCGGTCGTGTGGCCGGCATCCTGTTCTTCGACCGCGACAACAACGACACGTACACACCAACCGCCGGTGATTCGCTGCTTCCTGGCGTCACGGTGCGCCTGCTCGATCGCGGCACCACCACGGTGCTTGCGAGCGCCGAATCGGGCGCTGACGGACGCTACTCGATCGAGGCGCCCGTCGGCACGCACGATCTCGAGGTGGTGCGCAGTTCGGCGATCATCGGTGCGAACTTCGTGTGGTGCGGTGCCCGTCCCAGCGTGTATCGCAACGAAGAAACGTTCGTCCCCACGCCGCTCAAGTTCGGCTGTGTGATTCGCATCAACATCGCCAAGCAGCAGGCGATCGGTGCGTCGGTGACGATCGCCGGCGTGGTGACCGCGCAGCCCGGTCGGTACCGGTCGGCGAACGACAACCTGTACCTGCAGGACGCGACCGGCGGCATTCAGGTGTTCGGTGTGCCCGCCAGCCTCGGTCTCCTCGAAGGCGACAGCATCGAGGTGACCGGATCGCTTGGGGCCTTCAGCACGCAGCTGCAGATCACGTCGCCGCGGATCGCGCCGAACATCCGGCGTGGTGCGACGCTGCCGGAGCCGGTGACGCTCACCACCGCGCAGCTCGCGGCCACGACCAATCAGCTCTCACCCACCGTCGGGCGCTTGGCGCGCGTCCGCGCCGTCACGGTCGGCGCGTTCGCCAGCGGCAACGCGGACATCAATGATGGGTCGGGGGTGGCGCGTGTGCGCCTCGACGGCAACGCCAACACGACCATCGGGACGGGTCGATTCACAGCCGGCACCTGCTACGACATCACCGGTATCGTGGGCTTCTTCAACAACGGGACGCAGCTGCAGCCGCGTGGCCCATTCGACGTGACGGAGGTTACGTGCTCCTGAGTACCCTCATCGGCCGCGGGCGCGCACTGCCCGTCCTGGCCGCCTTCGCCGTGGTCGCGGTGGCGCCCGCGATCGCGCCCGTCGTGTTTTCGTCGGCGCGTCTCGCGGCACAGGAGACGACCGGGTCGATCCGCGGCGTCGTGCTCGGTGGCGATCGTGCGCCGCTTTCGGGCGCCGTGGTCACCGCGACCAACACCGAGACCGGCCTCCTGCGCAATGCGACGGTTGGCGACGACGGCGGCTACGTGCTGCGCCTGTTGCCCTCCGGCACCTATCGGGTCACGGTTCGCCGCATCGGCAGCCAGCAGCAGGAGCGCACCGGCATCCGCGTGGTCGTGGGTTCCACGACGCCGCTCAACTTCACCCTCGCCGACGCGGCGCTGCAGCTCGGGGCGGTGTCGGTGAGTGCCGCGCCGCGCATCGATGTGGCCGACGGCGGCGTACGGCAGAACGTGTCGCAGGAGGAAATCCAGAACCTGCCCACGCTGGGCCGTGACTTCACCGATTTCATCGCCCTCTCCGGTCTGGTCAGTCCCACGCCGGAGGCCACGACGGGCGGACAGTTCTCGATCGCCGGTGCGCGTCCTTCGCAGACGAACGTGCAGCTCGACGGTGTGGACGCCAACAACACCTTCTTCGGCGAGAATCGGGGAGGCAGCCGCATCCCGTTCAACTTCTCCATCGAGTCGGTGAAGGAGTTTCAGATCATCACGAACGGCTTCGATGTCGAATACGGCAACTACGCCGGCGGCATCATCAACATCATCTCCAAGGGCGGTACCAATCGTCGGCGCGGCACCGCCTACGCCAACTACCGTGGCGACGCGCTCACCTCGGAGAACTTCAACGGCACGCCGGTCAACAACTTTCAGGTCCAGCAGTTCGCCCT
The DNA here is from genome assembly GCA_011390935.1 of Gemmatimonas sp. Lineage (GTDB taxonomy): Bacteria > Gemmatimonadota > Gemmatimonadetes > Gemmatimonadales > Gemmatimonadaceae > JAABRT01. The sequence continues at coordinate 93,462 of JAABRL010000004.1, forward strand.
GCAGGCCGAGGGGCCGCTGATCCAGGACAAGCTGTTCTGGCTGGTCTCCGTGGATGGGCAGCGCCGTCGTGAGCCGTTCGTGCCGAACGGGCCGTCGGCGCTGCGCGTGCAGGCCGCCGACTTCGAGCGGCGCGCCAACGCCGCCGATCCCTCGGAGGCCGGCGCCCTGCGCGCGCAGGCCGCGCGTGCACTCGCCACCGCCGACTCGCTGGGGCGGTTCTTCGACATCCTGTCGAACAACTACGGCGTCGGCAACCCGGCCGCGGCGTACGACGAGTTTGCCACGCGCAATGACGTGCTCACGCTGTTCGCCCGCCTCGATTGGAACATCAACGAGCGGCACCGCTTCTCTCTGCGCAACAACTGGTCCGACTACGACAACGGCAACGAGACGTTCGGCGGCAGCGCGATCGGTGGCCTCTCGCAGACGGAGTCCTTCACCAATCGCACCAACTCGCTCGTGGGTGAACTCACGAGCGCCCTCGGCACGCGGGTGTCGAACGTGTTCCGCTTCCAGTACTCGGCCGAAGACCGGCCGCGTGTGGGGGCCGACCTCAAGCCGCAGCTGCGCGTCAACAACGTGAACGGCGGTACGGCTTACGCATGGGGCGGTAACAGCCTCGCGTTCCGCAACCGGCTGATCGAAGACAAGGTGCAGCTCGTGAACAACACCACGATCGAGCTGGGGACGCACACGCTGAAGCTCGGCACCAACAACATCTTCTCGCACTACGAGAACGACTTCTGGAACCAGGGCTCGGGGTTCTACACGTTCGACAACCTCGAGGCGCTGTCGGAGTTCCGGCCGCTGCAGTACACGCGCAATGTGCGCTCGGACGGCGGTGTGCCGCGTGCCGTGTTCGATGTGCAGGAGTACTCGGTGTACGCGCAGGATCAGTGGCGCGTGACGCCGCGACTGCTCGCCACGCTCGGCCTGCGCTACGACTACTCCCGATTCGGTGATGCGCCCGGCCGCGTGGTCGATGCCGAACGCGCGTTTGGCATCGAGACCGGGCTCGCGCCCATCGACAAGAACAACATCTCGCCGCGTGTGGCGCTGGCGTGGGATCGCAAGGGCGACGCCAGCGAGGTGTGGCGCGCCGGCTTCGGCCTCTTCTACGGACGCCTGCCGGCGGTGCTCGGGTCGAACGTGGGCATCACGGATGTGCCGCTGCAGAACCTGGCGTGCACGGGCAGCGCCGCCGACGGTGACGACAACGCCCCGCCATCGGTACAGAACTACCGCGACTGGGCGGCTGACGGCAGCGACAACCCGTTCAACTGCGCCGGCGCGGCAGGCATCGGAGGCATTCCCGAGTTCTCGTTCTGGACGCGCGGGTTCGAGATTCCGGAGACCTACCGCGGGAACATCGGCTACGAGCGTGAGCTCGGCAGCCGCACGCGGTTCTCGGCCGACTACCTGTACGCGTTCTCGAGCAACCTGTACACGGTGCGCAACGTGAACCTGCGCCAGCCGCTCTTCTCGCTCGCCAACGAGGGCGGACGGCAGGTCTTCCAGCCGGTCGCCGACTTCCGTCCCAATGCGGCCGGCGGCAACCAGCGCCTGCTCAACACCGACTTCGGCAACGTCTTCCAGAACTTCTACGACGGTCGCGCGCGCTCACAGGCGCTCACGTTCAATCTCGATCATCGGCTCGGTGCCGAGTCGTCGGTGCGCGCCTCGTACACGTGGACGTCGGCGGAGGACAACAGCTCCTTCTCCTGCTGCACCTCGTTTGCGGGCTGGAGCGATACACGTGTGGGCGCGAGCGGGCCGAATGACATCGGCGGCATCGGGGACACCGATCGCGCCTGGGGGCCGTCAGGGTTCGTGCGCAACCACACGTTCATCGTGTCCGGCTTCGCGCGCCTGCCGCTGGGCTTCCGCTTGAGCGGCATCTGGCGGCTGCAGAGCGGCACGCCATGGAGCCCGGAGCAGGGCGGTGACCTCAACGGCGACGGGCTGAACTTCAACGACCGCCCGTTCATCTTCGCACCGGAGGACTTGCCGGTGAGTGTGCCGACGAACATCTCCGGTGAGGCGGCGCAGGCGACGTTCATCGCCGAGCAGCGCGAGGTGTATCGCGGCTATCTCGAGGCGAACCCGTGTGTCGGCGACTTCGTGGGACAGATCATTCCGCGCAACACCTGCCGGCAGCCGTGGTTCAATCGCCTCGACCTGTCGCTGCGCAATCGGATTCCCACGCGGGCCGGTCAGAACGTCGAGATTTCGCTCGACTTCTTCAACGTGCTCAACGGCCTGAATCGCAGCTGGGGACGCTACGAGTCGGTATCGGCCGCGCGTCGCAACCTGATGGTGCCGGTTTCGTACGATGAGGCCAACGAGACGATCCGCTACAGCCTGACGGATCTGTTCGGCGACCGAACGCCGCTTGGTGCGAACCTCCTGCTGCAGTTCAGCGCGCAGCTCGGAATCCGCTATTCGTTCTGATCCGACACCTCCCGTACCATGGACGACGCCCCCGCCGCGCAGCTGCGCGGCGGGGGCGTCGTCGTTCGGTACCGGGTCAGTTGAGGGCGGGGGCGGGCAGAAGATCGAGCAACGCCGGCCAGTCGATGAACGGATTCCGATTGCCCTGCGCGCGCTGCACCCCGTCATTGCGCGCGCGCTCCCACGCATCGGGCGGATCTTCCCGCGCCCACGCCAGCAGCAGGTCGCGTTCGAAGGAGAAGTTCGCGACGCTGTATCCCGACGGGCGGTCCGTGTGGTAGCGCAGGTGGAAGTAGAGCAACGCGCGCGCGATGTCGCCGCGGACGCTGGGACGCGGCTCGAAGACGATCGGGCCGCTATTGCCGTTGGCGTAACCCAACCGACTCACGTCACCGGGGCTGCGTGGGTTCGGGCTCGTCCAGAGCACGGTGCCGCGCACCAGGCCGAACGGAAAGTTCGAGCGCTGGGAGTTGGCGGTCTCATCCGACGAGAAGAGATGATGGAGATCGCTGAGCGCCGGGTCCACCTCGGCACCGCGACTGCGCGGCCAGAGATGTTCGGTATTGATGCTGGCGGCCGCCGCCGTGGCCCGCGTATTGACGCCAACCGCCTCGCGGCCCGTATACGCGTCGATGATCCACGGGCGATCGCCGCGATCGATGAACGCGTACAGTGAATCACGGGCGGCGGTGTACCCGAGCAGGCGCTGGCCACGCACGAGCTGCTGCAACGTGGTGAGCAGCGCCGGGCCGCATCGGTTTCGGGCCGGCGCGTAGTAGGTGGCCTGCGAGGCGGGTGGCGTGGTCGTGCACGCGTTCGTTGGCGGTGGGGTTGGGCTGGTTGCGCCGCCCCCGCCATCGCCACCGCAGGCCACCATCGCGGCCAGCAGCAGGACCAACGCTTGCCGTTCTATGCGAACCCCCCGCATCAGAACACCCGCAGATTGATATAGCGCCGCGGATTGGCTTTCACATCGATCGCCAGCGAATCGAGTCGCATGAGCAGCGAGTCCAGCCGCGCGTACACCGTCGGATCGTTGAGCAGCTTGCCCGCCGTGCCGGTGCCGTTGTCGAGCTTGGTGAGCATCGACCGCACCTGCCCCTGCGCGTGCTGCAGCTCCTCCGTGATCGCGGCCACGTTGGCCGTGCTCGTGCGAATCGATCGCATGGTGGAGTCCACCACCGCGGAGTCGACGGCGGCCAGCGTGGCGCGCAGCTTCTGCTGCGTGATGGTGAGCTCGCGTGACTGCGCCGACGCGATCTGCCCGAGTTCGGCCACCAGCGCGGCCATCTCGCCCGTCACCTTGCGCAGGTCGGCGATGCCGCCGCCAGACACGAACTCGTCGCGCACCGCAGCGGTGATGCTCTCCACATCGAGCGCGATCGAATCGGCTTTGGAGAGCAGGTCACCCGTGGTGGGCGTGCCCTTGCCGACCGGAATGGTGTCTCCCTTCGCCATGAACGTGGTGACCGACCTCGTCGGCGTGAGGGCGATCAGCTGATCGCCGAAGATGCCATTGGGCTCCACGGCTGCGGTCGTCTGAGAAGGCACCTGATACTCGTTGTTGATGGCCAACGTGACCACCAGCGTGCCATTCGGATCGAGCTTCACGCCCTTCACGAAGCCGATGTTCACGCCCGCCAGCAGCACCGGCTGTCCGTTCTTGAGGCCGGCACCCCATGGGAAGCGTGCGTACATGTCATAGCCGCTCGACAGGCCGCCGCGTGCGAGCCACACGGTACCGGCCACGCCCACGGCCACCGATACAATCAGCAGCAGGCCCACGAGCACTTCGTCACGTCGTTTCATGCATCCGGTCCGTTGAAGTCACAGAAGGTGGTGCCGCACGGGCTTGCGCGCCGCGCCGAAAAACAGGGCCGATCAGGCCTGCACGAAGGGGGCGAACACCGCCGCCACGATCGCGTCGAGCGTCAGAATCGCCACCGAGGTGATCACGACCGCGCGCGCCGTCGCCTTGCCGACGCCCTCGGCGCCTGCCTGGGCGATGTACCCCTGATACGAGCACACGAACGCGATTGCCGCGCCGAAACAGGTGGCCTTGATCAGACTGTAGATCACCTGAAAGGGAATGAATGAAATGCGCAGCCCTTCCACGAAATCCACCGTGCGCACATCGGTCGCCAGCACCAGCGTGAGCCAGGCACTCACGAGCGCCGCGACATTGGCGAGCATCACGAGCGCCGGCAACATGATCACGGCCGCGAGCACGCGCGGTAGCGACAGAAACGCCACCGGATCATAGGCCAGCGTTTCGAGGGCGTCGATCTGCTCGGTCACGCGCATGGTGCCGATCTCCGCCGTCATGCGCGCACCAACGCGGCCTGTGAGCACCAGCGCCGTGAGCAGCGGCCCCAGCTCGAGGACGATGCTCTGTCGGGCGATCAGTCCCACCGCCGAGAGCTGCACGCCGGGAAAAAGCTGAAATCGCGTCTGAAACGCGGTCACGCCGCCAAGAAATCCGGCCACGATGATCGTGAGCAGTACCGATTCCACGCCGATCACGCGCATCTGGCGGATCGTTTCGCGAGGCCACGTATCGGTCTCACGCGCAGATCGCACGATGTCACGCAAGTAGTACCCGTGCTCGCCGAACTCGCGCAGCACGGCACTCGCACCCTTGTGGAGGGTCCGCCAGGTGGCGGCAATGGGCATCAGGTCACGTCCGGACGCGCGCGAGCAGCACCAGCGCGGCGGTCCCCACGAGCAGGTTGGGGAACCAGGCCGCGAGCTCAGGCGTGACCACGCCCGACTTGCCGATCGCCTTGGTGAGTTGGATGAGCAGGAGGATGATCACGGTGGTGCCAAGGCTGATGCCGATACCGTACGCGGCGCCACCGCGCTGGGTGCTCGTGGCCAGCGGCGCCCCGAACATGGCGATCAAGATACACGTCACGGGAATGGCCACCTTGAGCATGAGCTCCACGCGCAACCCGCGCACATCGGCGCCGGCGCGTTCGAGCGTGCGAATGAACTGCGCCAGCTGCCCGTACGTCATCGCGTCCGAGGTCTTGTCGGAGGCGCGCAGCTCGGTTGGCGTCTCCACCATGCGTCGATCAATCAGCGAATCGAAGGCCATCACGATGTTCTGTGACGCGTCGGGCAGCACGTGGATATGCCCCGAGCGCAGCATCCACCCGCTGTCCGGTGTCCATGAACCGCCCTCGGCCGCCACGAGCACCGAGGGCGTGACCGAATCGCCACGCACTTCGGTCTCCACGGCCTGCAGTCGCCCTTCGACCACATTCAGATACGTTGCACGCACTACGCGTCCACCTTCACCACCGAAGACGAAGTTGTAGCGCGTGATCGTGGATTCGTTACAGATGGCCATGCCACCCGATGGGGCGGTGCGGGTCTGGCACGACTCGCGCAACAGTTCGAGGCGGGTGGAGTTCGACGGCGGGGACAGTTCGCCGATCACCATCGCCAGCAGCGCGGCAAAGATGGAGAGGACGAAGATCGGGCGCACCACCCGATGAAAGCTCATGCCGGACGCTTTCGCCGCGGTGAGCTCCGCATTGCGCGTCAGACTGCCCACGGTGAAGACGGTGGCAAACAGCACCGCGGCGGGCAGCACCTTGTACATCGTGTCGGGCAGGAAGTACCAATAGCTGAGCGCGATGTCCGCGGCGGGCACCTGGCGGTCGGTGTACTTGCGCAGGTTGTCCACCAGATCCACCACGAACACCAGCAGAGGGAAACCGATGCTGGTGACGATGAAGATGCGCAGGAACTCCAGTGCGACGTATCGATCGAGCGGACGAACGAGGCGTCGTTTGCGCGACGGTGAAGCGGACGCACTCATGTGGTCACTTCCGACACCGCGACACGACGACGCATCGCCTTGCGGGTCTGTCGGTCGCTCCACCAGTCGCGCAGACCGCCGCCGCGTGATCCATCGGTGGTGCGTTCCACGCGCAGGAACATCACGAGGCCGGCGATCGCGAAGAGCACATTGGCGCCCCACATCGCGACGATCGGGTCGAGGCGCCCTTTGTCCGCCAGCGTTTCGCCCGCCATGAGGCACACGTAGTACGCGCCAAAGACGGCCAGCGAGATGCCCAGCGTCATGCCGAGTCCGCCGCGCGGGAAGCGCAGCGCGATCGGCGGCCCGAACAGCACGAATACGAAACAGGCAATCGAGAGGGCGAACTTCTTCTGCACCTCCACAGCGTAGGAGTTCATCTGGTAGAGACCTTCAGCAAGTGACTCCGGTGTCACGGCGAAGATCGCCGGGGGCGGCAGGTTGGCCTCCTCGGCGGCCAGTCGACGCGCCGCGGCGGCGGCAATACTGTCGCGCGTGGCCTGATCGGTTGGGAGGGGCTGTCCATCGGCGCCCATGGTGGGTACTGGGAGCCCGTCTGGCCCCACGTTGGGCAGCGGCAAGCCATCGGGGCCCGTGGTGGGCAGTGGCAGGCCATCGGGGCCGACCGTCGGGAGTGGCATGCCACCCGCGGCCGGCGGCTGCGGCATGATCGAGGTGGGCGGCTGAGGCGGCGTTGCCGCGGCACCCGCGCTATCCTGCGCTCGACGCACGCTGTCCTGTCGTACGGAATCGCGGCGGAGGCTGTCACGGCGCACACTGTCCTGCACCACCGGGTCCTGCTCCTGCAGCGCGTCCCACGTGACCACTGCGGGCGCGGGCGCGGCTTCGGCCGTCTTGGGCTTGAAGAGGTTCGGGATGGTGGTGCAGTACAACGTGGCCAGCCCGCCGTGCGCCGGCCGAGGACGAGGCACCACCAGCAGGCTGTCGCCTGACCCCGACTCCGCCGCCTCGGCGCGCAGCTGCGAAATCCAGCGCTGCCGACGCGATTCGTATTCCACCGCGCGCAGCTCGTACTCCCGCTGCAGCTCGCAAATGCTCTGCTCACGCTCGCCCTTGTACTGCCCCTGCGCGCCGGTCGCGCTGAAGCCCCGCGCCACGCCCTTTACGCGCAGCACCTGCTCGCGGAAGGCGGTGCGCTGCAGCTGCCGCGAGTCCCCCTTGGGGAACTGGAACTGCTCGCCGTCGTAGAGCACGAGCTGCAGGTCGACGCTGTCCGGGGAGAGCGTGAAGGTGCCGCTGTCGGCGTACACCGACTTGCGCTCCTCGCTGTTCTGCAGGTCGTAGATCTCGACCTCGCGCATGCGGTTCGACTTGTCGTCGATCCACCCCACCCGCATGTAGAACGTCTCGCTCACGGGCTTGAGCACCTGCTGCTCCAGCCCCACCGTGGGGCGCACGCTCACGATATCGCCGAGCAGGATCGCGAGGCGATGATTCGCGCGCGGCAGCACCTGATCGTTGAAGCCGATCATGAGCAGCGACAGCACGGCCGCCGCCATCAACACGGGGGCCATGAGCGACCGGACGCCGATGCCGCTGGCCTTGAAGGCCGTGACCTCGTGTTCGGCGCTCAGCCGGCCGAACGCCTGCAGGGTGGACATGAGCAGCGCCATGGGGAGCGTCATGGCCACCGTGAAGGGCAGCGAGAGTACCAGAAACTCGCCGATGACGCTCCAGGGCAGCCCCTTGCCCACCAGCTTGTCGAGCTGGCGTGCGACGTACTGGAGCAACAGGAGCGACGTCAGCGCGGTGAGCCAGAACAGCAGATGGCTCACGTGTTCGCGCAGGATGTAGCGGGCGATGATCCTCACGGCATGGGGTCAGGCGTCAGCAAGGCAGGGCAGCCGGACGACCCGCCGTCGTCGACAACCACTCGATAGGGCACCCGATGGCTTGAGCCTCAGGGCGCGTCCCGTTCTATTCAGTTCTAAATTCCCCCGGTATCCACTGCTTAAGCAAGGGATCAGGCCCGTCGTCCTTCCCGCCGTCACCCCGGAGCACGCCGTTTCGGCCTCGATCTCTCCGCTCGTACCCCACGAACGACGACTCGTGCGCCTGTTCCGGAACGGGCGTCGGCGTCGGTCGCCGGGTCGTGGCGTTGCGACTCCCCACGGGAGACTGGCCAGCTGGGGCGCGGGGCTGTTGCTGGCCTTCGGCGCAGCCGCGCCGGCGCACGCGCAGGGCGGCGATCCGCTCCCCGGACCGCGACGCCCCGAGCTGGGGGACCTCAAGATCGACCTCAACGCCCGGCTCGAGAGCAAGGTCGTGCGGTCGCGCAACGAGATCTGCACGGCCGCGCAGCGCGTGACCTTCGGCTCCAACTGCTTCGCCAACTGGCTGCCGGGGTTCGATTTCCAGGTCAACCTCGCCTCCAAGGGCAACGTGGCCGACCGCGTGTTCGTGGATGTGCAGTACGACTCGCAGAACCAGTTCGACGCCTCCAACAACATCTCGCTCTTCTACACCGGCAAGCCCAACGAGCTGCTGCAGCGCGTGGAGGTGGGCAACGTGAGCTTTCGTGCGCCCACCTCCCGCTTCCTCACGGCCGGCATTCCGTCCAACAACTACGGCCTGCAGGCCAGCGGACAGGTCGGCCCGATGTTCTTCGAGACGATCGTGGCGCAGCAGCGCGGCAACGTGTCGCGCAACAATGTGTTCACGGTGGGGGAAACCGCGGTGCAGCAGGTCGAGCGCGTGATCGAAGACATTCAGATCGAGTCGCGTCGCTTCTTCTTCACCGTGGACCCGCGGCAGCTCACGGGCTTCCCCAACGTCGACATTCTCAATCGGCAGCAGATGCAGCGTGCCGCCGCGGCGCTCCCCGATTCGGTGCGGCCCCTGCGTGTCTATGTGTATCGCCAGCTCATTGGCGCGCAGAATCAGAATCCGCTCGGCCCGCAGTTCTCCGTGCGTGGCGCGCGCAATCCGTCGCGCCAGATTTATGAAGTGCTGCGCGAGAATGTGGACTACTACCTCGACCCGTCGCAGCTGTGGATCTCGCTGGTGCGCCCGCTCGGCCAGAACAACGAGCGTCTCGTGGTGGCGTACGATGTGTCGGTGAATGGGCAGCCCGGTCGCAATCCGAACACCGGCGGCACCCCCGATCTGCAGTTCACGCCGGAGCCGCAGTTCGCCAACCTGCTGTGGGAGCCCGAGCTGCAGCCGAGCGATTCGGCGTACTTTTTGCGCGAGATCAAGTCGGTGTATCGCCTCGGTGGCGAGGAGCTACGCCGCGAGACCGTTGATGTGCGCATCGTGACCAACACGAGCGGCGATCAGGAGCAGCCCCCGGATCCGTCGCGCGGCCTCACGTATCTGCAGCTGTTCGGCCTCGCGCAGGCCACCAACGGCGCGCAGTTCGATGTCGAGAATCGCCTCTGGCCGCGCCCCAACGATCCGAACCGCTCGGCTGCTGGCACCGCGGGCCAGCCGCTCATTCGCGACTACTTCGTGGTGTTCCCGTCGCTGCAGCCATTTGCGCGCGCCGGGTTGGCGCAACCGCTCGCCAACCCGGCCAATGACACCCTGTACTCGTTCCCCAACGAGTACCTGTACTCGGCGCAGCGCCCGCAGTCGATCTTCACGATGCGCGCGACGTACGAATCACGATCCGACGGCGCCACGGGCGGGATCACGCTCGGCACCACGCAGCTGCGCCCCGGCTCGGAGCGCGTGGAGTTGGATGGTGCACTGCTCGTGCGCGATCGCGACTACACGGTGACGTACGAAACGGGGCGCATCGCGTTCAATCGTCCCGACACGCTCTTTCTGCGTCCGCGCACGGTGAACGTGCGCTACGAAGAAAACCCGCTCTTTGCATCAGCGGCGACGCCCACCACGATCCTCGGGCTCACCACGCGCTTTCCGGTGGAAGCGGGGCAGTTCACCATCACGGCGATCTCACAGGAGCAGCGCTCCGTCTCCAACCGGCCCACGCTCGGCTACGAACAGGTGGGGTCGCTGGTGGCGGGGCTCACGAGTGATCTCGCGTGGGACGCGCCGCAACTCAACCGACTCGTTTCACGCTTGGGCGTTGCGGCGGCGCAGACGCCGTCGCGTGTCGCGCTGCAAGGCGAGTTTGCGATGAGCCGGCCCCGTCCCAACGCGGCGGGGCAGGCGTATCTCGAGTCATTCGAAGGGGACGCCGGCGCGCAGGTGCTGCTCACCGAGGCGGCGTGGTACTTCGGCAGCCGGCCGCAGCGCGGCGACCGCGTGAACGGTCTGGGCAGCAACCCGTTTGCGCTCACACGCGCTTCCACGCTCGCGTGGCAGAACACCGGTCAAACGCGCAATCGGCAAACGATCGCGTATACCATTGATCAGATCGATCCGTCGGCGCGCTTCACCACCGGCGGATTGCAGCCGCCGGAGCAGGTGCTGTTCCTCACGCTCTATCCGCAACGCGCGGGTGGCGGGCTATCGATCGATCAGGCATCCGGCGCGCCGCAGCTGCAGTGGAACATCGGTGGCGCGGCGGCGCAACCCGGCCGACGCTGGCGCTCCATTCGCACCGTGCTCAATCCGAGCGGCTCCGATCTGTCGCGCGTGGAGAATCTCGAGTTCTACGCGCTCGTGTATACGGATCCCGGTCGCGAAGCGCGCAACCCGACGATGGTGTTCGACTTCGGTGAACTGAGTGAGAACAGTGTGGCCTTCGCGCCGGACACGCTGGTGCTGCGACCGAACCCCACCATTCCCGGGCGCGTCGATTCGCTGTTCACGGGCAAGCGGCTGGTCGGCTTCGATCGACTGGACAGTGAACGCGATCCGCTCACGCGCGCCTTCAATGCGATCGTGAATGATGTCGGACTGCCGGGCAGCCTGGCCGACTCCATCATCGTGATCGACTCCACGAGCGCCACGCCTACGCCCGTGTTGCAGACCAACGTGGCGCTGTGCAACGGCACCTCGCAGGTACAGCTGCTGCTGGGCGATAGTCGCGCCAACTGCACCACGCGCAACAATCGGCTCGATGAAGAAGACATCGATCTCGACGGGCAGCTCAACATGACGGATGCCGTAGCCGCAGAACAGGAGCGATTCAAGCGTTTCGTGGTGGACCTGTCCGATCGCCGCACCTGGAATCGAATCGGTCGGTGCCAGCGCAACGCGCCCATCGACGCGCCCGCCGATTCCGCCGAACAGTGCTGGGTGCAGGTGCGGCTCAACTGGCGCACGCCAACGGATTCCGTGGGTGCGCAGAATGATCGCCGCGTGCGTGCGCTCCGCTTGTCACTGGTGTCCAACGGCAACGCGCCCGACAGTGCGTTCATCGGCACGGCGCTGGCGCGGCTGCGCCTCGTCGGTGCGCCGTGGCTCAAGCGCACCGAACGCCCCATCAGCGGCGTGGCCGGCGATTCCCTTGGGTCGCTCACGGGCGGCTACGTGATCGCGTCCGTCATCGGTTCCATCGACTCGAGTGCCTCGGTGCCGTACCAGCCGCCGCCAGGCGTGCTGGAGGTGCCCGAAGATCGCCAGACCGGGCTCGAAGCGAGTCGGGTGCAGGTGAACGAACGCGCGCTGCGACTGCTCGCCGGTGGCGCACCGGGACAGGTGTTCCGCGCCTTCGATCGCGCCGAAGCATATCTGCGTTTCCCGGAGGGCGTGAAGAGCTTCATGGGGTATCGCACGTTGCGGCTGTGGATGCGTGGGCGCGGCAACGGCTGGGGGCCGGATGGTGAGCTCAATGGTTTCGTGAAGCTCGGCCGCGACGAACACAACTTCTATGCGTATCGCACTCCGGTGAACACCGGGGCCTCGCAGAACGCCTGGGAGCCCGAAGTGCGCGTGGATCTGCAGCGGTTCCAGACGCTGCGTGCTCGGCTCGAGAATCTGTTCCTGCAGGGCAGCGCCGATTCCATCGCGTGCAGCGGTACCGATCTCGAACTCATTCGCCGGTCCGGGTTGCCCACCACGAGCACCGTACGCCGCTTCGCCGTGTGCGAAGACGGTTACATCGTGTACACCACCGATCCCACCGTCACGCCGCCCAACCTCGCCGGTGTGCAGGAGCTCGCGGTGGGCTTTGTGCGCGTGGACTCCGTGCCGCGTGGTGCGATGGCGCTCATGCCCAACGACACGCTTGAACTGTGGATCAACGACATTCGGCTCACGGATGTGGTGAACGATATGGGGCTGGCGGGTGAGCTGGGCCTCACCTTCAACGCCGGTGACTTCATGGACGTGCGCGCGGCCGTCCGTCGGCGCGATCCGAACTTCCGGCAGCTGGGTGAAGCACCAAGCTTTCTCACGGAGAACGGCTACTCCATTGGCACCACGTTGCATCTCGAGCATGTGCTGCCCAAACGACTGGGGCTCGTGGCGCCGCTCTCCATCGACTACAGCGGCAGCGATGTCGAGCAGCTGTTCGTGAATCGCACGGACATTCGCGCCGACAACATCACCGGCTTGCGCAATCCGAAGGCTGGTCGCGTGAACTACGCCATGAGTGTGCGTCGCGCGGAACCGCTCGAGGGACGGTGGTACGCGCCGCTCGCCAACGGTCTGGTGCTCAACGCGGCGTGGGGCAGTGGAGCGACGCAGAGTGCCTTTCAGGAGGGACGATCGTCCACGTATCTCGTGAATGCGATTCTGGACCTGTCGGGCGGCACACGACGCTCGCCATTGCCTTCGTGGACGCTCAAACCATTCGCGCTGTTGCCGCCCGCCATGCAGCAGTCGCGCGCGCTGCGTGCGTTGCGCGAGACCCCGTTGCAGTGGAGTCCGTCGCAGCTTCGCTTTTCGAGTGGCCTGTCGCGCCAGGCGGCGCAGACCACGTCGTACCTCAAGCCCGCGTTGTCACTCGTGGACACGGGGCAGGTGGCCACGGCCGAGCAGCACGTGTGGCAGAACACCGGCGTGCTGGAGTTCCGCCCGACGGCGGGGCTGAGTGCGCGTGTGGACGCGCGTCAGGTGCTCGACTTGCGCGACTACTCCGATGTGGTCCTGTTCGCTGACAGCACCGACCGTCGCGTGGCGAACGAGGCCGAGCGACTGCGTGTGCTGGGCGCCGATGTGGGGCTCGAGCGGGAACGGTCGCTCACCAGCGCCTTCCGCATTGAACCGACGTTCTGGCCGTGGTTGCGTCCACGCGCTGAACTGGTGACCGGTTTCTCGCTCGTGAAGGACCCCAATGCGCGAGTGCTGCTGCGCTCCGATGACACCACCGGTGCGTTTCGGCTCCCCCGCCGACTCGGCGCCACGCAGAACGTCAGTGGTGGCTTCACCTTCGACCTGCGTCGGCTGGTGAATGGTCGGGTATCGCCCACCGGCATCGCCGCCTGGTGGTCACGTGCGCTCCAGCCGTTCGATGTGTCGTGGTTTCGCACGCTCGACTCCAACTACGACAACACGGCCATCATGCCGGGTGGCGGCTACCAGTTCGGCTTTGGAGGCATCGACCTGTTCCGCGGGATCGACGGGCAGTTGGCCACCGCCGCCGGCCGATCGCGCCGCCTGATTGCATCGAGCGGTCTCACCTTACCGCTGTCGTTCGCCATCACCACGCGCGCCGAGGTGGGGCGTACGGAGACGTGGACGCGTCGCACGCGGGACGGCTTTCAGGCGCTCATCCTCAACGAGCAGGATGTGTATCCCGATGTCACCGTGCGTTGGAACTGGCGTCCCGGTCGTCCGATCGGCATCTTCGCCGGCATCGGCGCGACAGCCGGCTATGCGGTGAACGCGCAGCGCACGAATGCCCCCAACGAACTGGGTGGCTTTGCCGATCAGTCGCGCGCCTACGCAGAGCGCGTGCCGATTTCGGCCAGTGTGACGTGGAATATCTTCGGGCCGCTCACCACCTCCGTGTCGTGGAGTCGCACCGCGCGAGACGACGAGCGTCCGGGCGCGCTCACGGAGAGCCGTGCCGACGATCTGTCGCTTGGGCTCGCGCGCACCTTTGCGCTCCCCGCTGAATGGAAGCAGCGCAGCGGTTTGCGCACGCAGCTCACGTGGCAGCGGCAGGGGGCGCAGAGCGTGGTCAGCAATGCGGTGGGGGGGCTCGGGTTTACCAGCGGCGAGCTGTTCCGGTCCGTCCTCGCGGATAACGGGCGCGAGGCGATCAACCTGAATGCCGACACCGACCTCTCCGAGACGATGACATTTTCGCTTGCGGCGTCGCGTGTGGTCACGTTCGATCGCACCTTCAATCGACGCTTTTCGCAGACCACCTTCAGCGCCGTTCTGCAACTCTACTTCTTTGGTGGGTTGGCGCCGTAGGCACGCTGCGTCTGCAAGGAATTGCACCAGCGCGACAGGAAACGGTGATGTGATTGCCGCCTCTGGAGGCCATCCTCCGGCATGCCCACCGCTGCCGAACGTCAGGCCGTCGCGTTTCTCGCCACCGTCGCGCTGCTTGGCGGCGGCGTGCGGCTGTTGCAGGCGGTCACGTTCGAGCGCGCGCTGGCTGCCGCGGAGGCACCGGCGGCCGAAGACGCCATCTCGGCCCAGCTCGAGGCCGTGGACAGCGCCCGTCGGACCAAGGCCAGCAGCCGCACGCGTACCGCGTCCGCGGCGCTCGCCGCACCGATCGATCCGGACGTCGCGACGGAACAGGAACTCGACCAGCTGCCGCGCGTGGGGCCCGCGCTGGCGCGGCGCATTGTCGCGAATCGGGACTCGTTCGGGCCCTTCGGATCGCTGGAGGAGCTGCAACGCGTCCGAGGGATCGGCCCCGCTCTTGCGGCCGGATTGGCCCCGCACGTGACGTTTTCCAGCGGGTTCCGTCCATTACACGGCGAGTCCAGACAGCGCCGCGCTCCCTGATCGTCTCCGAGAGCGCGTCGCCGCTGGCGTCCTTTCGACTGTCACTTTTCCGTCCTGCCCGCTCCAGCCCATGGCCGCACCTGCCGTCCAGAAACCGGTGATCGCCGCCGACCGACTTGGGGAGCTCCTCGTTCGCGAGGGGCTGCTCACGAATGAGCAACTCTCCAAAGTGCTGCAGGAGCAGGTCGCCAATGGGACGCGCCTTGGCCTGACGGTGGTCAAGATGGGCCTCGTGCCCGAGACCACGGTCGTGAAGCTGCTCGCACGCCAGCATCGCATGCCGGCCGTGGACCTCTCCCGTTTCGAGGTCGATCCGCGGCTGCTCAAGCTGATTCCGGCCGATGTCGCGTCGCGCCATACGGTGCTGCCGCTCAAGCGCGATGGACGGCAGCTCACGGTCGCGATCGCCGATCCGACGAACCTGGGCGTGGTGGACGATCTCAAGTTCATCACCCGCTACGATATCGTGCCGGTGCTGGCGGGCGAGTACTCAATGCGCGCCGCCATCGAGAAGCACTACGAAGGCAGCGAAATCCAGATGCAGTCGCTGCTGCAGGACATCACGGGCGACGACGATGTCGAGCTGCTCGAGTCGCAGGAGCAGGAGGCCGATGTCAGCGTACTGGCCGCCGCCGTGGAAGAGGCGCCAGTCGTCAAGCTCATCAACGCCATCCTCATCGATGCCGTGCAGAAGGGGGCCTCCGACATTCACTTCGAGTCGTTCGAGCACGAGCTGCGCGTGCGCTACCGCATTGACGGAGCGCTGCAGGAGATCATGAAGCCGCCCCTCAAGATGAAGGCGGCCCTCATCTCCCGCTTCAAGATCATGTCGTCGCTCAACATCGCCGAGCGACGTGTGCCGCAGGACGGGCGCATCAAGCTGAAGGTGGGCAAGAAGGTCATCGACTTCCGCGTGAGCACGCTGCCCACGCTGTTCGGTGAGAAAGTCGTGTTGCGAATTCTCGACAAGGGCAACCTCACACTCGACCTCGAAACGTTCGGCATCGAGCCGCGTGCCGAAGAAGAGTTCATGGAAGCGATCTCGAACCCGTACGGCATGGTGCTCGTCACCGGGCCCACCGGATCGGGCAAGACGACCACCTTGTACTCGGCGCTGTCGAAGATCAACACGATCGACACGAACATCATGACGGCCGAGGACCCCGTCGAATACAATCTGTTCGGCATCAATCAGGTGCAGGTGCGGACGGAAATCGGCATGTCCTTCGCGGCCGCGCTGAAAGCGTTCCTGCGTCAGGACCCCAATATCATCATGCTCGGTGAAATCCGTGACCTCGAGACCGGCGCCATCGCCGTGAAGGCCGCGCTCACGGGGCATCTGGTGATGAGCACGCTGCACACCAACTCGGCCCCCGAGACGCTCACGCGACTGCTGGACATGGGGCTCGAACCGTTCAACGTGGCCTCCGCGCTCAACGTGATTCTGGCGCAGCGCCTCGTGCGCCGCATCTGCTCCAAGTGCAAGATCAAGTACGAGCCCGAGGACGCCGAGCTGGCCGGTGCCAAGGTCACGCGCGACAGCACCATGCGCGACCTGCGCTTCACGCCGCGCGCACTGTCCGACGCCAAGCTGAAGGCCTCGAAGGAGGCGGCACCGTTCCTCGAGAACCTCTCGCTCGACACGCGCGTGGGTGACCTGCCGTTCTTCAAGGGCCACGGCTGCGATGCCTGCAACGGCAGCGGGCTGCGCGGCCGTCAGGGTCTGTACGAAGTGATGTTCATGACCAACCACCTCAAGAAGCTCGTGGTGCAGAACGCCGACTCGCAGGTGCTTCGCGATGAAGCCATCAACGAGGGGATGCTCACGCTGCGCATGGACGGCTGGCTCAAGGTCCTCAAGGGGCTCACCACGATGGACCAGGTCATTCGCGAAACCAGTGCCTGATGTTCGCGACGCGCCCGCGTGACGCCTCGGCGTCACGCAGGCGGTCGCACCTGTCACACCGACTGCCGAAACGGTCCTCGCGCCGTTTCCCCATCTGCGGCAGCTCGTCCTTGCCTCGTATCCCTGCGAGGGTCCCCTCGCCGTTCCCAGACGCACATGACTGCAACTTCGACTGCCCCCGCGGTATCGCTCCGGACCCTGCTCGACGAAATGATCGAGCGTGACGCATCCGACCTGCACATCACGGCCGGGGATCGTCCGAAACTGCGTATCGATGGCGACATCGTGAATGCGTCGAGCGAGCACGTGCTCCAGCCGCGCGACACGCTGCAGCTGGCCTATTCCGTGCTTACGGAGAACCAGAAGAAGCGCTTCGAAATGGAGGACGAGCTCGACTTCTCGTTCGGCATTCAGAACCTGTCACGCTTTCGTGGCAACGTGTTCCGGCAGCGCGGCTGTGTGAGCATGGTGATTCGTCAGATCCCGTTCCAGATCAAGACGTTCGACGAGCTGCAGCTGCCGGGCGTGATCGCCGGCATGGCGGACAAGCCGCGCGGCATGGTGCTGGTCACCGGCCCGACGGGCTCGGGCAAGTCGACCACGCTGGCGGCCATGATCGACAAGATCAATACGGAGCGGCGCGGCCACATCATCACCGTCGAAGATCCCATCGAGTTCATTCATCGGCATCGCTCGTGCATCATCAATCAGCGCGAGGTTGGTGCCGATACGAAGAGTTTCGCCACGGCGCTCAAGTACGCGCTGCGTGAAGACCCCGACGTGATCCTCATTGGCGAAATGCGCGACCTGGAGACCATCCAGGCCGCGCTCACCATCGCCGAAACCGGTCACCTCGTGTTCGCCACGCTGCACACCAACAGTGCGGCCGAGGCGATCAACCGCATCATCGACGTGTTCCCCAGCCATCAGCAGAGCCAGGTGCGCGCTCAGCTCGCCTTCGTGCTCGAGGGGATCGTGACGCAGACGCTGCTGCCCAAGATGTCGGGGCGCGGTCGCGCGATGGCCGCCGAGATTCTGGTGGTCACGCCGGCCATCCGCGCGCTCATTCGCGACGACAAGGTGCACCAGATCTACTCGCTCATGCAGTCGGGCAAGAAGTTCGGCATGCAGACGCTCAACGACTCGCTGTATCAACTGTATGTGTCGCGGCAGGTGAGCGCCGATGAGTGCGTGCGCGCGTCGAGCGATCCGAACGAGTTCCTCCGCATGATCGGCAAGTCGCCGACCGATGATCTTTCCCCGGCGCCGGCCCGTCCGGCGGTCGGGGCCGCCATGGCCGGCGCAGCCGGTCGCCGCTGACCTTTTCCAGGTAGTCTCGTATGCCAACGTTCTCATACACGGCGCGCACCAGTGGTGGTGAGCTCAAGCAGTCCACCATCGATGCCTCCTCACGCGATGAGGCCGTCAATCAGCTGCGTCGTCAGCGGCTGACGATCGTGAAGGTGGACGAGAACCGGCCCACGAAGGCGCGCGGCAGCATCGGCATGCGCGACATCGTGATCTTCACGCGCCAGTTCTCCACCATGATCAACGCCGGTCTGCCGCTGGTGCAGGCGCTCGACATCCTCGCGAAGCAGAGCGAGAACAAGGCGTTGGCGCAGACGGTTCGTGAGGTCGTGTTCGAGGTGGAGAGCGGGCATACGGTGGCCGACGCCATGCGCAAGCATCCCAAGGCGTTCAGCGACCTGTACACGAACATGGTAGACGCCGGCGAAAAGGGCGGTATCCTGGACACCATTCTGGGCCGCCTCGCGGTGTTCCTCGAAAAGAACGACGCCCTGGTGCGCAAGGTGAAGGGCGCGATGATCTACCCCGCCGTCATCATGGGCGTGGCCGTCATCGCCATCGTGGTGCTGCTCTGGAAGGTGATTCCCGTGTTCCAGAACATGTTCGCCAGTGTGAGCATGGAGCTGCCGGCACCCACCAAGTTCGTGATCGGCATGTCGTCGTTCCTGAACAACTACTGGTGGGCCCTCATCGCCGGCGCGGTGGGCGCGGTGTTCGGCATCAAGCAGGCGTACGCCACCTCGGGTGGTCGCCTCATGATCGACAAGTTCATGCTCAGGGTGCCGGTGCTGGGCGACGTGCTGCGCAAGTCGGCCGTGTCGCGCTTCACGCGCACGCTCGGCACGCTGATCTCGTCGGGCGTGAGCATTCTCGACGGCCTCGAGATCACGGCCAAGACGTCGGGCAACCGCGTGATTCAGGACGCGATCATGGAATCGCGCGCCAGCATCGCGGGTGGTGAGAGCATCTCCGCGCCACTGCAGAAGTCGCAGGTGTTCCCGCCCATGGTGATCAGCATGATCTCGGTGGGTGAACAGACCGGCGGCCTGGACGAGATGCTCACCAAGATCGCCGACTTCTACGATGACGAAGTGGACGCGGCCGTGAGCGGCCTGCTCAGCCTCCTGGAGCCGATCATGATCGTCTTCCTCGGCGTGGTGGTTGGCGGCATGATCGTGGCCATGTACCTGCCGATCTTCGACATGGTGAACGCGGTGCAGTAAGGGGGGACTGGAGTTGTTGGGCATCTCCCCTGCTGCCTGGCAACTGACGTGCCGTCGCCGTCGTCGAACGGAACAGTGAGAAGGCCCCGGATCTCTCCGGGGCCTTTTCGTTTGGGCGCGGTCGACCCGACGGACCTCCGTTGCGGTCGGCGTCGGCCGTACGCGCTTGCCCGCCGGTTCCCGTATGGCGCGGACAATCGCGCCCGGGTTGGAGTACTCCGCGCTGGACGTGCATGAGCCGCGACCGGGCCGCCAACGCTCACTCGCTTACCCACGAGCTTGCCCACTAGCTTACCGCTGGAGCGACGATGGGAAGTGGTTCGAGGATCGCGGTCGCGTTGGTGGTGGTCCCGCCGAGTTTCGCTGGCCGGCGAGCGTGCTGGTGCACCGTGGCGGATTGTTCGTCTACGATCCGCAGAACTCGCTTGCACTGCGCTTCGATCTCGCCTCGGACACCGACACTGCCTATGCGAACACATCGCGCCTCACCGGCGATCCGATGCTGGTGCGACTGTTCGACAACACAGACGGTCCGCTGCTGATCGACGTGATTCGCGAAACCCGTCAGCGCACGTTCACACGGGTGACCGGCTTCGACAGCCTGCACGCACCCACTCCCGTCAGCCGACCGAGCGACGTGAAGCCGTGTTCGCTCGGCGATGTGCTACGCATCTTTCCGTCGCCGTTCTCCCCGATACCGCTCACGGCACCCGTGGGCGACGGCGTGGTGCAGAGCGCCGCCGACGGTCGCTATCGACTGCTGTGGCACGACGCGCAGGGACAGCTGCGTCGCATCACAGCGCGTGCTGCCGCACGTACGCCAGTTACCGACGACGCGTTTCTGGCCGCCAACGCCGACTGGCAGCGCTTCAGTCATTCCATGCGCTCACCCGGCTGCGAGGGCGAGATCGTGCGCTATGCGGAAAAACCGAGCATTCGCGCGCGGCTCCCCGATCCCGACGGGAGACTGTGCGTGGAGCAGGAGCGCCCCGACGGCGTGTTCTACGAGGTCTGGTCCGGCGATTCGCTCGTGGCGCAGCTGCCCGCACCGGCGCGCGTGGCGACGCTTCCGTCCGCCATGCTCGGCGATCGACTGGCGGTCATTGGGGAGCTCCTACCGCTGCACCATCTGCACCGCCCGCGCCAGCTTCTGCAACAACGGTCGAATCTCTCGCTCGTGCTCGTGCACCTCCTTCACGATCGCGCGCGCGTCCGCCTCGCTCACATGTTCGCCGCGCGTGCGCAGCGCATCCACCAGCTTGCGGGCGTCGGTCTCCACCCGAATGCCCTTGAGGGCATCGGGCGTCCCAGCGATCGTCACGGTGACCAGCAGCTCGATCGCCGTACGGAACGACAGGTACCGCCCCGGCTTCTGGCTCAGCACACAGCCCAAGATCTCGCCGGCCAACTGCGACTTGCGTAGCGGCTTCATTGCGACCGCGTCGGAATCGTAGTTGAGCAGATCGGACGGTCGAAAGAGCAGCGCCTCCACGATCACCCGCCACAGCGTCGGCGTGCGATGCTTGAGCACGGAGCGCACCTCGAGCGCGACCGACAACAGGTTGAGCACGGCGTGCACCAGCGCCTGGTTGTCCACGTACACCTTGAGCAGGCTCACGCCCTTGAACACGAGCTTCCCCGGCCCGATCATGGACGCCAGGCCCATGAGCACGGCCGCTTCATGCTCGGCGAGCAGCACCATGCCGCGGGCGCCCTTCGCGGCCTCGATATAGCCTGAGAAGCGCACCGTCTCCCGGAAACCGGTGCGTGTCTGTGCGAAGAACGCGTTGCGACGCGGTCCTTCAAGCTGCAGGTACACCACGGCCTGCGCCATGACTTCGTAAATCAGCCGCACATCGTCACGGCCGAGTGACCACTGTTGCCCCGCGAGAACCGGCTCGTTCGCGCTGTTCGCGTCAACGCCCCACTGGTTGCGTGTGCCGAACTGAATGAGGTGGTACTCGTTGGGCGGAACTTCGCGTGGTTCGTGCGGAGAGCCGCGCTGCTCGGGGGGCAGTTCACCCGTCACCGGAGGTGCGGCGGGCGCCGTGGGCACCACAACGGGAGATGGCGTGGTTGGCAGTGACGAGGCCAACGCGTCGCGCAACTTGCCGCGCGTGATGTCGCCCACGATCCCATCGGAGGTGACACGGGCGCGCGTCTGGAACCCGCGCACCGCCTCGGCGGTCAGGGGCCCGAACGAGCCATCCGCCGCGAGTCGTGGCATCGATGGCGTGCGCCACGCCGCTGGCAGCGCGTTCAATTGGGTCTGGAGTTCCGTCACCGCCGAACCGCGAGAGCCTCGGCGGAGCAGGGGCAGGGTGGTAGCCATGAGGATGCCGGTGAAAGCGTGAGAACGGTAGCCGCAGCACGGAGCGACCTGCAGGGACAGGCGGGCAAACCGCCCTCGCTCCGCCATCGACGTGCTGCGCGTGGACTCGAATCACGCCTTGCCTCCTCAACGAGCGGCCCCCTATCGTGCGTTCTTCGGCGGACGTTGCGTGTACCGCCCTCTCTACCTCCCTCCCGGCTCCCCGAATGGCTCCTCGCTTGCTTCTGCCGGCCCTGCTCGCCCTGGCCGCTCCCCTTGCGGCGCAGCAGCCCGCTCCGCTCCCGTCGCAGGAATCCCCCGCCATCCACGATCTCGTCGCGGCCGCCTCGCCCGCGCGCATCGAGGCCGACATTCGTACGCTCGTGGGCTTTGGCACGCGCCACACGCTCTCCGACACGCTGTCCGCCACGCGCGGCATCGGCGCCGCGCGACGGTGGATCTTCGCCGAGTTCCAGCGCATCTCGCAGGCCTGCGGCGGCTGCCTCGAGGTGCGCTATGTCTCCGAGGTGAAGAAAGCCGAGCCCACCGGGCGCATTCCGGTGGACGTGGAGATCGTGAATGTGGTGGCCGTGTTGCGCGGCCGAGTGGAGCCCGATCGCTACGTGCTGCTGGCCGGCGACATCGATTCGCGCGTGACCAACGTACTGAACGCGAAGGACAGCTCTCCCGGCGCGAATGACAACGCCAGCGGCATCGCGGCGCTGCTCGAAGCGGCGCGGCTGCTCAGCAAGCACACGCCGAATGCGAGCATTGCCTTTGCCGCGCTTTCGGCGGAAGAGCAGGGGCTCTTCGGTGGCGAGATCCTCGCGCGCCACGCGAAAGCCAACAACTGGCGCATCGATGCAATCATCAACAACGACATGGTCGGCAACATCGCCGGCATCGATGGCGTGATCGAAAACACCAAGGCGCGCGTGTTCGCGCCCGGGTTGCCGGCCGACACGCCGGCGTCGGAGCTGCGTCGCATTCTCACCAATGGGGGTGAACTCGACACGCCCTCGCGGCAGCTCGCGCGCTACATCGATCACACCGCCGATCGCTACTTCCCGAATCTCGACGTGGAAATTATCTACCGTCTCGATCGGTATGGACGCGGCGGTCACCACACGCCGTTCTTCAACGCGGGTTTCCCCTCTGCGGTGCGGCTCATGGAGTCGCACGAGGACTACAACAAGCAGCATCAGGACATTCGCGTCGAAAACGGCATCGCGTATGGCGACGTGATCGAGGGCGTGAACTTCCCCTATGCGGCGAGCATCTCGGCGCTCGATGCGGCCACGCTGCTGTCGCTCGCGTGGGCCCCGGCCGCGCCGGACTCGGTGCAGATTCGCGGTGCCGTGCGTCCGTCGCCGACCTTCCGCTGGAAGCGTTCCCCGTCGCCCGACGTGCTCGGCTATCGCATCTACTGGCGCAAGCCGAGTGAGGTGAACTGGACGCAGAGTCGCTTCGTAGGTGATGTGACGGAGTACACGCTGCCGAATGTGATCATCGACAACTACTTTTTTGGCGTGGCGGCGGTGGGGCGGAACGGACAGGAGAGTCTGGTCGCGTTCCCGCGCTGACGTGCATGGTATGCGCAGGGTGCGTGTTGCCGTCATCGCGTGCGTCGTGTCCCTCGGCTGTGATTTGCGCGACACGACCGCACACGCCGACGGTACACGACCGAGCGAAGCGCGTGACATCGGGGCGGTGCAGACCGCGGCGCTCACCGAGCTGTTTACCGTGCGTGAGCAAGCGACTGCGCTGCTGCTCTGGCGCGATTCGTTGCACACGGGACCCGTGTTCGACTCGCTCGGGCTCAGAGCCGCCCTCGATATCGCGACGCCAGCGTCACTTGTCGTCTCTCGTGTATCGCTCGCCGAGCTGGAGGCTCTGTTTGCGCAGCACCCCGATGGGTGGGCGGCGGTGTATGCCACGTATCCCGGCATTCCGGGGCTGGTGGAGGTCGGGCCGGTCACATTCGCCCCGGACGCACGCTCGGCGCAGATTGTCGTGGGTCGATCGTGCGGGGAGAACTGTCGCATGGCGTGGCGGATCACGCTCGACCGAGAAGACAGCCTCGAGTGGCGCGTGCGCGACGTTGGCGCGGTCGCCACGCGCTGACCGTTCGGTTTCGCCCGTCACTTTCGCGTCCTCCACCGCGTCGCTGACATGACCAGTACACTTCCCGAGTCCACACACATCGGCGCCGTGGCGCTGCAGGTCGCCGATCTGGCGCGTTCGATCGCGTGGTATCGCGATGTGATCGGTGCGCGCGTGCTCACTCGTGACGGTACCCGAGCCACGCTCGGCGCGCATGATGACGATGCGACGCTGCTGGAGTTGCATGAACGCGCGGGCGCCGCGCCCATGCCCACACGTGGCCGGCTGGGGTTGTTTCACGTGGCGTGGCTGCTGCCGGATCGCGCCGCACTCGGCCGCTTCCTCGTGCACGCACGCACAACAGGCGAGCCGTTGGGCAGCGCCGATCACCTGGTGAGCGAAGCGTTCTACCTGCAGGACCCCGACGGGCTCGGTGTGGAGGTGTACGCCGACCGGCCGCGCGCCGCGTGGCGCGTGCAGGGACAGGAGGTGGAGATGGCCTCATTGCCAATCGATGCGGCGGGGCTGCAGGCGGCTTCCGCCAGCGAGCCGTGGACGGGGCTGCCCCCTCGCACGCGCATCGGGCATGTGCACCTGCACGTGGGGGATCTGGGGCGGAGCACGACGTTCTATCGTGATGTGCTCGGGCTGGACGTCACGAACGCGCGATACCCCGGGGCGGTGTTCCTGGCGGCCGGGGGGTACCACCATCATCTGGGGACCAACCTCTGGGCGGGCCCGCATGCCGTGGCGGTGTCCGAGCAGGATGCGCGCCTGATGTGGTGGGAGCTGGTGGTGCCCGATGCGACGACACTGAGCGCGGTGGCGTTCCGCGCGGACGCGGCCGGCGCGCTGGCGCACCGCGAGTCGTCAGCGCGGCTGGTGCTGGCGGACCCGTGGGGCACTCGTCTGCACGTGGTGGTCTCGGGCGGCTGAGCTCGGTGGGCTGTGTCCGGTCCGAATGAAACAATTCGCCTCATCTCACCGTGGAGAACGGGCGCGTACATTGCACCGCGTTGTTCTGCGCTCTAACATCCCGGGGTACCGGGTGCCCGTAGGGTACCGCGCTGCCCCTCGCCCTCCCAGGAGGCTGCACCATGCCGTTCGGTTCGTTCCTCAAGAAGCAGTTCATCGACGTCATCCACTGGACCGAGGAAGGCCCCGGTGTCCTGATGGAGCGGTTCCCCATGGCGGACATGGAGATCCAGAACGGCGCCTCGCTCACCGTGCGCGAGTCGCAGATGGCGCTCTTCGTGAACGAAGGGAAGGCCGCGGACGCGTTCAACCCCGGGCTGTACAAGCTCACCACGAACACGCTGCCGCTGCTCACGAACCTCAAGAACTGGGACAAGCTGTTCCAGTCGCCGTTCAAGAGCGACCTGTACTTCTTCTCCACGCGCCTGCAGACGAATCAGCGCTGGGGCACGCAGCAGCCGATCACGATTCGTGACAAGGAGTTCGGGGCCGTGCGTCTGCGCGGCTTCGGCGTGTACAGCTATCGCCTCACGAACCCGCTCGCGTTCCACCAGAACGTGGCCGGCACGCAGGCGCAGTACAGCGTGCCCGAACTCGAGCCGCAGCTGCGGAACGCGGTGATCACGTCGTTCACCACGGCGTTCGCCAACTCGCAGGTGCCGTTCCTCGACATGGCCGCCAATCAGGGCGAGCTGGCCAAGCTCATCGCCAAGGAGCTCGCGCCGCAGTTCGAGCAGTATGGGCTCGAGCTTGCGAGCTTCACGGTGGAGAATCTGTCGCTGCCCGACGAGCTGCAGAAGCGTCTCGACGAGCGCATCAGCATGAACATGGTGGGTGATCTGCGGCAGTACGCGCAGTATCAGGCCGCACAGGCGATCCCCATCGCCGCGGCGAACGAAGGCGGTATGGCCGGCATGGGCGTCGGACTCGGTGCGGGCATGGGCATGGGCGGCATGATGGCCGATGCGATGCGTGGAGCGATGGCGCCTTCGGCACCGGCAGCTCCGGCTGCGCCTGCGGCTCCCGCGACGCCAACCGACGCGGCCGCGGGCGCCGCAGCGGTGACCGGGGCGACGAAGTTCTGCATTCACTGCGGCAAGTCGGTGGCGGCCGTGGCGAAGTTCTGCTCGGAATGTGGCGGCGCGCAGGGTTGAGGTGAGCGCGCGCATCGCCACATCGTCGTGAATCACAGGCACGAGATGAACGCGTCAGTCACGGGACGCGAATGGGTGGTGGAGGCGTTCGGCTGCGATGCCGAGCGCCTCACCAGCGTTGACGCCTTGCAACGCCTCTTCAATGCGGCGGTGCAGGAGCTCGCGTTGCATCCGGTTGGTGCGGCCGTGTGGCATCAGTTTCCCACGCCCGGTGGCATCACCGGGATGTGGCTGCTCGCCGAGTCCCACCTCACGGTGCACACGTTTCCCGAGTTTGGCTCGGCGTGCATCAACCTGTTCTGCTGCACGCCACGACGCGCGTGGGAATGGCAGACGCGGCTCGCGGAGCTGCTGGGTGCCACGGACGTGCGCGTGCGCAGCGTGCCGCGTGCGTACGGGGCCGCAGACACGCCGGCGTCGCCGGAGGACGCGGCCGTCGTCGGCACATCCGAGGTGCTCGCGTGACCGCACCAGCGGGTCAGCGCCATGCCTGCCCGAGCTGCGGCGCGTCGATCGTGTTCCTGTGGGCGCAGGCGGTGCAGACCACCTGCGAGTTCTGCAAGTCGGTGCTCGTGCGCACCGGCCTCGACCTCGAAAAGGTGGGCCAGCAGGCCGACTTCCCGGCCACGGCCTCGCCCGTGCAGATCGGTATGATGGGGCGCTGGGGGCAGCGCACCTTCACCGTGGTGGGGCGGCTCACCTACGAGTGGGCGCGCGGTCGCTGGAACGAATGGTATCTGCGACTGGGTGACGGCAATGGCGCCTGGCTCAGCGACGCGCAGTTGGAGTACGCGCTCACCACGGAAGTCGCACCGGGCAAGCCGCTCCCCGATCCGATGTCGCTCTCCGTGGGGGACACGGTCGCCACCGATCGCTATCGCTTCGTGGTCACCAACATCACGCTCGCCGAGTACGTGGGCACGGAAGGCGAACTGCCGTTCGCGACCGGTGGTCGCGCGCTCAGCACCTTCGTGGACCTGATCACACAGAATGGAATCTTCGCCACGCTGGACGGCAGCGAGACGCCGCCGCTGCTCTTCATGGGCGACTACGTGAGCTGGGACGACATGGCGCCGCAGGGCGCCCGCGAGTTCGAGGGATGGTGACCGGACGCAACGCTCATCTCCCGGAGCGCGGTGCATGAAGCCGGTCACCGCGTTCTCCTGCCCCAACTGCGGGGCATCGATCACGATGCAGGCGCAAGGCTGGTCGGTCACGGTCGCGTGCGGCACCTGCGGCTCGGTGCTCGATGCCCTGCACCCCACGTTGCGCGTGCTGCAGCGCCATGCGGAGCGGCTCACGTTCACGCCGAAGATTCCGCTCGGCACGCGCGGCACGATCAACGGTCGCCAATATGTGGTGATCGGCTGTCAGCGGGTCACGATCACGGTGGAGGGGGTGGACTACTCGTGGACTGAGTACGTGTGCTTCAATCCGTATCACGGCTTCGTGTACCTGTCGGAGTATCAGGGACACTGGAATGTGATCGAGAAGCTGCGCACGCGCCCCGAGGAGCACGGGGGCAC
Organism: Gemmatimonas sp.; assembly: GCA_011390935.1. Taxonomy (GTDB): domain Bacteria; phylum Gemmatimonadota; class Gemmatimonadetes; order Gemmatimonadales; family Gemmatimonadaceae; genus JAABRT01. The sequence continues at coordinate 121,033 of JAABRL010000004.1, forward strand.
CGCGGTGCTGCACGACGGTCGCACATTCCGGCATTTTCAGAGTGCCAACGCGCGCACGACCTTCGCCCTTGGTGAGTTTCCCTGGGAGTTGCGTGTCGGCGACGAGGTGCGCGCGCGCGATTTCGTGTCGCCGCCGTATCTGCTCTCGGCCGAAGGCACCGCGCTCGAGACGACGTGGTCGATGGGGCGCTATACGCCACCGGCGGAGATCGCACGCATGTTCGGCATCAAGGCGCTCGATACGCGTGCAACCGGCGTGTTCGCGAATCAGCCCAATCCGCACCTGAGCAGCGCGCGCCGTGTGCGGCGCGTGTGGGGGTGGCTGACGGTGGCGTGGGCGGCGATGCTGGTGGCGGCGCTGCTGCTGACCGCCAAGCAGGAGGTGCTCGTGGAGCGGGGGGAGTTTGCGCGCGCCAACGGCGAGGCGAACGCCGTGGTGCTCGGTCCGTTCGAACTCACGGGACGTTCGTCGAATGTGCGCGTGAATGTGCGCTCCGACGTGTCCAACGACTGGGTGTGGTTCGGGCTCGCGCTCATTGATGACGAGACCGGACAGGCGCGCGACTTCAGCGCCCAGACCAGCTACTACTATGGTCGCGACAGCGATGGCAACTGGTCGGAAGGGTCGCAGAAGGATGATGTGACGGTCGCCGAGGTGCCCTCTGGTCGATACCTGTTGCGCGTCGCTCCCGAAGGTGATCCGATCGGGGCGCGCGTGGTGAACTACGAAGTGCGCGTGGTGCGCGATGTGCCGTCGATGCTGCTGTTCGGCCTCGCGTTCGGCGCGCTGCTGCTGCCGATGGCCTTTGCCTGGTGGCCCACCATCGGCTTCGAAAGCCGTCGCTGGAACGAGAGCGATCACGAGGGCGTGGTGCTGTCCTTCCCGCCAGAGGAGGCGCGCACATGATTCGCACGGTGCTGTATGCGGTGTATGGCGTGGCGGTGCTGGGGCTGCTCGGCACGGCGCAGTATCGCGGCTGGAGCTTCACGCGCGGCGAATCGGCCGTGGTCGACCCGAAATCGGTGCGCGCCAATCCCGGCGCGTACCGATCCCCGTACTTCATTCCGGGGCGCACGCTCCGTGGCAAGTAAAGGAGAATCGCCGTGGAATACACGCTGATGCAGAATGTGACGTCGGCCGCCCTCTTTGCCGGCCTGGGCGTGGTGTTGTTCGTGATCGCGTTCATCATTCTGGATCTGCTCACGCCCGGCAAGCTGTGGCATGAGATCAGCGAGAAGAAGAACACGGCCGCTGCCATTCTGATGGGTTCGGCGGCGCTCGCGCTCGGCATCATCGTCGCGGCTGCCATTCATTGAACGCGGCCCTCTTCGCCACCGTCTGTCTCATCGCGGCGTGCGGGCTCATCTACGAGCTCGTCGCCGGCGCGCTGGCGTCGTATGTGCTGGGCGACAGCATCACGCAGTTCTCCACCGTGATCGGGACGTACCTGTTCGCGATGGGCATCGGCAGCTGGCTCTCGCGCTTCATCGTGCGCGGTGTCGTGAGCCGGTTCGTGATGATCGAACTGATTGTGGGTGTCGTGGGCGGCTTTTCGGCACTGCTGCTGTTTCTCGTGTTCACGTGGACCAGTGCGTTCCGTCCCGTGTTGTACGGCGTGGTGAGTCTGATCGGCATTCTGGTGGGCCTCGAGATTCCGCTCCTCATGCGCATTCTCAAGGACCGGTTTTCCTTCAAGGATGTGGTCGCGAACGTGCTCACGTTCGACTACGTCGGCGCGCTTGGTGCCTCGCTGCTGTTCCCGCTCTTTCTCGTGCCGCGGCTGGGGTTGGTGCGCTCGGCGCTGGCCTTCGGCCTGGTGAACGTGCTGGTCGCGCTCTGGAGCACGTATCTGTTCCGCGACGAGCTGCCGCAACGGCGGGGGCTGCAGTTTGCCTCGCTCTTCGCCGCGCTGCTGCTCGGTGCCGGCCTCTGGAAAGGGCAGACCATCACGACGCTCGCCGAAGAGGGGCTGTACGCCGATCCGGTGATTCTCGCGCGTGACACGCGCTATCAGCGCATCGTGCTCACCAGCTGGAAGGACGACCTGCGGCTCTATCTCAACGGGCACCTGCAGTTCGCGTCGCGCGACGAGTATCGCTACCACGAAGCGCTCGTGCATCCCGGGCTTGCGGCGTTGCCGAAAGCCGCCAAGGTGCTCGTGCTGGGAGGCGGTGACGGACTGGCCGTGCGCGAGATCCTCAAGCATCCCGGCGTGGAGGACATCACGCTGGTGGATCTCGATGAAGGCATGACCGAGCTGTTCACGTCACACGCGCGCCTCACGCCGCTCAACGACGGTGCGCTCAGTGACCCACGGGTGCGCGTGATCAACGCCGACGCCTTCGTGTGGCTCGACCAGCACACCGGCACGTTCGATTTCATCGTGATCGACTTTCCCGATCCGAGCAACTATCACGTGGGCAAGCTGTACACGAGTGCGTTCTATCGACTCGTGCGTCAGCATCTGGCCAGCGATGGGTTCATTGCCGTGCAGTCCACGTCTCCGCTGTTCGCGCGACAGTCGTTCTGGAGCATCGTGGCCACGCTGCAAGGCGCCGGGTTGCGCACGTATCCGTACCACGTGTATGTGCCGAGCTTCGGCGAGTGGGGGTTCGTGATCGCGGGCACCGTGCCGTACCAGCCGCCGCATACGCTGCCTGACGGCCTGCGCTATCTCACCGTGGCAGGCGTGCCCGCGCTGTTCGATTTTCCCGCCGATATGCAGCCCGTGCCCGCTGAGCCGAACCGCCTGAACAATCAGGTACTCGTGCGCTACTACGAGCGGGAATGGGCCGCGATCAATCGGTGAGCGCGCACGGTGTGACGGTGCGCCGGCGTCGGAGAGGCCCGAGGTGACCGGCGGATCGCGTCGCGAGTTTCTGCGGCAGCTCATGGCCGCTGCTGCGATGGCGATGCCGCTGCGCGGTGCGTCGGCGGTGCCGGGCGCGCCGGCACTGCACGGACTCACGCCCAAGGGACGCGTGATCACGGGCGGGTTTGCCGATCCCGACATGGCGGTGGGACACGCGCTTCGCGATGCGACGCTGCCACGAGCCGGCCGTGCACCGCGCCGGCGAACACGCGTGGCGATCGTGGGGGGCGGCGTGAGTGGCCTCTCGGCTGGTTGGCATCTCGATGCGTTGGGAGAACGCGACTGGTTGCTGCTTGAACTGTCGGCCGAACCCGGGGGCAACTCGCGCGCTGGGGAAAATGCGATCACCCGCTATCCATGGGGCGCGCACTACCTGCCGCTCCCCGCGCCCGATGCGGTGCACGTCCGGCAGCTGCTGCGTGAAGTCGGGGTGCTGCATGCGGATGGCTCGTTCGATGAGCGCACGCTCTGTCACACGCCGCAGGAACGCTTATGGCAGCACGGGCAGTGGCACGAGGGGCTCGAGCCGCTCGACGCGGCACCGGCCTGGGAGCGGGCGGAGTGGGAGCGATTTGACGCGCAGGTGGCCGCGTGGCGTGAGACCGGTGCCTTTCGCGTGCCGATGGCCGGCGCGCCGTTCGACACGCCCACCGCGCTCAACGCCACGCGTGCGCTGGATGGCATCACGGGGGAGGCCTGGCTCTCCGCCAACGGGTATCGGTCGCCCACACTGCGCTGGTGGCTGGAGTACGGCACGCGCGATGACTACGGGGCCTCGCTGTCGCAGGTGAGTGCGTGGGCTGCCGCGCACTACTTCGCGGGGCGGCCGGCTGACGAGGACGGACCGCTCACGTGGCCCGAGGGCAATGCCTTCCTGGTGCAGCATCTCGCGCGGAAGGCCGGCGATCGTGTGATCACATCGGCACCAACCGTCGCGATCGAGGCCAGCGGCTCGCGCTGGCTCGTGCACACGCCGCGGGCAGTTGTGGAGTGTGATGTGGTGATCTGGGCCGCCCCACTGTTTGTGTTGCCGCGCGTGCTGTCCGGCGCGACGCCGCCGGTCACCACGGAATACGCACCGTGGGTGGTCGCGAACGTCACGCTCGATCGACGCCCGCGGGAGAGGGGCGCCGTGCTGGCGTGGGACAACGTGATCTATGGCAGCCGCTCCCTTGGCTACGTGTCGGCCACGCACCAATCACTCGCGCAACCACGCGACGAAACCGTGTGGACGTGGTATCACGCGGTGGTGGACCGACCGGCGCTCGAGGCACGGCGCTGGCTCGAGCTGCGACCGTGGACGGAATGGCGCGACGAGATTCTGGCCGACCTGCATCGCGCGCATCCCGACATCGCCGAGTGTGTGTCGCGCGTGGATGTGTGGCGCTGGGGGCACGCCATGGCGCGTCCGGTGCCCGGATTGCTGCGACGCACGCAGGCGCTTTCCGAGTGGCGGCCGGCGCCACGCGTCGTGCTCGCGCACGCGGATCTGAGTGGCCTGTCGATCTTCGAGGAAGCGCAGTGGCAGGGTGTCCGCGCAGCGACCGATGCGGCACGGCTGCTCGGCGGCGCATGAACAACGCCGCGCGCCCCGGAACCGGAACGCGCGGCGTGGCTGAGGCAGCGACGAACGTACGTCAGGACGAGTAGTAGGCGGCGTTTTCGTCGATGTAGCCCTTGGTGAGGTCACAGCCGAACGCCGTCGCGCGCCCGGTACCCATGCCCAGCTCGACCTCGAGCTCCACGAGTTCGTGACTGAGCGCTGCCCGCACGGTGCCATCGTCGAATGGCAGACGCAAACCACCACGCACGACGGGAAACCGGTTGATCCACGCGTCCGTGCTCGCCGGATCGATCGTGCAGTCGAAACACTTGCCAACGGCCATCAGCAGTCGGCCCACGTTCGGATCGGCGCCGTGCACCATCGTCTTCACCAGCGGCGAGTTCACGATGCTCTTGGCCACCACGCGTGCCTCCGCGTTGTTGAGCGCGCCCCGCACGTGGACCTTGAGCAGATGTTTGGCGCCCTCGCCATCACGCGCGAGGATTTCGGTCATGCGTACGCACCCGGCGAGCAGTGCGGCACGGAACGCGGTTGCGTCCACGTCGCCCGCGAGGCCGTTCGCCATGAGCACGCACGTATCCGAGGTGCTCGTGTCCGAATCCACCGACAGCATGTTGAACGACTCCGTCACGGCGTCGCGCAGCATGGCGTCGAGCGTGGGCGCATCGAAGGCGGCATCGGTGAAGATGTACGCCAGCATGGTGGCCATGTTCGGTTCGATCATGCCCGAACCTTTGGCGACCCAGGTGATGGTGGCCTCACCCACGGAGCACGACAGCGCCTTGGGGTGACTGTCCGTGGTCATGATGCCCTCGGCGCCCACGAGCGGGTCGCCCTGCAGCTCGCTCGCGATGCCGGGAATGCCGGCCTCAATCATTTTGATCGGCAGGGGGACGCCGATCACTCCGGTGGAGCTCACCAGTACACGTTCCGGCGTGGTCCCGATCTCGGAGGCCGCTGCGGTGGCCATGCGACGCGCGTGCTCGACGCCGATCGCGCCGGTCGCGACGTTGCTGACCTTGCTGTTCGCAATGATCGCACGCAACGACCCACCGCGCATGGTTTCACGCCCCAGAATGATCGGGGCACCCGGAAAGTGATTGCGGGTGAAGACGGCGGCAGCCGCCGCATCGACTTCGCTGGTGAAGAGCGTGAGGTCCTTGGCCGAGGGCTTGAGCCCCACGTTACGGCTGGCGCAGCGAAAGCCACGCGGGAAGACGGGTGTCTCGTGAAACGACATGGCGGGCGGTGGCGAAACGTCGGGAGTGGTCAGCCGAACAGCTTGCCGAGTGCGCCCTTGGCGAGGGCAGACTTGGCCAAGGAGGCAAAATCGCCCGAGGGGATGGTCCCGTCGGGGGTGAGCGAGTCTACGAGGCCGGGCAGCGACTTCGCGAGTTCGCCAGCCGCCGCGTCGGCAGGCATGCCGGTCTGCTGGCTCACGGCGCCGAGCAGGCCGTCGGCCCCACCGAAGAGCTGCGTGAGCTGCGCGGCCGAGACGGGAAGATTCTGGCCCGTACCGATCCACGACTGTACAAGATTTCCCAGACCGGCGCCCTCGAACTTCTGCAGCAGTCCCTGGAGCCCGCCCTCACGCTGCAGGAGGGGAAGCAGCGTGGTCAGCAGATTCGAGTTCGAACCGCCGCCCATGGCCTTGCCGAGCGTATTGAGCAGATCCACCGAGGACTCCAGTGTTGGGGGAGACGCGAGGAAACGACAACGTCCCGCACGGGGCGGGACGCCGGGGAAAAGATAACGGCGGAGGACAGGCGGGCGTGAGGGCAGGCGCCGCATTCGCATGCGCTGCTCGAGATGCGTCCTCGCATTACAATGCGACGATGCCCCCTTGCCAACTTTCGGCAGGTGATCGCCGCATCGCCTGCGCACGTGGTTCCGACTGCGCGTTCCCGAAAGCCGTGCCCTCACCGATCCGGCTGGCGTTTGCGCTGCTTGGTGCCGTTCTGCTCCTCCCGCTCACGCTGGATGCGCAGCAACGACCCACCGAGCGCGCCCGCGCATCGATGCGGCGCGTGGCGGCACCGCGCGCGCAGACCTTTACGAGCGACCTCGGCTACGTCAGCACGTCCGGCAATGCGAAGGTGATGACGGTGAACGTGGGGCAACGGTACAACTTCCAGTCCGGATTCTGGCGCTTCGAGCAGTTCGTGCAGCTGGTCTACGGCGAAAGTGAAGGCCGGGTGAACAGCAACTTCATTCGCGCCGCGGTGGGTGGCGAGTACGCGCTGCGTTCGTCACTGGGGGTCGCGGCAGGCCTGCTCTTCGACCAGAATCGCTTTTCGGGCGTCGCCCGACGTGCCGAAGAATACCTCGGCCTGGTGTGGCGCGTAGTCGAGGGTGAACGCGATACGCTACGCGTGGACGCCGGTGGCTCGTACACCCAGCAACGCAACGTGGACGGCACCACGCGCAACTTTCCGGCCGCGCGCACCGCGCTCTGGTACAAGCGCGGACTCGCGCCCAAGGCGTATGTGACTCAGACGGTGGAAATGGTGCCTAACATCGAGACACCGGAGGACTATCGCGTGAACGCGGTCGTCTCGCTGGTGTCGCCGATCGCGAAGTCGTTGGCGCTCCGGGTGGAGTATCAGATGCGTTACGACAACCTGCCTGAGCCCACGTTCCAAACCACCGATCGCATTTTCACCACCGGCATTCAGGTGTCGTTCTGACGCCGGGTGTCGCACACCTCTCTCCTCACCTGATCGAGTCGCTTGTGTCGCTATTTCCCGAGTCGTTTCTCGCACGGTGCACCACCGTGCTCTCCGTGACTGCCGCAGTCGCTCCCCTGGCGCTCACCGCGCAGGTCGCCCCCACCGCACGCACGGTGCAAACCGTGGTGGCGCCCGCCGAGAAGCCCGCCACGAGCTTCGTGACCGACTTCGGCTATGTGGCCACCAGCGGCAATACGCGGGTTTCCACCATCAACGTGGCCGAGCGTCTGGTGCATACGCGCGGCTTCTGGCGTTTCGAGCAGACGCTTGGCATCGTGTATGGTGAGAACGACGGCGAGGAAAATGCGAACCTGCTGCGCGCGGGGGTGGGCGCCGAGTATGCCTTTCGCCCCTGGGTCGCCGTCGCGACCGGAGCGCTGTACGATCGCAACCGATTCGCGGGTATCGCGCGCCGCACCGAGGAGTACCTCGGTCTGGTGTTCCGCGTGCTGCAGGCCCCCAGCGACACGCTGCGCATCGAAACGGGCGCGTCGCTCACGCAGCAGACCGGCGTCGATGGCGTGGCGAACAACTTCCCGGCCGCACGTGCTGCCGCCTGGTACAAGCGCACCCTGAGCACGAACGCGTTCTTCCTGCAGACGGTCGAGGTGATTCCGAATTTGCAGGTCACCGAGGACTACCGTATCAACAGCGAGTCGGCGCTGGTGGCCCCGCTTTCACGACGGATGGCGCTCAAGTTCGGGTACGTCGTGCGCTTCGACAACCTCCCGGAAGTCGGCTTTCTCTCCACCGATCGCATTTTCACCTCGGGGTTGCAGGTTTCGTTCTGAGCCGAGTCGAGGGGCGCGGGTACAGCCGGCGGTGGCGGGTGCCGACACTCTCTCAGGTCACTCGTTCGCCTGACCTGCGTCCCTCTACTCCCGATGTCCGCCTCCGAGTTCGTGTCCGAAACCGCTTTCGCCGCCGCGCTGCCATTGCTGGAGGCGGTCGGCGATAGTGTGTGCCTGCTCGATCGCGCGCGCCGCATCGTCTGGGTCAATACGAGTGGCGCGCGCGCGGCCATGGCGTTCGGGGTCGTGGCGTCCGACATCGTGGGCCTGCCGTTCGAGTCGGCGCTGCCATTCGCCTCCGATCCTCGCCTTGTGGCGGTGATCGACCGGGCGATCGCAGGTGAGTCGGTAGATGCGTCCTCCTCGATCGAGATGTCGATTCCGGGATCTGGACGACGCGCCCGCGTGCGGGTGGTGGTCATGCCCGACGTCATCGCCGTGATCGCCCGGGAGCGAACCGATGACGGGACGGTGCAGCGCATGCAGACGGAGCATGAGGCACGCTATCGCACCCTGTTCGACGCGGTGCCATTGCCGTTGGTGGTGATCGAGCGTGGCACCGGCACGGTGTTGTCCACCAACCGCGCCATGAACAACGCCTTCGCGCTTCACGGCCCGCTGATCGGTCGCCACGGCTCGCTCCTGTTCAACACCGAGTGCCTGTCGTTGCTCTCGCGGGCACCGGAAGAAGGGCGACGCGTCCGCGTGTCGCAGGGCGTGTGCCCATTGCTTCGCGGCGACGGGACCGTACTCGAGGCCGAAGTGGAATCGTTCACGCTCGACTTCGGGGGACGCGAGGCGGTGCTGGCCACCATCCGCGATGTGACCGAGGAGCGGAAGGCCGAGGCGGAGCGCGCACTGTTGCGGGCCGCCGTGGCGCGCATCAACGACCTGATCGTGATCACGAGCGCCACACCAGACCCTGACGGGGCGCTCCCGATCGTCTTCGTGAATGAAGCGTTCGAGCGTCATACCGGCTGGCATCGAAACGAGGTGCTCGGACTGCCCGGCTCGATTCTCGACGGTCCGGGTACGGATGCCACGTTGATCGCCCGCGTACATGAGCATCTGCGTCGCGGTGAAACGGTGCGGGCCGAGGTGCTGCAGTACACGCGCGAAGGGCGCGAGTACTGGGCCGAGCTCGTGGTGGTGCCCGTCTACGACAGTGCCGGCGTGCATACGCACTGGGTTTCGGTGCACCGCGACGTCTCGGATCGCAAGCAGCTCGAAGAACAGCTCTTTCAGTCGCAGAAGATGGAAGCCGTAGGCCGACTCGCCGGTGGGATCGCGCACGACTTCAACAATGTGCTTACCGCGATCAGCGGCTTCAGCGAGCTGTTGCTCGAGGAGCTGCCGGCAGGCGGCGAACCGCACGAAGAAGTGCTGCAGATCAAGGCCGCAGCCGCGCGTGCCACGGCGCTGACGCGCCAGTTGCTGGCGTTCAGTCGCAAGCAGATTCTGCGTCCGCGCCTCGTGGACGTCGGCGCCCTCGTCCGCAATGTGGCTCGCCTGCTCGAACGCGCCGTCACCGAAGAGGTGGTGATTCGCATGAGCGTGGCCGAGGTCACGTCACCGGTACTGGCCGATGCGGTGCAGCTCGAACAGGTGCTGCTCAATCTCGCCGTCAATGCGAGTGAAGCGATGCCCGAGGGCGGCTCACTCACGATCGAAGTGAGTGACATCGCACTCGGCGAATCGTATGCGCATCGACATCACGGCGTGCAGCCTGGCCACTATGTCTGTCTCACGGTGAGCGACACAGGCATTGGCATGGATCGCGCCACGCGAGAGCGCATCTGGGAACCGTTCTTCACCACGAAGGGTGGCGGCACGGGCTTGGGCCTGTCGACCGTGTACGGCATTGTGCGACAGAGCGGTGGGCACGTGTGGGTGTACAGCGAGCCGGGAACCGGCACCACCTTCAGGATCTACCTGCCGGTGGCGACGAGTGATGTGCCCGAAGACGCGATGGAGCATGCACCATCACCCGCGCTTGGCGGCACAGAGACGATTCTGGTGGTCGAAGATGAGGCGCTGGTGCGGAACGTCACGCGGGCCATGCTCGCACGGCGCGGATACACGGTGCTCGTCGCCAGCGATGGCGACCATGCGCAGCGCATCGCGTCGGAACACTACGGTGTGATCGACCTGTTGCTGACCGATGTGGTCATGCCGCGCGCCAATGGACGACGCGTGGCGGAACGCTTGCGCATGATGCGGCCGGGGCTGCGTGTGGTGTACATGTCCGGCTACACGGAGGACGCGATCGTGCATCACGGCGTGCTCGAGGCCGGCATCGTGTTGTTGGAGAAGCCATTCACCGAAGCGGATCTGGCGCGCACGATTCGGGCCGTGCTCGATGCCCCACTGATCGTCGACTGACGGGTCGGTGCTCGACGCCGCGTCAGAGTGCGTCGGCCGGTCGTGTGCGATCCGGGAGCCACAGGCAGACGCGTGTACCTCGCCCGGGTTCGCTGTGTACGGTGCACCGGCCACCCGCCTGCCGCACAATGCCGTAGACCGCGGCCAGACCGAGGCCTCGTCCGCGTCCCACGCCTTTCGTGGTAAAGAACGGCTCGAAGATGTGAGCCAGCGTGTCGGCCGAGATACCGGTGCCGGTGTCGGAGATGCCGAGTACCAGCCATGCGCCGGCCGGTACCACATCGGGTAGGTCAACGAGCGGCTCGGGCAGTGCGCGGCGCGACAGGTCCACGCGGAAGACGCCGCCGTCGGCCATCGCATCGGCGGCGTTGCGCGCGATCCCCAGCACCGCCTCCTCGAGTAACCCGGCATCAACGTGCACGGTCGCGTCAGCGGCCTCGAAGTCCGATTCGAAGGACACGTGCGGAGGCAGGAGGCCGCGCAGGCTCGACTCGAGTCGGCCCAGCAGATGGCGGACATCCACATCGGCGGGATCGGTGGGCAACAGCTGTCCGAAGGCGAGCAGCTGCCGCGCGAGATCAGACGCCTGCGCCGATGCGCGCTCGATTTCATCGAGTTCGCGTTGAGCGACGTCGGCCGGTGTCGCCACAATGCGCAGCAGCTCCGCATTGGCGGCGATCACGGTGAGCAGGTTGTTGAAGTCGTGCGCCACGCCACCGGCGAGTTGACCCACGACCTGCAGCGTGTCGGCGTGCTGCGAGTCCTGTACGCGCAGCGCCTGCAGGTCGCGAGCGCGTCTGGCGTCGGTGACATCCTGCACCAGAATCGCGAGACCGGTGTCGTTCGCGGAAACACGCGACTCCAACCAGCGCTGCGTCACCGGATGCCGCCACGCACTCGTCGCCGACGTGCTGGAGGCGAGCGCGCGACGCCATGCGGCGGCGACGGTTTCATCGATCACCGATGTGAGCAACGGACGCACATCGGCGTCGAGTGCCTCACCCACCGGAACCGCCAGCAGTTCACCGGCGCGCGCATTGGCCCACCGGATCCGCCACTCGCGGTCGAGCAGCAGGACGCCGTCGCGGTGGTCGGCGAGTGACGCGAGGACGTCCGCGCTCGCACCGCGGCGCGGTGTCTCGGCCGCACGATCGCGTTGCGGCTCGGTTCGCACCGTCATCGCGGGTGCCGCACTGGCAGGGGCGGCGCCGACGATCGTCGCCGTGCCTGGCGCGAGCAGCGCACCGAGGGCCACGGCGAGTGGGGTCATGAGGGCCAGATCGCGCTCGCTCCACCAGCGCGGCACCCCATCGAGCGCGCAGAGCGCACCACGAATCGTGCCGTCGCCGGCACGAACAGGCACGGCCAGCGCAGCCATGATGCGCGCACCACGCACCACGGGAATTCCACGAAGCGGTGCGGCCGCGCGCGTGTCCTCGATCAGCAGCGCGCCGTCGAGCTGCACGACCTCCGACAGCAGCGCTTGACCAACCGGGTCATCACTCGCGAATCGAGACGCCGCAGGCGTCGCTTCGCCGGCGCGTGGCGCATCGGGCAGCGCCAGCATCGCGATCGTGACGCCGAGTGCACGCTGCGCCACCTGCAGCAGCGCAAAGACCGGATCGTCGATAGGCGCGCGAGGCGCCTCAGCCACGCGTGTCACGACGGGCGATACGGACGACGCATCGGCACGCGGACCGGAGGCCGACGCAACAGGGGACGCACGACGAAACGGGGGGACTGGGTCCGGAGCGTGGCTCACGACGGGTGGCGAGGAGGGACGGCCGCGGATCACGCGGCCGCGCAGCGGCGACTGGGGAGTCCAACAGGAATAGTTTAGCGCCGAGGCTTGCCTGTGCGCCATTCGCGAGCGCTCCCGGGGGGAGGCATGGCGCCCAACTGTCCGGCCGGTAGTTTCCGGAGCATCGTGGTCGGCCGCCTGTTGCCGGCCTCCTGCTCCTGTCCTCCGGTCGTCTCACGCATGGTCCGACTCAGTGTCCCGTCGCAGCCCACCTTGCGGCCCTTCGATGTAGCGGTCGCGCTTCGACTCCTTCTCGAGCCGGAGGAGCGCTATGAGCCGCTCGCTGACGCGCTCGCCACGAGCACGAGCGCCGTGCACCGGGGGGTGGCGCGATTGCAAGGGGCCGGGCTGCTGCGCCCCGCGAGTCGGACGGTGGCGCGACCGGCGCTACGAGAGTTCCTGCTGCACGGGGTGCGCTACGCGTTTCCGCCCGTGCGCGGTCAGGAGATGACCGGCGTGGCCACGGCGTGGTCGGTTGGTCCGATCGCCGACCTGCTCGCCACGGAGTCGGCGTCCGATCTGGCGCGCGCCGTTGTCTGGCCCGACGAGGCGGGCTCCGTGCGGGGCGAAATGCTCGTACCGCTCTTCCCCGGCGCCGGACGCGTCGCCCAGCGGGACGCGCGACTGCATCTGCTGCTCTCCGCGGTGGACGCCGTGCGTGCCGGTTCGAGTACGGTCCGCCGTGTCGTGGGAGACTACCTCGCCGACCGCATTCTCTGGGGCAGCGACGCGAACCGCTGAGTCAGCCGGCGCGCAGCGCGCGCTCCTGCGCCTTCACATCGCGCGTCACGCGGCCACACATGAGATCGCACAGCGTCATCACGTCCATGTCCGACAGTCGATAGAACACGAACAGTCCATCCTTGCGCCGCTGAATGAAGCCGGCGGCGTGCAACTGCTGCAGCTGCTTCGACGCGTTCGCGAGCGAGAGCCCGGTGCGCGTCACGAGATCACCGACCGCCAGCTCACCCTCCTGCAGCGCCTGCAGCAGGGAGAGGCGATTGGGTTCGGCCAGTGCCTTGAACCGCTCGGCGACCTGATCGAGCATCGCCTGCGACAGGTTCTTGGGGGGACGTCGCTTGGGCGTGGTCATGCGGTGATCCTCTGATCATGGGCAACGGGGAGGCCGGCATCGCGCCAGCCCTGATACCCGCCAACAAGATTTGCGACATCGAGGCGGCCGGCACGCAGCAGCACGCTGGCCGCAATCGCCGAGCGTGCGCCGCTCTGGCACTGCGTCACGATCGGCTGCAACGCGTCGAGTGACGGCACCGCGTCGGCCAACAGCCCGACAGGTATGTTGGTCGTGTCGGGCAAATGCCCCGCCTCCCACTCCATGGCGCCACGCACATCGATCACCTGGACGGATTCGCGCACCCGTCGTTCGGCCAGCGCCATGGGCGTCAGCTGCGGAACATCACGCCACTCGGCGCCGCTCGCCTGCCAGTCGGCGAACGCTGACGCATCGAACCAGCCCGCCACACGATCCAGGCCGATGAGTGCAAGATCGCGTACCGCGTGCTGCACCTCCGTGGGCGTTGTTTCGCCGTCGGCATCGGTGAGCAGCCAGAGATCGACGTCGTAGGGCAGCAGCCATCCCGCCCACGTGGAAAAGCTGCGCGAATAGGGAATCGACAACGTGTCCGGTACGTGGCCGCGAGCGAACGCGTCCGCGGTGCGCATGTCGATCATCCACGCACGCTCGCGCACCAGCGCGGGCAGCGCCGTGGCCAGTTGACGCGGTGGTGTGCCGATCCCACCCAGCACGCGCGCCCCGTCGCGATTGATGCGCTTCATCTCGGCGAAGTAGCGCGGTGGCTCCGGCTGCCCCTCGAGGACCATGCGCACGAACTCGCCCTCGTCGGTGGTGGCCACCCCCCAGTTGGCACGCTTCTCGTACCCCACCGTGGACGACGGCACGGCGCCAAGCGCCTTGCCGCACGCGGACCCCGCGCCATGTCCCGGCCATACCTGCAGGTGGTCGGGAAGTGCCCGGAACCGGTCGAGCGAGTGGAAGAGCGTACGGGCACCCGCTTCCATCGTGTTGGCAATCTTCGCGGCCTTTTCCAGCAAGTCGGGGCGGCCGACATCGCCCACGAATACGAAGTCGCCCGTGAGGATGCCCATCGCACCAGCCGCGGCAGGCTGATCGGTGACCACGAACGACAGATGCTCCGGCGTGTGACCCGGCGTGTGCATCACATCGAACCGAATGTTGCCGACCGCGATGACATCGCCGTCGTGCAGCAACGTGGCACCGTCCTGCTGCGCGAAGGCGTACTGCCAATCCGGACCGCCCTCGGCCGAGAGATACAGCCGTGCGCCCGTGGCGGCCGCGAGCTCGCGCGCGCCCGAGACGAAATCGGCGTGGATGTGCGTTTCGGTGACGTGCGTGATGCGCAGCCCTTCCCGTTCGGCGACCTCGAGATAGGCGCGCACATCACGGATCGGGTCCACGACGATCGCATCGCCCGTCGCCTGACAGCCGATGAGATAGCTCGCCTGCGCGAGGGGCTGATCGTAAAACTGTTTGAAGAACATCTCACGCCTCCTGGCGGGTGCTGACTGACGACGACGCCATGGCCCCGGATTGGGGCCGGTTCTGGTACACGATGTAGCCGGCTACGAGCAGCAGCAGCACGGCAAAGGCGCGACGCAGCGCCTCCTGCGGGACCCGCTGCGCGAGCATGGTGCCGATCACGATCCCCACGACAGCCAATGCGGTGAAGGGCAGGAGCAGGTCGAAGGGCAGCGCGACCTGACCGAGATAGCCGAGCGTGCCGGCGATCGAGTTCATCGCGATGACGGTGAGCGACGTGCCGATGGCGATGTGCATGGGCAGTCGGCCGAGCTGTGTGAGCGCGGGCACGATGAGGAACCCGCCCCCGACGCCGACCAGGCCGGTGAGGACGCCCACCCCCAGCCCGAGCGGCAGGAGCGTTCCGAGCGCGAGCGGTTGCGTGGGCGTCGTCGCGTCCGGCGCACGTTGAGCGCGCAGCATGGAGACCGCCGCGCCCGTCATGATGGCCGCGAAGAGCAGCAGCTGTGCACGGGCGGGGAGAAAGCCGGCCAGCCGCGCTCCTGAGAAGCCACCGATCATGGTGAAGCCGCCGAAGATGGCGGCGGTGCGCAGCTGCACGGTGCCGGCCCGCCAGTGCGCCAGCGCGCCGATGCTGCTCGCCACCGCGATGACCGGGAGCGATGACGCGATGGCGATCTTGGGATCGAGGCCGGCGACGTAGGTGAACACGGGCACCGTGAGGATGGATCCGCCGCCCCCGAGCATGCCCAGCGCGACGCCGATGATGACGGCGAGGGCGAAGGTCAGCATGAAAGCGGTGAGGTCAAGCAATCAACCATTTAGAAGAATACTCTCGAGGGCGTGGGAGAACAAGGGGCGCACCCGACGCACGGGTCAGAGGCTGATGCCGCGCCAGAGCAGGGCGGCGGCGGTGGCGCCCAGCAGCGGCCCGATCACCGGTACGGGGGCGTAGCTCCAGTCGCTGTGCCCTTTGCCGGCGATCGGCAGCAGCGCGTGGGCGACACGGGGGCCCAGGTCGCGCGCCGGATTGATGGCGTAGCCCGTGGTGCCCCCCAACGACAGGCCGATCCCCCACACCACCGCCGCGACCAGCGCGCCGCCCAGATTGGTGGCGGGAGTCGCGCCGGCCACCCCCGCGCTCCCGAGCGCCAGCGCCAGCAGCACGAGGGCGAAGGTGCCGATGGCTTCGCTCAGGGTATTGGCGGCGGGGGAGCGGATCGCCGGCGCGGTGCAGTAGCAGGCCCGGATCGCCTCCGGGTCGGCGGACTCGCGCCAGTGCGGGACGTAGTGCAGCCACACCGCCGTCGCGCCCACCATGGCGCCGGCAAGCTGCGCGGTGACGTGCCAGACGGCGTCGAGCATCGTCCGCCCGCCGCCGATCACGTTGGCCAGCGTGACGGCCGGGTTGAGCTCCCCCGGCGCGCCGAGCGCGACCGCGGTCGTGACACCGCCGAACACGGCGAGCGCCCACCCGGTGGTGATGGCGAGCCAGCCGGCGCCGAACGCCTTGGACTTGGGGAGCAGGGCGCCTGCAACGACGCCGTTGCCGAAGAGGATGAGCAGGGCCGTTCCGAGAAACTCGCCGAGGACAGTGGCAGGCATGGGGCAGTGGTGAGGAGACGATGTGGAGCAACGGCCGGAATATGCGGTGCTGTCACGATCCGGGCGCGGAGCATCTGGGTCCCGGCACGTCTCTCATGTCGTTCCGTTTCGCGTCCGAGACTCCTTCGCGACGCTCCATCCGCACGCCACGTTGGTGTCGCGGCTCACTCTGTCCGGTTCGATGTCCCCCGTTTCTGTCGAGGATCCGAGCGGCAGGCCCAGCGTGCGCACCACGCGCGATCAGCGCGTGGTCATGACGCTGCTGCTCGTCGCCGTCGTGGTCATGATCGTGCTGGCCTCACTCAGCGTGCGCGCAACCATGCGCCACGACGCGGTGCGTCAGCGCGTGGGCGGGTCGCTGAACCGGGCCTCGCTCGTCCAGATGGAGTTTCACTCGCGGCATCGACGCTTCGCGCTCTGGGACGAACTGAGCGAGGGCGGTATGCGGCTGCCGATGGGGCTGAGCGTGGAGGCGTCGACCGCGTCGTCGTCGCACTGGTACATGCGCGTGCGCGACGTGGAGAGTGGTACGATGTGCGACCGCATCGGCATGCTCACCGATCCGCCGGGCCGACCGATCGCGCCTTCCTGCCAGCGCCCGGACTGACCTCCCGTCGCCCAGGACGGTGCGCGTGCGGTTGCCTCACGACGCGTGACCTGCTTGAATCCGGGAGTGTGGTCTCCCCTCCCTCTCGCTGCCTGCTCTGTGCTGCGCGTCCTGTCCCTTCGATCCATTCTCGGCGGTGTGCTCGGTGCCGCTGCCGCTGCGCGCCCCCTCGCCGCGCAGACTGAGCCGCCGCGTCCGCCGGCGCCGACCATTGAAGCCGTCCGCGTGGAGATCTCACGTGACGCGGAACGGTCGGTGCTCGCCCTGCCATTCGCGATCAGTCGCATCACCCCGGACAGCATGCGCCCCGAACTGCGCCGCACCGGGGTGGCCGATCTGCTCTTCGGCATTCCCGGTGTGCAGGTGCAACCACGCAACAATCCCACGCAGGACACGCGCATTGCGGTGCGCGGCTTCGGTGCCCGGAGTGCGTTCGGCGTGCGCGGCGTGAAGGTGCTGCGCGACGGCATCCCGATCACGCTCCCGGACGGGCAGACGCCCATGGACTGGCTCGATGTCGAGACGGTGGGCTCCGTGGAAGCCATTCGCGGCACCGCGGCGGCGCTGTACGGCAATGCGGCCGGCGGTGTCCTCGACTTCCGCTCCCGCGAGGCCTCCCCGGAGCGACTCGCCACGCAGGCGCGCATGTGGGACGGTGGATCGGCGCGCCGTGCCCAGCTGATGGCCTCCGGTACGGGCGGCAGCACGACCGGCACGCCCCCGAGCTGGCTGGCCAGTCTCACGCATACGCGGACCGATGGACCGCGCACCTATGGCGCGCAGGAGGCCACGAGCGCCTTCGCGCGCGCGGACGCCACGCTCAAGGGGCGACGGGTGCGCCTGCTGGCCAGCGCCTTCGACATGCCACGCGCCGAAAACCCCGGCGCGCTTACCGCCGCTGAACTCGATCGGGATGTGCGCCTCGCCGATTCGCTCAACATCACGCGCGGCGCAAACAAGGTGGTACGGCACGCGCAGCTCGGCATGGTCGCGGAGCAGGGCACCGCCGACAATGGACTCGCGGCCGCGGCGTGGCTTGGTGCGCGTGATCTCGACAATCCGCTTCCCTTTGCCGTGGTGACGGTGGACCGTCGCAACATGGGGCTGTGGGTGCGCGGCACGTCGAGCTACATGTGGCGCGGACTGACCGGGCGTATGTCGGCGGGGCTCGACATACAGTCGGTGCGCGATGATCGACGCAACCTGGCCAACTGTGTGGGACAGAACACGTCGGCCAGCTGTCCGACCGCGGGCTCGGATCGTGGTGTGGTACGACTCGATCAGCGTGAGACAGTACAGTCGGAGGGCGCCTTCGTGCGCTATGAACTGGCCGTGCCGCAACGCCTCGATGCCAGCGTGGCGCTGCGCTGGGACCAGGTGCGTTTCCGCCTGGCCGATCGTTTCGTGACCGCCACCAATCCCGACGATAGTGGTGAGGAGGGGCAGACGGCGCTCAACCCGATGATCGGCCTGTCGTGGCGCATTCGTCCTGCGATGTCGGTGTATGCCACCGCCAACACGGCATTCGAAACGCCGACGGTGACCGAGCTCACCACGCAGGCCGATGGCACGGCCGGATTGAACGGTGCGCTCAAGCCGCAGCGCACGCGCACGCTCGAGACGGGTGTGCGTGGCGTGATCGGTACGCGCACGTGGGTGGACGTGGCGCTCTTCGACGCGCGCAGTACCGACGAGCTCGTGCCCTTCGACGTGCCCGATGCCCCGGGGCGCCGCGCGTTCCGTAACGCCGGACGTACCTCGCGTCGTGGACTCGAGACCATGGTGCGCACGCTCGTGGGCGCTGGCGAACTCGGCGCGGCGTGGACGGTGTCCCGCTTCCGTTTTGTGGACTATGCGGTCGGTAGCGATCGCTTCGACGGCAACGAAGTGCCGGGCAGCCCGTCGCGTCAGCTCAATGGTTGGTTCACGATGCGACGCGGCGCGTGGTTCGCGACGGTGGACGTGAGTGCCGCGTCGGCCGTGTCGGTGAACGATGCGGGTACCGAACGCGCCCCCGCCTGGACCGCCGCGAATCTGCGGTTCGGTGGCGAGTCGGTGCGCCTGCGCGATGGCTGGTTCGCGGCGCCGGTGTTCGGCGTGGAGAACATCTTCGACGCGAGATACGCCAGTGCGGTGCTCGTGAACGCGACGCGGGGCCGCTTCTACGAGCCCGCGCCGCCGCGCACACTCTTCGCCGGGCTGCGCCTGCACACGCGATAACGCGTGGCAGGCGCTGCGGTGATCACTGGTACTGGATGTACAGCGGCACTGGAGTGAGCGTGAGCAAGTCGGCCGGCGTCATGAGTGGTGTACCACGACGCGTATCGTTCTTGTAGAAGATCTTGAAGCCCGCAAATTGCACGGGCTCACGCGTAATGAAGGCCTCGTACGAGTCGCGCTTGAGGCGTGGCGCGCCCCATCCGTCCATGTGCATCACCACCTGGACGCGCGGGTCGCGCTTGATCTGGTCGGCATTGCGCACCATGCGCTGCGTGAAGCGGTGCACCACCAACACCTTGGGCGGCAGGTTGTGGCGCGTCACCAACTCGGCGAGATAGTCGATGACCCAGTTGATGTCGTCCGCCTCGTACCAGCCCACGCGCTTGCCCGGCACCGCGCCGTCGTGCATGGCGAACTCGGGATCGATGCCCAGGTGCACATCGGGGCGCATGAGGAATGACTCGAAGCGCGGCGCTTCGACCTGAATGGTGCTCAGGCCTACCTGCAGGTCGAGGAACATCACGGCGTCGCGACGCTTCGTCCACCCGTACACCCGCTCGATGAGTGTATCCGCCATCTTCGCGCGGTACTTGCCATCACGACCCCGATCGGCCTGCGCGACCATCGCAATGAGGTGCAGCGCGGGTTGCACTGGCGTCGATGGATCGGCTTGACGCCACGCATTCACTTCGCCGTCGAGACGCGCGAGCATCTGATCGACCGGCAACTCGCCGAGAATGCCCATGCGCGTAGAGAGCGGATTGCCGTAGTAGGCGACAATGCGCTTGGCCGGCAACAGCGACCCCGGCAGCGGCGGAGGGCCCGGGACCGGCCACACCGGCGCCGGTCGCTCCGTGGCGGCTGGTGGGGTGGCCTGCGCGGCCAGGCCGAGCGGCAGCGCGAGGAGCGCGATCGTCAGCGCACGAAGCAATGAGGAGCGATTCATGCTGAACGATACCCCGTGCGCCGCGCCGCGAGCCATGGCGGCGCCCGCCAGCGACGCTGACAGGAACGTGCGTGCGGAGACCCTCGTTTCCTCAGCGTGTGTCGCGGTGGTCGCGGCCTATCCCCTGAGGAGGAACCGATGCTATTTCCGAATGAGCCCTACTTCAACGTGTATGACGGCGTGCTGGGTGCGATCACCATCGATGATGAAAAGCCGATGGCCATCTGGAGCCACTATCATGCCGATGCGCTGGCCGCCCGCATGACCGAGTATCGCGAGCGGCTGCGTGTGGCCGAATGGACGGTCGCAGACACGTCGGCGCGGCTCGCCGCGAACCAGAGCGCCTCCGACAGTGTCCGTGCGCGCCTGCAGGCGTGTGCCTCGCACGCGGCCGCGGAGCGCGACGCGATCCGCGAGCGGCTGGCCTCGCTGGTGGCGCGCGCGCGCGTGATGGAAGCCGCGCGTGTGGCCGATTGGTACGCCATCAAGGTCAGCCCCTTCGACTTTGGCGAGGAGGCTGACCCGGTCAGCTCACGGGAGCTGTAGCGCGTACGGGAGGCGCGCGTACACCCCGCGCGGATCGTCGAAGCGCAGCAGTGCAGCGAGTTCACGTACCAGTCCCTGCACGGCGACCCCCACCGGTCCCGTGCGGGGAATGGCAGTGTAGGCCGGCGGCGTGTCACCGCCCAGACCGAGCGCGGCCCGGACGCGTCCCACCACCGGGGGCGGCCGGTCGTCGAACAGATCCTGAATCACGTCGCCGGCGTTCTTCACCTTCGGCAGCTCCATCACTCCGTACGGGTCGTCACCGAGGCCGGCGAGCATGGCGGCGTGCTCGAGCGCGTCCTCGAGGTCTCCGATCTCGTCTACCAGACCGAGCGCGAGCGCGTCCTCACCTGCCCACACGCGCCCTTCGGCAATGGCGCGCACCGAATCGAGTGGCAGGTTGCGCGCCTCTGCGACGCGGTCGAGGAACGCATCGTAGACCGCATCCACGCTGCGCTGAATGATCGCCAGCTCGGCGTTCGTGCGCGGACGCGAGATGCCGAACAGGTCGGCGTAGCGCCCCGTGCTCACGGTGTCCACCGTAATGCCGTTCTTGTCGGCAATGCCTTCAAGGTTGGGGAAGATCGCGAACACCCCGATCGAGCCCGTGATCGTGCTCGGCTGCGCGAAGACACGCCGCGCGGCCGTCGCGATCCAGTAGCCGCCGGAGGCCGCCAGCGTGCCCATGGAGGCCACCACGGGCTTGTCCCGGTTGAGCAGCACCAGCTCGCGCTGAATCTCCTCCGAGGCCACCACGCTGCCCCCCGGGCTGTTGATGCGCAGCACCACCGCCTGCACGTTCCGGTCGCTGCGCAGGGCGCGCAGCTCGCGCGCGAACGCACGACCACCCACCTGATCCATGCCACCCTCGCCATTCACGATCTCGCCCTGCGCGTACACAATGGCGATCTTGCGCCGTGCCGTGGGGTCGTCCGCGCGGACCGACGCAATGCGGGCGTAGTCGCGCAGCAGGATCTGGGGCATGGTGGTTGGCAACATCGGCAATCGCAAGTCGCTGATGCTCGAGTCGGCGTCCATCGTGGGCGTCGCGCTCGTGTCGGAGGCGGTCATCATGGGCAGGTCATTGCCACGCGTCAGCTGCTGCAGGTCGTCGAGCAGCACGTCGAAGTGCGCCACGCGATCGATCAGCCCCAGCCGCTCGGCCTCGGCTGGCAGGAACAGCGCCACCGAATCGGCGAGACGCTGCAGCTGCAGCGTGTCGAGGTTGCGTCCCTGCGCGATGCCGCGCTTGATCTCGCTCCACGTCGCATCGAGATAGCGCTGCGTCTGGGCGCGGTTCTCGGGGCTCATGTCCGGGCGCGTGAACGGCTCGATGGCCGCCTTGAAGCGACCCACACGGCTTACCTGTACGCCGATGCCGTACTTCTCGAGGAAGCCGGCGAAGTGCACCTGCGTGGCCGAGAGCCCGCCAACGTTGAGCGTGCCGAACGGGTCGAGCGTGATCGTGCTCGCTGCGCTGGCGACGTAGTAGTCCCGCACGCCGGGGTCGACGAGAAACGCATGCACCGGCTTTCCGGCGCTGACCACCGTGGCGATCGCCTCGCGGAACTCGACGAGTCCGCCGTAGCCGGAGGAGAGCCCGTCGCTGAGCACAGTGCCGCGCAGCAGCACGCCGGAGATCTGGTCGTCGGTGGCGGCGGCCTCGAGCGCGATCACGGCGCCACGCAGCGACAGTCGCGACCCGCCCGGCTCCGCGAGCGCCCGGTCCCAGGCGCTGCTGGGGGTGCGCTCCGTGGGGCGGTCGGCGAGCGGCTGCGACAGATCCACCACGAGGATCGCGTCGTCCGGGACGGTGGGTGCCGTGGTGCGCGTGGCGGAGGCGATGATCCCGAACACCAGGACCAGTCCCACCAGGACGAGCAGGGCCATGGTCACCAGATTGGCCGCGATGTTCGTGAAAAACTGCTTCATCAGGACTCCAGAGCGGGAAAGGACATCATGTACCACAGACTAACGCGAAAGCGTGTCGCCCGGTGCGCGACGCGGTCGAATCGGGGGACGGGCCGGCGAGGCGCGATCCCTGGAATCGGCAAAACATGACGCCAGCGTCGTAATTTGGTATCTTGTCGAGGTGGCCGCTTGTTCCCATGTTGGGGCAGGCGCCACATCGCGCCGTACCTCATCGCCGGCTGGCGCCGGCCGAATCGCTCGCCCCCGTCCGAGGTGCTGTCATGCCGACCTATCGCGCTCCGCTCGACGACATTCGTTTCGTCCTTCATGATGTGCATGGCGTGGCGAGGCTGGCGGAGCTGCCCGGCTGCGAAGAGGCGACGCCGGACGTCGTGGACGCCGTGCTCGCCGAGGGGGCCACGGTGTGTGAACAGGTGCTCTTTCCGGTGAATCAGTCGGGGGACGCCGAAGGGTGCACGTATGAAAACGGTACGGTGCGCACGCCCTCGGGTTTCAAGGAGGCCTATGCGCAGTACGCCGCGGGCGGCTGGACCGGCATTGCGGCCGACCCGGCGTACGGAGGACAGGGGCTGCCCGAAGCGGTGCGCTTCGTCTTTGAAGAAATGCTCTGTTCGGCGAACCTGTCGTTCAGCATGTATCCGGGGCTCTCCCATGGTGCGTACAGCGCGCTCATGAGTCACGGCAGTGACGAGCTCAAGACGCGCTATCTGCCCAAGCTCGTGGACGGATCATGGGCCGGCACGATGTGTCTCACGGAGGCGCACGCCGGCACCGATTTGGGCATCATCACCACACGGGCGGTGCCTGCGGGCGATGGGGCGTATCAGATCACTGGCTCCAAGATCTTCATTTCGGCGGGTGAGCAGGATCTCACCGAGAACATCGTGCATCTGGTGTTGGCCAAGCTGCCCGACGCACCGGCGGGCACGAAGGGGATCAGCATGTTCGTGGTGCCCAAGTTCCTCCCCACGGAGGAGGGGGCACCGGGCACGCGCAATGGCGTCACGTGCGGCTCGATCGAACACAAGATGGGCATCAAGGGGTCGGCCACGTGTGTGCTCAACTTCGACAACGCCACCGGATTCATGGTGGGCGAGCCGAACAAGGGGATGCGCGCGATGTTCGTGATGATGAACGGCGCGAGACTGGCCGTCGGCATGCAGGGGCTGGGGCTGTCCGAAGTCGCGTATCAGAATGCGCTCTCGTACGCCAGGGAACGGCTGCAGGGGCGCGCGCTCACGGGCGCGAAGAATCCCGACGGCCCTGCGGATCCGATCCTGGTGCACCCCGACGTGCGCAAGACGCTGCTGCGCATCAAGGCGTTCAACGAAGGCGCGCGCTCGCTGGCCTATTGGGTGGGGATGCTCATCGACATCGAGCACCGGCACCCCGACGAGGCCACGCGGCAGGAAGCGAGCGACCTGGTGGCGCTCATGACGCCGGTCATCAAGGCGTTCTTCACTGATCTCGGGTTTGACAGCACCAATCTGGCGCTGCAGACGCTTGGCGGGCATGGCTATATCCGCGAATACGGCGTGGAGCAGTACGTGCGTGATGCGCGCATTGCGCAGATCTACGAAGGCACCAACGCGATTCAGGCGCTCGATCTCGTGGGGCGCAAGCTGCCCATGGAGGGCGGTCGACTGGTGCGCCGCTTCTTTGCGCTGGTGAAGGCCGATGTGGACGCCGCGGGAGATGACGCCGAGCTCGAGGCGATGGCGCGTCCGGTTGGCGAGGCACTCGGACGGCTGCAGAAAGCCACGATGCTGCTGGCGGAGAAGGGGTTCGCCAACCCGGACGAAGCGGGGGCGGCGGCCACGGAGTATCTGCACCTGATGGGGTACACGGCGCTCGGCTGGCAGTGGCTCAAGATGGCGGGCGTGGCACAGCGACAGTTGGCCGCGGGTACCGGCGATGCCACGTTCCTGCAGAGCAAGGTGAAGACGGCGCGTTTCTACATGGCGCGCATGCTGCCGCAGACGGGGGCCCTGCTGGCGCAGATTCAGGCGGGCGCGAGCACGATCATGGCCCCGAGCGCGCAGGAGTTCTAGGTCGGGCGACTCAAGGCGGCGAATGGGGGTGCCGATATCTTCTGGTAACCTCTTCCTGTGTCCTGCCATGTTCTTCCGCAAGTTCACGCTCGACCGAGGCGCTGGTAAGCCGTCCGCACCGACGGGCGCTCCGGACGCGTCGTCGAGTGCCGACAGCCCTCCACCGTTGGTCGCGATTCCCGGCGGGGCCGGCCGCGGGCGTCCTACGCCGGCGCACGGTCTTGCCTTGCGCACCGTGGACGGTCAGGTCGACGAAGTGGGCCTGGTGCTCGATACGCTGGGGAGCATTCTCACGGCATTTTCGCGTCACGCGTTCGACCTGCCGGACCGGTCCGCCGAGCAGATTTCCTCCGAGTTGCAGCGGTGGCAGCGTCATGCCACGCTTGGTGTGCCGGTGCATGATCACGCCGGCAACTCGCTGGGGGTGCGTGAGCGCGACTGGGATGGTGTGGCGCGCACGTTCACGGAGCATCGCCGCGAGGAGTCGCGCTACGTCGATACCGCGGTGACCGAACTGCGGGATGCGCTCTGGGCCGTGGTGGAGACGGTGCACAACGCGGTGAAGACGGAGCAGAGCACGGATCGTCTGGCGGACACGCAGGTGATGCGGGCGCGTACCGCGATCTCGCGTCTGCAGACCGGCCAGATCAAGCAGGAAGTACTCGGTGCGCTGTCCGCGATCGAAGAGGCGTTCCGTGCGCGGCAGGAGCAGATGCAGCAGCAGTATCAGGCGCTGGCCGGGCGCATCGAGCGGCTCGGCAATCAGCTGGAAGAGGCCAAGAAGGAGAGCACGACCGACGCGCTCACCGGGCTGGGCAATCGCAAGCTGTTCGATGCGATGGCGCACCGTGCGGTGCACCTGCACGCGCTCTCGCGACAGCCCGTGGTGCTCGTGATGGTGGACCTCGACAAGTTCAAGCTGGTGAACGACATGTACGGGCACCAGGCGGGCGATCAGACGCTGGTCAATGTGGCCAAGTGTCTGTCGAAGGTGTTCATGCGGCAGACCGATGTCGTGTGTCGCTATGGCGGCGACGAATATGCGGTACTGCTCAACAGCACGGATCTGCGCGTGGCGAAGGTGCTGGCGCATCGGTTGATCGAAATGATCAGCGAGATGCCGTCGCCGCATCCGTCCATGGAGTTTGCGGTGGGGGCGTCGGTGGGACTGGCGGAGTACGACGGCGAGGAGAATCTCGAGGCGTGGATCGCGCGGACCGATCGCGCGTTGTATATGGCCAAGCACCACGGGAGCGAGCGCGTGGCGATCGCGGGGGCAACGGTCGCGGCGAGCTGACGCGTCGCAGTTGGCCCCGTTGTGCGATCCGTGCTTCAGGCGGACGTTTCCTTGCGGAAGCGTCCGCCTGTTGTCGTTGGGGCGGGCTGGGACACCAATCGAGATCGGAGGCGCGATGCGGGCAGGGGTGGTGGGTCGAGTGGTGGTAACGGGCGTGGCGGCACTGCTGCTTGGCGGGTGCTCGTTCCTGAGTCAGATCGCAACGGCGACGCCGGAGTCACCGGCTCCACCGGCGGGCCCCTATGAGCCGGTGCGCCGGGGGGGCGGGCTGCTGTTCATGGCGGGGCAGCTCGGGACGCGGGACGATGGCTCGTTGGTGTCGGGCGGGATTGGTCCGGAGACTCGCCGAGCGCTGGAGAAGATCAAGGCGCTGGTGGAGAGCGAGGGGAGCACCATGGACCGGGTGGTGAAGTGCTCGGTGTTTCTGGCGGATATCGCCGAGTGGGATGCGATGAACGTGGAGTACGCGCGGTTTTTCCCTGGTCGGAAACCGGCGCGAACGGCGGTGGGTGGGATCGGATTACCGAGGATGGCGCGGGTGGAGATCGAGTGTGTTGCCTCGGTGGGGTGAGGCGGTGATGCAACGGATGTTGTGTCGGCGCAGTGGCGGTTGTGGCGGGATGGTGCGATGGAGAATCGGCGTATACCGGGTTGGCGCGATTTCCGTCACGGCTTCTCTCGTAAGTCGTTCGTGAGCAGACGGTTGGCGGATGACGTAGGGAATCGTACGCGAGTTCGCGCAGGGAATGACAACGGCACACGTCTTGCGACGTGAGTGAAGCAGTAGCGCACTGTGCGCGACGTCATCGCGACTCGGTTGCGAGGAGGCTACCTCGCGATCTTTCGGGCGCTGGCCACTACTGCTTCTCCAGAGGATTCGATCTTGAAAATAAAAATCGTGTCGGTGGCACTCGGGCTGGCGATGATCGCGAGCACTCCGGCGCAGGCACTGCCGAACTGCAATGCCGCAGCCACGTTCGCTCCGCAGGCAATGACGTTTACCGCGTGTTTCGGCGCATTCAGCGGTAATCCCAGCGAGTCCACGACTGAAAGCCTCGTGGCGACTTCGTTCGCCTCGCACATTGGCTCGGCGACCGTGACAAGTTTGGGGAAATCCGACGAGGCCGGCGGTAACGGGCCGTTCACTGCGAATCCAAACGCGTCGTTCGGCACGCTCACCTTCGATACCAGACAGTACGGCTACTTCGCGTTGATTCTGAAAGGCTCAACGCAGTACAGTGGCTATCTCATCGACGCGGGTTCCGAAGGGCTGTTGTCCGTCGACTTCAACATGGCGGGTACCGCGTTGAATCGCAGGGGCAGCGTGCAGGACCTCTCGCACGCACACCTGCTGAGCATTACGACCGCGGACGGTGGTTGCGTAGGATGCGCGACCGTCCCGGAGCCCTCGTCGTTGGCGATGATGTTCACCGGCCTGCTCGGCCTTGGTGTGGTAGCCCGTCGTCGTCGCAACGCCTGAGTCATCGGCTTGCACGAATGAGCGGAAAGCGCCCCGGTTCTTCGGAACCGGGGCGCTTTTTCTGTTCTCACCTCCGCCACGTGCTCGCGGCCGCAGCCTGAGACGCTACCCACGCGCCGCCCGCAGCGCGTTCACGATTACCGCCACATCGATCACCTCCTGCGCCACCGCGCCTGCGGTCGGGGGCAGCAGCCCCGCAAAGGCAAACCCCATCCCCACCACGCTCAACCCGATCCCCACGCCCATGCTCTGCCGGGCAATGCGCATGGTGTAGCGACCGATCGCGACCGCGTCGGCCACGCGCTGTGGCTCGTCCACCAGCAGGACAATGTCGGCGGCCTCGGCGCTCACCCCGCCGCCGTGGCCGGCCAGCGCCACACCCACCTCGGCGGTGCTCAACGCCGGTGCGTCGTTCGTGCCGTCTCCTACCATGAGCACGCGCGCGCCGGACGCCTGCAGCGCCGCCACACGCGTGACCTTGTCCTCCGGTGACAGGTCCCCGGCGTACTCCGAGATGCCGAGCGCCTCTGCGGTGCGCGCCACGTTCGCGTCCTGATCGCCGGAAAGCAGCACCGTGCGCGTCACCCCGAGCTTGCGCAGCGCCGCAAACAACACCGCAAGGTCGGGGCGCAGCGCGTCGGCGAACTCGATGCGCCCAATCGCGCCGCCGCTCGTGCCTACATAGGCGCGCAGCCCGTCGCGCTCGGCATCGAAGGCGTCGAGCCCCGCCGAGAGTGCCGGCAGAACCTCGCGCACGTATCGCGGCGACCCCACGGCCACGTGCACGCCGTTCACCTCGCCCTGCACGCCACGCCCTGCCTCTTCGCGCAGTGCACGCGCCGTAGGGATCGCTACACCCTCCGCCTCTGCATAGGCCACCACCACGCGCGCCAGCAGGTGGCCGGAGCCCTGTTCGATCGCCGCCGCCAACGACAACACCTCGCGCGCGTCGGCACCGTCGTGCACCGCAAAGGCGGCCACGCTCGGTCGGCCCACCGTCACGGTGCCCGTCTTGTCGAATACCGCGACATTTACGCCCGCCAGCGCCTCGAGCGCGCCGCCGTGTCGCACAATGATTCCGCGTCGCGCCGCTCGGCTCACGCCCCCAATGAACGCCACCGGTGCCGCCAGAATGAGCGGACACGGCGTGGCCACCACGAGCACCGCCAACACGCGTGTGGCATCGTGAAACGCGAACCAGGCCGCGAGGCACACCAGGAGGGTGAACGGCGTAAACCACACGGCCCAGCGATCGGCCAACCGCTGCAGCGGGCTTTTGCTCGCCTGCGCCGACCGCACGAGCTCGACGATGCGCGCGTATTGGCTCTCCGCCGCCACACGGACCGCGCGCACCGTGAGTGCGCCTGATCCGTTCACGGCGCCCGATGGGAGCGGCGTGCCCGCGGCCGCGCGCACCGGGAGCGGCTCGCCGGTCAGGCGTGATGTGTCCACATTCGAGACGCCGTCGAGCACGAGCACGTCGCACGGCACCAGCACGCCGGGACGCACCAGGAGAGTTTCCCCCGGGCGAATGGCGGCGGCCTCGATCTCCTCGACACGTCCGTCGTCGAGCACACGCTGGGCGGTGCGGGGCGCGTCAGCCTCCAGCGCTGCCACGGCATTCGACGCGCGCGCCACGGCCCAGGCGTCGAGCGCTTCGCCTCCCGTCTGCATGATCACCACCACGAGGCCGGCGAGCGGTTCGCCGAGCAGCGCCGCACCGACAATGGCCAGTGTCGCGACGATGTCGGCGGCGAAGTCGCCGCG
Organism: Gemmatimonas sp.; assembly: GCA_011390935.1. Taxonomy (GTDB): domain Bacteria; phylum Gemmatimonadota; class Gemmatimonadetes; order Gemmatimonadales; family Gemmatimonadaceae; genus JAABRT01. The sequence goes on from JAABRL010000004.1 coordinate 150,163, forward strand.
CAGCATGCCGCGCACCGTCTTCCACACCACGGGCAGCCCGGTGATCACCAGCGCCCAGAGCCACACCGTCTGCCGCGTGTCGGCCGCATCGGGCCCGCGCCCCGCGATGACACCGGCGATCACGGCCAGCGTGGCCACCACCGGAATCATCGGTACACGCCTGAACATCAACATGATGGCTAGTCGCAGGGGGGACGGGCGGTTACACTCAGGCGAGTCGAAAGCAGCCGACGTCGGCGCGACCTCAACAACGCTACGCGGCAGCAGTCCGACACGGAATGGCATGAGCGAACGACACTCGCACTCCGCGCTCGAAGCGATCATTGATATCGCGCCCGATGGCGTCATCGTTCTTGACGATGCCTTCCGCATTGTGCGGTACAATCAGGGCGCCGAGCGCATCTTCGGGTGGAGTGAAGCCGACATGCTCGGCGAGCCGCTCGATCGCCTGCTGCCGCTCGCTCTCCGGGCCGTGCACCGCAGCCATGTGCGCGGCTTCGCGTCGGGCAACACCGATGCGCGCCGCATGGGCGAACGGCGGGTGATCTCCGGACTGCGACGCAATGGCGAGGAGTTTCCCGCCGATGCGTCCATCTCGCGCGTGACTGTGGCAGGCGAACGCACCTTCATGGTGATGATTCGCGACGTCAGCGAGCGCAAGCGGTCGGACGACCGGCAGCGCATGCTGGCGATGTCGGGATGGGTGCTGGCCGGATCGCTCGATGTGGAGTCCACGCTCGCGACCGTCGCCGAAATGGCGCTGCCGTTGCTCGGCGATTGGAGTCTGGTGGAGCTGTTCTCCGAGGACGGCGAGGTACGCCGCGCCGCGGCCTCGCACATCGACAGCGCGATCGGCGCCGAGCTGGGCGTGCTCACCAGCACGCTGCCATCGGCACTGCCCGCCGAGTTGCGCGAGGGCAGTACGGCTCGCGTCGCTCACGAGACGGCGCCGGTCGTGCTGACGAACGCGTCCAGCTGGTTTGACGGCAGCTTTCCGGACCCTGAGCTCAACGCGCGCGCGCGGGAGCTGGGGGCGAGCAGCATTCTCGTGGTGCCGCTACGTGCCGGTGGCCGGGGGTTTGGCGCGCTCAGTCTCGTGCGCACGGCACCAGGCAGTGGGCACTCGCCCGAAGAGGTGGCGGTGGCCGAGCAGTTCGGCACGAGTGCGGCGCTGGCACTCGAGAACGCGCGTCTGTATCAGGAGGCGCGCGCGGCGGTGCGCGAACGCGATGAGTTGCTGGCGATCGTGTCGCACGACCTGCGCAATCCGGTGAACGCGATCGTGATGCTGACCGGGGCGCTGCTGTCGCGCAGCGATTCGGGGGCGGCGGTGCCGGTCGAGATCGAGCAGCTGGAAGCCATGCGCGGCGCGGCGCGTCAGGCCGATGGGCTCATTCAGGATTTGCAGGACGTGTCGCGCATCACTGCAGGGCGACTGCGCGTCGATGCACGTCCTGCGGCCATCGCCGATGCGATCACCCAAACCGTGGAGTTGTTCGAACCCAGCGCGGAAGCGGCGGAGCTTACGCTCACGTACGACGTCCCGCGCGAGCTGCCACGCGTGTTGGCGGACGTGCCCCGGGTGCAGCAGGTGCTGTCGAACCTGCTGGTGAACGCGATCAAGTTCACGCCGGCCGGTGGACGTGTGCATGTGGTCGCGTCGCTCGATGATGAGGGGCGGTTCGTGCACGTGAACGTCTGCGACACGGGCCCGGGGATCGCGCCGGAAGATGTGCCGCGTCTCTTTGAGCGCTACTGGCAGGCGCCCCGATTGCTGCGCGCGGGCTCAGGGCTCGGGCTCTTCATTGCGAAGGGCATCATCGAGGCGCATGGCGGCACCATCGAGGTGGACACCGCCATGGGGAAGGGCACGGCCTTTGTGTTCACCCTGCCGGTGGCCTGAGCCACGGCGGATCTGCCCGAACAGTCGGGTGCGCGCAGCATCGGTGAGCGCCACGACCGCACGGTGCACCATCCGTCGCTCTACGGAAATCGCGTAGAAGCGCTTCCGCACCTCGGTCGTGCGCCCTACGATGCGCACCCCATGCGCCTGGAGCCCACGCGCGCCACCACTCAGTGGTAGCGCAGGTGCTGGTCGTTGCGCATGGTGAGGCTGGGCCTCGTGATGAACGCCCGGGTCAGGGAGCAAAAGCAACAGCGCGCCATTCCCACGAAGGGAATGGCGCGCTGGCGATGACGCGATCGCGCGAGCGATCAGTGATCGTCGTGCTCCTCACCACCTTCGCTGTGCTCGGCTTCTGCGCCGCCGGCATTCTTCACGGAATCCTTCTCGGCGTAGACCTGCTGCATCATGGGGTTACGCGGATGCACGTAGGTGGCGCTGTGGACGCTGTACGCCCACCCGAAAAGGCCGGCGGTCATCGCGCAGACGACGAGGGCGAAGCCCCAGCCCTGCGTATTCGGATTGTATGGCTTGCTCATGCGCGGAGTGTGCAGGGGCGAGAGTCACGGTGACGAGCGGGTGCGCTTCGCTGCCGGTGGAACCCACCACGGCAACGCAGCACCCCGCGTCCATTCCTGCAAACTAACAGCAGGTGCCGTTCGGTTCCAGCCAGCGCTCAACTCGGATCCTCTTCCACGCGGGGCCCCGGGTCGCGCGTGCGATCCACGAGGCCGGCCGGCAGGATCGAGCTGGCCCCGTAGCGGGCGCGGATCTGATCGAGGGCACGGGTGAGCGCCCGGTCTCGGTCCCCCTCCAGTTCCTCCCCCTGCTCATCGGGACGCGCGGCAGGAAGCGCGATATCGAACAGCCCCAACTGCGCGGCCTCGGCGTCCTTCCCCTCGAAGTGCGACAGACCGATGCCGAGCAGCCGAACCGGGGCGCGGTTGCCCCGACGCAGCTTACGGAACAGCGCGCGCGCGACGCGAAAGACGGCCTGCTCGGTGGTAATCGGCAAAGGGAGCGAGCGCTGCGCCGTCCGTGAACGAAAGTGGCGATCCTTGAGCTTCACGGTGACGGTGCGCGCTTCGAGGGACTGTCCCCGCAGATCGGCCGATACGCGCACGGCGAGGCGCAGCAGCTCGCGCTCGAGCAGTGCATCGTCGTCGAGATCCTTGGCGAAGGTGTCCTCGCGACTGACCGACTTCTGGCCATCACGCGGCTCGACCACGCTCGGATCGACGCCGTGCACCCGTGCGTGCAGCCATGCGCCGGCGCGATCGCCCAGCGCGCGAACGAGCCGAGCTTCGCCAGCGGACTGCGCCTCGGCCACCGTAACCAAACCGAGGCGTTCGAGGCGCTCGGCCAGCCGCGGTCCCACCATGGGCAGGTCGGCGAGGCGAAAGCGCGCGAGGTACGCCGCTTCCTCGCCGGGCGTCACGCAGTGCACACCGCTCGCGCCACGCGATGGTTTGGCGTCTTCCACGGCCATCTTGGCGAGCAGGCGCGACGTGCCCCCCCCGATCGAGACGGAAAGCCCCGTGGCCTCGAACACGGCGGCCCGAATGCGTGCGGCTGTCACGGCCAGCGGTTCGTGGTGATAGAGCGCTTCGGTGCCGGAGAGATCCAGGTACCATTCGTCGATGCTCGACGCCTGCACGACCGGCGCGAACTGATGCAGCACGGCGGCGATATCACGGCTGCGACGACTGCAGGCGCCGCGAGGCACCGGCACACACAGTGCGTCGGGGCAGAGCTGCAGCGCGCGAGCGATCGGCATGGCGGAGCGCACGCCGTAGGCTCGGCATTCGTACGAGGCAGAGCACACCACCCCACGGCTGCCGGGCCGTCCCCCCACAATGAGCAGCGGCGCCCGACCGGCCCCGTCAGGGTCCTCCTGCCGGGCGACGGCCACGAAAAACGCATCGGCATCAGCGAGCAGGATGCGACGCGGACCGGCGGGCGAGAGCGTGGAGGCAGGCATGAGGCTGAGGGGCGTGGACTACACGGGAATCTAGCCGTTGTCGAACGGCGCCCTCGTGTCGCTGCAACCGGCGGGCCGTACGCGCCGTTTGCCCCCCGTGGAACCATCCCGCGTGATTACCGTCGATTGGTCTGGTGCGCGTACTGGCGCCGCGCACAAGATCTGGCTGGCCGAGATTCGGTCGGGCCGCGTGAGGCGGCTGGAGTGTGGTCGTGATCGTGACGAGATCACGCGCGAGTTGCTGCAGGTGGTGGCATCGGCACGCGCCGAACGTGAGCGCGTGGTTGTTGGACTGGATTTCGGCTTTGGCGTGCCGGCGTGGTACATGGATCGCGAGGGGTGGCGCACGGGGCGCGATGTGTGGCACGCGTTCACGGCAGCGCATGCCGACGCGACACTCACCGCCCCCTCGTTCCCGTTTTGGGGGCGGGGAGCGCAGCGCACGCGTCCCGCGGAGCTGCGCGACGATGATGGGGTAACGCCGCCGTTGCGTGAGACGGAACGGGCGCTACGCGGACGGGCGCGCCCGTTTTCCGTGTTTCAGCTGGTGGGCGCGGGCAGTGTGGGAGCGGCGTCGCTGCGCGGCATGCCCACGCTGCTCGCCCTCGCAGAGGCTGGCGCATTGATCTGGCCGTTCGATGATGATCCCGGTGGCGCGGTCACCGTTGTGGCTGAAGTGTGGCCACGACTCGCCGCCCTCACGGTGAACAAATCGGACGCCGAGGCGCGAGTGGCGCACGTACGAACGATGGCGTCGCGTGTGGAGGGTGTACTCGCGCACGAAGCCGCCGTACGTGGCAGCGACGACGCCTTCGATGCCCTTGTGGCCGCAATCTCGCTCTGGCATGCGCGTGCGCGTCTCACGCAGCTGCCGCACGACAGCACGGCCGCGCAGCGGCGCGAAGGGCGCATACTCGATGTGCTCGACGAGGGCGCGCAGGCGTTGCACGCATGATGCAGGCACACGCTGACACCACCACCGCGTCGTTCACGCCATGCGAGGGCGACGCGGTTTGCTGTCCTCGTCGAGCACGATCGCACCTCGTCCACGTGCTGCGACGGGCCAGGTGGTTTCCACGTAGTCACCGCGCACACCCACCACGGTGTCGAACTGCTGCACGACGATGCACACATGATTGGGCACGAGTCGTACGCGATCGCCCACGCGCGGTTGCCAGTCTGTGTGCGACAGATCGAGGATGCCATGCTCCTCGCTCATGCGCGTCACCACCACCTCCGGATGGTCGAGCACGGCCGCATACCCATCGCCTTCACCCCGCAGCGGCTCACGCGCGAGTGCCTTCGTACCGGCGTCCACCACGCACTGTCCCGGAACAGCCGTACTCACGACCGTGGCAAGCACCGTCAGCGCACAGTCGTCCCAGTCGCAGGCTTGAATGGCCGCGGTGGTACGATCGTTGTAAACGTAGGTGCCAGGGCGGACTTCGGTGACGCCCGCGACCTCGTGAATGCGCCAGGCGAGCGGTGTCGAGCCTCCGCTGATCACACGCGGGGGAAGCCCCGCATCGAGCAGGGATTCCTGCAGCGCGTTCAGCGCCGTGCTCAGCGCTGCGATGGCGGACCCCTGCTCGCCCACGGCTTCGCGTACGTGTCCGGGATAGAACGTGACGCCGGCGAATCGCAGCGCTTCGGTGTCGCGCACCGCTTTGGCGAGCGACACGGCCGCGTGCGACGGGGCGACGCCCACGCGCTGCATGCCGACATCGACCTCGACGTAGACCTCCAACTCGCGCCGCGCCAATCGCGCGGCCATGCTGAGGGCCGGCAGGCAGTCGGCGCTGTCCACGGCGACCGTGAGCCGAACCGATGACGGCAATCGCATCAGACGTTCGAGTCGCGCTGCGCCAACCGGCGGATAGGCGAGCAGCAGGTCGTCACACACGTCGGCCATGGTCTCGAGCTCCTGCGTGGTGGCGCAGGTGAGGCCAACGGCGCCGCGCTGCAGCTGTTCAGTGGCAATGCGCGGTGCTTTGTGCGTCTTTACGTGCGGACGCAGTCGCAGGTCGTGCAGGGTGGCGTAGGCCGCCATGCGGTCCAGATTGTGTGTCAGCCGATCGAGGTCCACGATCGGAACCGGCGTCTCGAGTGTTTCGAGGTGCGTCGCCACGCGCTCTCCCCCAACCCATGTGATTCATGTCTGATGCCATGCGCTCCTGGACGCCGATCCAGCCGTCCGACGCTCCACCGCCTGCGGGAGCCTACAGCCCGGGGGTACGAGTCGGCAACCTGTACTTCGTGAGCGGTCAGGTGCCGCGCGACCCCGTGACCGGCGAGCTGGCGGGTGACGATATCGAAACGCAGGTGCGGCGCACCATGCAGAATCTGCAGCGGGTACTGCACGCGGGTGGGGCCACGCTCACCGATGTGGTGAGTGTGACGGTGCACCTGGCGGACGAGAAGGACTGGGGCGCATTCGATGGCGTGTATCGTGAGTTCATGACGCCGCCATTTCCCACGCGCACGGTGGTGGGCGCGCAGCTGCGCGGCATCAAGGTGGAGATCACGGCGGTGGCGTGGATTCAGGGGTAGCGCACGACGCAGGCGAGCCAATGCCTGCGCCGACCATGCATCGGCTCACCGTAGCGCGCACGGCGCGATACGCCACAGTTGGGGCCGAGCCTGCGCAGGCCACGCAGCTGTGGGTGGCGTTTCATGGCTACGCGCATCGTGCCGCCGATTTCGTGGCGCCACTTGTCGAGGTGGTGCCGGCGCACGTGCGCGTGGTGGCCCCGGAGGGGCTGTCGCGTTTCTATCTCGAGATGCCGCGTCCCGATGGTGGGCACCTGGCGCGCACTGGTGCGTCGTGGCTCACCCGCGATGATCGGGAGGATGAGCTGCGCGATGCCCTTGCCATGATCCAATCGGTGGTGGCGCGCGAGTATGCGGCCATCATGCACGCGCGTGGTGCACGTCCGACGTTGTGCGTGCTCGGGTTCTCGCAAGGTGTCGCCATGAGCATGCGCTGGGTGGTGGAGGCGGGGCGCAATCCGGCGATTGGTGCACACGCGCCCGTACACCGTCATGTGTTGTGGGCGGGCGGTCTGGCGCACGATGTGTCAGACGATGCGTTGCGCGACGCCTGGCGCGAAACGGCGGTGGAGGTCGTGTGGGGAACGCGCGACAAGTTCGCGAGCGACGCGGTGCGCGAGGTGGTACGGGCGCGGTTCGAACGCATTGGCGTTGCACCCGCGGCGCGCACGTTCGAGGGCGGGCATCGACTCGATGCGACGCTGCTCGGTCAGATGCTGGCCGAGTGAGTGCGTTGGGCTATCGATCGCCCTTGAGTCGGCGAATCGCGCGTCGATCGTGTTTGGTGGGACGTCCTTCGCCGTGCCCGAACACGCTTGGCATGCTGTCGAGCTGCACCTTCAGCGCGGCACGTCGCGACGTGCTCTCCGCCGTTTCCTCGTAGAGCAGCTGGGCCTCGGGTGCCGGTCCGCGGCGTTCGGAGACGCCGCGCACGACCAGATCCCACGCGTACTGTCCGAGGCGCAGCGAGACGCGGTCACCGGGCACGAGATGGCGCGAGCGTTTCGCGCGATCGCCGTTGACATCCACCTTGCCACCATCGATCGCTTCGGCGGCGAGGGCGCGCGTCTTGAAGAAGCGGGCGGCCCACAGCCATTTGTCCAGTCGCACGGACGGGGTCGTGTCAGACAACCGCGTTGGCCTCAGCGCGGGTCATCGTCGTCGTCGAGGTCATCATCATCGAACGCATCGTCGTCGGTCTCGTCGTCAGTCTCGCGGTCGTCGCCGTTCAGCGATTCGTCGGTGCCAAGCGCGGCGCGTTCCTTCGTCACGATATCGGCGATGCGGGTGGCGGCGCCACCGTAGACACTCCGCACGAACGCGTCCTCTGCTCGTTCGGAGAGCGCGGCGATTTCGGGGAGCAGATCGTCGAGGGCCGTCAGCTGTTCGGTGACCTCGTCGCTGAGGTTTTCCAGGAGCGACGCGACCTGATCGCAGGCTTCGGCCATGCGCTCCGAGGCCTCCGCGTTCGGGCCGTGCGACGGAGCGGGCTTACCGGCGAGCGACGCGGCGCGCTCGCGCAACGTCACCGCGTCGGCGGTGAAGCGGGCGTGCAGATAGGAACGAGGATCGTCAGCCATCGCGAACGTATGCATAGAGGTGAGGAGCCGCGCCAGTGGCCGTTCGGCGGACGTGGCGCGGATCAGGCGCTGGCGACGGTGCGCGCGGTGGTTTCCTCGCGCGCCGCCAGCCAGCCGGCCAACCACGCGTCGTTCACGATCTGTGGCGCGATGCCGAGTCGGTCGGCCCGCTCGAACAGATCATCCCACCAGCCGAACTCGTGGGCCTCGACCACATCCAGCAGGCCGCCGAGGGGGGTCGTGCGCTCCACGAGGGTGTCGCGCAGTGGCGCTGGGGCGGCGAGGGTCTCGGCCAGCATCGCCGCCGGCATGCCCATGGCGACGTCGGCGACCGAGAGCAGGCCCGCCACCACACGCGTGCGGGGATGGCCAGGGCGCTCGAGGGCCGAACCGAGTGACTCGAGCGAGCGGCAGCGTCGGATGGCGATGGCGGCGAGGTCGGGGTCACCGGCACTGTCGGCGAGCAGAAACGCGGTGGCCACGATCAGGCGGTCGAGCATGGCCTCGCGCCCGAGCAGCGTGAAGGCATGGGCGAGCGTGCGTGGTCGCACATCGCCCATGGCCGATGACGCGGTGGCGCGGAAGACGCTGCGCCCGATTTCGGGGTCGTTGGTGATGAACGCTTCGACCGAGGCGTCAGGGGGGCGCCCATCGGAGAGACGTACGAGCAGGGTAAGCGCGGCGAGCGCACGCACACGCGCTTCGTTGGATGCGGCACGTCCACGCGGCAGCGGACGGCCGCAGAAGCCTTGCACACCGCTGGCGCGGAGCCGCTCACGCGTGGCCCGATCATCCACCTGCCGCGCGATGGGACGCGCGCCGGCTTCGAGCACGCGCTGAATCGCGCTGACGAAGGCGAGCCCGCCGGTGCTGTCGGCGATGTCGAACGCGACGGTGGAACCGCGCAGTGCGAGTGGCAGCGTGAAGTCCGCCGCGGCCGATGGCGCGTCGAGCACGAAGCCGAACTTGAAGCCGGCCGTGGCGTACTTTTCGAGCGCGCGACGCGTCTCGTCATCTTCGAGCGCATCGGCGGCGAGCACGAACGCGACGTCGGCCGATGCGAAGCCCGTGATCGCACCACCGCGCAGCACCGTCGGCGTCATCGGCACGTGCAGCACGCGACCGCGCACACATCGGAACAGCTCGCGTCGTTGCAGCAGCGCGAGGGTGGCGCGCACTTCGGCATCGATGTCCCCGATGGGCTGCCCCGACAGCGGGTGCGTGCGCAGCTCGAACGCGATCGTACGCTCGCGCGCGTCGCGAATGGGAAGGAGCGTCGTTAGTGGGGCCGAAACACTCATGCGGAAGCGGAGGGGCGGGGCGCGCTCGCGAGGTTCGCGTTCACGTAGGCCGGATCCCCCGTCACTTCGCGCGTGACGCAGGGAGCCAGCCACGCCGGGAAACTGAAGGCTGTGTCCTCGGAGGGCAACTCGATCTCGGCCAGCAGCAGATCACGATCGAGGAAGACGTCGATCTCCCACGTAAGGTCGCCATCGGCGATGGCATGGCGCACCTTCTCCACCCGCGCGTGAGCCGTGAGTGGCCAGAGCGTCTCGAAGAGCACAGGGGCGGTGTCCTCCTCGATCTCCACGCGCGCAATGCCCGTGCCCACCTTGACGGTACGGGTCCATTCCACGCGTCCGTCGGGGTGCACGCTGCGACGCAACCGTTCTCGCAACCGTGTGCCGGGCAGCCATCCCTGCGCAATGCGAACGCCGGGCCGCTCCCGGAGCACGTCGGGCAGTGCGTGCAGCAGAAACTTGCGTTCGATCTCGATATCCTGACGGCCGAGTTGCGCGAACTCGGCCATGGCGGGCGGGAGGGCGCGTTGGAGCTGTGCGAAGGCGCCGTCGGCGGTGTCGGCAAGCCATCGCTGCTCCACCCGCGCGTTGGCCGCCGTCGCACGATCTTCGAGGGCGTCGGCGAGCGCATGCAGGGCGTCGGCACGTTCCGGTGTGCGTTGCGCCTCGCGGCGCGCACGCTTGGCGAGCAGGTGCGCGTCGCGTGCGCCACCCATGTCATCCTGCAGCTCTGTGGCGAGCGCAAACAGCGGGGACGGGTCGGCGAGGGCCGGCAGCCACGGCACGAGCAGCGCTCGCAGGCGCTTGCCGCTGATGCGCGTCTGATGCACCAGATCCGGCGTGGCGGACTCGCGCGCCGCGCGCAGGTTCGTCTCGAGCGCGTCACCGGCCTGCTGGAGCGCCCGCCCAACCACCAACGCCAGCGGCGTGCGACGCGTGGTGACGCCGGCGATGCGTGGCTCCACGAAATGCGCAATCCGTTGCGACCAGCGGTCAAGCGACGGATCGAGATGCACGGTGACCGCGCGCAGTGCCGCGTGCAGGCGGTGCGCGCGCTGCGCGGCGAACTGGTCGCGCAGCCACTGCGCACCCGCCTGCGCCTCTGGGGAGAGTGACGGACCGAGCTGCTCCAGCTGCGCCGCCTGCACGTCCCGATCCCGCACGCGTCCGAGGGCCGCGTTGGCCGCGCGCAGATCGCGCCGGCCACGACGGCCGATACCGCCATCGAGCAGCGAGGCGTACAGCCGGAGCGTGGCGCGAAGCCGGGTAAGCGCGACGCGCAACGCGTGCACCGCCTCCGGGTCGTGGGGAGCGCGCTCGAGCGCGGCTCGCGCGTTGCGCACGCGCTCGATCCAGTCGAGTGCGAGCAAACGGGCGCCTTCGGGCGCGTCGGTCGTGAGCAGGCGCGTTGGGTCAATCATGCGAACATGCGGGACAATCGCAGCGGCTTCAGGTCTCGTCGGCGGCCAGCACCGTGACGGCGGCGCTGCCATCCGGCAGATAGTGGACGATCACCTGCCACGGTTGGCAGCACACCTGGCAGTCTTCAACGTAGGTCTGCTGCGAACCCGAGCCCGGATCGAGCGCAATTTCGTTGGGCTCACCGCAGTAGGGGCAATACACCACAGCGCTGTCATCGGCGACGCCATCGCCAAGCGGGAACGATTCATCGAGCTGGGGGGCGTCGTCGTCGATCAGCTCCTCATCGGGATCGATCGGTTCCATCTCGACATCGTCCGCGACCTCGTCGGTCTCCTCGTCATCATCGGCATCGTCCGGCTGAGCCGGCCAGGGATCTCGGAAGCGCATCATGCCGCAAAGCTACTTGCGGCAGGCGCGGGTGTCCTCCCGGGGCGACGCGAAGACGTCCGCCGGGGGGGACGCCCACGGCCTGGCGTGCAGGTGTAAGTCTTTGCTCGGCAGCGGGTTGTGCAGTTTTTGGTGATGCCGGATACGGTGGCGCGAGGCATGCACTCCATGGAGGACACCAGTGCAGCTGTTCCTCCGTCCTCCGTATTCAGGAGCGCCCGCCATGCTCGAGTCCGTGTTTCGAACTTCCTTCTCGCCACGAGGCGATTCATCCGGCGCGCGGGGGCGACGTTCGGCGTCCGTGCTGCTTCGCCCGGTCGGGGCGCTGGCTGTCGCGCTGTTGCTCACGGCCTGCGGCAGCACTCGCGTTGCTCGCATCGACCCTACGTCAGTGACTGATCTGTCTGGGCGGTGGAACGACGCCGACTCGCGGCTCGTGGCCAACGCCCTGATCACGCAGTCGCTGGATGCCGCGTGGGCCGCGCAGTACAGCGCGGCCAACGGCGGACGCACACCCACGGTGATCGTTGGGCCGTTCAGCAACCGCACGCTGGAGCACATCCCCGTACAAACGTTCACACGGGACCTCGAGCGCGCATATGTCACCTCCGGCGCGGTGCGTATCGTGGCCAGCGCCGACGAGCGCGCCTCGGTGCGGGCGGAACGGGCCGATCAGCAGGAGAATGCGCTCGCGGAGTCTCGCGCGCGGCTGGCCATGGAACAGGGTGCGCAGTTCATGCTGCAGGGCGACGTGCAGGCCATCGAGGATGCACAGGGGCGTGAGCGCGTCGTCACCTATCAGGTGGACGCCACCCTCGTCGACCTCACGAGCAACGCGAAAATCTGGGTCGGTCAGCACAAGATCAAGAAGTACGTGGATCGCCGCCGCATCGGCTGGTAAGTGAACCTCATGCCCATTCTTCCCATGACACAGTCACCACGTACGTTTGCGATGCTGGCGCTGATCGCCGGCACGTCGTTGGCCGCGTGCAACGGTCCACGCGTAGTGCAGGAACGTCCCGTGCTCATGACGGGCGATCGGGTCGCCATGGCCGATGAGGCCATCGCGGATGCCCGAGCGCGCGAAGCGGTGGCGCGGCTCGATCGCCAGGCGACGCACGATTCACTGACCGCCGCGGCGGTTGCCAACTGTGATCCGGCCATCTGCGACGCGATCGGTCGCGGCGAAGTGGCGCTTGGCATGACGAGTGCTCAGGTCATGGCCGCCACCCGCTCGGCGCCGGAAGCCTGGAGCGTGCGTCGTGCTGGCAGCAGCACGGTCATGACGCCGGCGTCGCTCGATGCCATGCCGGTGGATGCGCAGGGTACGCTCGCGCTCGTGCAGTTCGACGGTGAGCGCGTCGCCAGTGTGGCGCGCCGTGATCGCACCGGGCTGCGCGTGGAAAGCCGCGCGCAGGATACCACCCGTGCCTCGCGCACGACGGCGCTCGCCAACGCGCTCGTGCGCGAGGGCGACGACTTCGTGGCCGCCGGCGACCGCACGCGCGCCCTCGAGCGCTACGACCGCGCGCTGGTCATGTCGCCCGATGATGCCATGCTGAACTACAAGGTGGGGCAACTGCTCGATCAGCAGCTGCGTCCCGTGGAGGCGCTGATGCGCTACCAGAAGTTCCTGCTCTCGCTCGAACTGCAGCGGATCGACGCCGTTGGCACGCAGAACGCCAAGCTCGCGGAAGCGATCGCACTGGCCCAGCAGCGGATCGTGGTCCTCGACCGTCGCGGGCGCTGACCGATGCGGCCGGCCTCGTGGCGTGCGCTTGGCGCGGGCGCACTCATCGTCGTGTCGATGAGCGGCTGCGCATCGGCGTGGCGGGGCGGGGCCACGGGGCCGGGCATGGCCCCCAACGGGCTGCCGTGGGGGGAGGAGTTCCTGCGGCGCTCGTTCGCGGTGGGCGCGTACGAGCAGGCCCTCGCCTCCACCGCGCCGAAGGCCACCGGGGCGCCGTCCGACCCGCTGCTGCGTGCGCTGTTCCGCGGCCAGGCGGCATACTACGCCGGCTCGTGGGAGGAGAGCGGACGCGCGTTCGCCGAAGCCGATCGGCTGCTCGAACAGCGGGCCACGAAGAGCGCCTCGCGTGGCGTGCTGTCGGTCATGACGGGTGACCAGGTGCTGCGCTACGTGCCGACGCGCACCGAGCAGCTGTTCGCGCGCTACTACGGCATGCTGGGTCGCCTGCAGGCCGAGGATGTCACCGGGGCGACGGTGGAGGCGCGGCGCCTGTCGCAGCTGCTCGAAGGCGTGATGCATGACGTCGACCCGGCGGAACGCGCGACCCACGCCGCGCTTCGCGAAGCGGCCGGCGCGGTGTTCGAGGCCGCGGGGGAATGGAATGACGCCGGCGTGGCCTACCGGAACGCCGCGCTGTTGCGCGGAATGCCGAGGGCCGCCGTGGATTCGATCCTCGTCCAGCGGCCCGCGGCTGACAGCGCCACGCTGGTACTGCTCGTGGAGCAGGGCTTCGCCGCGCATTACGTGGAGCGCACCATGGCCATTCCACTCGATGATGCGAGTGTGGCGGCGGCGCGCCAAGGGCCGGCGTCTCGCGACATGGCGCGTGCCGAGTCACCGCCTCGCGCGTGGTTTGGCCGTCCATGGGAACGGCTGTTTCGGGCAGGACGGCCGGCGGGTCGACGCACCGCTGGCGGCGGTACCGCTGACGGACGCGCGGCGTCTGGTGCGAGTACGCCGGCCCCCGCGATCGAGGAGGTCGCGGCCGAGGCGGCGGTGGCCGCGAAGGCGAACACGCTCGGGAACCGGTCCACCGGTGAGTACGCGGCGCTGGCGATCGCCCGCGTCGATAGCGTGCGAGATTCGAGCGGACCGGCGAGCGCGCGCCCGCTGGCGTCGCGCTGGCTGTCGGCGCTGGAGGCCCTGCCGGCGGGCGGGGTGTTCGATCTCGACGCCGGCGACGCCGAGTTCGGCGAGCTGCCCGAGGCTGGCGCGCAGGGGCAGGTCGCGTCGTGGCGTGGGCGGCGAAATGGTGTGCGCTATCTCGGCGACCACGGCTGGAGGGGGGCCTGGATGGAGGTGCGCTGGCCAGCGCTCGTGCGGGCGCCGCTACCGCAGGCGCCGCTCTCGGTGCGTCTGGATGGCGTGCTGATGGACAGCGCGCGCACCGGCTGGCAGCGTGAGGTGTCTCTCCGTCCGGCAGCGCTCGTGGCGGCGACGGTCAGTGACGCGATCGGCGCCGACGCGCGGCGCCTGCGCGCGGCGCGGCTGGCTCGCCTGACGGCGCGCACGGCGATTCGCGTGGCCACGGTCGAGGCGGTGCGTGAGCAGCATGGCGACGTGGCGGGCGGGCTGGTGGCGCTGCTCGTGTCGACCGTGGACCGCGCCGATACGCGCGCCTGGCATACGCTGCCCGGTGCGCTCACCGTGGTGCGCGTCACGGTACCGGCCGGCTCGGTGCAGTCGGTGCTGCTGCAGGGGGAGGGCGCGAATCGGCATGCGCTCGGCGGGCCGACACTCGCGCCGCGCCCGGGGACGGTGCACGTGCTCCCGTCGAGGGTCTGGCGCGACCCGGACGGCATGGTCGCGCGCCCTGCGGTGCTTGGCGTCAATGATCGGACCATGCGCTGACATAGAGAAAACCGATGGATCGTGTCGCCGGGTTCGGGTTATTATTCGGGCTGGTGTGGGGCCGCTGGTTTACGTGCCGGCGGCCTCCGTGTATCTGATCGGCGCACGAGTGCAGTTTTGAAATAAGGACGCGAGGGCGCCGTGCGCGCCTACAGCGGGAACCGGTCCGGTTGCCCTGCAGCTTATCTGGCAGCGCTGGCAGCCCGCACTCGTCCTCTGTCGGGGCCTGCCCCTCCACCCGTTCGTAATTCATGTCGCAGACGCAACAGACCGAGGCGCTTCGGCTCGTCACAGCCGCCCTCGGCATTCCGGTAGCGCCCGCACTTCTGCTCAGCCTGTCCCGCGAGACCCATAGCGGGGACGTCGTCGATCGGCTGTCGGCGATCGGCAATTCCTTCGAACTCACCTTCCTTTCGAGCGCGCTCGCCACGAGCGAGCTCGAGGCGGTCTTTGCCGAGCCCGGGCAGCTGCTCGTGCTGGTGCCCGACGATGGCCGTGATTCGCCATCGATCGTGGTGCTCGATGCGCTGAGTGCGCCCGGCACCGTGGCTGCCTGGAGCATTGCCCAGGACGGGACCACGTCACCGCTCGTGCGCAAGAGCCGCACCGACCTGTTCGCCGAGGTACGGCGCCTGCTTGGGCCGTCCTGTCGAGCGTTGGGGCCGGTGCGTACAGCCTCGGCGGTGCGTGGCAAGCTCTCGCGCCCGGTGCTGGCACTGCCCGGCGAGGGGGTGGAGGGGACCCAGTTCGCCGCGGGCCACGGCAAGGCCAGCTACGACGAGGCCAAGATCGGCAGGGAGAGTCAGGCGGTTGCGCGGCTCTGGAGCCTGCTGCTTCGCGACCGACGCGAGGTCGTGGTGGTGTTCTTCTACGCCGCCCTCACCGGCCTGTTCTCGCTCACGCTGCCGATCGCCGTCGGCGGCATCGTGCAGCTCATCCAGGGCGGGCTGATCATCCAGTCGGCCACCGTGCTCATCGTGTACGCGGTCATCGCGACGATCGTGGTCGGCGTGCTCCAGATCATGCAGCTGCGGGTGGTGGAGCGCATTCACCAGCGTGTGTTCGCGCGCATGGCGCTGGAGTTCACGTATCGGCTCACGCGCATCCAGTACGAGGTGGCGCTCCGGGAAAACCTCCTGGAGACGATGAACCGCATGTTCGAGGCGGTGAACATCCAGAAGAGCGTGGCCAAGTTTCTGCTCGACACGTCCACGGCGCTGCTGACCATCGTGTTCGGCCTGCTGCTGCTGGCGCTGTACCACCCCTATTTCATTCTCTTCGGCGCGGTGCTCGTACTCGGGCTGGGCGGCATCTTCTGGCTGACGGGCGCGCGCGGCCTGGGCACGAGCCTGCTCGAGTCGAAGTACAAGTACGTGACGGTGCATTGGCTCGAGGAGATTGCGAGTGCGATCCACGCGTTCAAGTTTGCCGGCCGTTCGCGGCTGGCGCTCGAGCGCATGGACGAGATCCTCGGCTCGTACCTCAAGTACCGGCAGCGGCACTTCCGGGTGCTCATTCAGCAGACCACGGCGATGGTCGTGTTCCGCACGCTCATCCTTGCCGGCCTGCTGATTCTGGGCACGGTGCTGGTGGTGAATCGGCAGATCTCGCTGGGCCAGTTCGTGGCCGCGGAGATCGTGGTGGTGACGGTGCTGGCCGGCGTGGAGAAGCTGGTGCTGTCGCTGAGCGTGATCTACGACATGCTCACGTCGGTGGAAAAGGCCGGCCTCGTGGCTGACCTGCCGCTCGATCCGGTGGGCACCATGGAGCTGCCCGACCGGGACGACGGCCTGCTCGTGGAGGCGCGCGACGTGCGGTACACGTACCGAGGCGGCGAGTCGGCGGTGCAGGGGGTCTCCCTGCGCATCGAGCGCGGGCAGACCGTGGCGCTCACGGGGTACCAGGGAGCAGGGCGCAGCACGCTGCTGCGGCTGCTTGGCGGGTTGCTGGAGAACTACGAGGGCACCGTGCTCTTCGATGGTCGCAACGTGCGGGAGCTCGATCGCGAGGCGCTGCGAGGGCGCATCGGCCAGGTCATGTCGATCACCGACCTTTTCGACGGCACCGTCCAGGAAAACGTGTCGGTTGGCCGTCCGGACATCAGCGAGCCCGCCGTGGTGGAGGCGCTTCGGCAGGTCGGCATCCTCGAGGAGGTGCAGGCCATGCCGAGTGGCCTGAACACGATGCTCAGCCATGGTGGACGCTCGCTGTCATCGGGCATCGCCACCAAGCTGCTGCTGGCGCAGGGCGTGGCGGGCAAGCCTCGCCTCATCCTGTTCGACGACCTCTTCATGAACCTGCCGCATGCCGACCGGCGTCGCCTGCTCGAACTGCTCGCCGACAAGTCGCAACCGTGGACGGTGATTGCGGTCTCGCACGACCTCGAGTTGCTGGAGCGCTTCGATCGCGTGGTGGTGCTCGAGGGTGGTGCCGTGGTGGCCGACGGCCCGTTCCGCGACATGCGCAACGATCCGTATGTAGCCTCGCTCGTGAACTCGGCCCGCCGCGCGGCGGACACGGCGGAGAGGGGCACGGCATGAGTCCGGTCAAGAAGTCGGCCGGGCAAGATGTGAACATCGAGCACCTGCCCCTGCAGACCTCGCGGTTGCTGCTCGAAGAGCGGAGCTATCGCGTGATCTCCCGATGGTCGCTGGGGCTGTTCGTGGCATTCCTGCTCTCGGCGTTCATCCCGTGGCAGCAGAACATTCGCGGCTTCGGTCTGGTGAGTGCGCTCTCGCCCATGGACCGATCTCAGGACCTGCCGTCGCGCATCGACGGTCGGGTGGAGCGGTGGTTTGTGGCCGAGGGGCAGTTCGTGGCCAAGGGCAGCCCGATCGTGCAGATTTCGGAAATCAAGGACGAGTACCTCGATCCGGAAGTGCTGCAGCGCACGCGCGAGCAGCTCGACGCCACCGTGCAGGCGAATGTCGACAAGCGCAACAAGGCAGCGGCGCTGGCCTCGCAGATCGAGGCGCTCGAGGCGGGGCTCGAGGTCAAGCTGGCGCAGGCGCAGAACAAGCTCGAGCAGGTGCGCGCTGAACTGGAGCAGAGTGTCGTGGAGGACTCGGTGGCGCGCGACCAGTACGAGCGGCGGCGTGCGCTGTTCGAGTCGCCGCTGGGCCTCGCGTCGCTGAACGACCTGCAGGCGGCGCGGGTGCGCGCGCAGTCGGCCGGTGCCAAGCTGGTGGAGAAGCAGAACTCCTTCCGCAACGCGGAGCTCGAGTTCGACATGCTGCGCGCCGATGCGCGCGAGAAGATCGAGAAGGCGCGTTCCGACCGCAGCTCGACGCTGGCCGAGGTGGCCGAGGGCGAGGGCAAGGTCGCCTCGTTTCGCAACAAGGTGTCGTCGCTGCAGCAGCGCCAGTCGTTCTACACGATTGATGCGCCGCAGGACGTGTATGTGGTGCGCGCGCAGAAGCAGGGTGTGGGCGAGATGGTCAAGGCCGGCGAGCCCCTCGTCACCGTGCAGGCGTCGTCGCCGCGGCAGGCGGTGGAGCTGTTCGTCAATCCCATGGATGTGCCGCTGCTGCGGCGCGGTCGTCAGGTGCGTCTGCAGTTCGACGGCTGGCCAGCGCTGCAGTTCTCGGGGTGGCCGTCGGTGTCGGTGGGCACGTTTGGGGGTGAGGTGGCGGTGATCGACCAGGTGGCCAGCCCGAACGGCAAGTTCCGTGTGATCGTGGTGCCGGATCCGGACGACGAGCCATGGCCGGCGCAGCTGCGCCTGGGCTCGGGCGTCAACGGATGGGCCATGCTCGACGACGTGCCGCTCTGGTTCGAGCTGTGGCGGCAGTTGAACGGCTTCCCGCCTACGATTGACGCGAAGGACGCCGAAGGCTACGTGGCGGGGGCGGCGGTCAAGGGGGGCAAGTGAGGGCTCCGATGCGGCTCGCCGCAGGGCTGCTCACGATTGTCGCGTGGGGTGCAGGGGCGGGGGCGGCGGGAGCGCAGGAGGTGCCGATCCCGGCGGCGCGTGGCGTCCCGGCGTCCGTCGACTCGACCCTCGCCCTCTCGTTCGCCGAGTTCTCGGTTCGTGTGCTCGCCAACCACCCGGTGGCCGTGCAGGCGCGGCAGGTGGAGGCGGCCGCGCGTGCGGAGCTCACGATGGCGCGTGGCGCCTTCGATCCCAAGCTCGAGTTCATCCGAGACCGCAAGGTGTTCGGCGGGACCGAGTACTTCGACTATGTCGATGCCGCGCTCAAGATCCCGACGTTCATCGGCAGCGATCTCAAGGTGGGGTTCGAACGCACTGGAGGGCGATTCTTCCAGCAGGACCGGCTCACCCCCGCCAGCGGCCTGCTGTCGCTCAGCCTGTCCGTACCGCTTGGCCAGCGGCTGCTCACGGACGAACGGCGTACGGCCCTCACGCAGGCGCAGGCGATGCGCGATGCTGGTGAAGCCGAGCGTGTGGCCATGCTCAACAAGCTCGTGGCCAGCGCCGCCAAGGACTACGCGGGCTGGTACGAAGGCTGGCAGCGACTCCTGATCGCCCGTGAAGGCGTCGATCTGGCACGCTTCCGGCTGGCTGCGGTGCGTGAACTCGTTGCGGCCGGCAGCAACTCGCCGGTGGATACGCTCGAAGGCTCGTTCGAGGTGCGTCGGCGCGAGGTGACGCTTGGCGAGGCACAAGCCAACTACTTCGCCGCGCGCCAGACCGCCGAGAGCTACCTGTGGACGCCACAGGGGATGCCGCTGCCACTCGACGCGCGCGAAGTGCCGGTGCTCGAGGGGGTCGTCTTCGAGGCGCCCGATTCGCTTCTCGTGGCGGCGGCCCAGGCTGAGGTCGAGCGCACGCACCCCGAGGTCCGTAAGGCCGACGCCAAGCTGCGCAGCGTGCAGGCGGAGCGCTTTCTGGCGGCGCAGGGCGTGCTGCCCTTCGCCGAAGCCTCGCTGTCGTCGCTGTCGAATCGGAACGACCGAGCGGCGCTCACCGATCGGGGCGTATGGGGGGACAACCAGAAGGTGAGTTTCTTCGCCAGTTCGCCGCTGCTGTTCCTGAAGGAGCGAGGCAAGCTCGGCCTGACCGGCGCGAAGCTCGAGGCCGCGCGTGCCGAGCGCGACTTCACGCGGCGCCTCGTGTCGCTGACGCTCGACGTGGCGGCGTACGATCTCACGCTGCTCTCCACGCTGCGCCTGCTGCAGGAGCAGAACGTGGAGCAGGCCACCCTGCTGCGGGACGCCGAGCAGCTGCGCTTCCTGAATGGTGAGAGCACGCTGCTCATCGTGAACCTGCGCGAACGGGTCGTACTCGACGAACTCGTCAAGCGGGCCGGTGTGGAGGCCAAGGGCATCTCGGCGCTCGCGGCGCTGGGCGTCGCGCTGGGTGACCTTGCGCGGGTGGACACGCTGTTCCGCTGACGATTAGCATTCCGCCACGCGGTACCCGCACGGCGGCCGCACTCCTCCGACCTCCCGCTCCCGAGGATATTGATGCGAAGCTCCCGAAGACAACCTGGTGCGATGCGCCACGCCCATGTGGTCGCGGCACTGCTGGTGGGTGCGCTGGTGGTCGGCCCCGCGGCCGGTGCGCAGGACCAGCCCGTCGGGCCGGTCACGGCCGGCGTGGCGCTGAACATCGCGCAGCCGCGCGGCGTGTTCGCCGAGACGACCAACATTGGCGTGGGCTTGAGCGGCAATGCGCTCTTTCGGCTCGATCCGAATGCGATCTTCAACATTCGCACCGAACTGTCGTTCATCAACTACGGCAATGTGAACCAGCGACTGCCGCTCAGCCCCACGCTCGGCAACCTGATTCAGGTGGACCTGCGCACCTCGAACAACATCGCGTCGTTTGTCGTCGGACCGCAGCTGCTGGGCCCGACCGGGGCGTTCATGCCTTACGCGTCCGCGCTCGCCGGCTTCTCCGCATTCTGGACGACAAGTACGGTGGAAGGCTCGAACAACCAGACCGAGTTCGCCAGCACCACCAACTCGAGCGACTTCGCATGGGCGTATGGCGGTGCGGCAGGCGCGTATGTGCGAGTGACGAACGGCGTGCGCCCGGTGCGCATGGACATCGGCATGCGTTACCTGCGCCACGATGATGTCACGTATCTCACCGCCGACGAAGTGCGCGCGTCTACGCGAGAAGGGCGCGATGCGCGGCCGATCAAGTCCCGCGTGGACTTTTTCACGTACGTGCTCGGCGTGCAGATGATCGTGTTCTGATCGCGATCACCCGTCGTGATCGGAGCGGCCGCGATCCCGTTTACGGATCGCGCGCCGCTTTTTGTCTTCCAGACGACGCTGTACAGACGCGCGCGTGGGCGCAGTGGCCTTTCGTGGCAGTGGATCGGGGAGGGCCGCACGCACGATCGAAGCGAGTCGCTCCAGCGCCGCATCGCGGTTGCGGCGTTGACTGCGATGCTCCGCGGAGACCAGCCGCATCGCCCCACCCGGATCAAGCCGCGTGCCGAGCCGCGCAAGTACACGTTCCCGATGATCGGGGGTGAGCGCCGCCCGCAACGAGGGGGACGCCGACGGAACCCATCGCAACTCGATGCGCGTCGCGCTGCGATTCACATGCTGCCCGCCCGGCCCACCGCCGGTGGTGGCGCGCAGTTCGAACTCCTCGAGCGGAATCGTGAGGCGCGGCGAGAGCAGCAGCCCGTCGTCCGTCACCGTCACCGGCGACCTCCCGGGGCAGTGCAGGGGCGCTCGCTGAGCGTGCGCGTGATGGCCTCGGGGGACGGGCGGGTTTCGAGCGAGGGCGCGACGTACACCGCCACGTACTCGCCCGGGACGGCCCGGTCAACGCGAGACTCCTTGTATCCCACCGCCTGCAGTTCACAGCGCAGCAGACTCAGCGGCGTTCCGTGGCCCCACGTCGGGCGGTCGAGGTCGAGGATCACGAGTCGTCCGCCCGGTTTCATGGCCGTGGCCAGATTCCACAGCAGACCGAACGGCTGCGAAATTTCGTGGTACATGTGGATCATGAGCGCGGCATCGAGGGTGCCGGCAGGAAGTCGCGGATCGTGCGGCTCACCTTGCACCACCTCCACGTTGGTCCACCCCGACTGCCGAGCGCGCGCGGCCAGCAGTTCGAGGTACCTCGGCGTGATATCCTCGCCGTACACTCGACCGGTGCTCCCCACGCGAGGCACGAGCCGCGCGACATAGTAGCCGTCACCAGCCCCGATATCGGCCACGTGCATCCCTTCTCGTGCGCCGAGGATGCGCAGTACGCGCTCCGCCTCCCCGGCGTTATCGCGATCATCTTCGTTGCTCCACCGGGGCGCCACGATGTCCGCAACGGGGCGCTGCGGGGCGGGGAACGTCGCCGCGGGAGCACCCGGTTCGGCGAGCACCACGCCGGTGTCGCTCTCGAGCACCAGCACGGTGTTCCGACGCGGATCGCCGAGATCGGCGGACGGACGACATGCGCCGGCCGCGACTGTGCCGGCGAGTGCCAGGGCGAGGAGCACGCGGCTAGTGATCATGCGGCCTCCGGTCGCGTGAGGACGCGAAGGGCCGCCACGCGACGCCCGTCCATGGCCACGATTTCGAGCTCGCCGCCAGGATAGGGGACACGATCCCCAAGGGTCGGCAGACGACCGAGCGCGGAGAACGCGTACCCGCCGAGTGTGGTCCAATCGCCGTCAGGGATGGCGAGCTTGTAGTCGGAGCGCACGTCCACGAGCGAGAGCGCACCCGCCAGCTCGAGCACTCCGTCGGTGACCATCGCTTCGCGGTCCACCTGATCGTACTCATCGGCGATATCACCAACCACTTCCTCCACAAGGTCTTCCAGCGTGACGATACCGGCGGTACCGCCGTACTCGTCGAGCACGACGGCCAGATGGGCTCGCGTGCGACGCAGGTCTTCCAGTACACGTTCGGCGGCCCGAGTAGCCGGCACGAACAGCGGATCGCGCAGATGCTCGCGCAATTCGAACGGCGTGTCGTCGTCAGAGAGCCAGAAGTCCTTCGCGAGCAACACGCCCACGATATCATCGAGCGTCTCTCGATATACCGGATAGCGCGAGTAGCGTTCCGTCTTCAGGATCTGCCGCAGCGTGGCTTCGTCGGCGTCCTCGGGAATGGCGGCCACATCGGTGCGCGGACGCATCACGTCCCACGCCTTCTTGTTGTGGAAGTCGAAGACGCCGGCGAGCATGGCGGAGTCGCTCTCGTCGAGTGTGCCATGGGCCCGCGCCTGCATGACCAGCAGGCGCAGCTCCTCGGGCGAATGCACGTGCGAGCCTTCGGACGCCGGCTCCACGCCGAGCAGCCGCAGTAGCCGATTTGCCGTGCCCTGCAACAGGGCGATGAACGGCGACATCACATTCGAAAAGATGATCAGCGGCCGTGTGACCCACAGGCTCACCCGCTCGGGACGGATGAGGGCCACCGATTTCGGCATCAGCTCGCCGAAGACGATGTGCAGGAAGGTCACCACGGTGAATGCGACGAGAATCGCGGCGCCGCTGTGCACCACACCCGATGGGAGCGGAACACCAATGGCGTTCAACGCGGCATCCACCAGCACGGCGATCGCCGGCTCGCCGATCCACCCGAGGGCGAGGGAGGCCAGCGTGATCCCGAGCTGCGTGCCCGAGATGTAGCGGTCGAGTTCACCGAGGGCGCGCTGCACGACCACGGCGCTGCGGTTCCCCTCGGCGACCAGCTGATCGATGCGGCTACGTCGGACGGCGACGAGTGCGAACTCGGCGGCCACGAAGAACGCATTCGCAGCGACGAGCAGGAGGACAGCGGTGAGCCGGAACGTGATGGTGCCGGCCGAGAGCGTGATATCGGGACTGAGAGGGTCGACGGACATGGAAGATGGAAACGGGCGCGCCGATCGGTCGTCATCCTGTTGCATTCTGCAAGACTCTCGGGCGATCCGAGGGTCGTGCAGGATGCAAGAGGGGTGGGCGGCCGTCGGTCGTGACACCCGAGGTTTCCGAACGCTCAGGGCACACGGATGCGCTATACCCCAAGCTACCCCGAACTGGCGGTGCGACGCATGCTCGACCCAACCCGCGTATTGCGGTGGGTCTGGCTGGGACGCGTAGCGATCGGTTTCGCGATTCTGGTGGCGGCGGTCTTCGTGTGGGAGCGGGCGCGGCCCATCGATACGCTGGTGGCCACGCTGGCATTTGCCGGCGCGTTGCTGGCGACCGTGGCGTCCGCAATGTACGCCGAAATATACCGCCGCCCGATCGGCTTGGGATTCTACCGCGTGCAGTGTGGGGTGGACCTGCTGCTGGTCACCGCGGTCGTGCACGTCACCGGCGGCTGGAGCTCGCAGTTCGCGGCGCTCTACATCCTGGTGATCGCGGTCGCGGCGCTGCTGCTGCCGTTCCGAGACGGGATTCTGGTCGCCATGGCCGCCAGTGCGCTCTATATGATGGACGTGCTCTGGTTCCGCATGGCGACGCCTCAGCTCGCCATCTGGGTGCAGCTGAGCGTCTTCGTGGTGGTGTCGCTGGGCAGCGGAGTCATCGCCGCGCGTCTGCGCGAGGCGGGCGCCGGACGCGATGCCCTAGCGGCCCAGCTGGTCAAGGTGCAACTCGAAGCCGCGGACATTCTGCGCAGCATTCAGAGTGGTATCGTCACCGTTGACGTCTCGGGGCACCTCCTGTACGCCAACCCGGCCGCTGGCGACCTGCTGGGGTTGCCGCTGCGCGATCTCGTCGGGCGGCCGGTAATGGGTACCCTCGCCGCGGTTGCTCCGGAGTTGGCCGAGGTGCTGCAGCGAACGGCGAGTGAGGGACTGCGCCGCTCGCGGGCCGAGGGGGTGATTCGGCGCGACGGTCGGTCGGTGCTCGTGGGCCTCACCACCACCTACGCTGATCGCGATGGCGCGGGCCGGACCGCCACCGCAATCTTCCAGGACATCTCCGACAGCAAACGGTTGCAGGCGCTGCACGTGCGCGCCGAACGACTGCAAGCGGTGGCCGAGCTGAGTGCGTCGCTCGCGCACGAGATCAAGAACCCGTTGGCCTCCATTCGCAGTGCCACGGAACAGTTGGCGCGCCGCCACGCTCGGCGCGGCGAGTCGGATGAAGACGAGACCGCGCTCTTCGCGCTGACAGTGCGCGAAGCGGATCGCCTGAGTCGCCTGCTGTCGGAGTTTCTGGACTTCGCCCGAACTCGTGCCGCGCAGCTCACGCGCGTGGAGCTCACGGCGGTTGCCCGGTCGGCGGTCGCGCTCGCCGAGCAGCATCCCGATCGTGGCGCCGGCGTCCGGCTCGTCCTCGATCTGCCCGAGCACGACGCCGGGTGCGTGGTGGCTGGCGACGACGATCTGTTGCATCGCGCCGTCTTCAACCTGGTGCTCAACGCGGTGCAGGCCGTCGGTCCCACCGGCTGCGTGCGGGTCCGCGTGGCGGGAACGACTGACAGTGCGCTTTCCGGCGAGGCGGTGGCGGTGGAGGTCTACGATGATGGCCCCGGCATCGCCCCCACCGTTCGGGATCGCCTCTTCGAACCATTCGTGACCAGCAAGCCCGGCGGTAGTGGGCTCGGGCTGGCCGTCGTGCAGCGCGCCGCCGAAGCCCACCGCGGCGTGGTGCTGGTTGACGCGCTGTTGCATGGCACACGCTTCACGCTGCTCGTGCCGCGGGTGCAGCCCAGTGATCCGCATGCGGTTGATGAGGCGCACGCCGCTGATGCCCCCGCGGTCTCAGGCGCTCCCGCCTCTCCCGTTGTTCGTGCCGTCGCGGCCTGATCGTCGGCGCGCAACCCATCTTCACTCCTTCGATATCGCTCCGTGACCACCAACGCTGCTCCGCCTCGCGTACTGCTCGTCGATGACGAGGTCGGCATTCTGGAAAGTCTGCGCATTCTGCTCAAAGGCGAGGGGTTCCACCCCACCGTTGCCCTCGGCGGACGCGCGGGGCTCGATCGCCTCGACGACGGCGAGCCGGATGTCGTGCTCACCGACATTCGCATGCCCGACGTGACCGGCGTGCAGGTGCTGGCAGCGGTGCGCGATCGCTACCCCACCTGTCCGGTGATCCTCATGACCGCGCAGGCCACGCTGCAGTCCGCGATGCAGGCGGTGAATGAAGGCGCGTTCTACTACATCCAGAAGCCGTTCCGCAACGACGAGTTGCTGGCGATTCTCCGTCGGGCGGTGGAACACCGCCGCCTGCGCGTGGAGAACACGGTGCTGAAGCAGGAGATTCGCAAGCGCGATCGCACCACCACGGTGGCGGCGATCGGCAAGAGCCGCGCGTGGCAGGACGCGCTTCGCATGGCCGAGATGGTAGCGCCGACCGACAGCACGGTGCTCATCACCGGTGAGTCGGGCACGGGCAAGGAGGTCATCTCGCGGTATATCCATGACCTCAGCGGTCGGCACGACGATCCGTTCATGTCGATCAACTGCGGGGCGCTTCCCGAGTCGCTCCTCGAGAGCGAGCTGTTCGGGCACGTGAAGGGCTCGTTCACCGGCGCCGTGAAGGACAAGACCGGTCTCTTTGCCGCCGCGTCCGGAGGCACGTTCTTTCTCGACGAAATCGGCGAGACGACGGCGGCGACCCAGGTGAAGCTGCTGCGCGTGTTGCAGCAGCGCGAAGTGATTCCGGTGGGTGCCACGGAGGCGGTCCCGATCAACGCGCGTGTGGTGGCCGCGACCAACCGCGACCTCGAAGAAGAGATCAAGCGAGGCAGCTTTCGCGGCGACCTCTACTACCGCCTCAATGTGATCGCGCTGCATCTGCCGCCGCTGCGGCAGCGCGCTGACGACATCCCGTTGTTGGCGGAGCACTTTCTCAGTCGTGTGGCCGCCCAGCGCGGTGATGCGCCCAAGGTGCTGTCGGAGTCGGCGCGCGACGCGATGCAGGTGTACGCCTGGCCCGGCAATGTGCGCGAGCTGGAGAATGCACTGGAGCGCGCGGTGATTCTCTCGCCGGGTCGCACAATCGACGTGACGGCACTGCCCGGGCGCGTGATCGAACGACGGGCCGAAGCGCTGGTGGCGGATCGCACGCCGAGCACGCCCACGCTCGAGGCCATCGAGCGCGCGTACATCGCGTGGGTGCTGCAGAATGAGAGCGGTAGCAAGAGTCGAACCGCCGAGGTGTTGGGCATCGATCCGTCCACGCTGTACCGCAAGCTGGCGCGCTACGGAGAAGACGCAGCCTGACGGTTGTGGCAAGCATGCTGCGCCTATCACACGACCGCAAACGAGTGTCACGACGACGGCCCGGCCCACCAGATCAGGTGGTGCCGGGCCGTCTTGCACGGTGCAAGGGATCTTGCGAAACGCGCGGTGCAGGCTGGTGATGGCACGGGGGAGAAAATGATGCAAGTCGTTGCGCCGCAACGTGTTTGCTTTGTGCCAATCGAGTGGCCCGCACATTGCCCTATGGGTCAGTGTCGCGCAGCACTCGAACGAGACTGCGTCGATTGAACTCTCACCTCACGGAGATACCGCAATGCCCCGGACCCGCAAAGGCTTTACGCTCATCGAACTCCTGATCGTCGTCGTCATCATCGGCATTCTCGCCGCGATCGCGATCCCGAAGTTCGCGAACACGAAGGAGAAGGCGTACATCACGGCCATGAAGTCGGATCTCAAGAACATGGTGTCGGCCGCCGAAGCGTCGTTCGCTGACAACAACGACTACGACGATTTCGTGGCTCCCCCGGGTTCGTCGGGCGTGACCCTCAACTTCACGTCGGGCGGAGCGACGGGCTGGACCGCCACGGCCGACCACGAGGCAACCGCCATCACGTGCACGATCCGCGTCGGAGCTGACGCAGAAACGGCCAGCGTCGCCGAAGGCGAGCCCATCTGCGAATAAGCAGCATGGTGCAACTGCCGGTCCATTGGACCGGGGCAAGAGGGGGTCGAGCGAAAGCTCGGCCCCTTTTTGCGTTGCGCGCTTGTTCGCGCTGCTAGCCGATCCGTGCTCCGTTGCCCAGTTTGTGCAGCGTGACTCCGACCCTCGATCCCGACCGCGAAGCGCGCGCGTTGCTGCGTCCGATCTATGGGGCGCTGGCTGTCGCGGCGAGTGCCATCACCGTCGTGGCGTTTGCCGGGAGTCGCGGTGTGTTCGGGGCGGCCGGACCCGCCCTCCTCGCGCTCGTGGCGTTGGGCGCGGTGCTCGGGGTGTCGCTCGTCGCGCGCCGCGTGGTGCAGCAGCACGTCGCCCACGCCAGGACGTCGCTGCTCTCGGCGACGGACGCCCTCTCTCGCGCCGAAAAGCTCGCGACCACGGGACGGCTCGCTGCCGGGATCGCGCACGAGGTCGGCAATCCGCTCTCGGCGATCGCCACCTATGCACACCTCGTACGGCAGCGCGCCGGTGACGCGGCAGCATTCCACGAACCACTCAATGCCCTCGAGGGCGAAGTCGACCGCATCGATCGCATTGTGCGCGGCTTGCTGGACTACGCGCGCCCGCGGCGCGTGACACCCAAGCCGGTGCGTGTGGACGAAGTCCTCAACGGCGTGGTGCGCCTGGTGGCCACGCAGGGACTGCTGCGACGCGTCGAGGTGCAGTGGCGAATCGAACAGCGCGAGGCCGCCGTGTACGCCGAACGGCACGACCTCGAACAGGCATTCGTGAACCTCGTGCTGAATGCCGTCGAATCGATGCAGGGAGTGGGCCGACTCGCGCTGCGGTCGCGCATCGTGTCGGCGGCCTCGCTGCGCAGTGGCGACACCCGCCGACTCGAAGACAACGACGATGTGCGGTTCACGCATGCGCCGGGCGCCCGAGTGCTTGCGTGGCTGAATCGTCCCGATCGCCCGGACTCGATGGTGCAGGTCGTCGTCGCGGACTCCGGGCCCGGAGTCCCGGCCGACGACGTGGAACGCATCTTCGAGCCGTTCTACAGCAGCAAGAGCGCCACACGCGGCACCGGACTCGGACTCGCGATCGTGGCGCAGACGGTGGAGAGTGTGGGCGGCACCATCTGGGTGCAGCCCGCGCGTGAGGGGGGCGCCGCCTTTGTGCTGCTCCTGCCGATGGTCAGCGCGACGGTGGTATCGCCCGAAAGGAAATGATGACGCGTCGCCGGACCGGCGGGCACACATTGCGCCATGCCTCCTGTCCTACCGCTCAATTCTCGGTTCGTTGGTGTGCCGCCGCGTGCGCGGCGCACCGGACGCCTGCTTGTGGAAGTGCTCCTGGCCATGGTACTGCTCGCCATCGCAGCAAGCGCCAGCACAACACTCATTCGCGCGAATCTCGCACTCACTGATCGCATCGCGTTTCTGGCCACGAGCCGGGCGGTCACGCGTACCATCGCCGCCGAGTTGCAGCTGTCCGCGTGCGCGGCCGCGTCCGGCGCAACGCATGTGGGCCGAACCGAAGTCCGCTGGACGCCCACCGTATCCGGGGCATTCGTGGCGGTCGCGGTGGCCGCGCACGGTGCCCCGCATCCTTCCGGACTCGACGCGCCACGTTCGCTGTCGGCGGAACTCGCCGGATGGTGCCCGTGAGCCGCCGGCGTGGGGCCTCGCTGCTCGAAGTCGTGGTGGCGTTGCCGCTGCTGCTGCTCGTGGCGGCGCTGGCGGTGCAGGGATTCGTCACGCAGTTGCGGCTCGTCACGGTGCAGGAAACTCGGCTGGCGAATGTGCGCGAGCTCGAACACGCCGTGCTCGCGCTGGCTGCCGACCTGCGTCCGCTCTCCGCGTTCGATCTCGTCTCGTGGTCCGATTCTGCGGTCGTGGCCCATGTCCCCATCCTCACCGGCTACGTCTGTGGCACGCCAGCTCCGCACGTCGTCGATATTGCCATCGGCGACGTCGGTGCTGCCGCACGGGCGGTGGTGCGCACCGATCCGCGCGCTGGCGACATGCTGGGCTGGGCGGGGCTCGACAGTGCGGTGGTGGGGCTTCACGTGGCCGCGCTCGATGCCGAACCGCGCCGCGGCGCGCTGGGCGCTGCGGCGGCGGCGGCATCGGCGTGCACGGATTCGCCGATTCGTGGTGCCGCCTCACCGTGGCGACTCTCGCTTGTTGCGGCGCCGGTGACCTTGCCGCTGGTGGGTTCCCCGGTCACGCTCACGCGCCGAACCGAATGGCGCAGCTATCGCGCCAGTGACGCGGCCTACTATCTGGGACGGCGCGAGTGGAACGGTGTCGCGTGGAGCACGCTGCAGCCGGTCGCAGGGCCGCTCCACGCTCCAGTACACGGTGGCATGGTGCTCCGCATGTTGCGCGCCGACGGAGGCAACGCCAGTGTCGCGCTCGGTGACGCACGACAACTCGACCTCGTGCTGCGCGCACCGCGCGGAGCT
Organism: Gemmatimonas sp.; assembly: GCA_011390935.1. GTDB lineage: Bacteria > Gemmatimonadota > Gemmatimonadetes > Gemmatimonadales > Gemmatimonadaceae > JAABRT01. The sequence continues at coordinate 180,089 of JAABRL010000004.1, forward strand.
GCACTGTCCGATTCACTGCGCGTACGGCTGGCGCTGCTCGGCAACGGGTTCTGACATGACGCGCGTCGATGGTCGTTGCAGCGAGCACACGGTGTGCTGGCATGCGGGCACTCGTGCGCGACACGGATTCGCACTCGTGCCGGTGATGCTGCTGGTGAGTGCGCTCCTGCTGGTCGCGCTGGCCTTCACCGACGCCGTGCTGCACGGCATGCGCGGCGCTCGACTCGGCTGGCAGGGCGAACGTGCGACGCACGCGGCCGATGCCGCGCTCTTGCGTGCGCTGACCGATTGGGATCGCGCGGCGGCGGCCGCGCTGCACCCCGGCGAAACCGATACGGTCGCCGCCCACAACCTGGATGGTGTCACCACGCACGTGGTGCGCACGCGTGTCCAGGCACGCCTGTTCGCACTCGAATCCTCGGCCCGCGTACAGGATGGTGGGGCGCGGCCGGCACGACGCGCCGTGGGGCGCACTGTCCGTCTGAACTGGCCACATCCGCCCGTCTACGCGGCGCTGACCGTGGGGGGCGGGCTTCTGGTGGCTGATAGCGCCGTGATTCTTGGCGCGGACGCCGAGCCGGCTGGATGGGGCACGGAGTGCGCGCTGGATCGTCGTGATGGGCCGGTCGTGGCGATCGTGGCCCGGTCAACCTCGCTCGCCCCCGCGAGTGTGGTCGTCGGCGCCGGCGCACCGTCGCAACCACTCGGCGATTCTGCGATGGTCGCGTTTACCGAGCGCTTCGACGCCGCCTTCACCGCCTTGGCCGCGGTTGCCAGCGTGCGCACGGAGGACCGCGTGCTCTCGTTCGATGCGCGTGCCGCCGTCGCGCCGTCCTGTCCGGTGTGGTTTGGAGACGGGGCGCGCGGCGCTGGCGTAGAGCCGCTTTGCGCGCGCCGCTGGCCGATCGTGCACGCCGCAGCACCCGACAGTGTGCGGCTGGTGGGGTCCACAGCCGGACAAGGAGTTCTGCTCGTGGACGGGGATCTCGTGGTGCCCGAGGCGGTGACGATGTACGGGCTGATCCTGGTGCGCGGCCGAGTACGCGTGGCGTCGCCTGCGAGCGCCGAGCGTCCACGGCTCGTGGGAGCCGTGGTGGTCCAGGATGCAGGCGCGACCGGCTCGGTGATGGAGTCGGTGCAGCTGCAGAGCAGTCAATGCGCGGTTCGTCGCGCACTCTCCGCGGCCGGCATGCCGATCCCGATCGGCCCGCACGGATGGGGCGAACGTCCCTGAGCTGACGTGCGCCGCTCGCGCCGAGGGTGTGACCCCCACAGCCCGCGCATCACGGCCAGCGGTTCGACGGAGGACAAGGGTGTCACAAATCCTGCCCGCACACGGGGGGGGACCCCTCTGGCGTGCGTTACCTCGTGCACCGCCGGTCGTATGGAGGGTGAATCGCCCGACCGCTCAGGTCAAAGTGTCCAGTTCCGTTCACGTGACGACAGTCCGTGTGCCCCCGGTCTCCGACCACCACCGCGCAACCCCCTGCCGTATGCAGCTCTTCGGCCGAAAGAAGACGACCATTGGACTCGATATCGGGTCCGGCCTGGTAAAGGCCGCGGTCATCGATCATGCCGGTGCGACACCGGAACTCACGAAGGTCGTCATCACGCCGCTCAACGAGAACGCCATCGTCGAGGGTGAAGTGATGGATCACGGCATGGTCGCGGATGCGATCCGGCAGACACTCGAGACGATCGGCGGCAAGAAGAAGGAAGTGGTCGCCGCAGTCGGTGGGCGTGATGTCATCGTGAAGAAGATCCAGGTCGAGCGCGTGAAGGATGCGCAGGCCGCCGAGCTGATCCGCTGGGAGGCGGAACAGCACGTGCCCTTCGACATGGACTCCGTCGAACTGGACCACCAGATCCTCGATCCCGACGGTGACAGCCTCGAAATGAACGTGCTGCTCGTGGCCGCGAAGCGTGATCTCGTGGAGATCAAGCGGCACCTGCTCACGGACGCGGGCGTCACACCTCGCATCATGGACGTGGATGCGTTCGCGTTGCACAACGCGTTCGCTCTCAACTACCCCGACGCCATGACCGGCGTCGTCGCGCTGATGAACATCGGCAACGAAGTGACCACGCTCAACATCCTCGATGACGGCGTGCCGATTCTCACGCGTGATCTGACCGTGGGAACGCGTCGGTTCCGCGAGGATCTGCAGCGCGATCACGGCCTTACCGCCGATGACGCCGAAGCGCTCGTGCGCGGCTTCGATCGCACGCCGGCGCTCAACGAAGTGGTCGCCATGCGCGGTGAGGAGCTCGCGGTCGGATTGGAGCGCGCCATGTCGTTCCTCGCCTCGTCCTCGCGTCACTACGGACAGGTGCGTGCGGCGTATGCCTGTGGCGGTGGCGCCCGCACACCGGGGCTGCTGCCCTGGCTCGGCGAGCGCCTGCGCATGTCCGTGCAGCTCGCCAACCCGCTTGCGCGGCTCGCCGTGCGCGAGGGCGCGATGGAGTTCATGGCCACCGATGAGGTGGCGCCGTTGCTCATGTTGCCGGTAGGGCTCGCCCTCCGGTCGGTCGCCTGAGGCGAGGACCACTACTCATGCAAATCCAGGTCAATCTCCTGCCCGGCGGCAAGAAGAAGGCAAAGTCCGCCGCGAGCAAGTCGCTCAACCTCGGCGCCGCGTTCAGCGGGCTCGGTGACAAGATCAAGGATCCGTGGCTGCTTGGCGCCGCCGCGGCCGTCGTCGTCTCCGTGTCGACCGTCGGCCTGCTCTTCGTGACGCAGCAGGCGAGCGCCACGGAAGTCGAGCGCCGTCTCGACAAGGCCGTGCGCGACTCCACGCGGCTCACCAACGTGCTCGAGGCGCGCCGCAAGGTGACCGCCGAGCGTGACTCCGTGATGCGCCAGGTGCAGATCATTCGCACCATCGATGACAACCGGTATGTGTGGGCGCACCTGCTGGACGAAATCAGCACCGCGCTGCCGCAGTACACGTGGCTGGTGTCGGTCGAGCAGACGAGCAAGCCCACGTTGCCTCCGGGTGCAGAGCCTGCTGCTCCCGTGGCGGCCAAGGGCAGTGCTGCGGCGCGCGCCGATGCAAAGGCGGCCAACACGCCCGCCGGCAAGTCCGCCGCGGCGAAAGCCGCGGCGGCCCCGCAGGACTCGATCGTGATTCATCAGCCGGTGGCATTCCGCGTCATCGGACAGACGGTCGACATGCAGGCGCTCACGCAGTTCATGAAGGATCTCGAAGCGTCGCCGTTCGTGAAGAACGTGATGCTCATGAAGTCCGAGATCGTAGTGGTCGATACGAAAGACATCACGCAGTTCTCGATCGAGGCGGAGTATGAGGTTGCCCCGAAGGAGCTGCTGACGACTGAAGCACTCGTTGTTCCTGTCCGCTGACCGAGGCTGAGCCCCATGTCCATTCTTCCGCAGACCCAGCGCGAGCAGATCAAGCTCGTTGTCGGTGTGATCGCTGTTGCGCTCGCCGCGGTCTACTATCTGTATCCGTACTCCGCTGCCGCTGAGCAGTTGGCGCTCGACACGTCGCGTGTCGAGTCGCTGGAGAAGTTGAACCGCGTGGCGCAGAAGGAGTTCGCGTCGGGCAGCGTCGAAACGCTCCGCGCCGAGGCCGCCGAACAGCGTTCCGCACTTACGGCGATGCGTCGTTTGGTGCCGACGAACAACGAGGTGCCCGCGCTGCTCGAAGAAGTCTCCACGGCCGCGCGTCGTGCCGGACTCGATGTGGGTGGCTTCACGCCGGAGCCGGTCATTCGCGGCGAGAAGTTCGACACGCATCGCTACAAGGTCACCATCATCGGCGGCTACCACGACATTGGCGGGTTCCTCGCCAACGTGGGCTCGCTGCCGCGCATCGTGGCGCCGGTGCACTTCGAACTGACGCCCGCCAATGGCGTCGCGCGTCGTTCCAATCCGCGCGCGCGCAATGCCGACCGGATCGGCCTCGAGGCCACGGTCACCCTGCAAACCTACGTGGAGCGGACGGCGCCCGCGCCCACACGCGTTGCCAGCGCCCGTTCGGAGGTCACCCCATGAGTTCGCTTCTTCGTCGCTCGTCCGCGGCCATTGCCATGGCCACGGTCATCGCGTCGCTGCCCACGCACCTCGAGGCGCAAAGCACGCGTCGCGCGGTGACGCGCGTGGCCGCCGGCACAGTCGATACCACCACCACGGTCAGCCGCGGCAGCGATACGCTGCCTTCGCTGAACATCGACCGTGAAGTGTTCAGCTATCGCGGCCTGAATCGGCGCGATCCGTACGAATCGCTCATGCGTAGCGATGAACTGCGCCCGCTCGTCAGCGATTTGCGCCTGACCGCCGTGGCCTTCGATCCCAACGGCAAGGGGTCGGTCGCCATCCTGCGCGATGTGGTGTCGCTCAACCAGTACCGCGTTCGCGTTGGACAGACGCTCGGACGCCTGCGTGTCTCCGGCATTCGCCAGAAGGCCGTGATTTTCTCCATTGACGAGTTCGGATTCAGCCGGCAGGAAACGCTGCCACTGACCAGCGATTCCACCACCACGAGGACGCGATGATCGTTCAGTCGACGGCCGCGGTGCTCACCGTGGCCCTGGTGCACGCCGTGGCGGCTGACGCCGCCGTGCGCCCAGAGCCCGGGACCACCACTCCAGCTCCATCCGCAGTCATCTGGACCCTGCCGGCCATGTCGGCGGCGGCGAACGTCACGGGCGTGTCGCTCGTGGCCGGCGCCGAGGGCGCAGAACTCGTCATCGGTGTCGATGCCGACGCACGCGTCAGCGACTTCACCCTGTCCAATCCGAACCGCATCGTGCTGGATGTGATCGGCGCCAAGTTGTCCGTCAAGCCGCGTGCGTACGATCGCGCGGCGCGCGGTGCCATTCAGGATGTGCGCGTGGCGCAGTTCGCCACGGACACGGTGCGCGTCGTGGTCGAAGTGACCAGCCGCCAGCGCTATGTGGTGCGTCGCGAGGCCAATGAAATCCGCGTCGCCATCGGCGGCGCGGCGCAGTTCGCCCGCTGGGACATGACGCCGAACACCTTCGCGCCCATGACGCAGATCGCGGCCGCCGCCGCGCCGACGATCGACGCAGCGGCCGAGACCGTGAACGCTTCGGTGCTTCCGGCCCCGACGGCAACGCTGGCCTCGCAGACGATGGGACTGGCCAATGTGCCCGTCGAAGCGCTCACGGCAGCGCCGAACGCGCAGCCGATCGTGGTCGAGCCCGGTGTCGCGCGCATCACGCCGTCGCCGGTTGTCCAGCCCGCTCGCATCGAGACGCCGGTGGTGCGCGATGAGCGCGCTGGTCTCCTTGAAGCGCCGGCCAGCTCGTTCTCGGCCGTCGACGCCCCGCAGGCGGTGTCATTGCCCATCACGCCGGTCGCCGCCCCCGTCGCCGCGCCCGCGCGCGCCGTGCGGCAGCAGCCCGCGCAGCAGCCGCGCATCTCGATCAACTTCGATGGCACCGACATTCGCGACGTGATCGCGACCTTCGCGACCTTCGCCGGTCGCAGCATTGTCGTGGGCAAGAATGTCACCGGCACCGTCACCGCCGAAATCCTCGACAAGCCGTGGGACGTGGCGCTGCAGGCCCTCCTGCAGGCGCAGGGACTCGCGGCGACCGAAGATCCGAGCGGCATCATCTCGGTGGACAGCTACAGCGCGCTCGCGGCCAATCAGGCGCTCGAGCCCGTGATCACCCAGATCGTGAACGTCAACTATGCCAAGGCCGCGAGCCTCGTGCCCACGGTGCGCGCACTGCTCGCCCGCGACTGCTCCAACCTCACCACCATGCAGGCCGGTCGTGAGATGGGGGTCGGCATGGGTGCCCCAGGTGCTGGTGGCGGCGCCATGGGCGGCGGGCGTCCGGGCGGCGGCAACATGCAGGACAGCCAGGGGTGCGTGCTGCGTGGCTCCGTGAGCGCGGACAGCGCCACGAACAAGCTGATCATCAGCGAAGTGCCGTCGCGCCTGCCGGAACTGATCAAGCGCCTCCAGGAGCTCGACGTGCGCACGCCGCAGGTCGCCATCAAGGCCAAGATCATCTTCATCAATCGCACGGGCATTCAGGACATCGGACTCGCCTACGACCTCGGCACCGGCAGCAAGCAGTTCTTTCAGCAGCTCGTGCCGCGGACCGACCCGAACACGCTCGTGCCCGTCGACACCGACGGTGACGGGGTGCCCGATTCGCGTGGCGGTGGGACGCCCTTCCAGGGCCCCGCGCGTATTGCGCTCGGTGGCAACGCCATCTCCGGCATCGCCAACGCCAATAACGCGATCAAGCCGAACGCGCTCAACCTCATCTACTCCACGGCGCTCGGTCGCTACCAGCTGACCGCGTTCCTGAACGCGCTGCAGACGTCGTCGCTCGCCGATGTGCAGTCCGAGCCGAGCGTCACGATCCTGAACAACCGCACGGCAGAAATCTTCGTGGGTCAGGAAATCCCGATCCGTGTGATCGACGCCAGCGCTGGTGGCGGCGGGCAGGGTGGTGGCGGCGGCGGCGGTGGTGGTGGTGGCGCTGGCGGTGGCCAGCTCCAGCCCAACGCCCAGACCTTCTTCCCGCGCGCCTCCGTGCAGATCAAGGAAGCCGGTATTCGTCTCAGCGTCACGCCGCAGGTCACGAACAACCGCATGGTTGTGCTCAACATCAAGGCCGAGAACTCCAATGCGGAAGTCGGGCCGTCCGATGTCGGCATCATCTTCAACCAGCAGCGCGCCGAAAGCCAGGTGCTGGTGGCCGATGGCGAAGCCGCAGTGATCGGTGGTCTCACGGTGACGGAAGTCTCACGCTTCCGCTCGGGCATCCCGTTCCTCATGGACCTGCCGTTCGCGGGACGTCTCTTCTCGCAGAACACCACCAACGAGACCAAGCGCGACCTGCTCATCCTGGTCACGCCGCACATCCTCGAGGACGGCACGACGCCGCCTCCGGGCCGCTGACGCCACGAGGAGCCTTCACATCATGCGTGCAACTCCCATGACCTCCGTCCACGCCATCCGACGGGCCCGCGCGTTCGCGCTGCGAGCCGCCGTGATCGCGATGGCAGCAGGCGGGCTGGCGGCCTGCAGCGGGGACGAACTGATCGATCCCCCGTTCGCCGACACGGTCAAGCCGCGCGTCACCATGACGCGCGGCAACAACCCGCCCGATTCGCTGCTGCTCTTCTCCGTCACCGCCAAGGATGACATTGGTCTCAAGGCCATTCGCATCCAGCTCTCCGGCGGCTTCAACGCCACCATCGATACCACGTTCAACAGTGCGGTGCAGGAGTTCACGTACAGCGTGACTGCCCGGGTGCCCGCCTCGGCGCCGCTCGGCAGCACCGTGATCGTGAGCTCCATGGCCGAGGACGGCGCCGGCAACAAGTCGGATACCGCCTCGCTCGTGCTCACGGTCGGCAACCTGGCGCCGCCTTCGGCGGTCATCACCAGCCCGACCGCGGGCAGTCCCGTGGTGCGCGGCAAGGCCCTCGTGCTCTCGCTCAGTGGCCGAGCCACGTTCCGAGTACGCACCCTTGGCTTCGTGACGTCCGGTGCCTACCTCACGGCGGATTCCACGGTGTTCGGTGGCATCCTCGCGGACTCGGCGGCGGTGCTCGACACGCTCGTGATTCCGGATAGCGTCTCCGGCACCACCCTCACGGTGACACCGTTCATCACGGACTCGCTCAATCAGCGCACACTGGGCATGCCGGTCACATACACGGTGCAGCGGCCGGACCAGGTGGAATCGGTGCCGAAGGTCACCACGGGCGCCGCCGCGCGTCTCGAAGTGACCGATACCGTGTTCGTCGAAGCGTCCGACCCCGTGGGCATCACCACGCTCGGCTACGAGATCCGCACCATCGCCGGTGCGCTCGTGGTGGCCGACTCGGTGCAATCCGACGGTAGCTTCAGTACGCTGGTGCGCACGTTCACCACGCGGATTCCGATCTCCACCTTCCCCACGCCCGTCACGGTGCAGGCCTTCGCCCGCAACGCCAACGGGGTGCGTGATGTGGCGCGCTTCACCTCGGGCGCGATTCGCCTCGACACGGCGCAGGTGGTGGCTGGCTACACGCGGCCGCTTCCCGACGGCGGCAAGATCGCGGACGCCATCTACTTCCCCCGCAACAACCGGCTGTACCTGTCCAACATCGAGCGCAACCAGCTCGAGGTGTACAATCTCGCCGACTCCACGTTCCGTCAGCCGATTATCGTGGGCTCGCGCCCCTGGGGCATCTCGGCGTGGCCGCGCAATCGCGGTGGCGTGATGGGCGATACGTTGCTGGTGGCCAACTCGGGCGGTACCACGATCAGCTATGTGGACCTGCTGCGCGGTACGACGGGACAGGAAGTGTATCGGTATCCGTTGCCGAACATCCTCGCGTACAGTGTCACCTCGGTGCGGTCGCAGACGACCGACGAAGTGATCACCGAGCGCACGGTCTACGATTTCTCCGACCGTCCGCAGTATGTGGCCTCCACGTGCACGGGTGGTACCTCGGACAACGCGCCCTGCGAAGACGTGGTGCTGGTGTACTCCACCACGCCCACGCCTGGCCAGAGCACGCCGTTCAGCAGCAAGGGGACCGTGCGGTACGAGAACCTCAGCAAGCAGTCGTCGCACTTCTTCTTCGAGCAGTCGATGGGGCAGGCGGCCGGTCGCGCCGACACGCTGGAAATCGAGCGCTTCGCCGCCGGCGGGGTCGGGAGCGATTCCACGCTGGTGCCGTTCCGTCAGCGCATTCCGCTTCCGGATGGCTCGTTCTTCGACTACTCGATCGTCATTCGCATCGATCAGCTCGCGTTCCGCGACACCACGTACGTGCGCAACTCCGGCAACTTCCGGCGCGCCGTCATTGGTGAGGGTGGACCGGTGCTCGGCAGCCGCGGCATGATGTACGACGCCGTGCCTGGCATGGATCTCACGCCGCCGCTACCCGTGATCGACCGAGGGGTGTCGCGCTCCATGGACGTGAGCGACTACGTGGCGAACACGTTCGCCCGTGTGCAGGGCGTGGGCATCAACTTCGATGGCGAGCTCGCGGCCATCAAGGGTGACTCCACCTACGTGTTCGATCGCACGCTCCGCCTGCAGGGCATCTTCCAGTCCCGCGGTAGCACGGGTGGTCTCGACTTCCATCCCCTGAACCGGGGCCTGAATACCGGCGACCTGCGCACCCGCCTCGCCTTCGTGGCCTCGTCGGAGCCGGTCATCGAGATCTACGACAGCTGGTGCTTCAAGCGTGTCGCCAGCGTGCCCATCCGCGATCCGATCATCGGTCCGGTGCGCGCGTCCATGCGCTCGGACGGCGCCATCGTGCTCGTCGGTGCGACCATCCGTGGTGTCACGCTGGTGCAGCTGCCCGACAACTTCACCACGACCTGCAACTGAGTCACACACGGAGTGCTGGTCGGCACGCGCCGCGTTCCCTTCGGGAGCGCGGCGCGTGTCGCATTGGCGTGGGCTCCGACACGGCGCGCCGCGCATCGGTTACGTTAGGATCGACGCGCCAACCGCGGCGCGATGTCATCTGCCTCGACCGTTCTCATGCTGCGATTCACCACCGCTGGCGAGTCTCACGGGCCCGCACTCGTCGCCACACTCGAAGGGCTGCCCGCGGGAATCCCGCTGCTGGCGGCCGATGTCGATACTCAGCTCGCGCGTCGCCAACAGGGCTACGGCCGCGGGCGACGCATGCAGATCGAAACCGATCGCATCGAGTTCCTCTCCGGTGTGCGGGCCGGCGAGACGCTCGGCTCCCCGATCGCGATGATCATTCACAATCGCGACTGGAAGAACTGGATCGACATCATGGATCCCGCGCCACGCGAGAGCGACGCGGACGGTCCGCGCAAGCGCACCGTGACGCGCGTGCGCCCGGGTCACGCCGATCTGACCGGGGTGCTCAAGTACGACCGCGACGATGCGCGCGACATCCTTGAACGCGCCTCGGCGCGCGAGACCACCGCACGCGTGGCCGCCGGCGCGGTGTGCCGACGCTTTCTCGAGGCACTCGGCGTCCACATCGGTTCGCACGTCGTACACCTCGGTGGGATCGACGCCGCTCCGCCTGCCGAGTGGCCGGCCGACCTCAATGCCGCCTCCGACGCGTCGCCGGTGCGCATGCTCGATCCGACGGCGGAGGCCGAGCTGATCACTCGCATCGATGAGATCAAGCGCGCCGGCAATACGCTCGGCGGGATCTGCGAGATCGTGGTGACGGGACTGCCCGTGGGACTCGGGTCACACGTGTCGTGGGACCGCAAACTCGATGGGCGACTCGGTCAGGCGATGCTGTCCATCCAAGCGGTGAAGGGGGTGGAGATCGGCCTCGGCTTCGAGTCGGCACGACGGACCGGTGCCGAGGTGCACGACGAGATCGAACCGGCGCCCGGGCGTACCGCCACGGGGCACGTCCGTCGTCGCAGCAACCGCGCCGGCGGATTGGAGGGCGGCATGACCACCGGCGAGCCGCTGGTGATTCGCGTGGCCATGAAGCCGATCGCGACGCTCATGAAGCCGCTGGCCACGGTCGACGTGTCCACCGGTGCGGTTGCGTCGGCGGCGGCGGAACGAAGTGACGTGACGGCGGTACCGGCCATGGGGGTCATTGCCGAAGCCATGGCGGCCTACGTGTGTGCGCAGGCGGTGCTGGAGAAGTTCGGCGGTGATTCGCTCGTCGAAGTCCAGCGGAATCTGTCGTCCTACCTGGCGCGCCTCGATGAACGGGTCGTGGATTCGCAAGCCGCGGCGTCGCGCGTCACGGATTCGGTCCCGTCGGGCTCGGTCGACGCTTGAGGTGCATCGGTCGCTGGCGTTCGTGGGATTGCCCGGGGCGGGAAAGAGCACGGTGGGTCGCGCGGTGGCGACGCGCCTTGGGGTGGCGTTCCTCGATCTGGACCGCCTGTTGGAGGCCCGAAGCGGACTTACGGTCCCGCAACTCTTTGCACAGCAAGGAGAATCCGTTTTCCGAAATATGGAAAGCGAGTTGACGACGGAACTCCTTGCGGCGTCGCCGGCCGTCTGGGCGCCGGGTGGCGGATGGCTCACCGCACCGGGGGTACTTGCTCAGGTGACGGGTCGAATCAGTATGATCCATTTGGCCGTGACGCCGCGCGCGGCCTTGGCGCGGCTGCGACAGGATGCGAGTATTCGCCCCCTGCTGCTCGGCGAGGATCCCGAGGGTGTGTTGAATCGTCTGTGGAGCGAGCGCGCCCCGCTGTATGCGCGGTCCGATCTCGTGCTGGATACCGAACTGCTGGATTTTCAACAGGTTGTGGATCAGGCGTGTGCGTTTGCCCAAGCCGGTCACTCAGCCGTGGACTAGGCAATGACCGAACGGTGGACCCACATGCTGGCGGCGCTGCGCGATCAGTTCTCGTCAGAGGCTGACGTCGTGGAGCTGGAGCGGTTTCTGATGGCAAAAGGATTGGATCGGCACGAAATCGGTGAGGTCCTCTCGCTGTACTTTGCCGATCATTCGGAGGGGTTCGCTGACCCGGGGGCTGGTGTCCAGTCCGGGGCGCGCGCCAGTGGTCCCGCGTCGTTGCGCGTGCAGGGCCCGCATGAGCGGGGGCGCTTCACCGCCGAGTCGTGGGGGTATCTGATGACCCTGTACGAATCACGACTCATCTCCTCTTTCGATTTCGAGCAGCTCGTTGAACGGGCACTCTTTCATATGGACGGTCGGATCGGCCTGTCCGAGATTCGGACGCTGGCCGACGAAGTGGGGCTCGATGCCGCTTCGCTCGCTGCTGACCGCACCCTGCTTCACTAAGGCGTGACATGGCGATCAAAAAAGTCGCAAAGAAAACCGTGAAGAAGGCGGCCAAGCCCGCCGTCAAGAAGCCAGCGGCGAAAACCGCGGCCGCACCCAAGACGGCCGCGAAGACCGCGAAGACGGCGGCGAAGCCGGCGAAGACTGCGGCCCGCAAAACGGCCGCCAAGACCTCGCGACGCGCCTTCGTGGACGACGGCACGCCGCCGGCGGAAGGCAAGACGCTGGTCATCGTCGAATCCCCGGCCAAAGCCAAGACGATCGGCAAGTACCTCGGCGGCGCCTACACGGTGAAGGCCACCGTCGGTCACGTCCGTGATCTGCCGGCCAAGAAGCTCGGCATCGACATCGACAAGGGCTTCGAACCCGAGTACGTCACGATCGAGGGGAAGGAGGACATCCTCGCCGATCTCAAGAAGCACGCCAAAGTCGCCCGCGAAGTCTTCATCGCCACCGACCCTGATCGCGAAGGGGAGGCGATCGGCTGGCACGTGGCGAACTTCTTCACCACCGGGCCGGCCCGCACGCGCGTCGAGGCGCCCATCCGTCGCGTGCTCTTCCACGAAATCACGAAGGACGCGATTCAGCGCTCCATCGAGCAGCCGCGCGAAATCGACACGCATCGCGTCGATGCGCAGCAGGCGCGGCGCGTGCTCGACCGCCTGGTGGGCTACAAGGCCAGCCCGGTGCTGTGGAAGACCGTGAAGAAGGGACTCTCCGCCGGTCGCGTGCAAACCGTGGCGCTGCGCCTGATCGTGGAGCGCGAGCGCGACATCCGCGCGTTCACGCCGGTGGAGTACTGGTCCATCGCCGCCAATCTGCAGAAGGGGGCGCAGCAGTTCGTCGCGCGCCTGCATCAGATCGACGGCAAGGGATTCAAGAAGAAGTACCACGTGGACGGCGACAAGCCGGAGATCGCCACCAAGGAAGACGCCGATCGCATTCTGGCCGATCTCGAGGGGCGCAAGGAGTTTCTCGTCACCGAGGTGAAGCGTCGCGAAGGGCGCAAGAACGCCGCCGCGCCTTTCACCACCTCCACGCTCCAGCAGGAAGCCGCCAAGAAGCTCGGCTTCGGCTCCAAGCGCACCATGCGGCTCGCGCAGGACCTGTACGAAGGCATCGACATCGGCGGCGATGATGGTACCGTCGGTCTCATTACCTACATGCGAACCGACTCCTCGCGTGTGTCAGAAGCGTCGGCGATCGCTGCACGCGACTGGCTGCGTGGCGAGTTCGGCGAGCAGTACCTCGCCAACGGGCTGCAACTCTTCCCGAGTGCCAAGGCCAATGCGCAGGACGCGCATGAAGGCGTGCGCCCGACCGATCCCGCGCGGCGTCCCGAGCGCGTGGCCAAGTTCCTCACCGCCGACCAGCTCAAGCTGTACGAACTGATCTGGAAGCGCTTCATGGCGTCACAGATGGCCCCGGCCGTCTTCGATACCACCACCGTTGACTTCGACGTGGCAGCGGGCGGCCATCAGTACCTGTTTCGCGCCACCGGATCCGTCATGAAGTTCGACGGCTTCCTCAAGCTGTATCGCGAAGCGCGTGAGGAGGGCGACGCCAAGGCGTTGGAAGACGAGCAGGCGCTGCCGCCACTCGATGTCGATGAGCGCGTACCAGTCCGCGACATTCACAGCAAGCAGCACTTCACGGAACCACCGCCACGCTTCTCCGAAGCGTCGCTCGTGAAGGAGCTCGAGAAGTTGGGCATCGGGCGTCCGTCCACGTACGCGTCGATCATTTCGGTGCTCGCCGAGCGACGGTACGTGTCGCTGGAGCAGCGGCGCTTCTTCCCCACGCCGCTCGGCGAAACGGTGGAGAAGGTCATGGTGAAGAAATTCCCGGCCATCTTCAACGTGGGCTTCACGGCGCAGATGGAAGGAGAACTCGATCGCATCGCCGATGGCGCCCTCTCGTGGCACTCGGCGCTCGAAGACTTCTGGGAGCCGTTTCATCGCACGCTCAACGATGACGATCTCGACGTGCTCATTGCCGAAGCGCACGATCTCTCGGCGCTGGCCACCGAAAAGTGTCCGGAGTGCGGCGGCAAGCTGGTGCCCAAGGGCGGGTTTTTTGGTCCCTTCGTTGCCTGCGAGCATCACCCGAAGGTTTGCAAGTACACGCGGCCCATCAAGGGTGAGAAGAAGCCGGCCGAACTCACCGACTACAAGTGTCATGAGTGCGGCGAAGCCATGGTCGTGCGCCACGGCCGCTCCGGCGACTTCCTCGGCTGCTCCAAGTTCCCGAAGTGTCGCGGCACCCGCTCCATGCCCACCGGCGTGCGCTGTCCCAAGGACGGCGGCGAGATCGCCGAGCGTCGTTCCAAGAAGCGCGGCAAGGCGTTCTATGGCTGCGAGAACTATCCATCGTGCGACTTCGTGGTGTGGGACAAGCCGGTGAAGGAGGCGTGTCCGGAATGCGGCTACGTGGGGGCAGAGGCCAAGTTCAAGGCGTCGCGTGGCCACTTCCGCAAGTGCATCAGCTGCGCCAACGAGTGGGACGTGCCGTCGCCCGACGAAGCCGAAGTCGTGGCCGAGGTGGCATGAACAGCGTGCACGTGATCGGCGGCGGTCTCGCCGGCAGCGAGGCCGCCTGGCAGCTCGCCGAACGTGGGCACGATGTCGTGCTGCACGAAATGCGTCCCGTACGCGGCACCGCGGCACACAAGACCGATCGCCTCGCCGAACTCGTGTGCTCCAACACCTTCAAGAGCACCGAGACCACCAACGCGCATGGTCTGCTCAAGGCCGAAATGCGCGCGCTTGGCTCCATGGTGCTCGCGTGCGCCGATGCGGCGCGCGTGCCTGGTGGCAGTGCGCTCACCGTCGATCGCGACGTGTTCTCGGCGGGCGTGCACGAACGGATCATGGCGCATCCGCGCATCACGGTCGTGCGCGAGGAAGTGTCCGTACTGCCATCGCCTGGCATCATCGCTACCGGCCCACTCACCGCGGACGCGCTGGCCGAGTCGGTGCGTACGCGTCTTGGGCTCGACGCGCTCGCCTTCTACGACGCCATCGCGCCGATCATCGCGCTCGAGTCCATCGACCAGTCCATTGCGTTCCGCATGTCGCGCTGGGACAAGGAAACGATGGAGGGGGCCGATGCGGCGGGCGCGTATCTCAACTGTCCGTTCACGCGGGATGAGTACGAAGCCTTCATCGACGCGCTCATTGCCGGTGATCAGTTCACCGCCAAGGAGTTCGACGCGGTGCCGTACTTCGAGGGGTGCATGCCCGCCGAAGAGATGGCGCGTCGCGGGCGCGATACGCTCCGCTTCGGACCCATGAAGCCGATCGGCCTGCGTGACCCGCGTACCGGCAAACGACCGTGGGCCGTGGTGCAGCTGCGACAGGAAGATCGCGGCGGCCGTATGTGGAATCTCGTGGGCTTCCAAACGCGCCTGCGCATCCCCGAGCAACAGCGCGTGTTCCGGCTCATTCCCGGCCTCGCCGATGCGGAGTTCCTGCGCTACGGCTCGATTCACCGCAACACGTATCTCAACGCACCCGCCGCGCTCACGCCGCACCTCTCGGTGCGCGACGACGCGCAGCTGTTGTTCGCGGGGCAGCTCACCGGCGTGGAGGGCTACACCGAAAGCACAGCAACGGGACTGCTCGCGGGCATCAACCTGTCGCGCATGCTGCATGGGCAGGAGCCGATCATACCACCGCCGGCCACCATGCTCGGTGCACTGTACCGCTACATGCGTGAGGCCGATCCGGCACACTTTCAGCCGATGAACGCGAACTTCGGGTTGCTCGACGACCTTGAGCACCCCACGCGTGACAAGCAGCTCAAGCGTCAACGATTCGCCGAGCGCTCGCTGCACGCGCTCGACGCGTGGATGCAGGCGCACGACATCGCTCCGGTGTGGCGTCATGCGCTTACCAACAGCGCGGCCGTGCAGGCCACGCCTGCGGAGGCAGCGGCGGGGCAGGGCGTGTGACCCCGCGTGCGGCGGCGAGCACCGCGGCCGCTTCGTTGCCGCCTGAGATCACCGAGTTTCTGGTGCATCTCGAGAAGGAGCGCGATGTCTCGCCCAATACGCTCATCGCGTACCGTCGTGATCTCACCGGCTTCTGCGAATGGCTGGCGGGTACGCACGGCGCAGACGGTTGGGAGTGGGGCGCCCTCACGCGTCAGGAGCTGCGTGGGTGGCTCGCGTTCCGTCAGCGCGCCGG
Source organism: Gemmatimonas sp. (assembly GCA_011390935.1). Lineage (GTDB taxonomy): Bacteria > Gemmatimonadota > Gemmatimonadetes > Gemmatimonadales > Gemmatimonadaceae > JAABRT01. The sequence continues at coordinate 196,004 of JAABRL010000004.1, forward strand.
GCTCGCCAAGCGATCGTTGGCGCGCGGACTTTCCGCGGTGCGATCCTTCTATCGCT
>JAABRL010000049.1 GCA_011390935.1 Gemmatimonas sp.
AGTGCCGGAACAACCGCTGCCCCGTGAACACCATCGCAATGCCATGATCGTTCGCCGCCGCAATCACCTCGGCGTCGCGCACCGAACCCCCAGGCTGCACGATGCACGTGACCCCGGCCGCCGCCGCGTGATCGATGCCATCGCGGAACGGGAAGAACGCATCGGAGCCGAGTGCGGCACCCCCGGTTTCGTGGCCGGCGGTCTTGGCCTTGTGCACGGCGAGGAAACTCGCGTCGACACGGGACATCTGACCGGCACCGATGCCGATGGTCGCGCCATCGCGGGCCAGCACGATGGCGTTCGACTTCACACTGGCCACGGCGCGCCAGGCAAAGGCGAGGTCTCGCTCTTCCTGCGAACCCGGCTTGCGGGTGGTGACAATGTCCCACCCCTTGTCGAGTGCCGGCACCTTGAGACGATCCTGCACCAGCACGCCGCCACGCACACGCTTGTAGTCCATGTCGCCGGCACGCCAATCGGCGGTGCCTTCGAGCACGCGCAGGTTCTTCTTGCGACCCAGAATCTCGACCGCCGCCTCGCTGAACGCGGGCGCCACGATGCACTCGACGAAGAGGCTCGAGATCGCTTCGGCGGCCACCTCGTCGACAGGGACCGTGAAGGCGATCACGGAGCCGAATGCCGACACCGGATCACACGCCAACGCCTTCTTGTACGCATCGAGCGCATCGGTGCCCACGGCCAGACCGCACGGCGTGGTGTGCTTGATGATCGCGCAGCAGGGCTCGCTGCCGAACGGCTCGGTGGCGAGCATCGCACCTTCGAGGTCGAGCAGGTTGTTGAACGACAGCTCCTTGCCACCCTTCTGCACCAGCGCGCCGAGCCCGCGGCCGCTGCCTTCTACATAGAAGGCCGCGCGCTGGCTCGGGTTTTCGCCGTAGCGCAGCGATTGCTGCTTGCTGAACGCCAGCGGATACGTCTCGGGGAACGGCTCGTCGCGGCGACCGGCGAACCACTGCGCAATCGCCGCGTCGTAGCTGCTCGTGTGCGCGTACACCTTCTCCGCGAGTCGGCGACGCAGCGGCTGATCATCGCCGCCGGCCGCGAGCACATCGAGCACGCCCGCATAGTCGGCCGGGTCCACCAGCACCCACACCGCCGCGTGATTCTTGGCCGCCGACCGCAGCATGGATGGCCCGCCGATATCGATGTTCTCGATCGCGTGTTCGTCGGTGACACCGGGCTTCGCGACCGTCTCACGGAACGGATACAGATTCACGCACACGAGATCGATCGTGCCGATGTTGTGTTCGGCGAGCGCCGCCATGTGCTCGGGGAGGTCGCGCCGCGCGAGCAGGCCGCCGTGCACCACGGGGTGCAGCGTCTTCACGCGACCGTCGAGCATTTCCGGGAAGCCGGTCACGTCGGCGACGTCGGCCACGGTGAGACCGGCGTCGCGCAGCGCGCGGGCCGTCCCACCGGTGGAGAGCAGGTCCCAGCCAAGGGCAACGAGGCGCGTCGCAAGATCGACGACACCGGTCTTGTCGGACACGGAGAGCAGGGCGCGTGGCACAGGCAGAAGTCGGTTAGGAGTCGGAAGGGAGCGAAAACTCATCGTGTGGCGCGTCGAGCGACGGGGGCATCGGCACGCGTCCGCGCACGGAACCATCGGACTGCAGCGAGACCGTGCCGTTGCACACGGCGTGCACAGCGCGCGGCAGCAAGCGGTGCTCCACACGCAGGACACGCGCGGCCACATCGGCCGCCGTGTCAGTTTCAAAAACGGGCACGGGCCACTGCGCAATGATCGCGCCGCGGTCGTAGTGCTCATCGACGAAGTGCACTGTCACACCGGAAACACGCGCTCCGGCCGCGACCACTGCCGCATGCACGCGCTGTCCGTACATGCCGGCGCCGCCGAATGCGGGCAGCAGCGCGGGGTGCACATTGATGATGCGACCGGGCCACCCGCTCACCACTTCGCTGGGCACGAGCTTGAGGTAGCCGGCGAGCACGAGCACGTCCACGTCGAATGAGAGCAGCATCGAGCGCAGGGCCAGGCCATCGCGTGGATCGGTGATGACGTGCGTCGAAATGCCGCGCGCACGAGCGCGATCGAGTGCACCAGCGCTCGCCTTGTCGGAGGCCACGCACACCACGCGCCCAACGGCCGCGGCGTCTGGTGCATCGAAGTAGTCGAGCAGAGCGCCGAGATTGGAGCCGCCACCGGACGCGATCACGACCATGCGCATGGGGGCGCGTACAGATGTCGCGTCAGCGCGCACGGGCACCCTCGGCGTCGAGTGACGCAAGGAACAGATCGACGGCATCGCGCAGGGCGGGTACGACGTGCGCCTGCGCTCGGGCCAGTGCGATGTCGTCGTCGCTGGTATCGGGGCAGGGAACGAGCACGCCGAAGCCGCCAAGCTCGAGTCCCGGCTTCACGTCTCGCCAGCGATCGCCGATGTACACCGAGCGCGTCACGTCGAGGTCGTGCTCCGCGGCCGCGCGCAGATACATACCAGGGGCCGGTTTGCGACAGGCACACGGGCCGCTTACGGGTTCCCAGTGCGGACAGTGGTACGTGTCGAGCACGCGCACGCCAGCCTGCTCGAGCAGCGCCTCGAGTCGCGCGCGCACCGCCTGGTACTGCGACTCCGTGTAGTAGCCGCGCGCGATGCCCCCCTGATTCGTGATGATCACGATCGGAATCTCTCGCGCGTTCACCGCGGCGAGCGCCTCGACCACACCGGGGATGAGGCGCACGGCATCGGGGCTGGACGGGTAGTGCGTGTCGGCCATGACAGTCCCGTCGCGGTCCACAAAGCAGGCGGGACGCAGCGCGCGCTCGGAGACCGGCGCGGTCATCGCGAGCCGCCGGGTGGTCGCGCGCCGGCCGCCGGGGCTTCCGTGGAATCTGGAGGCGGTGGCGTAAGCAGCGGTCGGAAGGCATCACCCGCGATCTGATTCAGCGAGACGACGCCCCGGACCTCGAGCAGCACGCGCGTTTCATACGGCAGTGGGGCATCGAACAGGATGTACAACTCCGTGCCGGGGACCGGACGTGACAGCTTGGGGGGCGGCGTGGAGTCCACCGGAGGGAGCGGGCGGCCACCACGCAGGGCGAGCTGGCGACGCGCTTCCCGCTCATTGCGCTCGACGGTGGCGATGCTGTCACGACGTCGTGCCTGCGCGACGCTGTCCTGACGCGCCAAGGCTGCACTGTCAGGTGGTACGGTGTCGCGCAATGCTGCCACCGAATCGGCGACGCGCTGTCGCGCGATGGAATCGGTGGCCAACTGCTGGGCACGCGTGCGCACGACGACAACGCGATTCTGCATGGGGATCGAATCGGGGAGCGTGCGCAGCGAAAACTGGGTGGGGCTGAACGACTGTTCGAGCGCCAACGGCTTGTCGAACGTGATGCGCATGCGACGCCCCGAATCCTGCACCACGAGCTCGGTCATGCGCACCGGCATCGTGTCATGAATGAAGCTGTACAGCTCCACATCGGCGCTATCGCGCAGCGGAATCCGCACCGTGTCCCACAGTTCGGTGCGTTCCAGCTGGCGATTGTTGTTGCGATCGAGGAAGCCGCGCACGATGTACTGCCCACCCGGCACATGGCGCAGGGCAAAGCGACCCACGGAATCGGTCACCCCGATGTACGCGATGGTGGTGTCCACCACCGACAACGCCTCCACGAGTCCGCCGCGCGCTCCGCGCCCAGCGGGCCAGTCGAACAGCACACCCTTGATCGCCGTGGCCGGAATCGGCCCGCGCGTGGAGAACACTACCGTGGTGATCGAATCGATCTTGTTGTTGCGCAGATCCTGAATGCCGGGACGCACGGTGATGGTGTACACCGTGCTGTCGCGGAACCCCGACTTGGGACGGATCTCCATGCGGGTGCGCTTCCACTCCACATTCACGTCGCCGCTGCGCGGCGAAATGAACACCAGTCCGGCCAGATCCGGGGCGCCGGCCGGTGTCTCACTGATCACTTCGTCGAACTGCAACGACACCACTTTCGGCATCACGGACGTGTCGCCGATGGCGGGCGTGACGCGCACGAGCATGGGCGGCAGCTCGTCAGCCGGACCGCCCGGCGGTGCGGCCGGATTCGCGCACGCACCGGCGGCGTACAGTGCGGAACCGATCACCGTCCACAGCGCGACGACACGCGCTCGCACCGACCGAGCGGCTCCGGGCAGCTGGGTCATGTGCCCAGACGCGCGATGCGCTCGAGCAGCTGCGCATGTCGCGCCCGCCACTCCTCGGCCTTGGCCCGTTCCGCCGCCACGACCTGCGCCGGCGCCTTGGCCGTGAACTTCTCGTTGGCCAGACGGCCATCGAGCGCCACCAACTGCGTGTGCAGCTGCTCTGCCTCGGCTTCAAGCTTGCGACGTTCCTTGTCGAGATCCACCATGCCGGCGAGCGGCACGACGAGATCGAACCCGTCGCGCAAGAGCGACTGCGCCGCGGCCCCCTCGGGGGGCACGCTGTCGGCCCGCATGTGCGAGCGTGACAGCGAACCGGCGATCGCGGCGAGCGGTGCAAACTCGGCCACCCGCGCGGCCGGCGTGATGAGCACCGCATCGACGAACTGCCCAGGCGGCACGTTGTAGTCGGCGCGCACCTGTCGCAGTGCGGTGACCGCGAGCCGCACGATCTCGAACTCGTCGCCCCCGGTGAGGCGTGCCGACTCGGCCCGCGGCGTCGGCCACGGCGCCGTGGCACAGAAGGCGGTGGGGCGGGGCAGCGGCACCCGCTGCCACAGCTCCTCGGTGATGAACGGAATGATCGGATGCAGGAGACGCAGTGCATTGTCAAACGCATGCGCGAGCACGGTGCGCGCGACTTCACGATCGTCGCCTTCGGCGGCGAGCCGTGGCTTCACGCTTTCGAGATACCAGTCGGCCAGCTCATTCCACACGAAGCGCCTGGCCGACTCGGCGTATTCGGCGAGACGGAGACCGCGCGGACGCTCGCTCGCATTCCACGTGCGATCGGCAGCCGGACGCGCCGGCCCCAGCGCCGCGTCACAGTCACGCACCGCGTCATCGAGCCGATCGAGAATCCAGCGATCGGCCGCGGTGAGTCGTGATGCGTCGATCTCGTGCAGCGGCGTCACGGGCGTGGTGCCCACGCGCGAGAGCAGGAAGCGGCCGATGTTCCAGAGCTTCGTGCAGAAGTTACGCCCGGGCGCGAACGACTTGTCGAGATCGTTCGGGTCGAGCATCACGTCCACGCCCAGGCCGAGTCCGGCAATCACCGTCCAGCGCAGCGCATCGGCGCCGTAGTCGCGCACCACGTCGAGCGGATCGATGCCGTTGCCGAGCGACTTGGACATCTTGCGGTGCTGCATGTCGCGCACGGTGCCGTGCAGGTACACCGTGTGGAACGGTGCCTTGCCCATGAACCAGCACCCCGACATGACCATGCGCGCCACCCAGAAGAACAGAATCTCCGGTGCGGTCACGAGCACGTCGGTGGGATAGAAGGCGCGCAGGTCGGGGGTGTCGTCGGGCCAGCCGAGCGTGCTGAACGGCCACAGCCATGACGAGAACCAGGTGTCGAGCACGTCTTCGTCCTGACGCGGCACGGCACCACACGACGGACACACGGCCACGTCGGTGCGGCTGACGATCGGGTCGATGCCGCAGCCGTCGCAGTACCACACGGGAATGCGATGCCCCCACCAGAGCTGTCGCGAGATGTTCCAGTCGCGAATGCCCTCGAGCCAGTTCACGTACACCGCTTCCCACCGATCGGGCAGGATGCGCAGTTCGCCACTGCGCAGCACCGCGAGCGCCTTGTCGGCGAGCGGCTGCATGCGCACGAACCACTGGTCGGACAGACGCGGCTCCACCACCGTGTCGCAGCGATAGCAGTGGCGCACGCTGTGATCGTGGTTGTCGATCTTCTGCAGCACGCCCGCGTCCTGCAGCATGGCCACGATGCGCGTGCGCGCCGCGAACCGATCGAGGCCGTTGAGCTCGGCTGGCACGCGCCCTTCGGCGTGTGTCACCTCGCGCACCATCCCCTCGGCGTCGATGATCACGGGCATCGCCAGCGCGTGGCGCTTACCGACTTCGAAGTCGTTCGCGTCGTGCGCCGGCGTGATCTTCACCGCGCCCGAACCGAACGCCGGATCGGTGTAGCTGTCGGCCACCACCGGAATGCGCACGTTGGTGAGCGGGAGCAGCAGCTCCTGCCCGACGAGGTCGCGGTAGCGCTCGTCATCGGGGTGCACGGCCACGGCCACGTCGCCGAGCATCGTTTCGGGGCGCGTGGTGGCCACGGTGATGCCGCGCGACGGGTCGGAGGCGAGCGGGTAGCGCAGGTGATACAGCTTGCCGGCCGTGTCGTTGAACTCGGCTTCTTCGTCGGAGAGGGAGGTGCCGCAGCGCGTGCACCAGTGAATGACGCGATGGCCGCGGTACACGAGTCCGTCTTCGTGCAGGCGCACGAACGTTTCGCGCACGGCGCGCGACAGCTCGGGCGAGAGCGTGTACGCGGTGCGCGAAAAATCGGCCGAGGCGCCAATCGCCTTGAGCTGATCGAGAATGACGCCGCCGGTCTCTTCGACGAACTGCGCGGTGCGTGCCACGAAGGCGTCGCGCCCCAGATCGAAGCGCGTATGCCCCTCCTTGGCCACCAGCTTCTCCACGACGTTCTGCGTGGCGATGCCCGCGTGGTCGGTGCCGGGCATCCAGAGCGCTTCGTCGCCGGCCATGCGCCGCCAGCGGACCAGCACATCCTGCACCGAGTTGTTCAGCCCGTGTCCCATGTGGAGCACGGCCGTGACGTTCGGTGGCGGGATGACGATGGTGAACGGCGGTCGGGTGGCGGTCCGCGACGGATCGGCCACAAAGACCCCGTGCTCGGTCCACCGGTCATACCAGCGGCGTTCGGTAGCGGTCGGCTCGAAGGCGGCCGGGAGTTCGTCGAGAGGGGTGGGTGCGGTCATGGAGCGGAAGCGAGGCGGCCGGCCCGAGTGCCTGAGCACACGAGCCGGCCGGAGGACGGGCGCGACCGGTCAGCCGGCGCGCGTTCGGGAGTTCGGATCACGCGGCTTCTCGACGTCGTCGGCCAGCGAGAGCGCGAGTCGGTCGGTCGCGCGACGGTTGCGCGTGGGTTGCCGCACGGCGAGCTGATCGACCACATGCTGCACGTCGGGGACGCCGCGCGCGATGATGATGGCGTGGCGGACTTCCTCGGCGGTGTGCACCCAGCCGGTGAGCTCGATCACGCCAGGCGCGATGGCGCCGATGTCGATCGCCCGTTCGACGAGGACGGGATCGTTGTGAAACGCCTCGAGCACGCGTGACTCGAGGGTAAGCACGTCGGGCACGATTGGCCGGCGTGCGCGCGCGTCCGAGCCTTCGCGGCTGCCGGACGAGACGATCGGTGCCTCGTGCTCGGCGAGGGGCTCCTCGAACTCGTCGTCGGTCTCGTCGTGGTAGTCCTGATCGTCGTCGAAGCCGCCGTCGGCGTCGTGCAGCCCGTAGGGCGGCTCGGCGAGCAGCAGCTCGTCATCGTGGTCCACCGGGGCCTTCCCGCGGCGGGATCGCGCAAACAGGCGGTCCAGCCCGCCGACCCGGTCGACGAGCAGCGCGCCGGCGATCACGCCGACGGTGGCGCCGAGCGAGAGCAGCATCAGGTCGTTGCTGCGAGAGCGTTTACGCACGGGGAACAGGGGCACAGGGCAACTCCAGGTATGTGGCGCAGTACATCCATGAAGGATAACTTGGCTGCATGGGCGCGGCGAGTCTCCTCGTGCACCCGTGTCTTCCGTCCTACCCACGATCCGTCCAATCGTCCCGCGCCGCCTCGGGTGGCGAGGGCGTCCTTTTGCCCGTGCTCCGTATGTCCGGTTCGGCCGCCGCTTCCGATCAGATCGTTCTCACACTCCCCGACGGCAATACGCGCGAGGTGCCGGTTGGCACACTGGCGCGCGACGTCGTGGGCTCCATCGGCGAGCGATTGCTGCGCGCCTCGGTGGCCGTGGCGATCGATGGCGAGGTGGTGGACCTCATGACGCCGCTGCGGCACTCGGGCGCGTTCGTGGTGATCACCGACAAGGACCCGCGCGCGCTGGCCGTGCTGCGACACTCGGGGGCGCACATCCTGGCGACGGCCGTGCGGCGGTTGCGCCCGGACGCGCATATCGGGTTCGGTCCCGCCATCGACGACGGCTTCTACTACGACTTCGAAGTGGAGCGTCCGTTCACGCCCGAAGACCTCGCGGCCTTCGAAGCCGAGATGAAGAAGGTCATCCAGGAGAAGTATCCGTTCGTACGCGAGGAGGTGTCGCTCGAGGAGGCGCGGGTGCGCTTTGCCGGCGATCCGCTCAAGCTCGAGCGCCTGGCCGACTTCGAGGGCACCGACGAAGTGATCAGCGTCTACACCGACGGCCCCTTCGTCGACCTGTGTCGCGGCCCGCACGTGCCCGACACGGGGTGGCTCAAGCACTTCAAGCTGCTCACCACCGCCGGTGCGTACTGGCGCGGCGATGTGAAGCGGCAGATGCTGCAGCGCATCTACGCCACGGCCTTCTGGAAGAAGGACGAACTCGAGACGCACCTGCACAACCTCGAAGAGGCGAAGAAGCGCGACCACCGTGTGCTCGGCAAGTCGCTCGGCCTCTTCCAGATGTTTCCCGTGGCACCCGGTGGTGCCTTCTGGACGCCCAAGGGGACCACGCTGTACAACACGATCGAGAGCTTCGTGCGCGAGCGGCAGCAGGAGGCGTTTCAGGAAATCAAGACGCCGCTGCTCTACAACAAGAAGCTGTGGGAGCAGTCCGGGCATTGGGGCAAGTACAAGGAGAACATGTTTCTCGTGCTCGACAGCGAGACGGGCGAGCACGACATGTCGCTGAAGCCCATGAACTGCCCGTCGCATCACGTCTACTACGGTTCGCAGAAGCACTCGTATCGCGAGCTGCCGGTGCGCTACGTCACATTCGACGTGCTGCATCGCAATGAGCTTTCGGGCGCACTCTCGGGGCTCACGCGCGTGCGGCAGTTCGCGCAGGACGACTGCCATGTGTATCTGCGCGAAGACCAGATTGCGACCGAGGTGAAGTTCCTCATGGACTTCATTCTCGGCTACTACGACACGTTCGGTCTCCAGGCCACGCTCAAGTTTGCCACGCGCCCGGAGCAGCGCATCGGCAGCGATGAACTGTGGGATCGTGCGGAAGGCGCGCTGCGGGCCGCGCTCGAAAGCACGGGACGTCCGTACGAACTCAAGGAAGGGGACGGCGCGTTCTACGGCCCCAAGATCGACTTCGATGTCACCGACTCGATCGGCCGCGCGTGGCAGCTGGGCACCATTCAGCTCGACTACAACGCGCCGGAACGGTTCGACCTGAGCTACACGGGTGAGGACAACGCACCGCACCGTCCGGTGGTGATCCACCGCGCGGTGAGCGGCTCGTTCGAGCGGTTCATTGCGATCCTCATCGAGCACTTCGCCGGCGCCTTCCCGGTGTGGCTCGCGACGGAGCAGGTGCGCGTGATTCCGATCGCCATCGACTACAACGATCACGCGCAGGCCTTTGTGGACCGGCTCAAGGGGCTTGGCATTCGGGCCACGCTCGATGCACGCAACGAAACGCTGAACTACCGCGTGCGTGAGGGAGAGATGGAAAAGGTGCCGTACATGTGCGTGATCGGTCGACGCGAGGCCGAGGAGCACACGGTGGCGCTGCGCGTGCGCGGCACGGGCAAGAAGCAGGAGATCCTCGCGCAGGATGCGTTTGTCGAGCAGCTGCTGCACGATGTGAAGACGCGCGCGCTCGTGCCCATGCCGGTGGTAGCCGAATCGACCGAGGAGGGGGCGTGACACCCGAGGCGCTGCTGGATCTGTTCGTGCTGTCGCCCGTGGGCATGGTGGCGATGGATGATGAGGGGCAGGTCGAAGTAGCGAACCCGGCCGCGAAGCGGCTGTTGCACCCATTCTCCCGCAGTGGGGAGATCGCCCCGTTCTTCGATGTGCTCTCGCCGTGGGTTGGCGATCTGGGCAGTCGTGCGCGTGGGCTGGAGGCGTCGAGCGGCGTGGTCGCAGAAGGCGCTCGGCTCGTGACCGAGACGGGCGACGCGGTGTTGCTGGCGCTGGTGAAGCGTGCGCCCGGGCGTTTTGTGGCGCTCATCACCGAGGCCGCGCAGTTGGCGCAGCTCGAAGACGAAACGCGCGCGCTCACCGCGCAGCTGCAGTCGATTGACCGCGGCGTGCGCGACTACGCCCTGTACGTGGTCGATGGTGAGGGCGTGGTGCAATCGTGGAGCGAGTCCGCCGAGCGCGTCCATCAGTGCGGCGCGTCGGACATCGTGGGACAGTCCATGGCGCTGCTCGCGCCGTCCGCGTCGGGTGGGCTGTCGTACGTGCGCGACCTGCTCGCCGAGGCCGCGCAGCGCGGTTGGAGCGAGGACGACGGGGAGCGCGCGCGTCGCGATGGCACGCCGTTTCCCGCGAGCACGGTTGTGGCCACGTTGCATCAGGGCACCGATGCCGTCCGCTTTCAGGTGATCACGCGTGATCTCTCCGAACGCCGCCGGCTCGAACAGTTGGCGCAGGGCGCCGGTGGCAGCTCGGCCGACGATCTCACAGGCGTGGCTACGCGACGCAGCTTCTACGACACCGCCGGCGTGGAAATCTCGCGCGCTCGTCGCTACGGCCAGCCGCTCACCGTGCTGCTGGTCGATCCGGATCTGTTTCGCGAGATCAACGAGACACACGGTACCGAGTTCGGCGATGAATGTCTGCGCACGATCGCGTGGATCTGCCGCCAGGAATCGCGCAACACCGATGTGATTGGTCGCGTGGGTGGCGAAGAGTTTGCGGTCCTGCTGCCCAGTACGGAGCTCTCGGGCGGCCTGGTGCTGGCCGAGCGCATCCGCGAGCGCATGCAGCGGCATGTGTTCCCGGGCGATCACCGCGGTGGCCGATGCACCGTCTCCGTCGGCGTGGCCGAGCTGGTCGGGGAGGCGGCGACGGTTGATGCGCTGTTGGGGATGGCTGAGACGGCGGTGAAGCGCGCCAAGTCGGCGGGGCGGAACCTGGTGGTGGGGCTCGACGACGACGTGTAACGGCTGACGGTCGACGCGGCGTGGCGTCGGCGTGCAGTCGCAGGGCGACGGACGCACTCGTTCGTCGCTTCCCTCCGGAGCAGACGCATGCCGAACGACACACTGCGGGCCGAAGTGCAGGAGGCGTTGGACGAGCAGTATGCCCTCGGCCGCGAGTTGCCGCGCGGTGGCATGTCGCGCGTGTTCGTGGCAACCGAGACGGCACTGCGACGCCCCGTGGTGATCAAGGTGCTGGCCCCGGAGCTGGCGGCCACGCTGTCTGCCGAACGGTTCAAGCGGGAGATCACGCTGGCGGCGCGACTGCAGCATCCGCACATCGTGCCGCTGCTTTCGGCGGGGCAGGCGGGGGAGCACCTGTACTACACGATGCCCTTTGTGGATGGGGAGTCGCTGCGCGATCGCATGCAGCGCGAACGTCCAATGGCGTTCGAGGACATCGCGCGCATTGTGCAGGAGATCGCGGGAGCGCTCGCGTACGCGCACGAGGAAGGCGTGGTGCACCGGGATATCAAGCCGGAGAACGTGATGTTCTTTCACGGGCAGGCCGTGGTGCTCGACTTCGGCATCGGCAAGGCGCTGATGGGCGCGACAACCGCAGAGACGGAGACGCTGCGCATCACGCAGGCAGGAATGAGTCTGGGCACGCCCACGTACGTGGCCCCGGAACAGGCGGCTGGGGATCTGTCGCTCGATCATCGGGCCGATCTGTACGCGCTCGGCGTGGTGGCGTACGAGATGCTCACCGGGCACCCGCCGTTTCGCGGCCGCGATCCGGTGGCGGTGCTGCAGGCGCACGCGAAGCAGACCCCGGAGCCGGTGGGGGCGAAGCGGACGGATACGCCGAAGGTGCTGGCCGAGCTGGTGATGACAATGCTGGCGAAGCGTCCGGATGACCGGCCGGCGAGCGGGACGGTGGTGGCGCAGGCGCTGAGCGGGCCGGCGGTGCATCGACCGTCGGGCGGCGGGGCCGTGGTGCAGGGGTTGCGTGCGCTCCCGGTGTGGCTGCCGTGGGGGATCGCGCTGGTGATGACCGCATTGGTGGTGTGGATGGCGCTGCGCTGATCGCGGGGCCGTTGACCCTCGTCGCTCACCCCTCGCGGCTTCGCCCTACTGCCCGTGCCACGTGATGACGGCATCGAGCGCCCATGCGTCGCGGTGGCAAGCGCCGGTGCCGGCATGGTCGCCACAGGCGCGCATCACACGGAACGGGGTATAGGGCGAAGCTGTGAGAGGTGAGGTACGAGGGGAGTAACCACACGGAGCCCCGCGCATGGTTTCGAACGGGCGCGCGAGGAAATGGTGGCGCTCAGGCTGTGCGCGAGTGGTACGGTGTCGCATGCGCAACTATCTCAACCTCCACGTCTCGCAGCGCGCGCACGTGCTCGCGTTCGCCGTCCTCTCGTGCACCGATGCCAACGGACACTCACGTCCACCGGGCATCACCCGCAAGCTGCAGCGCGCGGCCATTGCCATCCCGACCAACCTCGCGAAGGGGTGCGGGCACGACTCCCGTCGCGTGTTCGCACGCTACATCGCAACCGCGGCCGCGTCGGCGATGCGGTTGGAGTACCTGCTGTTGCTCGCCCGGGACCTGGGGGTCCTGAGCGAGCTGCAGTACGGGCCACTGGCCACCGAGTCGATCGCCGTGCGCCGCATGTGTCGCACCCTGCGCCACCGCGTCTTGCGCGAGCAACCACTCGGTGGTTGACCCCTCACCGCTCACCCCTCGTGGCTTTGCCCTACGACCCGTTTCGTGTGATGCGCGCGCGTCGCGCCCATGCCGGCAGCGGCGCTTGCAACCGCGACGCATCGGGCCTTGCGGCCGCCATCGCGGGGCACGGGGAGTAGGGCGAAGCCACGAGGGGCGAGCAGTGAGGGTGTGACTGCCCCGGGGGCGAGCCGCCGCGTTAGCTTTCCGAGGCTACCTCCAACCCCAGACACTCCATGACCGACCTCATTCGTACTCCTGTCATCGTGGGCGCTGCCCGGACGCCGATCGGCCGCTTCCTGGGCGGCCTCGCGACCCTGACGGCCCCGCAACTCGGTGCCGTGGCCATCAAGGCGGCGCTTGAACGCGCCGGTGTGGCGCCCGAGCACGTCAACGAAGTCATCATGGGCCATGTGCTGCAGGCCGGGGTGGGCCAGGCGCCCGCCCGTCAGGCCATGCTGCTGGCCGGTGTCCCGTCGAGCGTCTCCGCGGTCACCATCAATAAGGTGTGTGGCTCGGGGCTCAAGGCCGTGATGCTCGCGGCGCAGGCCATCAAGGCCGGTGATGCGCAGGTGATCGTGGCTGGCGGCATGGAGAGCATGTCGAATGCGCCGCACTACGTGCGCGGCATGCGTGGGGGGGTGAAGCTGGGCGATCAGACCATGGTCGACGGCATGATTCACGACGGCTTGCAGTGCGCCATCTGTGATGTGCACATGGGACGGCACGCCGAGCACACCGCCACCAAGGGGAACGTGAGCCGCGAGCGGCAGGACGCGTTCGCGGCCTCGTCGCACGCCAAGGCCGTTGCAGCGCAGGCGGAGGGCAAGTTCGCCGCCGAGATCGTGCCGGTGGAGGTGCCGGGTCGCAAGGGCCCCACGATCGTGAGCGCCGACGAGGGTCCGCGCACCGATACGACGGCTGAATCGCTGGCCAAGCTGCGTCCCGCGTTTCCGGGGAGCGATCGCAGCGAATCGCTGTCGGTGACGGCGGGCAATGCCTCGTCGCTCAACGATGGGGCCGCGGCGGTGGTGGTCACGAGCGAGGCGTACGCGCGCCAGCACGACCTGCCGATCCTCGCGCACATCACGGCGTATGCCACCGGTGCCGGCGATCCGCAGGAGCTGTTCTTTGCTCCGATCACGGCCGTGCAGAACCTCATGGCGAAGGCGGGCACGGCCATTGGCGACTACGACCTCATCGAGGCCAACGAGGCGTTCGCCGCGCAGGCGCTGGCCGACGGCGACGGACTGGGGTGGGACGAATCGCGCGTGAATGTGAATGGCGGCGCGATCGCACTCGGCCATCCGATCGGCGCCAGTGGCGCCCGCGTGCTCGTCACGCTGCTGCATGCGCTCGCGGACCGAGGTGGTCGCAAGGGGCTGGCCACACTGTGCCTCGGCGGCGGCGACGCCGTAGCGTTGGCCGTGGAACGGCACCCGGCCTGATGCGGCACGCCGCCGGGTGCACGGTGAACCGCATCGAATGATGTCGCGCGCGCCGCGCTTCACCGGAGGACGTCGTCCGCGCGAAGTGCCGGCGGGGTCGCCGTGGTTCGTGGCGCACACCGGGCGACTGCGCGCGCCGTGGCGGCTGTCGGTGTTCCTGGCCGCGTTCGTCTCGGCATGGGTGCTGATCAACGCGTTCGTCTATCCGCTGTTGTCCTTCGCGACGTCGTGGACGAGTTCGCCGGTGGCGTTCGGGTCCTGGTTGATGCTGTTGGCGACGGTGGCGGCGCATGTGGTGGCGCTGCGACAGGTGGACGATGAGCCGTGGGACGTCGTGGGGTGCGGCCCCGCGTCGTGGGGGGGCACGCGACTCGGGCACGGCGCGGCGCTCGGGCTCGTCACCATTTCGGCGACGGTGGTGCTGCTGCTGGTGAGCGGTGGGTTGCACGTGGAGTGGCTGGCGGATGGTTCCGGACCGGCCGAGTGGGCGATGGCGTCCACCCGCGTACTCTGGGTGCTGGGGCCCGCGGCGCTGTGGGAAGAGTTGATGTTCCGCGGCTACCTGTGGCGGGTGGCGGAGGATGCCGCGGGTGCTCGCGTGGCGCTCTGGTCCACCAGTGTGGCCTTCGGCGCGGTGCACCTGCTCAACCCGGGGGCAAGCCCGCGCACGATCGGGGCTGTCGTGCTGGCCGGCGTCTGTCTCGGCCTGGTCCGGCAGGTCACAGACAGTGTCCCCGCCGCGTGGCTGGCGCACCTGGCGTGGAACTGGGGCATGGCCGCCGTGGCGCACGTGCCGGTGAGCGGCTTGCCGTTTGACGCTCCGGGATGGAGGCTTGTCCCCACGACGCCGGCCTGGTGGAGTGGCGGCAGTTGGGGACCGGAGGGTGGCGCGGCCGCCTTTCTGGTGTTCACGGTGGCATTGTTCCTTGGCACGCGACGCCGACCGGGGCCGGGCCCCGAACTGGCGCGTGGCTCGGAACAGCACCACGATTCACACACTGATTCAACGACGGGCGCTGCGCGGGTGACAGCGGTCCCTTTGAGGAGCTGACGGAATGGCGGAACGCATTGCGGTCATTGGTGCCGGACAGATGGGCAATGGGATCGCGCACGTGTTTGCAACGAGCGGACACGACGTGACGATGATTGACGTGAGCGCCGAGGCGCTCGCCCGCGGCAAAGGCACGATCGCCAAGAACCTCGAGCGGCAGGTGAAGAAGGGTGCGCTCGAACAGGCCGCCGCCGATGCCGCGCTGGCCCGCGTGCAGACGGCCACCGAACGCGACGCGATGGCCAACGCCGATCTCATCGTCGAAGCGGCCACCGAGCGCCGAGATCTCAAGTTCTCGCTCTTCGCCGACGCCGATCGCATCGCCCCGCCGCACGCCATCCTCGCGTCGAACACGAGCTCGATCTCCATCACCGAGATCGCGGCCGTCACGAAGCGGCCGGAGCAGGTGATCGGCATGCACTTCATGAATCCGGTGCCGGTGATGCAGCTCGTGGAGGTGATTCGTGGTCTCGCCACGAGCGACGCGACGACGCACACGGTGATGACGCTGTCGAAGGCGCTTGGCAAGACGCCGGTGGAAGTGAACGACTTCCCGGGCTTTGTCGCCAACCGCATTCTCATGCCGATGATCAACGAGGCGATCTACTGCGTGATGGAAGGCGTGGGTACGCCCGAGGCGATCGACACGGTGATGAAGCTTGGCATGAACCACCCCATGGGACCGCTCACGCTGGCCGATTTCATCGGCCTCGACACGTGCCTCGCGATCATGGACGTGTTGCACGAAGGGCTCGGTGATTCGAAGTACCGCGCCTGTCCGTTGCTGCGCAAGTACGTGGCCGCCGGCTGGCTTGGTCGCAAGAGCGGCCGCGGCTTCTACGACTACCGGACCGCGTGATGACGCTCATTCCGCTCACCGAGCTGCAGCGCGACATCCAGAAGACCGCGCGCGATTTTGCGCAGCGTGATGTCGCGCCGCTGGCTGCGGAACTCGATCGCGAGTCACGCTTCGAGCATGCGCTGGTGACGCGCCTGGCCGAGCTCGGATTCCTGGGCATGCTCATCCCCGAGGAATGGGACGGGCTCGGCCTCGACGCCACGAGTTACCTGCTGGCGCTCGAAGAGATCGCGGTGGCCGATGCGTCGGCCGCCGTGCTCATGAGCGTGCACAACTCGCTGCCAACACAGATGCTGCTGCACTACGGCACCGATGCGCAGCGCGAGCGCTTTCTCAAGCCAATGGCGCGCGGCGAAATGCTGGGTGCCTTCGCGCTCTCCGAGCCTGACGCCGGCAGTGACGCCGCGAGCCTGCGCACACAGGCTGTGCGCGACGGCGACGACTGGTTGCTCACCGGCACGAAGGCGTGGGTCTCGCATGGCACGCACGCCGATGTCATTCTGTGCATGGCGCGCACCGATACGAGTGACGCCCGCGTGGGCGCCAAGGGCATTTCGACCTTCATCCTCACACCGGATCTGCCCGGCTTTTCGGTGGGGAAGAAGGAAGACAAGATGGGGCTGCGCTCGTCGCCCACGGTGCAGATCAATCTCGATGGCTGCCGTGTGCCGGGTGACCGTCTGCTCGGCGCCGAGGGACACGGGTTCACCTACGCGTTGGCCTCGCTCGATCATGGGCGCCTGGGCATCGCGGCGCAGGCCATCGGCATCGCACGCGCGGCGCTCGAAGCGTCGGCGCGCTACGCCACTGAACGCAAACAGTTCAACCAGCCGATCGCCTCGTTCCAGGCGATCCAGTTCAAGCTCGCCGACATGGCTACGCGGCTCACCGCCGCGCGCACGCTGCTGCACGCGGCGGCGGCGGCCAAGGAGCGCGGCGAGCGCATTACCCGCTTCAGCTCCATGGCCAAGCTGTTCGCCACGGAGACCGCGATGTGGGTCACCACCGAAGCCGTGCAGATCCACGGCGGCTACGGCTACGTGACCGACTATCCGGTCGAACGCCACTTCCGCGACGCCAAGGTGACCGAGATTTACGAAGGCACCTCGGAGATTCAGCGGATCGTGATCGCGCGCGACCTTCTCGCCGCTGTGTCCCGCGGGGACGTTGACGGCCTCCTAACCGACTGACCTATCATGCGCTTCTTCGATTCCATCACCGAGATGGGCCACGAGCAGGTGGTGATGTGCCACGACCGCGCGAGCGGCTACCGCGGCATCATCGCGATTCATGACACCACGCTCGGCCCCGCTTTGGGCGGCCTGCGCTTCTGGAACTACAAGACCGACGAGGAGGCGTACGTCGATGCGCTGCGTCTCTCGCGCGGCATGACGTACAAGAACGCCGTGGCCGGCCTCAATCTGGGCGGCGGCAAGGGCGTCATGATCGGCGACAACCGCACCACCAACCGCGAGATGCTGTTCCGCGCGCACGGTCGGTTTGTCGACTCGCTCGGGGGCCGCTACATCACCGCCGAAGATGTGGGCGTGAGCGTGGAAGACATGGACTTCGTGCACATGGAGACGAAGCACGTCACGGGTATCGGGTCCAAGTCGGGTGACCCGTCGAGCGTGACGGCGCACGGCGTCTTTCGCGCAATCGAAGCGTCGGCGAAGGAGCGGTGGGGGAGCGATTCGCTCGAAGGCAAGCGTGTGGCGCTGCAAGGATGCGGCAATGTGGGCTTTCACCTGGCGCGCGAGCTGTTTGCCGCGGGGGCGACGCTGGTGGTGACCGACATCGACGAGTTCCGCATCAAGCGCGTGGTCGATGCCACGCACGCCGATGTGGTCGATTCCGATGCGATCTATTCGCAGAAGGCCGATATCTTCGCGCCCTGCGCACTCGGTGGCATCATCAACGACACCACGCTGCCGCAGCTGCGCGTGGAAATCGTGGCGGGCGCCGCGAACAACCAGCTGCTCGAGCCGCGGCACGGTGACGAGCTGGCGGAGAAGGGCATTCTGTATGCGCCCGACTACGTGGCCAATGCGGGCGGCGTGATCAACGTGTACAGCGAACTCACCGGCTGGAGTCGCGAGCGTGCGCTTCGCAAGGCCGACGAGATCTACGAAACCGTACTGAGCGTGTTCGGGATCGCCGCGCGAGACGGCATTCCGACGTATCTGGCGGCGGATCGGGTGGCGGAGCAGCGCATTTCTGCGGTGCGCGCGATGGTGCGGCAGTGGCCGCAGTACCCCAACAAGGAGAGCTGAGCGCGCAATCGCTCGGCGACATCATGGCGGAACGCATTCCCATCGCGTCGGATCACGCGGGCTTCGAGCTCAAGGAACGGCTGCGCACGGCGCTCATGGCGGCCGGCTTCGACGTGGACGATATCGGTACGCACGGCACCGCGAGCACGGACTATCCGGACTACGCACACCCGCTGGCGCAGCAGGTCTCCGACGGCCGCGTGCAGCGCGGTGTGCTGCTGTGCGGGACCGGACTCGGCATGTCGTACACAGCCAACCGCTACCCGGGGGTGCGCGCCGCGGTGGCGTGGACGCCCGATGTCGCCGAACTCGCGCGCAAGCACAACGACGCGAACGTTTTGGTGCTGCCGGCGCGTTTCGTCTCGGACGAAGACGCGCTGGCGATCCTGCATCGCTGGCTGGACACGGCGTTCGAGGGAGGCCGGCACGAAGGACGTGTGGCCAAGATCGAGCGTGACGAACAGGCGGATGATGCATCCGCAGGAGCCGAAGGATGACGGAGCACGGATTGAACGCAGTCCACGACGCCACCAGCTGGCCGGATTGGGATCGGTGTCCACCAGGCGCGGCGTTGCGTGCGACCGACCCGGCCATTGCGCACCTGATCGAAGAGGAAATCGTGCGGCAGGGCGAAGGGCTCGAGCTCATTGCGAGTGAGAACTTCGTGTCGCCCGCCGTGATGGAAGCGATGGGCTCACCGCTCACGAACAAGTATGCGGAAGGGCTGCCCGGCAAGCGCTACTATGGCGGCTGTGAAGTGGTGGACAAGGTGGAGCAGCTGGCGATCGATCGTGTGAAGCAGCTGTTCGGGGCCGAGCATGCGAACGTGCAGCCGCACTCGGGGGCGTCGGCCAACGCGGCGGTGTTTCTGGCGTTCATGAAGCCCGGTGACACCTTCCTCGGCATGGACCTGTCGCAGGGCGGGCACCTCACGCACGGCTCGCCCGTGAACTTCTCCGGGCTGCTGTACAACGCCATTTCATACGGCGTGCTCGAAGACGGAACGCTCGACTACGACGGAATGCGGGCGTTGGCGCGTGAGCACAAGCCGAAGATGATCATCGCCGGCTACAGTGCCTATTCGCGCGTGATCGACTGGGCGGCCTTTGCCGACATCGCGAAGGAAGTGGGCGCGCTGTTCATGGTGGACATGGCGCACTTCGCCGGCCTTGCAGCCACGGGCGTGTATCCATCGCCGGTGCCGTACGCCGACATTGTGACGAGCACCACACACAAGACGCTGCGTGGCCCGCGCGGCGGCATCATTTTGTGCAAGGCCGAGCACGCGAAGGCCGTGGACAAGGCCGTGTTTCCCGGTTCACAGGGTGGCCCGCTCGAACATGTGATCGCGGCCAAGGCCGTGGCGTTTTACGAAGCGTTGCAGCCGGCGTTCACCGACTACTGTCAGCGTGTGGTGACCAATGCGCAGCAGCTTGCCGCGGCGTTGGTCGCACTCGACTTTCATGTCGTGTCGGGTGGTACGGACAATCACCTGCTGCTGGTGGACCTGCGCAACCGTGGCCTCACCGGCAAGGTCGCCGAGAAAGCGCTCGATGCGGCCGGCATCACGGTGAACAAGAATACCGTGCCCAAGGAGACGCAGTCACCGTTTGTCACGAGCGGCATTCGCATTGGCACGCCGGCCGTGACCACGCGTGGCATGGACGGTGACGCGATGGTGCGGATCGCGGAGTTGATCGACCGCGTGCTGCGCGCGCCCGAGGATGCGGTAGTCCTTGAGGGGGTGCGCGCGGATGTCAAGGCGTTGGCGGGCCAGTATCCGCTGTACCCGATGGTGGCGAGCGTCGGGCGTTAAGCCGTAGATTAGGGCGGAGTTCGTGCAGCGCGTCGCCGGTTGGCTGGCGGCGCGCCGCGAGATCGTGACGAGTGGCGCGGAGTCGTGGTGGCGGAGCTGGCGTTTCGAGATGGCATCATGGACCAGATCCGCTTGCGCGAGCAGCGGTTCGATGAGCGCGCCTATCTGTTCGTGCTGGCGGCGCTCGAGTTCTGCCAGACGCGACTCACGGAACGCCGACACATTACCGGTGCCGAGTTGGCGCAGGCGTGTCGGTCGCTCGCCATCGATCGCTTCGGGGTGACGGCGCGTCTCGTGCTCGAGCATTGGGGCGTGAAGTCCACGCGGGACATCGGTGACATCGTGTTCACGCTGGTCGAGCTCGGGCTGCTCATCAGTCAGCCGCAGGACAGCCGCGAAGACTTCGATGACGTTTTCGACTTCGCGCAGGCGTTCGAGTCCGAGTATCCGTGGAGCTCCGCACAGTTCGTGTGACCACCGCGGCGCAGGCGGCCGCGCGTGACGCGGCGGCCATCGCCGCGGGCACGGACAGTTTCGCGCTGATGCTGCGTGCGGGCACCGTTGCCGCAGCCGAGATCGTGCGTGGTGCATCCGATCGATTGGCGCGCGGCGTCGATGTTCTGGTCGGCTCCGGCAACAACGGCGGCGACGGGTACGTGGTGGCGGCGCAGCTGGCGAGACTTGGCGTGTCGGTGCGCGTGCTCGCGGCTGCTTCGCCGCGTACCGGCGATGCCATCCGTGCCGACGCGCTCGTTCGCTCGATGCTGCCGGCATCGTCGATCACCGAACTCGCGCACGACGTGCCACTCGGTGCGTCCACACGTGGCGTGGTGGTGGACGCACTGCTTGGCACCGGGGCGAGTGGGGCGTTGCGCGGCGCTGTGGCGACCGGCGCCGCGTACTGTCGCGCCGCGTCGACGGCGGGCGTGCCGGTGATCGCGCTCGATGTGCCCACCGGCGTGGATGCCACGAGCGGGTCCATGCAGGCCGAGCATGTGCGCGCCGACGTGACGGTCACCTTCGGCACGTGCAAGAGCGGGCTGCTGGCGGCGCGTGCTGCGTGCGGGCGCATCGTGGTGGCGGAGATCGGGCTCGGCGCACACGCCACGCTCGGTGACGGGGCGGCGTTACTCGCGGATGTGGGTGTGCTGCGCGCCATCGTGCCGCCCATCGCGTGGAACGCGCACAAGGGCACGCGCGGCCGCGTGTTGGTGGTGGGGGGCGCGGAGGGGATGGCGGGCGCGGTGCAGTTCGTCGCACGCGGCGCACTCGGTAGCGGCGCGGGTCTGGTGCGCGCTGTGGTGCACGCGGACAGTGCGCGCGCACTGCAGGCGGCCACGCCGGCGGTGGTGTGCGCGCACCCTGACGGTCTCGATGATCTGGTTCGCACGTGGGCACAAGCCGTGGTGCTCGGCCCGGGCCTCGGGCGTGACGACCGCGCACGCACGACGGTGGAGCGCGTGCTCGCTGCCTGTCGCAGCAGCGATGCCTTTCAGGTGCTGACGACTGTGCGCACGAGCGCCTCGCTGGCGGTTGGCGCGTCCGCACGCCGTCCTCCCACGCTCGTGCTCGACGCCGATGCGCTCATGCTGCTCGCCACACCAACGGGCATTGCCACGCTGCACGCGTTGGGCTCACGTACCGCAGTCGTGCTCACACCGCATGCCGGTGAGTTTGCCGTGCTCGCCGATGCGTGTGGTGTGCCGTTCTCTCCGTTGCTGCGCGATCCGGTGGCACGGGCCGCGGCGGCTGCTGGTGTCGCGCAGGCCACCGCGTGCACGGTGCTGCTCAAGGGCGCACCCACCGTGTGCGCGTCGCCCGAGGGTGTCGTGTGGTACGTGCCCCGTGGATCTGCGACGCTGGCGACGGGCGGCACCGGTGATGTGCTCGCGGGCGTGCTCGGCGCCGTGTTCGCCTCCGCGCGCGGCGGTGAGGCCCTCGACACGCCCCCGGTGGCGCATGCCGCACTTGGTGCGTGGGTGCATGGTGTGGCCGGTGAATGCGCCGGTAGTGCGCGTGGGACCACGATCGACGCCGTCGTGCGTGCACTCGGTGATGCGTGGGCGCAGTTGCGTCGCGCGATTCCGCTCGCGCCCGGCGTACTCGCCGAGGTGCCATCGGCGGAGCCGTGAGCCGCTCGATCGCCGCGCTCTTGCTGTGTGCAGTCGTCACGGGCTGCGCGAGTGTGCAAGCGGTGCCGGGCGGTGCCGTGGTCAGCCGATCGTTCGGCCGCGATGATCGCCTCGTCGTGCGTGCGCACGACGATGTGTTTGCGGTGGCGGCGTCGTCGCGTCATGTGTTTGCGCTGTCCACCGGTGGATTGGCGACCTTCGATCGCGTGTTCGAGCGATGGCTCGAACCGTCCGCGCAGGTCGCTGAAGCGTTCGAGCTTGCGGGTACATCGCGCGCGCGGTTCATGGTGATGACGGCCGATCCGATCGAAGAGGCCGTGTGGATCGGTGTGCCGGGTGGTGTGGTGATCTATCGACCGCGCGTGGAGCAGGTGGTGCGCGTACAGGTGATCGGTGAGCCCGAGGTGATCGCGTTCGCGCGCGGCGGGGATCCCGATGCGTTCGTGCGGAGCGGCGGGCAGTGGTCCCGGATATCGCGCGCCGGTTTTGCGTCGCCACTGCCTGCGGGCCCTGGCACCGCTACGCTGCAGCTGCCCATGTCACTCGAAGCCGTGTATGCGCGTCATCCCGCGTTGCGCGCGCAGCTGCCGTTCCTGTTGCGTGACGCCGCTGGTGCGTCCATGGCGGCGCGCATCACGAGCGCCGCGATCGCTCCGGATCGGCCGAGTGAAGTGTGGGTGGGCACGCTTGGTGATGGCCTGTGGCAGGTGGATGCCGGCATGCAGCAGGCGCGCGCGCTGACGTACGGCGTGCGCGACGCCGACATCGGCGCACTGGCGATCGGTGCCGACGGTGTGTGGAGCGCGGGACAGGGGAGCGCACGCGCGTTCGGGCTCTCGTTCGTGCACCACGACCTGCAGCAGTTCGCGCGCCGCGCGCATCGCGGTTTCGCCAACACGTCGGGCATGCGTGTGCAGCAGCTGGTGGTGCGCGGGCTCAGCGCGTGGCTGGCGACGGATCGCGGCCTGTGGCGACTGCCGCTCGAGGGTCGCGACGTGCCGCTCTCGCAGTGGCGTGTCTCGAGCGGGCTTCCCGACGATGTGGTGTTGTCGGTGCTGCCGCGCCTCGAGGGCACGTGGGTAGGCACGCGACGCGGGCTGGCATTCGTGTCTGACGCCGAGCCCGGTATCGTGGAGTCTCCGGTGCAGCGCCTCGGCTTCGAGGGCGAGGCCGTGCGCGCGCTCGCGATCGTGGGGGACCGTCTCTACGTGGGGACGCCGAGCGGACTGTTCGTGCGCGAGGCGCGCGCGGTGGGCGCGACGGCGCAGCGCGTCCATGGGGTGCTGCCGCGCCCGGTATCGGCACTTGCATGGCACGATTCGGTGCTGCTGGTGGTATCGGAACGGGCGGCGGAGCTGCGCACGCTGACCGAAGCGGGTCAGGGGGAAGGAGTCGGCTCCGATTCACTTGCACGCGTGGAACTGGCGTTCGCCGAGCTTGGCATGCCGGTGCGCGCCCACGTCGATGCACGCACGCTCTGGATTGCCGGCACCGCCGGCGTGCTCGTCTGGCGTCGTGACCGACTGCTCGAGGCGCCTCGACTGCTGCGCGCGGGGGCGGAGCTGCCGGCGCCCGTGACCGACCTGGTGGTGGGTGACACGTGGGCGTGGGTGGGCACCCGCGAGGGTGTGGTGCGCGTTCGACTCGCAGCAGAGGGAGGATTGCCATGACGGCCACGGAGGCGCAGGTGGCGGGACAACATGTCGCGATGGGCCGCGGGGGCGAGTTTGACGCCATTCGGGCGATGCTGGCGCGGTGGGGCGCACTGGCCGAAGGGATCGGCGATGACGCGGCGGTGCTGGTGCCGCCCGTGGACGGTCAGCTCGTCGTGAGCACCGACGCCTCCGTGGAGGGGGTGCACTTTCGCGCGGGGTGGCTGACCGCCGAGGAGATCGGAGCTCGCGCCACGGCGGCTGCGCTCAGCGATGTTGCCGCCATGGGCGGCGAAGCGCGCTGGGTGCTGCTCGCGCTCGAGGTCCCCACCGCCTGGCGTGACGAACTGCCCGCGCTGGCCGACGGGATCGGCCGCCTGGTGGCCGACGCCAACGCGCGCATCATCGGCGGCAACATCACGCGCGGCGAGCGGCTGGCGCTCACGCTCACCGTGATAGGCAGCACGTCGCACCCCGTGATGCGCTCCGGCGCCCGCGTGGGGGACTCGTTGTGGGTGACCGGCTGGCTGGGCGGTCCCACGCGTGCCATCGCCGCGTTCGAGCGGGGGGACGTGCCGGAGACCGACGATCGGGCGCGCTTTGCCTCGCCAGTGCCCCGGTTGCGGGAAGGCGCCTGGCTGGCGGCGATTGGCGCGCGGGCCATGCTCGACATCTCCGACGGGTTGTCTACCGATGCGGGGCATCTGGCGGCCGCCAGCGGCGTGCGCTGCGAGCTGTGGGGCGACGCCATTCCGCGCGTACCGGGGGCCACGGTGGAGGAGGCGCTCGCCAGCGGTGAGGAGTACGAACTGCTGGTGGCCACCGACGCCGACCTCGACGCCGAGGGGTTCATGCGCCGTTTCGGTGTGCCACTCACGCGCGTCGGGCGCGTGCTGCCGGCCGGCGACACCCCCGATGCGCCGTTGGTGGTGCTGAGCGACACCGAAGTCCGGACCGGTTCGTCCCCACGCGTTGATCTTCCGGCGGGGTACGATCACTTTTCGGGGTAATGCGCACTCTTTTTGCCAAGCTCGTCACGCTGACCTCGACGCTGCTGTTCGGCTCGTTGGTGCTCGTGGCGGAACTGCTGCGAGTGCGGCACGGCCGCGGGTCGGTGTTCGAGAAGGCGCCACGCTGGTGGTCGCAGTGGATCGCGTGGTCTGCCGGCATGCGCGTGATCACGCACGGGCGCGAGGGGGTCGATCCCGACGTGCCGCACATCTACGTGGCCAACCACGTCAGCATCATGGACATTCCCGCCGTGCTGCTCGCTGCACCGGCGCACGGCTTTGTCGCCAAGCGTGAGCTGTCGAAGGTGCCGTTCTTCGGGGCGGCGGCACGCGCGGTGGGTGTGGTGTACATCGATCGCGAGAACCGGAAGTCGGCGTTCGCTGCGTACGAGGAAGCGGCCGAGAAAGTGCGCGCCGGTCAATCCGTGATCGTGTTTCCCGAAGGGACGCGCGGCGCAGCGTACGGACTGCGGGAGTTCAAGAAAGGGCCATTCGTGCTCGCAATCCGATCGGGGGTGCCGATCATTCCCGTGATCATTCATGGTACGATCGAGGTCACGCCGAATGGGACGCTCGATGTAACTCCGGGCGTGGTGAACATTCACCTGCTCGACCCCGTGCCCACGGCTGGCCTCAGCTACGATGACCGTACGGCGCTTGCGGACACGGTGCGCGGTCGGATGGCCGAGGCGATGGGGTCGCTGTATGGTGTGACGCCGTCTCTGATCGACGCGCGGGGGGCTGTGCGTGTGGCCGCGACGGAACGCGGTGCTCCTGCGCACGCGTCGCCAGACCACGCGTCGTCGGACCACGCGTCGTCGGACCACGCGTCGTCGGCACGCGCGCCGGAGGCGTCCTCATCGCTCGAGGCGCACTGAGCCGATTGCCCGCCGTGTGCTGTTGTTGTTGTGTTCGTCAGCGGCGGCCGCGTGCGGCTGTCGCTCCGTGGCCGGTGTCGGCCGTGTGTTCTCACTCCCCGTTCAACTCTGCCTCCCATGGCCAGCATTGCTCACATCACCGCGCGCGAAATCCTCGACAGTCGCGGCAATCCCACCATTGAAGCCGATGTGCACCTCGAAAGCGGGGTCGCCGGTCGTGCGGCTGTGCCGAGCGGTGCAAGTACGGGTGAGCGCGAAGCGGCTGAGCTGCGCGACGGGGAAGGGGAGCGCTACCTCGGCCGCGGCGTGCAGGCCGCCGTGGCGAACGTGATCGATACGATCGGTCCGGCGCTCGAGGGGCTGGACCCCACGAACCAGATCGAGATCGACCAGACGATGCTCGAGCTCGACGGCACGGAGAACAAATCGAAGCTTGGCGCGAATGCGATCCTGGCCGTGTCGCTGGCCACGGCGCGCGCCGCCGCCGCCGAAGTGGGGCTGCCGTTGTATCGCTACCTCGGCGGCCCGATGGCGCGCACGTTGCCGGTGCCGATGCTGAACATTCTCAATGGCGGCGCGCACGCGACGAACACGGTGGACTTTCAGGAGTTCATGATCCTGCCCGTGGGCGCCGACGATTTCACCGACGCGCTGCGTATGGGTGCGGAGGTGTTTCATGCGCTCAAGAAGGTGCTCATCTCGCGCAAGCTGGCCACGGGTGTGGGTGACGAGGGTGGCTTTGCGCCCGATCTCAAGAGCGACGAAGAGGCGCTGCAGATCATCGTGCACGCCATCGAGCAGGCGGGGTATCAGCCCGGCGTCGAGATCGCGTTGGGGCTCGACTGTGCGGCCAGCGAGATGTATCGCGACGGGCAGTACCACTTCAAGAAGAGTGGCGGCGCATCGCGCTCTCGTGAGCAGATGGTGGAGCTGTACGCGAAGTGGCTCGAGGAGTATCCGATCGTGACGATCGAAGACGGCATGGCCGAGAACGATTGGGACGGCTGGAAGCTGCTCACGGCGGCGGTTGGTGATCGGTGCCAGCTGGTGGGCGACGACGTGTTCTGCACGAACCCGGCGATTCTCGCCAAGGGCATCGAGGAAGAAGTCGCGAATGCGATTCTCATCAAGGTGAACCAGATCGGCACGCTCACCGAGACGCTGGAAGCGATCGATCTGGCGCGTGCGGCCGGTTACAACTCGATCATTTCGCATCGCAGCGGCGAAACCGAAGACACGTTCATTGCCGACCTCGCGGTGGCGACGGGTGTGGGGCAGATCAAGACGGGGGCCCCGTCGCGTTCGGATCGAGTGGCGAAGTACAACCAGCTGCTGCGTATCGAAGAGCAGTTGGGCGGCGCCGCGGAGTATCCGGGCGGCGCGATCTTCGGGCTGTAAACGTCCGTGGTCACGTCCACGCGTCGTCGTCGCGGCTCGGGGCGGGGGCGCCTGCTGCTCCGCCGGCTCGCGATCGGCGGCGCCGTGCTCGCGGCGGTGTGGTTCGCCGTGTTCGGCGGCGAATACGGCTGGCTCGACCTGCGCAGTCGGACGGAGCGACGTGAAGGGCTCGAGGCGGAGGTCGCGCGGCTGCAGGCGGTGGTGGATTCGCTGCGTGCGGAGCTGGTTGCGGTGGAGAGCGATCCGCTCACGATCGAGCGGATCGCGCGTGAGGAGTACGGCATGGTGAAGGGGAATCGCGAACTGCTGTATCGGTTCGTCGATGACGACATGCCGTGAACGGACTGCGCAGGGTTGACATTCGGCGGCGAACTGGTGATACTGCAGTTCTGACGCGGGGTGGAGCAGCCTGGTAGCTCGTCGGGCTCATAACCCGAAGGTCGCGGGTTCAAATCCCGCCCCCGCCATGAATGAAGCGGCCGGTCCTCACGGGCCGGTCGTTTCGTTTGTGAGGGATGTGTGCAGTGTGGCAGGGTAGCTCAGCTGGTCAGAGCGCACGACTCATAATCGTGAGGTCGAGGGTTCGAGCCCCTCCCCTGCTATGGTGATTGGTGGTACACCCAGTCGGTCTCACGAACGCCCCGCCGTGGTCTCGGCGGGGCGTTCGTCGTTTCGCGCCCGGCACATCGCGTCGTCGCATCGTGAACCGGGCCTTCGAACGCCGCGCCGCTTCGCGTTGCCGTAGGCGCCCGTGCGTGCATGCGTGCGACCGCTCGACACCACCGCTATGTTCGCCAAGCCCCCCTTCCGCCGCCGGCCCTCTCACCCCTCGCCGCATGCGCGCTCAACACCTGCTGCCCCTGCTCACCGCGCTCGCCCTGCTCACCGCGAGCCCGCTGCACGCGCAGTCGTTCGATGTGGTCGAAGCCACCATCGCCGACGTCCAGCAAGCCCTCGCGTCCGGTCGGCTCACCTGTCGCGCACTCGTGCAGCAGTA
>JAABRL010000050.1 GCA_011390935.1 Gemmatimonas sp.
GGCACACAGCGTGCTGGTGGCGCACGTGACCAAGCCGGCCCCCCCTGTGCTCGCGATTGCGCCGGATGTGCTCGACAGCCTCGCCCGTGTGATCGATCGCTGTTTGCAGAAGGATCCGGCCGATCGGTACCAGAGCGCCGACGCGTTGGCCACGGCGTTCGACGATGCCTTGCGTGACGCACAGCAGGCGGAGCAGGCCGCGGCCGATGCCGCGCCCGGTGCGGTGATCACCGAAGCCGAGGCGCAGGCGATCTGGCAGCGTGCGGCGCAGCTGCAGGCGGCGGCGTCGCTGCGGCTGGAGCGGGGGGTCTCGCTGGCCGCCAGCGCTGATGGCACGGAGCACGGTGTGCCGAGCGGCAGCTATCGCGTTCGCGATGTGGAGGCTGCCGCCGTCGAGGCGGGAATTTCGCGGCAATACGTGGCGCTGGCGCTTGCGGAGCGCGATCGCACGACGGGCGCCGTGGCGACGCGTACGGTGTCGGATGCCCTCGATCGGCAGTTCACCACACTCATGGGCACGACCGAGCGCGCGATCAGTGTGAGTCGCGTAATGCCGCTCTCGCCGCAACGCACACTCGCGGCGTTGGGCGCGGTGTTCACCGGCGAGCCAAACGGCTTCACGTTCGAAGGGGCGGTGAACGGACATCCGCTGGACGGCGGCATTCTGCGCTTTCGTGTACCGCGTCTCACGAGTCAATCATGGTGGAATCCCGCCGCCATGATGGGCAGCGGTCGCAAGCTGCTCTATCGACTCGAGCAGATCGAACTGTTCGACTTGAGTGTCACGCTGCACTCGCGCGGCACGGCGCAGCGTCCGGCGTGCGAGGTGATCATCACCGGTGATCTGCGCTCCGGTCTGCGGCGCAATCTCTTCGCCGACTGGGGCATCATCGGTGTGGTGTCCCTGCTGGCGGGCGGTGGCACGATCGCGGCGGAACGGGCGGCCGGCTGGGCACTCTCCACGGGCTCGTTGCCGGCGATCAGCGTGGCCGGCGCGATGGTGATCGCGGGCCTCGGAACCGCCGCGTGGTATCGGTGGCTGTTCCGAGGCGCGCTCGAGGGGGCCAAGCAGGAACTGGACGCGCTGCTGGGGTCGGTCGAGCGCCACGTGACGCAGCAGGCCCTCTTCAGTGATTCGCCGCAGGCGTGGAATGCGCTGCGTGGGGCGCGCGAGGAACGCTGACGACCAGCCGCACACGACCGCACGGCATCGACCAGGCGCGCGTGAGGTGCACGCGCGCCTGACCGAGGCTCCGCTAGCTGCGGACCGACACGAGCACGCGATCGGTGAGCAGACGCAGGAGCGTGGCGTCGGCGGATGCGATGCGGCCGCTGCGCTCGAGCGCGCCAAGCTTGAGCAGGAGCACACGCAGCTGCAGCTGGGCCACGCGTGTCTGGCCGCGCTCGAGTTGCCGCTGCACGCCGTGTACCGTGACGCGGAGTGGCCAGACATCCTGCGCGCGCAATCGCCCATCGGCACCCATGGCCTGCAGCTCACGATCGAGCAGGTCAGCACCTTCGGCTGCCGCGAACGCACGGACGGTGGCGGTCGTGAACGTCGTGTCTGCGAGTCCCAGCGGATCGATCGCGATCAATCGCACCGTGTAGAGACCATCGCGCGTGTAGCGATGTGACACGTCCGTTCCCGTCGCGGTGGTCCCGTCGCCGAAGTTCCATTTGAAGGTCAGCGCATCACCGTCGGGATCGAACGAGCCGGCGCTGGTGAGCGTCACCGGCGTCCACTCGGTCACCGAAAACGGCGCGATCTCGGCGGCCACTGGCGGAGCCGTCCCGCTCTCGAGCGCGATCTCGATGTCATCACGCAGCGACGAGAGCAGATCGTAGCCGGACAGGCTCTCCACGGAGTCCACCGTCACGCTGAACGTGGGCCACGGATCATTACGGATGCCAGGGCGATTCGGCATCACCACGGCGAACACGTCGGCGTCGTCATACCGTGTGACGTCATTGAGCCCGGCACCACGCGGCAGCACGAGCGCCACCTTCCAGTTGTACTCGGGGATCGTCACGAGCCCCTCGTTCTTGAGCGTGCCGATCGAACCGGCCACGCCGGCCACGATGTAGACCTCCCGGTTTTCGTTGCGCGCCTTGCCATCGAGGAAGATCTCGAACTGCGCCCATGGCCCCTGATTCATGTCGGCGGCCTGCGGCACGATGTTCGAGAAGTAGTACGTGCGCGCGTTGTCGAGCGACCCCGTGGTGCGGTCGAAGGAGCGCACCAGGTGGCCGCGGTCGATGCCGTAGCCCGCGAACGCGCCCGATCCGGTGTAGTCGGCCGTCGTATAGCGCGAGAAGCCGGCTGCTTCGAGTTCCGGGTCGAACGTGAAACAGTTGCAGCGGTCCTGTCCGGGCGCGATGTGCGTGCTGTTCAGGTTGTAGGCCACCCAGTTCGGCGTGCCGCGCGTCCCGTTGAAGGAGCTGACGTACTCGCGTCGCACCACCAGAAAATCGTCGCTCGTATCACCATCGATCGGCAGGCCGAACTCGACATGATTGCGGTAGTCGGCGGTGGTGGACGCCACCGGGGTCTCGAACCTGAGCGAATGCACGCGGGTGGTGCCATCCTCGGCGGTGACGCGAAAACGCGCGAGGCCGGCCGCGAGCGCTCGGATGACGCCACGCGAGTCCACGCTGCCGATCGACGGCGTGAGCGACGTCCACGTGAAGTTGGTGGACACCACCTGGTTCGCACCGTCGCGCAACGTGGCAAACAGCTGGGCCTCGAAGCCCACCGGCAGCGGGGCGTCACTGGCCACGCGGCCGGAGACACTGATGCGGTTCGGTGACACGAACGGCGCTACCGGCGAAAGCGGCGAGTTGAGCGCGCCCGGCGTCCCGAAATCCCCGTCGCCGAAGGTACTGGTCGAGAACTTCCACGGGGCTTCGTCCACGTTGGCGGTGCGAGGCGACCCGGGGCTCAGCGCGCGCGTGATGCCACGCGGCAGCGAGGTCCAGAACACTGAGTCGATGCGAGCGCCGGCCTCGTCGAGCAACATCAGGTAGTCGCGATCATCGAGCCAGATCGTGGTCGCAGAGCCAACGAAGTAGTTGTAGTCGAGGTTGACGCCGCCATTGCGCAGTACGTCGGCGCCGCGTCCGAGTACGGCGAAACCGCGCGCCGGCACGATCACGCTGCGGTTGATCACGTGCGGTGGCTGGCTCGTTCCCCCGGACACAATCGTGAAGCCCTGCAGATCCACGGGGGCATCGCCGCTGTTGTACACCTCGAACCATTCGCCCCAACTGGCGCTCTCGGCGTTCACCGGATCGCCCATGAGCTCGTTGATGAGCAGGGTGACCGCGGACTGCGGACGGTCCGGGCCGCCGCCCGTGCACGCGCGCACCGGACTGGCGCTGTTGCGCGGCGCGGGGGCGAGCACGACAAAATCAGCGGCGGGATCGCCGGTGTTCACGCACCCGTCGTCCCTGCGGAAGGCGGCGGTGGTGTTCGAGAGGACCGCCGTGTTGCCCCACCCGGGCGCCGAGGCACAGCTGGTCGTGCCGAAACCGACGCGATCGATCACGTCGGCCCCTGTTGGACACGCGCCCGACTGCGCCGTGATGGAGCT
This sequence comes from Gemmatimonas sp., assembly GCA_011390935.1. GTDB lineage: Bacteria > Gemmatimonadota > Gemmatimonadetes > Gemmatimonadales > Gemmatimonadaceae > JAABRT01. Next base: position 3,591 of record JAABRL010000050.1, read on the forward strand.
GCTGAGCAGCACCTTGCCGTTGGCGCCGGACATGTTGATGCCGCCGATCGCGTCCGGCGTTGGCAGGTCGGTGGTGCCACCAGCGCCAGCGGCCTGCTGGACCAGGTAGTAGCCGCCCGGCTGGACCGTGCCAGCCAGTGCGGTCACCTGCCACGAGGTCCCATTGGCCGACGCGTACTGGACGCTCCATCCAGTGAGCGAGACGGGCGCGTCACCGGCATTGAACAGCTCGATGAAGTCGTTGCGCAGCGTGGCGCCGCTGTTGCCGCCGCCGCCGTAGACCTGGCTGATCACGAGTGAGCCGCCGCTCGGCGGCGGCGTGGTGGCTTCGACGGTAATGCTTGCGGTGCCGCTCGTGCCGTTCGCCGTGGTGGCCGTGATCTGGGCCGTGCCAACCGCTACCGCGGTGACCACACCCGTGGTCGAAACGGTCGCCACCTCCGGCGCCGATGAGGACCACGTGAACGACACGCCCGCGATCGGCGTGTCGTCGGCAGCGAACGCGTTCGCCGAGAGGGTCACCGAGCCGCCAACCGCGAGGGTGCTGGTCTCGGGCGCCACGGCCACACGCGCGACCTCGGGCGTCACGATGGATCCGCACGAGGTGGTCGGGCTGGCGCTGTTGCGCGGCGTCGGCGTGCCGATCACGAAGTCGACGCTGGCGTTGTCGCTCCAGACACAGCCGTTCTCGAGGCGCAGCGCCGCGGAGGGGTTGCTCGTCGGCGGCGTCCGACCATTCCACTCGGTCCCGCAGCCATTGCTTGTGGTGTTCGTGCCGAACGCCACGCGATCCACCACGTTGTCGCCACTCGGACACGCCCCGATGAGCGCTGCCGTCTGATTCGAGAGCACGACCTTGCCAGCCGTCGCCGACATTGCGATCATCCCCGTCGCATCGGGCGTCGGCAGATCGACGGTCCCGCCGGCACCCGCCGCCTGCTGAACCAGATAGTAGCCGCCGGGCGCAATCGTTCCGGTCAGCGGCGTGATGTTCGTCCACGAGGTTCCCGCAGCCGACGTGTACTGCACACTCCATCCGGTCAGGTCAACCGGCGTCGTGCCCCGGTTGAACAGCTCGATGAAATCGTTGCGCAACGTCGCGCCGCTGTTGCCACCGCCGCCGTACACCTGGCTGATGACGACGGCCGGTCCGATGAGCGCAGGGGGCGCCGCATCATGCGCGGGGAGCAGTCCGTCCGGGGTGGGCGCGACGACGGCATCACCGGTACACGCGGTGAGCAGCACGCCGAGGAGCAGGACGGCGGATCGAACGGGACGGAATCGCATGACGGAAACGGGAGCAGGAGAGGACTGGAAACACGCTCACTCCGCATCCTACATCAGGTACCGATCACCGCGAACCCGGCGTACGTCCGGAAACGGTCACGGAGGGGTCACGTCGTGCCCGCTTCCTCGCTGATTTCCAGCTGCAGCGCGACACGTGCCACACGACGTTTGTCCATGGCGAGCACACGCGCTCGGCCACCGGTGAACGACACTTCCTCACCGACCTTGGGCAGGTGCCCGAGCTGTCCGAACACGAAACCTCCGATCGTATCGTACAGATCGATCGGCAGCTCCAGGTCAAGCTCATCGGCGAGCTCGGCGAGCGACGCGCCGCCGTTGGCCAGCACTTCGTTGGGCCCGATGCGTTCGAACGGAAGCGGTCCGCTTTCGTGTTCGTCCTGAATCTCGCCCACGATCTCCTCCACGAGATCCTCGAACGTCACGAGTCCCGCCGTGCCGCCGAACTCGTCGAGCACCACCGCCATCTTGATGCGGCGTGCCCGCATTTCCGGAATCAGCGCTTCGACACGCTTGGTCTCGGGCACGAGCATCGGTTCGCGCATGATGGACGTCACGGGGCGATCACCGCCGATACGCACGGCGCGCCACAGATCGCGCGCCAGCAGGATGCCCACGATGTGGTCGATGCTCTCGTTGTACACCGGCACGCGGAGGAACCCCGTGTCGAGCATCACCGCTTGCGCCTCATGCACCGTCGTGGACATCGGGATTGCCACGATCGCTGTGCGCGGTGTCATGACTTCGTTCACCACCACTTCCCGCAGGCGCATGACGTTGGCCACCACCTGCCACTCCGCGTCGTCGATCTGTCCCTCACGTCGTCCGACTTCGGCGAGAATCTCGAGTTCGGCACGACTCACGCTCGCTTGCCCATGTCCGCCGGCGCCGATCACGCGATTCAGGAGTGAGAGCGGCACGAGGATCGGCTTCATGCCGATGATCATGATGCGAAGCACACGCGCGGCCAGCGGCGCCAACTGCTGCCAGTACCGCGCCCCGATGGTTTTCGGAATGATCTCCGACAGCACGAGAATCAGCAGGGTGAGTACGGCCGAAAACAGTGCCATCCACTCATTGCCGAACACCTGCAGGGCGAGCGCACCGCTGACCGCCGCGCCAACGGTGTGCGCGATCGTGTTGAGCGTGAGAATTGCGGCGATCGGCTCGTCGATCTGACGCCGCAGCTTGGTAAGCAGCGGACCGGCCGGGTCGCCGCGATCCTCGAGCAGTGCGACGTACGCGTGCGAGACCGACAGCAGCACGGCTTCGAGGATCGAACAGATGAACGAGACGCCGATCGAGAGCGACACGACAAGAATCAGCGAAGTCATGAGCTGGGCTCGGACACTGGAGTGGGTGCGTTCGAAGCACCGAGAAGGAGCAGCGGCAGCAGGCCGTGTGGGAGTCGCACCACCATCTCGGCGAGCGCGCCGTGTCCATAGGCGAGCACGCGAAGCAGCGCAGTAAATGTACCCCAGATTGCCATGTACCATGCGGCCGCCCGCACGCCGAGCAGTAGCGCCGCGGCCGCCACCAGATCGAGCAATCCGACAACGAGCAGCAGGCGCTCCACCGTACGCTGTGTGACCGACAGATCGAGCGTGGAACGGAGGCCGGCGATGGTGAGGTCGATGAACCACGGATGGGCGCGTACCGCCTCAATGCCGTGCACCACAAACACGATCACGATCGCGCCCTGTACGACCCAGCGTACGGTGCGCTCGCGCGCCACGGTTCGTGATCCGGCGCACAACCAGACCAGCGCGAGCGGGGCGGCGAGGCGCATGGCGTGCGCGGGCAACGCCCATTCGCTGAACGGCACTCCTCCCTGGTCCATGCTCGCCCACGCGAGCAGCGTGGCGAGCACGAAGAGCACCGCGGCACCAACGGCGCGCGTCGCGCGTGGCAGGAGGGCCATTACCGCCAAGACCGTGATGACCGCCAGCCCATGCTCGATCCGTCGGCTCGTGGCATGCGCCACCTCTTCGTTCATGAACAGCCGCGAGCCTATGGCTGTGCCGGTACGGAACAGCATCGCCATTCCGATCCCCATCGTGGCCGTCGCGGCCGCGAGGATGCGCGGCACGAACGGCCGGTCGCTCACCGTGGTGACGTGCCCGCCGGACGAGGGGCGCGGGCGTACGCATCGAGCGTGTCGCCGGCGATGCCGATGGCGCGTGCGTGCAGGGTATCGGCGCCCACGTCGAGCAGCCAGACGTGATGCGCGCTCGCCGTCATACCGGGCGACTGCAGGAACCAGCGCGTCGAGTCGGGCGTGCGCTGCGGCACGCCGAGTCCGCCTTCCCCAACGTACACCACCCCGTCGGCGGCCGGCTTCTCGTTGCGAATGGGGACGGTGCGCTTGAGCGAATGTCCGTCGGATTCGAGCGCAAGGTCGAGGCCGTGTGCTTCGAAAATCGGCGACCACGTCTGCCGCACACGCGCGAACTCGAGCGCGTTGTAGTCCTTCACCGCGGGGTAGGCAGGCCGGTGGTACTGGGCGAGCACCCAGCGATGCGTCGGGCGCAGCTCGCCGAGCGTTTCGTCGAGCCATTCGCTCTGATCGCCCGCCACACTGATCTCGGTGTTCAGCGTCACCAGCGCGAAGTGCGTGCCGATGCCAGTGGCGTAGTAGTAGCCGTAGCTGTTCTGGTCGGTGATGTCGCCCAACCAGAAGTGCTCGTTGAAGCCGATCCCTTCGTCGTGGTTGCCACGCGAGACGATCATGGGGAGCACGCGACCATCGGTGGTCTTCACGAGCTCATTGTCCTCGAACCACCAAAACAGATGTCGCCAGTCGGCCGTAGTGCCCCAATCGGCGCCATGGGCCAGCGCGAGCAGATCGGGGTTGGCCTCGAGCAGCGCCGCCATGCGTCGATTCATGGCCTGCCGATCGACGTGCGGCGTGTTGCCCGCGTACCGAGGCTGCGGTCCGCCCATGCGTGAATCGCCGCCCGAGAGCAGCTTGAACGGCACATCGCCGCTCGGCGCGGTGAGGAACCAGCGCTCCTCGGTGAGCACGCCGTCACTCTCCACCGCCACGTAGTAGCGCGTGGACGGCTGCAGACTGTCGAGCTCGGCGTGATGGAACCACCCCGGCGGCACGCCCATGGTGCGGTCTTCGGCGCGGAGCGTTGCGGCGCCGTTGCGCGTGGCGGTCGCGGAGAAAGCGTAGCGGCGATCGCCGGTGGCGTGGCTGACCGTGTCGTAGCGCACCACGTTCGCATTCGATTCGGCCATGGTGGTCCATGACACGATGGCGTGCTGCGCCGGTCGTTCGGTCCAGATCACACGCAGATGCCGCGGCGACACGTCGGCGTTGCCGGTGGTTGCGGCCGGACGCTCGCCGCCGCAGGCAGCCGCGAGCAGGAGTCCGGTCACGATGAGCGCCGCGCGCGTGCTGCGGCGGCCGTGCGAAGCGAAGGAGTTTGCGATCATATGCGAAAGAAAGTAGCCGCGGCGAGCGCGCCATGGCGCACGCCGGGCCACGTGTCACACGGCTGATACGCGCCGCGCTCAGACTCGAATGTCGAACGTGCCGTTCGTGACCGAACGTGTGCGAGTGGGGCCGCAACGCGGCGCGTCACTTGATCACCCGAATCCGTTCGTTGATGGGATAGAACCATTCCACGCCGCGCTCCGTGACAATCGCGTCGTCCTCCAACGGGATTCGCGCCTTCGCACCACCCCATTCAGGTACCGGCGTCCACGCGAACAGCTCGATGGAAAACGGATTGAACGGCTTGATCGGGAAGCTGTGCTGCCCGGGGTTGAACCACGCGATGCTCGGACCGCTGCCATGCCCGCGGTCGCCGATCGAGTGGCACCCGATCATCACCTCCACCTTACCGTCGTCGCTCGTTTCATTGAACGTGCCCTGCATGCGGAACCCCGCCTTCTCGATTTCGCCGGCCAGCTGCGTGAGCATCTCACCCGCCGTCGGCCCGGCCTTGATCGTGCGGCGAATGACGTTGCGCACGGCCACCGCGTTGTCGAACGCCTTCTGGAGTCCTGCCGGCACCGCGATCTCGCCGGGCTTGAGCACGTAGGCAATGCGCTTCACATCCGTCCACGTGTTCAAGTAGCCCACGCCCCAGTCGATCATGAGCAGGTCGCCGCGCTGAATGATGCGATCGTTCGACGTGGCTTCAATACCCTTCGGGCCGGTGATGTACACCGACGGCATTTCAAAGCTCGAGCCGAGGCTGCGCGTCTGCAGTTCGTTGGCCATCCACCAGGCCACGTCTTCGAGTGTGGTCACGCCCGGGGTGATGATCTCGTTCGACAGTGCGCGATCGGCGAGCCGGCGTGCGATTTCACCGTTCTCGCCGAGTGCGACGAGCCGCGACGCGGTGAAGCCGCTGCGAAAATCCGCGACGACGTTTTCGGCCGACACCACGCGCGATGCGTACGTGCCGAGCTCCTTCATGAGCCGATCGTGGCTCGTCTTGGAGAGGCCATCGGCCGCTCCGATCGCCTCCGACATGTTGACGCCGATGCGCTTCGGATCGCGCTCGGCGATGAACGCCTGCAGCGGTTGAAAGCCGCGCACCAGGTCGTAGCCGCAGTCTTCCATGCGATAGCCCGACACGCCGATCGCCACGCGTTCGATGCGGTCATCACCGCGGTCGGTGAAGATCCAATACGCCACGCTCCCCACGTAGCCGCGGCCGAGGTCGTCGTACATGGGATCGAACTGGTTCTCCTTCTGCATCACGATCCACATGTCCACCCCGTGGTCTCGCATGGCCCGGGGCAGGATCAGGTCGAACTGATCGCGCCGGATCTGACAGAGACGTTCCCACCGCGTGCGCGCATGCTCGGCGGGGGCCTGCGCGGGCAGCGGCGCCGCGAGCAGCGACGCCGCGAGCGGGGCGGCAAGGAGGGCGGCACCGAAGGCGCCGAAGCAACGGAACGTGCGTGTCATGGGAGCGGGCAATGGAGACAAGGGGGGGGACGCAATGCGCCCCGCTCTGGCGAAGTTCGCCCCAACGACCGGGCAAGCGCCAGTCGGGGGCGGTGACGGCGAGGTGCGCCGCTCTGCTTGACGTGTACGACGCGGGGCGCATCTTCGCGACAGATCCGTGTGCGCCCTCACCTCGAAGGACCCCGACATGAAAGCCTGGCTGCCGCTCGTCCTCCTGCCGTTCACGCTCGACGCCCAACGCGCTCCGCTGCTCGATTGGCCATCCGGTCAGGCCAAGGCGCGCTTCGAAATCACCATTGCACCATCCGCGCGGCCCGGCGTGACCACCGGCCGCGCGTACATCGTGCTCTCGCGCACGAACGACCGCGAACCACGCCTCCAGATCGGACGGGTCGGCGCGCCGCTCTTCGGTCGCGACTTCACCGCGGTTCCGGCGGGGCGACCGATCGTGGTGGACGGTTCCGATCTGGGGACGCCGGTGGCCGACATGGCCGACATTCCCGCGGGTGAGTACTGGGTGCAGGCCATCGTGAACGTCTACAGCGAGTTCAAACGCGCCGACGGTCACGTGCTGTGGATGCACGACGATCAGTGGGAGGGGCAGGCGTGGACGCGCTCCCCGGGCAACCTCTACAGCCAGCCGGTCCGGATCACGCTCGATCCGCGGCAGTCGCGCACGCACCGACTCACGGTCACCGAAGTCATTCCGCCGGTGGTGATTCCGGCCGACGACGAGTTCGTACAGCGCTTTCGATTTCAATCGGCGTCGCTGTCGGCATTCTGGGGACGCCCGATCTTTCTGGGCGCCACCGTGCTGCTGCCGAAAGGCTATGCCACGAGTACCATTGCCTACCCGGTGAACTACGTGCAGGGGCACTTCTCGCTCGCCGCGCCCTACGGTTTTGATCTCGACAGCGCCTTCCGCGCACTGTGGCTGCGCGACGAGACTCCGCGCGTCATCGCCGTCACCTTTCAGCATCCGGCGCCGTACTTCGACGACTCGTACGCCGTCAACTCCGTGAACGTCGGTCCGTACGGCGACGCCATCATGCAGGAGCTCATCCCCGAGATCGAGAAGCGCTATCGCATCATCGCCGAACCGTGGGCGCGCTGGCTGTCCGGCGGATCCACCGGCGGCTGGGAATCGCTCGCGCTGCAGATCTTCCACCCGGACTTTTTCGGCGGCACGTGGAGCTACTGCCCAGATCCGGTGACGTTCACCGATGTCGAGGGCATCAACATCTACGCCGACGAGAATGCGTTCTTCAAGAAGGTGACCGAGTGGCATCGCACGCCCACGATCAACTCGCGCGAGATCAACGGCGAGGTGCGACAGACCTCGCAGCAGCGCGCCTGGATGGAACTGGTGAACGGCACGAAGGGGCGCAGCGGGACGGGCCAGCTCGACATCTGGAGCGCCGTGTTCGGACCGATCGGCGCCGACGGGTACTTCAAGCCCGTGTTCGATCCGCGCACGGGCGTGATCGACCGCAGCGTGGCGGAGTACTGGCGCGCCAACTACGACCTGCTCGAACACCTCAAGCGCACCTGGCCGACGCTTGGGCCGAAGCTGGTGGGGAAGCTGCACATTTTTCAGGGCGACGCGGACAATTTCTTCCTCGACCGCGCCACGCGGGAGCTGCAGGCGTGGATGGCGACGACCACGAATCCGCATGAGCCCGGCTACTTCGAGTGGGGTGATCAGCGCGGGCACTGCTATGCCGGACCGGGTGGCGCGAGTGCTCGGCTTTTCGACATGGCGCGGCACGGGCGACGCAACCGCCCGGACGGCGTGAGCACGCCGTGGTGGCCGATGCACTGACGCCCCGCGGGTGACAGCACGGGCGCATTGGTAGCCACGGGGCAATCAGTTCGCGCCGCTCGTGTGACAGTGGGTGACAGATCCGCACGCTCATGCGTCGCGGTGGAGACGTCGAGACCTCCAGTGGACGCCGGAACGCGGCGCTCCCCGGCTCGTGCCTTCACCCTCGCGGACTGTCCCTGTGCCCCTGCTTCGCCTCGCGCCCCCGCTCGCGCGCCGCCGTGTGCTCCCCTGGTTGGCAGGCTGCACGCTTGCCGTGTTTGCTGCGTGCAGTGGCGGTGATGGGGGCTCGGGACCGACGCCCCCCACCGCGCCCGATCCCACGCCGCCCGTTCCCTCGGGTGAGGTGGTGAGCTCGGTCCCGCAGCCGATCGTGGGCGCGGCGCCGACCACGGTGCAGCTGCAGCCGGTGCAGGGGGGCAGTAGCGTGTCGCTCAGCGCGGGCGATCGGCGCACGGTGCCGGCAGGCATTTATACGGTCAGCGCGCCGCTGGTGACGGACGCGCGCGGGCATGCCTTCACGTCGCCCCAGCATGGGCAGCAGGTCACGATCGGTGCCGGCGCGCTGGTCACCCTGTCCATCAGCTACACGCAGCGCACCGGGTCGCTCGTCGTCCAGCTCGATGGGATCGCACTGGATCGACTGCCGCAGCCTGGAACGGCCGGCCACGTCACGCTGGCCGTGCAGGCGCTCGATTCGACCGGGCAGCCGCCGCGGCAGCTGACACTCGGTGACTCGTTGCACGGGCTGTGGCCCGGCAGCTACCGCGTGCACGCCGCCCCGCTCACCGACACCAGCGGCGACGGATGGCGCGCTGCCGACAGCCTGGTCACGGTGTCGCTCACCGAAGCGGCGCAGACCGTGCCGCTCACACTCTCGTACGCGGTGGCACCATCGGTGGTGCGTTTGCTGGCCACGGGGCTGCCCCCCGAAGCGGCGCCGCTCGTGGACGCGTCACGCGCCACCGGGCCGTTCGAAGCGGCCCTCGGTGTGGCCTACGCCGACTGGCCGCGCGGCGCCTCGGCGGTGACACTCCGCGACATCGTGCGCAGCGGTGCGCGCTGGAGCGCCGCGCCCATCGCGTGGGCGCATCGCGCCGGACTCGACACGACCCATACGTTCGATGTGCGCGTGGTTGCCGCACGAGTCGTCATGGAGCCGTCGGGCCTTCCGCCCGATGTGGTGCCGCTCGCCCGCTGGACGCTCACCTCCGATTCCGCGTCTGCGATGCAAGCGCCGCGCGCACCGGCGTCGCCGCTCTTGGGTTCCACCGCGTCGTCGCCCTTCGACGCGCCCTCCGCCTCGCTCGGCGCCGCACGCGGCGGCTTTGGCGCGGTGATTGGTCGCTTGCGCGTGACGCTCCCGGAGCCCACCCGCGATCTGGTTTCGGTTGGCGCATGGCGCGTGCAGGCCGAGCCGGTCGCGCTCGACGAAGTCGTGTGGCGTGCATCCGGCGGCGCAGACGGGTCGCCCGGACGGCTGGTCGAGGTTCGTGATTCCCTCGTGGTCGTGCCGATCACGTATGCCGTGCAGCCGGCGGCGGTGCGGGCGATCATCGCCGGTGTGCCGGCCGGTGCCTCCGCGGCCGTTCGACTCGAGGCGGTGGGCGGACGCATGCTCCCGACGCCGGGCGTGGCGGCGACGTTTGCGGCGAGCGAGGTGCGCGCGAATCTGATGCCAGGCACCTACCGCATGGTCGCACCGATGGTGCTCGACGGCGCGGGCGAGCGGTATCGCGTGACCAACGACACCGTGCTGTTCACCGTCGCGTCGGGTGACACCGCCACAGTGACCATGACGTATGCGCTGTCGCCGGCCGTCGTGCGGGTGCTGGTGACCGGGCTCCCCGATGAACTGCAGGGCACGCCGCAGCTGTCGCTGCAGTCGGGCAGCAATCCGCCCGTTTCCGTGGTCGCCGGTGCGCCGGTGCTCAACTGGCCCGCCGGCGCCAGCACGGCGCGAATGGCTCTGCTCACGAGCGACGGCGCGCGATGGGATGCGGCGCCTGTGTCGTGGACGCATACGACGGGCAACGACACCACGATCGTGCTCACGGCGAGCCTCGTGTCCGGACGTCTCACCATCGCACCATCGGGATTGCCGACGTCAGGGCACGGCACGCTCACATGGACGTTGACGGCGCCGGGACAGCCACCGCGTACCGGTGCCGGCCTCACGCTGGACTATGTACCGGTGGGCTCGTTCTCGCTGCAGCTCAACGACGTGCTGGCCGACGCCGATCGTTGGCGTCCGGTGTCGCTCACGGCGGTTGCGGGCACGATGAGCGCCTACGCCCAAGTGTGGTCCACCAGCTACTCGCGTGTGACCGGTCATCTGCAGCTGTCCATGACCGGTCTGCCCGCGGGCAGTGCGCCCTCCGTCCGCGTGGCGCGTCCTGGGCTTCCGGTGCTCACGGTCACGCGCGATACGCTGCTGCGCGGTCTCAGCGTGGGCACGACCACCGTGACGGCCGATACCGTGACCGTGTCCGGCACGAAGTACGCCGGCACGCCGCGCACCAGCACGGTCAGCTTCGCCGGAGCCGGAGAGACGCGCACGGTGCAGATCGCGTACGCCGTCGATGCAGCGCCGCCGCCGCCACCCGCCGCTGATGGTGTGGTGCTCGAGCAAGTGGTGCTCACGCAAGCCGTGCAATCGGCGGCTGGCAGCGTCCCGCTGGTGGCCGGACGACCGGCCCTGTTGCGCGTGGCGGTGCGTGCGGCGGTCGCGGGCATCTCCGGCGTGGATGTGCGCGTTCGCCTGTATCATGGGGGCGCGCTCATGAAGGACACGGTCCTCACGCGCGCCGGCCTGGTGCCGACCACGCGCAACGATGCGGTGCTCGGCAACACATGGAACTGGCAGCTGCCAGCCGCACTCGTGCAGCCGGGCCTCACCGTGGTGGCCGATGCGGACCCAGCATCGTTGATCACCGATGGCAACCGCGACGACAACACCTGGCCGCGCGCGGGCGGGTCGGGGGTGATCCCGCAGGTGCGCACGCTGCCGACGTGGCGTCCGGTGCTGGTGCCGCTGCACTTCACCGTGCCCGATCGCACCGGCAACGTGACGGAAGCGAACGCCGAAGGGACCTACCTCGATCTCGTGCGGCGCACGATGCCGCTCGGTACCGTGATCCCGCAGGTGCGCGACGCCTTCGCGATCGACGACACGCTGCCCGGATCGAACGACGGCGCCGGCTGGGTGTCGGTGCTCTCGAAGCTGAACACGCTGCGCATGACGGAGACGACCAGCAACGAGCAGTACTACTACGGCGTGCTGCCAATCGCCTACTCGTCGGGCATTGCCGGTATGGGATACGTTCCGGGTCGGGCCTCGGTGGGCTGGGACAAGGCCGGTTCGGCCTCGTATGTGGCGGCGCACGAATGGGGACACAACTTCTCGCTCCTGCATGGCCCCTGCGGCAATCCCGGCAGCGAAGATCCGGCGTTCCCGCATGCTGGCGGCATCATTGGCGCGATCGGCTGGGATGTGAGCAACAACACGTTGCGTCCGTCGAGCAACTGGGACCTGATGGGCTACTGCAACATCGCGCAGTCCTGGATCAGCGACTTCTTCTGGACCAAGGCGCTGAATCATCGGGCCGCGAGCGGCATGGTGATGAGCGCGACGCAATCGCTCGTGATCAGCGGACGCATTGATGGCGGCCGCGTGGTGCTCGATCCGGCGTTCCTCGGTGCCGTGCGGCCGTTGTCGCGCTCGTCGAGTGTTTCGGGCACACACCTGCTCCGATTGCTCGATGAGAACGGCGTGGTGCTGCTGGAGCGCGCGATCACGCCGGAACGCCTCGATCATAGCGACGCCCTGATGATTGGCGAATCGGTGCCGGTGAGCAGCGCCGTGGCCGACCGCGTGGCGCGCATCGAAGTGCGTGACGCACGCAATCCGCTCATTGCCGGTGAGCAGCGCCGCAGTGCGTTGGTGCGTGACGTGGTGCAGGGCCGCCTGGCGATGGGGCGTACCACCGCCGCTGCCGTGCGTCGCCTGAGCAGCAACGGTGACGTGGAGGTGGATGCGTCGCGTGTGCGCCGCGTGGTGGTGCGTGAAGCGTCCACACAGCGTGTGGTGGGCATCTTCGACAAGGGACGCGTGCCGTCTGCGTACGCGCGCTCGGAGTTCGAACTGCTCGCCTCGGATGGCGTGCGCAGCTGGGTACTCACGCCGTAACGCGCACAGGCCTCGCACGCGTACGCGCCTCACGTGCGTACGCGTGTGCCCGGTGTGCTCGCGTACGAAACGTGCGTGCGTGAATAGCTCGATCGCGGCCTGCACAACAGGACTTGCGTGGTGACAGGGCGAGGTGCGCAGATTGTCGTCCCCGATGTACGGCGTTCACCACGGGACGGAGATCAGCTCATGGCAGCAGGCACCACGGCGTTGCGAATCAGCACCATCGTCTACGGCCGAGCACGGCACGGAACGCGGGTGACGTACCTGCTCAACGAAGACGGCGAAGGGACGCAGACAGCGGTCGCGGAGTCGGTCGTGCTGCTGCGATGGAGGAGGCGTCGCCGCGATGGCGTCACGTTCAGCGGTGCACGGCTGGCGCCGTCGCTGTGGCGCGCCTTGCCGATGGCACTCGGTCACGATGTGGCCTCGTGGAGCACACTCGACATGTCTGCGATTGCCGATCGAGTGGATGCTGCACGCTGCGCAATGCGCGAGCAACACGTCGATCTGCCCGCCGCTGACATCGTGCACGCCCTCATTGCGGTGTGCGGCGCAGCACGGCTGCAGCAGCTCGTAGTGCGTCACGCTGATCCGGCGCGTTGGGAGCAGCCCGGTGTGCCCGACCTGTTCCTGTTCATGCGCACCGCCGACGGACGCGTGATGTCGCCGCGCTTCGTGGAAGTGAAGCGTCCGAATGAACCGGTGCGCTCCGGTCAGGTGGAAGAAATCACGTTCCTGCAGTCGCTCGGGTTCGACGCACGCGTGCTGCGGCTTGTCGAGCGCCGTATGGGCCGGTCACGAAACACCTCGCGGCGCGCCACTGTCACACCCCCGTGCGAACGTACCGCATGACCAGTACGCTCAATCACTATCGGCTCCCCGGATTGCCGGTGATCGCCTGCGAATATCCGGCGCACCCGTTTCGTGTCGAGACCACGCGCGCCAAGCTCGGTGTGCTCGCCGAAGCGCAGGTTGTGCGCCTGGTCGACCTCACCACCGAGGCCGACCGGCTCCTGCCGTACGATGTGCACCTGCCGCTCGAACGCGACACCGGTGCCGACTGGTCACCGGCGATTGAGCGCTTTGCGATTCCCGATGGCGGCGTTCCGCGCTCCATGCCGGCGTTCGACCGGCTCATCGATACGCTGGCGCGCGATGCGGCGGCCGGCATTCCCATCGCCCTGCACTGCTGGGGTGGCGTGGGACGCACGGGCATGGTGGCGGCGGCATTGCTCGTGCGTTTCGGATGGCCGGTAGCCGAGGCGCTCGCAGAAGTGAATCGGCAGTGGCGACGCACGCCCAAGGTCGTGCGCGATCATCATGCCACACGCACCGCACCGGAAACGTGGGACCAGCGCGACTTCGTGGAGCGGTGGGCGCACGAGCATGGCACGCACGCGTCGGTGCTGCGTCCACGCACCGGCCTGAGCGCGCGACAGGCACGCGCCTGCCTGCTTGGTGGTGCGCTCGGCGATGCGCTCGGCGCCGCGGTGGAGTTCATGGACCTGCACACCATTCGCGCGCACTTCGGTCCCGATGGGGTCACGCGTCCCCAGCCGGCCTACGGCGTGAACAGTCCCATTACGGACGACACGCAGATGACGTTGTTCACGGCCGAGGGACTGCTGCACGCCGCCCGCGCACTGCGCCACGATCTCGACGCACCATTCGAGACCATCATGGGGCACGCGTACCTGCGATGGCTGCACACGCAGGATTCGCGAGCGGTTCCCGCATCGCACCCCGCAATGCACGTGCCACGCGGTGGGCTGCTCGAGGAAGCGGCACTCTTCAGCCGACGAGCACCGGGCAACACCTGTCTCGCGGCGCTGCGTGAGGCGGCGTCTACCGAAACGCCGTCGTTGGTAGCCCGCAACCAGAGCAAGGGGTGCGGGACCGTCATGCGGGGGGCGCCGATCGGTCTGGTGGCCAACGATCCGGCACACGCGTACGACCTCGCCTGCCGCGCATCGGCACTCACGCACGGGCATCGCACGGGCATCGTGGCAGGTGGTGCCTTTGCGGCGCTGCTCACGGCGCTGCGTGATGGGGACGCACTGCCCGACGCGATTGCGGTCGCGCGTTCGTTGGCACACGCCGATCAGGGGAGCGAGGAAACGGTGCGCGCCATCGACGCCGCGGTGCGTCTGGCCGAAGCGTGCGCACCGTCCGCACCATCGCCGGAACAACTGCTCTCACTCGGCGAAGGATGGGTAGCCGAAGAGGCGCTCTCCATCGCGCTCTGTTGCGCGCTGGCGCACGCGGATGACTTCGTGGCGGCGACGCGTCTTGCGGCCAATCTCGTGCGGGGGGACAGCGATTCGACGGCGTCCATGGCGGGGCAGGTGGTCGGACTCCTCGTCGGCCCCGCGGCGCTGCCCGCCGATTGGCTCGGCGAGCTCGAGCTTCGCGCACTCATCGAAGACATGGCCGATGCACTCGCAGCAAGCGCGTGAGCAACAGGGCCGGCGTGTTCAGAGTGGCCACACCCTCGGCAGCAGCGTGAGCGCGATTCCAATCACGAGCAGGTCCAGCGGGAGCCCCAGTCGCCAGTAGTCGGTGAAGCGAAATCCGCCGGGGCCGAGAATGATCGTGTTGTTCTGATGGCCGATTGGCGTGAGGAACGCACAGGAGGCGCCGATCGCCACCGCCATCAGAAAGGTGTCCGGATTGACATCGAGTTGCGTGGCGGTGCCCAGGGCGATCGGCGCCATCACTGCAGCCGTGGCGGCGTTGTTCATGAGGTCGGTGAGCAGCATCGTACTCACCAGCATCACGGCGAGGGCAATCATGACGTCGCCGCGCGCCACATAGTCGAGCAGCCCCTGCGCAATCAGTGTGGCGGTGCCGGTGTGCTGCATGGCGGCCGCCACGGGAAGCAGGGAGCCGAGCAGGACGATCACCGGCCAGTCCACCGCTTCGTACACCGCGCGCAGTGGCAGTGTACGAAGCGCCATCGATGCCACCACGCCGCAGGCGAACGATACCGACGCGGGCAACAGTCCCAATGCCGCGACGCCAACCGAGATCGCCAGCACGACGGTGGCGAGCAGTGCCTTGCCTGGAGCGGGGAGGCGCAGATCACGCCGCTGCAGCGGCACGCTCCCTGACTGTGCTGCAAAATCGGCGAGCGCTTCAGGGGCGCCGTGCATGAGCAGCAGGTCGCCAGGGCGAAACTCGAACGAACGCAGCCGCGCTGTCGAGCGGCGCCCCTGTCGTGAGACCGCGAGCAGACTGATGCCATACCGCGTGCGAAGCAGCATGTCGCTCGCGGATCGTGCGACCAGCGCGGAGCCTGGCAAGACGGCCAACTCCATGAGCACCACCCCACTGCGTCGTGATGCGTCCTTTTCCTCGTTCGTTGGCGACTCGGCGGACTCGTTGTCCGATCGTGATTTGGACTCTTCGAGTTCGAGCCCGAGTGCGGAGAGCAATGAGGCGAGGGCATCGGCGTCTGCTTCGATCACGAGCACGTCGTTGGCCTGGAATACATCGCCCGGACGTGGTAGCGGTTGGCGTACCTCTCCGCGAATGAGACCAATGACCTGCGCGTCGTTGCTCTCCAGTGCGTCTCCGATGTCGGCGAGCGACTTGCCGACGGTGCGACTCTGCGCGGGAATGCGCACTTCGGTGAGGTACGAGCCGGTCACGAAGCCGGAGAGTCCGGTCTGCTCGCGCGAGGGCACGAGTCGCCAGCCGATCAGCGCAATGAACCCGACACCGAGGCCCGTCACCGCCGCTCCTACCGGCGTGAAGTCGAACATGCCGAAGCTGCCAAGCCCCGCCGTGTTGCGAATGCCGGAGATGATCAGGTTGGGTGGTGTGCCGATGAGGGTCATGGTGCCACCGAGGATCGAAGCAGCGGCAAGCGGCATCAACACCTTGCCGGGCGGCAGCGTCAGTCGGTCGGCAAGCTGCACCGCCACGGGCATCAGTAGCGCGAGTGCGCCCACATTGTTCATGATCCCCGACAGCAGGGCGACCAACAGGGTGAGGGCGGCGATCGACACCGTCGGCCCCGCCTTCGTCGGCAGCACGACGCGTGCGAGAATGTCCACGGCGCCCGATGTCTGCAGCGCGCGGCTCAGGATGAGCACACACACCACGGTGATCACCGCCGGATGTCCGAAGCCGGCAAACGCATCGCCCGCAGGCACCAGTCCGAGCAGCACGCACGCCAGCAGCGCGCTCGCGGCCACCATGTCGTGCCGCCAGCGTCCCCAGAGGAACATGCCGATGGTCACGACCAGCACGGCAACAATCGAGATCTGTTCGCGCGTCATCGGCTCTCAGTCCGGGATGACCAGCGGCTGCGTCGCGCATTCGCGCGGATCAGCGTGTCCGACCTGCCAGTGCCAATCGAACCAACACACTCTCGCTGCCTACGCCGAGCAACCGGTTGCGCCAGCGCAGCACCACATCGCGCGGTACCGACTCGCCGTGGGCCGCCGGGTTGCGCGCCTGCTCCGCAAACTGGTCCACCACCGCAGCGCACGTGGTGGTGAGCCAGCCGCCATCCGCCAACGTGCTGCAGAGGTGTTCAATCAAGTCGCGCTCCCCGCCCAACGCGAATCCCAGTTGCCGCAACGAGAGCGGCAAGTCATCCGGCAGCAGCCCGGTGCGCTGCTCCAGCTTCACGCGTCGCGCCGTGTCTGGGGCACCGCGCAGTGCATCGCGCAGCAGCAGGTTCAGCTGCACCTCGAGCACTTTGCCATATCCCACGACCACCGCGGACAGGTCCGCCGCGGGATCGCGGCGATGCTCGCGCAGCGTGAACTCGGCGCCCGCCAGGAACCGCCGCGCGGTGGCATCGAGCGCATTCCACGCGGTCGCGCCAAAATGATCTTCGCGCAGCACCGCTTCCATCGCACCCACCGCGCCGCGTTCGGCATCGAATCGAGCCCAGAGCGCCCCGTCGGTGAGGAGTCTGCCCTCGGCCTCACTGAAGAACTGTCGCCCGTCGGGGCGCGACACCAGCAGCGGCAGTTCGGTCATCCCCCCATAGAGGGAGACGGGCTTGTCATGGTAGCGCGTATTGCAAAGCCGTGCGAGCTCGGACTGCACCCCTTCGAGGTCATCGTGCACGAGCGCTCGAATGTCTGCCACCTGAAACCAGCAGTCGCAGGACAGCGACGCACGCGTGTAGTAAGCGGGCACATGCGCGCTGTCATGCAGGCGCGGGTCGTCGGCATCGACGCCGAGCAGGTCGGCGACGTAGAGCGAGCGATAGTCGGTGAGATACAGGTGCGTCTCGCCATCTGTGTCAGCGTCTCCCTCGACCTGCGCATCGAGTGCCAGGATCTCTGCGAGATGCGGCATGGGTGCGAGTCGGTTCGACGAGCGCACCTTCCCCCACCACACGTACACGTCATCGAACGATGCCTTCTCGGTCGCCCGCCGAGCATCCCAGTCGAGCAAGAGGCGCACATGGGCCTCGAATGCGTCAGCGGCATACGCCGGGTTCCAGACGGTGAGCAGGTGCCGACGCATGGGAGTGCGGCAAAGGGTGAGCGGAGGGAGCAGGGCGGTCCGTCGGATCAGCCGGTATTGCGCAACGCACCCGCGATCGCGTTGACCGACTGCAGCAGCGATTGCAGCAGCGGTTCATGCTCCGGGTGGGTCTCCGGAAGCGCCCGCCAGCGCCGCAGCTGCACCACTTGCGTGTGATGCAGCGATGCAAGCGCTTCCTCGCGCAACGTGTTCGATGCCCAGTGATTGCGGCGGCGTTCGACGAACGGCGTGCCGAAGAGTTTGTCGATCTGCGCACGCGTTCGGCGCAGTTCGTCGAGAATGCGCGAGAGCAGCCGCGAGCGCAGTGCCTCATCGACTACGAGCTCCGCATACGTCGTGGCGACGCGCTCGTTGGTGGCCGCCAGCGCGGTGTCCACGCTCGTAAACACATAGCGGAAGAACGAATCCGTGCCGATGAGCGTGCGCACCAACGCCCAGTCCTCGGGGGCCTCGCGTTCGAGCGTTTCGAGCGCGGTGCCCACCCCGAACCACGCCGTGAGGTTGAAACGACTCTGGCTCCAGCTGAACACCCACGGAATCGCGCGCAGGTCCTCGAGCGTGGCCTTGCCGGAGCGACGCGCCGGGCGCGAGCCGATCTTGCTGCGCTCGATCACATCGATGGGGCTCGATTGGCGAAAGAACGGGACGAACCCCTCGTCACGCACGAGCGCCTCGTAGGCGGTACGGCTCGACTTCGCCAGCCGTGACGCCAGCGCGGCGTGGGGATGCGCATGGGGCGTGGCTGCCTGGCGCGCGTGTGCATCGGCGCGCAATCCGGCCGCACAACTGCCCGCGAACATGAGTTCGAGGTTGAACGCGGCGTTGAGACGATTCGCGTACTTCTGGGCGATCGTCTCGCCCTGTTCGGTGAGACGCAGTCGCCCGTGAAAACTTCCCGGCGGCAGGGCGCGAAGAAAGAAGTGCGACGGCCCCGACCCGCGGCTGATCGAGCCGCCCTTGCCGTGGAAGCACACAATGCGCACGCCGTGCGCGGCGCCAAGCTGCGCGAGCTCCGATTGCACGCGATGCAGCCCCCACTGACTGGCGAGAATGCCGCCGTCCTTGTTGCTGTCGCTGTAGCCGATCATCACCAGCACCTCGGGTCGGTCCCCCGCGTTCGCGAGGCGCAGCGAGGCGCGCGTAATCGGATGCCGAAGAAACGCATCCATGATGGCTGGACCCGCCTCGAGATCTTCGATCGTTTCGAACAGCGGCACCACCGGGAGGACGCAGGCAAGCCCGTCTGCACTGTGCCGCAACAGACCGGCCTCGCGGGCGATCAGGTACACCGCGAGCAGGTCGCTCACGGACCGGGTCATGCTCACAATCAGTGACCCCAATCCATCGACCCCGAAGCGTCGGATGTGCTCGGCGAGCGCACGATGACACGAGACCACCGCCAGCGATTCCTCCGCCAGCACGCTGGTCGCACCGGTGAACGGGCGAAGCGACTGCAGTTCGTGGTTGAGAAATGCCAGGCGCTGTGTTTCGTCGAGCGCGGAGTACACGACCTCGCTGCCAGCCTCGGCCAGCAACTGATCGATCGCACGTTCATGAAACGCGCTGTTCTGCCGCACATCGAGCTGCGCCAGATGAAAGCCGAAGGTCTCGACGACACGCAGCGCCTCATGCACATCGGTGCGCGCCGCGAGCACGGCGCCATGCGCCACCAGCGCATCCTGCAGCAGGCGCAGGTCGTCGCTGAGCGTACGCGCAGACGTGTAGCAGCCGGGAAAAACATGCAGTGCAGTGGCGTGTCCGCGCACCACCTGCACGGGCAGGGCGTGAATGCACAGATTCACGAACTGCCGAAACACTTCGCCGATGTTGCGGCGCACGGCCGCCTCGCCGGCTTCGCCGAGCGCCCCGCGCAACTCGCCAAGCCGTTCGCGCAGCGCGGGTGCCACCTCGTCGAGCTCCGCAGTGAAACTCACGCGCTGCACGAGCGTGACCAGCGCGCGTCGCACCACGATGATGCCGTGCAGGCGCATGCTCTCGAGCGTCTCGGCGGTGAGCGAGGCGGTAACGAGCGGATGTCCGTCCCGATCGCCGCCCACCCAGGTGCCAAGTCGTAGCGCTGGAAACGCGCGGGCGGCGTGTACGGCGTCTACGTCGAGGCCGGCATCGCGCCAGCCATCGAGCAGCGCGCGGTCGAGCACCGGCATGAGGTCGGGAAAAACGTTCGTAAGGTAATGCAGCACGTTGCGTCGCTCGTCGCGCACGTCGGGCTTCTCGGTGAACACTTCACCAGTACGCCAGATGCGATCGAGCGATCGCTTCACTTCGTCGCGAATCACCTGCTGTTCGCGGGCGCTGTACATGCTGTTCTCCCGGTGCAGCATGTGCAGGTACAGCTCCCGATGCTGCTCGAGCACCGTCGCGCGCTTGGCCTCCGTGGGGTGCGCGGTGAGCACGGGTTCGACCACGGTGCGGGCGAGCTGTGACAGCAATCGGGCTTCGTCGACCCCATCGGCGCGCAGCTGGCGCAGCGTGGCGGCCCAGCTGCCGTTGATGGCATCCGGGCCTTCGCGATCCACGCGACCACGGCGATGCTGAATGGCCCCGTTCACTTCCGCCTGATTGAGCAGGTGAAAGCAGATGGACCAGACGCGCAGTTCGTCATCCGACAGTTCGGTCAGCGCGGTTGGCGTGTGCAGCCACGGCAGCGCCTGCGCCAGATCCGGGCGTCCTGCCTCGGTGAGCACTTCGTGGAAGCAGTGCAGAATGAAGCGCAGGTCGGCGTAGGGCTTGCCCAGCGTGCGCTCGATTTCGTCGAAGAAGGTCGTGGCAGCGGTCATGTCGTAGAGAAGCACCCCATCGGCGATTGCGCAACGCGGGGCGGTCCAGATGGTTACGGCGCCTCGGCGACCACCCGAATCAGTCGCGCCAGCGCGTCCACGTCACGCACGTCGAGTACCTCGGCGGGACCATGCGAGAAGCGGCCGGGCCAGCTGAGCCCGATGTTGGGCGGCCCCCACGGCACGATGGCACTACCGTCGGTGCTGCCTTGCGTGGTGCCCACCTGCAACGGGATGCCGGCCTCACGAGCGAGCGCAATGATGCGGGTGCGCTCACGACGCGGCGTGAGACTGCCATCATCGAGCGACCGCAGCACCGCGCCGGCGCCGAGCGGTGTGTAGGCAAAGTGCGGTGACTCGAGCGGGGTGTCCGACGACACGAACGTGTCGATGGAGTACACGAACGACAGCGTGCGCCCCAGCATGTTGCCGAAGGCGCGCGCACCGTTCAGGCCACCCTCTTCGCGTACCGTCCACGTGAAGTACACGCGACGCGTGAGCGTGTTGGCGTCGAGCGCGGCAAGTGCCGCCAGCAGCGCCGTCGAACCGGTACGATCATCGCTGCCGCGAGCGGTGACCATGTGGCCTGCGAGTCGGTCGGCGCGCTTGTAGGCGGTGATGCTGTGCCCACTGCGCACGCCGCGCGCCACGAGCTG
The DNA here is from genome assembly GCA_011390935.1 of Gemmatimonas sp. Taxonomy (GTDB): domain Bacteria; phylum Gemmatimonadota; class Gemmatimonadetes; order Gemmatimonadales; family Gemmatimonadaceae; genus JAABRT01. The sequence goes on from JAABRL010000050.1 coordinate 24,805, forward strand.
CGCCGAGTCGTAGCCGAACCAGGCGGTGAGCCGGTCGGGCGTCTTGGTGCTGCCGGCAGAGCGCGGCACGAACACACCGCGCAGCGATGGCGCCGGCGCGGCGGTGCCCACGGGATCGAAGTGCAGCAGTGCCGGCACGCCCTCCCAGCTCGAGAGCACGGCCCCGCCGAGTCGGCGTAGCGTGACCTGGCCGTCGGGGAGAATGCGGTCCACTTCGAAGCCGACTTCGTCCATGTGCGCCACGAAGGCAATCGCATCGCGATCGGGGCCCATGGCGAGCACGATGTTGCCGGCACTGTCGATCGTGGCTTGCGACCGCGCCCACGCCGGCATGGCCGACAGGATCGCGTCGCGCACGAGTTGCTCATGGCCTGGGACGCCGGGCAGATCAGCGAGTCGCATGAACTGATCGCCGAGCGCGTCGAGTCTGGTATCGCGCGCACTGGCGGGGGCGCGTGTGGTACCGGTCACGCTGAGTGGTATGAACTCGGGTGTCCCGCGTACCGCGGCGGCACGTGTCACCCACGTGAGCAGCGCGCTGGCTTCGCTGGCCGCGATCGTCTCCACCGCGGATGCGACAAACCGCACAGCCGGTGAGAACACATGCACACTGTCGGCGCTGATGCGTGACTCGAGTGCGCGGAAGCTGCGTGGCAGGCGCGTGCTGGTCGAGGTGATGAGTACGCGCGTGTTCTGTCCTTCATCCACCAGATGCAGCGACGTGATCGGCGGCAACTGTACGAGGGCGGTGCTGAGCCCCACCCACCCGAAGATGCGCTGTGTGGAGAGCACGAAGATCGTTTCGCCGCTGCTCACGCCACTCTGCGCGGCTGCGTTCCCGGCCGCCGCCACTGCGGCGCACCCCGCGCGTGCGCCGGCACCAACACCGGTGGCGTGATCGGCGAACGACCACGCCGGACGGTCGAGCGCGACCGGATCGATGAGCGCAATGCCGAGCGCTTCGGCGTCGGCGCGTGATGTCGCGCCAACATCCACCCACAGGTCATCGGCGCGCAACGCGGTGCTGTCGGCAATGTGCTGGCGCGCGAAGTGACCGTTGGGCGCGGCGATCACGCCGGGGTGCGTGCCTGCGGCGGTGAACACATGCACGCGCTGCGCTTCATGAAACTGGTCGTGCAGCGGGTGGCGTGGCACGCCGGTACGGCGCAGGCGCAGGTAGCCATCGTCGGTGATCTGCGAGACCACGTACGCCGACTGGTCCATGGCGCAGGCGACCACTCGGCGCGGCGTACCGGACCCCACGCGGCGGATGAGGTTGCCCCAGCGGTCGGCGGCCCAGCCGGGTAGCGCCTCTTGCAGCGCGGCAGCGGCCGATTCTTCGGCGCCCGGTGGGGCGGCGAAGGCGATCCAGGACGCAAGCGCGTCGGCGGGGGACTGCGCGCGCAGCGGGGCGGTGGTGCCGAGGGCGGCGACGGCGAGCGCGCACGCGGCGCGACGGACAGGCAGGGACATGCACAAGCTCCACGAGTGGCGGTGATGCGCAAACATACGGCGCGCGCCGCACCCGCGTGTGTCGTGGTCAGGCCCGGAGGGTGGCCACCGGATACCTGGTGATGATGTCATCCCGCGTGACCAGCACCAACTGCTCCTGCATCGCCTGCGCCACGAGCAGGCGATCGAACGGATCACGATGCAGCGGCTCGAGTGCTCGCAGCGCGTCGGTGTGCTGCATGCGCACCGGCAGTTCCACGAACCCCGAGTCGGCGCACAGGACGGCGACCGACCGATCGGAGCGGATCTTGCCGAGCGCCGTCTTGATCTCGACCTCCCACGCTGACGCGGCGCTCACGAACACCTCGTCGGCATCGCGAATGGCCTCGATGGCGCTCGGCGCCATCGGCATGCCCGCGTCCCACCAGATGGCCACGTGCGTGTCGAGCAGGAGGCGCACTAGCGCCCCTCGAAGGCGTCGAGTATGTCGTCGGGCAGTGGGGCATCGAAGTCGTCGGCCACGTGCCAGTGGCCCTTCCCCTGACCGGGCACGCGTGCGTCCGGCACGGGCTCGATGGGGACCAGGCGCGCCATGGGGTGCCCCGACTTGGTGATGACGAACTCCTCACCGGCCGCCGCACGATCCACGAGCGACGACAGGTGCGTCTTGGCCTCGTAGAGGGCGACCGGTTCGCGCACGACCGGGGGGCGGGGCTTGCGTGCGGGCATACGAAAGAATAGCCAGATTGACCAGATTGGTCAAGTAGAATGTAGCACGCCAGACCCGCTCCCGATCACCGCACTAGGCCATGGAGCTGAGCCCGAACATGTTACCCTCGGTGTCCATGCACAGCGAGACCCACCCGAACTCGCCAATGCTGAACTTGGAGCGCACGACGGTACCGTTGGCGCCTGCAACGCGTGCTTCCTCGACGGCGCAGTCGCCCACGGTGAAGTAGACCAGCGTCCCGCCGATGCCGGGGCGCGCGTGCGGCGACTTCACCAGCGCACCGGAGGCCCCGTACGCCTTCATGTTCGACGGAAATCCGCGCATGATCGTGTCGCCCGTCGGGTCGCCGATGGCCTCCAGTTGTTGCTGGAACA